>NZ_JBTRDW010000003.1:0-529906 GCF_054823405.1 Kluyvera sp. 1366
TGGTATCTCTCGCATCCCAGGACATAAGCGACTCCATAAACGGGTTCTTATGCCTTAGTTGTAAGTGTCTACCATGTCCCCGAACAAGTGTTCACCATGTCCCCGGACTGTACACTCCCACAGGGAGAGGGAGACGCTGCCAAATGCTGGCGTGAGCGCTCGATCGGTTCCCCCTTCCACAGGAGAAGGAGACGCTGCCAAATGCTGGCGTAAGCGCTCGATCGGTTCCCTCTCCCTGTGGGAGAGGGTTAGGGTGAGGGAAAACCCTTAAATCATCCCCCACACCAGCCACGTCAATGCGAAACCGCTCAGCCCCATCACCGTCGTCAATACCGTCCAGGTCTTCAGACCATCGGCCACTGACAAGCCCAGATAGCGCGTCACCACCCAAAAACCCGCATCATTGACGTGCGACAAACCTAACCCACCGAAACAGGCCGCCAGCGTCACCAACACGCGCTGCATATCCGTTACATCGCCCACCGCCTGGCTTAACAAGCCGCTGGTGGTCAGAATCGCCACCGTTGCCGACCCCTGCGAAGCACGCAGCGCCAGCGACAGAATAAAGGCCGCCGGAACTAATGGCAGATGCAAGGTTTCCAGCGTCAACGCCAGCGCTTTGCCCACGCCCGATTCCACCAGCACCTTACCAAACGCACCGCCCGCGCCCGCCACCAGAATCACGCTGGCGGAGCTGGGAATCGCACGTCCGGTGAGATCTTCCAGTTTCTCTTTGCTCCAGCCGCGACGCACGCCGAGCAGCCACGCCGCCAGTCCCAGCGCAATCAGCAACGCAATGGCTGGCGTACCGATCACCGTCATCACCGCACGCAGCGTGCTGCCTTCTTCCAGTGTGGTATGCGCGACGGTACCCATGACGATCAACAGAATCGGCACAACAATCAGACCGGTAATGGTCAGTGCACCCGGCGCTGGCGCGTCGTTCTTCGGCTTACCTTCCGGCTTCGCCAGCTGCAGCTGTTCTAATACATCAACGGAAAGATGATATTGGCGCAGGTTCATCGCTTTCGCGACGTAATAACCGACGATACCGACCGGAATCGAGATCAGGATACCGAGCATCATCAGCCAGCCCATATCAGTGTGCAGAATGCCCGCCGCCGCCGCCGCGCCGGGATGGGTTGGCAGCGCCACATGCACCGTCAGCATCACGCCCGCCATCGGCAAGCCAAACTTCAGCGGTGACACGCGCGCCACTTTGGTGAAGCCATAAATCAGCGGAATCACGATGATGAAGCCGACTTCGAAGAACACCGGAATGCCGAGGATAAACGCCGCCATGGTCAGCGCCGCCACGGTACGCTTGATACCCAGCGATTTACTGAAGCGTTGTGCCAGCGACTCGGCACCGCCCGAGGCTTCAATCACTGCGCCGAGCATCGCCCCCAGCACGATGATAATGGTGATATGCCCCAGCAAGTTACCCATCCCGCTAAAGATGGTTTCCATAATTTTGTCGGCTGGAATGCCGGTCGCAATCGCCACCAGCAAGCTGACAATCAGCAGCGCCACAAAGGGGTGAACTTTGGTTTTAATCACCAGCAGCAGCAAGATCACAATGCTGGCGGTAGCAATGGCTAACAACAACGCGGTAGACATGATAATCCTCTGATTTAATTAGTATAGTTTGGGTACAGCTCTATCTGGTATTGTCGAATTCAGGTAATACTTACCCAGCACAGTGCTGAAAATCCCTGTGCTGGGTGGTTAAACAAAAATTATTTAGCGTAAGGCGCGAACCAGCCGAGGCCAGCTTCAGTGCGGCCGCGCGGGATGTATTCACATCCCACCCAACCGTCGTAACCCACTTCATCCAGCAGGTCGAACAGATAGGAATAGTTGATCTCGCCTTCATCCGGCTCGTGACGATGCGGCGCAGAGGCGATCTGGATATGGCGATAACGACCAGCGTATTCACGAATCAGATGCGTCAGATTGCCGTCCACCAGCTGTGCATGGAACAGATCGAGCTGGGTAAAGACGTTGGGCCGATCGATACGCGTCATCATCGCCAGCGTCTGATACTGGCTGGCGTAGAGATAATTCGGCTTAGTGACTGGATTAAGCGCTTCCAGCAGCAGGCGAATGCCGTGCGGCGCAAAACGCTCGGCGGCATAACGCATGTTACGCACGAAAGTCTCTTCATAGGCTGCACGATCGACACCGTTTGGCACCGTTGCCGCCATCACATGCACCTGCTGGCAGTTGAGCGGCAGCGCATACTCGAGTGCCCGATCGATATCGGCACGCGCTTCCTGTTCACGGCCCGGAATGGCAGAAACGCCCCACTCGCCCGCCTGCACGTTGCCTGCGGCGGTGTTGAACAGCACCAATTCCAGCTGATGTTTTTCCAGCTCGGCTTTAATCACCTCGGCCGGAAAGTCATACGGAAACAGGAATTCAACGGCGCGAAAACCGGCGTTAGCCGCGGCGGCAAAGCGTTCGATAAACGGCAACTCACCGAACTGCGTAGATAGATTGGCTGCAAACTTAGGCATTAAACATTCCTCAATTCCGCGACTTCGCTATCGGTCAGATAACGAATCGAGCGGTCACCGAGCGTAAACATCAGGCGCGCGGTCTCTTCCAGTTCTTCAGTGTTATTGGCAGCTTCGCGCAGGGATTTGCCCACCACCACCGGACCATGATTAGCCAGCAGGAAGGCGTTATAGCGCGATGCCAGATTGGCCAGATCGTCAGCCAGCCGCTGATCACCCGGCTTGTAATAGGGCACCACCGGCACATCACCGACGCGCATCACCACGTACGGCGTGAACGGACGGATGCAGTTTGCTGTGTCGAGATCGTTGAGGCAGGAGAGCGCCGTCAAATAGTGGCTGTGCAGATGCACCACCGCTTTGCACGCGGGATTGTTCAGATAGAGCGCGCGGTGAAAAGCCACCTCTTTCGACGGCTTGTCGCCGGAGATCCATTCGCCCTGAATCGTCACTTTCGACAGACGATCGGCCTGCAGTTCGCCGAGACAGGAGCCGGTTGGCGTCGCCAGCAAGTTGCCATCCTCCAGCAGCAGAGACAAATTGCCCGCTGAACCGGTGGCGTAACCGCGCTGAAAGAAGGATGCGCCGAGCTGTACCATTTCTTCGCGTGCTTGTTGTTCCGTCATGCTGAATACTCCTGTTGTGCGCGGGCAAAGAACTGTTCGTCGCCAAAGTTGCCTGATTTCAGCGCCAGTGACAGCGGCTGATGGATATCGCGTACCCACGGCACGCCCGGTGAAATCATCGGGCCAATGTGGAATGCGGTAACGCCAAGGCTTTGTGCCACCACGCCCGAGGTTTCACCGCCGGCGACGATAAAGCGCTGCCAGCCACGGGTTTTTAGTTCACGGGTTACGGCGGCAAACAGCTGCTCAACCGCTTCACTGCTGCGCGCTGCGCCGTATTGCTGCTGAATGGCTTGCAGCTGCTGCGCATCGGCGGTAGCAAACAGCAAGGGCGCCAGTTCGGGCTGATGATGCGCCGCCACCCAATCACAGAGTTCCTGCGCATAGCTTTCGGCGTTATCGAGGCAGCGTTCCACCAGCACTTCATGCGAGGGCGCTTGCTGACGATACGCCTGCACCTGACGGTTGGTCATTTGCGAGCAGGAGCCTGAGATCACCACCGCGCGATCGCCTTGTGGACGCCCGGCGTGTTCAGCGTCACTGTTCTGCTGCTGCGTTGCCCAGGCGCGGGCGATACCGATCGCCAGGCCAGAACCGCCGGTCACCAGTCGCGTCTCTTTCAGCGCTTCGCCCTGCGTCAGCAGATGCTGCTCGTGCAGCGCATCCAGCACCACATAGTTGATGCCCTGCGCTTTTAAAGCATCCAGCTGCGCACGCACCGCATCAGCACCTTGATCCAATTGCGCGGCGTTGATCACTGCGGCCTGGCCTTTGGCCTGGCGCGTCATCAAACGCACCAGATTGCTATCGGTCATTGGCGTTACCGGATGATGGCGCATGCCCGATTCGGACAGCAGCTGATCGGCCACAAACAGATAGCCCTGATACACCGTACGACCGTTAACCGGCAGCGACGGCGAAATCACCGTTTGCGTTTCGCCCAATGCCGCCAGCAGCGCATCGGTTACCGGGCCGATGTTGCCCTGCTCGGTGCTGTCAAAGGTGGAGCAATATTTGAAATAGAAACGATCGCAGCCCTGCTGTTGCAGCCACTGCAGCGCCGCCAGCGACTGATCGATCGCCTGCTGGACCGGGCATGAGCGTGACTTCAGGCTGATAACAATCGCCTGCGCGCTCAGCGCGTCATGCCTTTCCGGCACGCCGTTGAACTGGATGGTCGGCAAACCGTTCTGCACCAGAAAACTGGCGATGTCGGTTGCGCCGGTAAAATCGTCTGCAATAACGCCTAAACGCATGATTATTGCTCCTTCGCCTGCGGCAGCGTGATGCCGCTGAAGATCTTGATCACTGCGCTGTCATCTTCACGACCGTGGCCGGCGTTGCTGGCTTCGGTAAACATATTGAGCGCAGTAGAAGCCAGCGGCAGCGGGAAGTGCAGCGACTTGGCGGTATCCGCCACCAGATTGAGATCTTTAACGAAGATATCGACCGCTGATTTCGGCGAGTAATCGCCATCCACCACGTGACGCATGCGGTTCTCGAACATCCATGAGTTACCGGCGGCGTTGGTCACCACGTCATACATGGTGTCGAGCGGGATCCCGGCGCGCGCGGCCAGCGCCATCGCTTCTGCGCCCACGGCAATGTGCACGCCCGCCAGCAGCTGGTGAATGATTTTGACGGTTGAGCCGAGACCGATTTCGCTGCCCACGCGATAGACTTTCGCCGCCACCGCATCCAGCACGGGCTTGAGCAGGGCAAAAGCTTCATCGCTGCCGGACGCCATCACCGTCATCTCGCCAACTGCAGCTTTGGCTGCGCCGCCGGAAACCGGTGCATCCAGCATCAGCAACTGATGCTGCGCCAGCTGTTGTTCAATCGCCTGCGCATCCTGTGAAGAGATGGTAGAAGAGACCATGACCACGGTGCCGGGCTTGAGCTGCGCCGCCACGCCGTTTTCACCGAACAGGATTGCTTTAACCTGCGCGGCATTCACCACAAGCAGCAGCACCGCATCGAGTTCAGCGGCAAAGCGGGCAGCGGAGGTTTGCGCATCACGTGCACCGGCCTGACGCAGGGTTTCCAGCGCCTGCGGATTGAGATCAACACCCCAGGTATTTAATCCTGCACGGATGCAAGACTGCGCGGCACCCATGCCCATGGAACCTAAACCAATCACGCCGATGTTATTCACGGTTGCTGACATAGCAAACCTCCATTGTTAATTTAAGTGATAATTTGTTCATTGGTGTTAAGTCTGCCGCAGTCAGTGGCGAATAAACGTGCGTGATATCACAAAAATTAACTTATGCGCGCAAGGATTAACATGGATTCACAGCCGGAGGTCAGCGCTTCGAAGTCAGTCCAGATGGGATTTCTGCTTAGATTCCGCCAAGATAAATTGTGCTGCGGGCTGTGAATCGATGATCTACAATGTGAAAAAATGATAATTCAGGGAGAGCAAGGTGATTCCGGTTGAACGTCATCAACAAATTTTAGCGCTGGTGGGCGAACGCGGCGTGGTTAGCATTGCCGAGCTCACTGAGCGCTTGGGTGTGTCGCATATGACGATACGTCGCGATGTGCAGAAGCTGGAAGAGCAAGGTGCGGTATTGTCTGTTTCGGGCGGCGTGCGCTCAGCGGATCGCCTGGCGGCGGAGCCATCGCATCTGGCGAAAACCAATATGTACAGCGGCGAGAAGATGGCGATTGGGCAGTATGCCGCGCGTCATATTCCGCGTAATAGCTGCATCTATCTCGATGCCGGCACCACCACACTGGCGCTGGCGCGCGAGTTGCTTGAGCGTGATGACTTGCTGGTGGTGACCAACGATTTCGTGATTGCGCGCCTGCTGATGGAGAGCAGCGGCTGCAAGTTGATTCACACCGGCGGCACGGTATGTCGTGAGAACCGTTCCAGCGTCGGTGAAGCGGCGGCCAGAAGTTTGCGCCAGCTGGCGATTGATATCGCGTTTATCTCCGCGTCCTGCTGGGGCCCGCGCGGGCTGTTTACGCCGGATGAGGATAAGGTGCCGGTGAAGCTGGCGGCGAGCGATGTGAGTAGTAAGCGCGTGTTGTTAAGCGACAGTTCGAAGTACAACAAGATTGCGACGCATCTGGCGTTACCGCTGGAGCGGTTTGATACCTTGATTACCGATGCGGGGTTGAGTAAAGCGGGACGCGAGGCGTTGAGTGCGGGGAGTTGGGAGTTGGTGTTGGCGGGATAGTGCGTGCTGTTCCCGGTCGGTGCTCGCTGTCCCCCATCCCGGCCTTCCCCCGCTAGCGGGGGAAGGAGACGCTGCCACATGCAGCTTCAGAACTCACATATGGCAGCATCTTCCTCCCCCATTTATGGGGGAGGACCGAGGAGGGGGACAGCGACGTCGATCAAATCACACTTCTTCGCTGAACTGCGGAACCGGGTTGCGGAAGGTGCGGGTCACAAAGGCGAGGTAAATAATACCAATCGCTGCCCACACCAGGCCGAGCACCATGGAGGTCTCTTCCAGGTTAATCCACAACGCACCGACTGTCAGGGCACCCATCACCGGCAGCACCAGATAGTTGATGTGATCTTTCAGCGTCTTGTTACGCTTCTCACGGATCCAGAACTGCGCAATCACCGACAGGTTCACAAAGGTGAACGCCACCAGCGCACCGAAGTTAATCAGCGCAGTTGCGGTTACCAGGTCGAAGTTGATCGCCATCAGCGCGACCGCACCCACCAGCAGCACGTTCAGTGACGGCGTGCGGTATTTCGGGTGCACGAAGCCAAAGAAACGCTGCGGGAACACGCCATCGCGGCCCATCACGTACATCAAACGTGAAACGCCTGCGTGCGCGGCCATACCGGATGCCAGCACCGTCACCACCGAGAAGATCAGGATGCCAATTTGCAGCGCTTTACCCGCCACGAACAGCATGATCTCTGGCTGTGAAGAGTCCGGATTCTGGAAACGCGAGATGTCCGGGAAGTACAGCTGCAGGAAGTAAGAAACACCGATAAAGATCACACCACCAATCAGCGCGGTGAGGAAAATCGCGCGCGGGATCGTGCGTTCAGCATCTTTGGTCTCTTCTGACAGCGAACTGATACCGTCAAAGCCAAGGAACGAGAAGCAGAGAATGGTCGCACCAGTAATCATCGGGACTACGTGCGCATTCTCAGACCAGAATGGTCTGCTGCTGGTCAATGTCCCCTCGCCAACACCGTGTGCCACACCGTAAACCACCATGCCGGTAATCACTACCATCACTACCACTTGCAGCACCACGATCACGCTGTTGAAGTTGGCAACGGTTTTGATTCCACGCAGGTTGGAGATGGTCATAAAGGCCACCAGCAGCACCACGAAAATCCACGACGGAATGCCCGGCACCAGCGTCTCAAAGTAGCTTTTCGCCAGCAGGATGTTGATCATCGGCATGAACAAGTAGTCCAGCAGTGATGACCAGCCAACCATAAAGCCGACGTGCGGACTGATTGCTTTCTGAGCATAGGTGTAAGCGGAGCCCGCAGATGGGAAGCGGCGTACCAGCTTGCCGTAGCTCACGGCAGTAAACAGAATCGCGATCAGGGCGAAAGCATAAGCGGTGGCGACGTGGCCGTCGGTCAATCCAGACACGATTCCGAAGGTATCAAACAGGGTCATTGGCTGCATATACGCCAGGCCCATCATGACAACCGGGATCAGGGTCAGAGATTTTTTCAGGTGTGCACGCTGAGGTGCGGCAGAGGTGTTAAGCGACATTGTTCAGGCCCCCGCAGACGACAACCGAGATCGGTTGGGCTACAGGGCTACTGCGCAATTTGCTGCAGTGAGAAGTGATATTAGTGTTTACGATTGTCGCGGCGCCGTAGTCATCACGGAAGCGAGAACCAGCCTGCGCTGGTGCAATGTTAAACAGTCCCATCTTTGTTTTCCTCAAATCTCACGCACAAGCGTGTTTGTCAGTATCTATCTATCCGGATGCGTGTCCGGCCTCGTGTGAATGTCAGTGAGTACATCATGCAAAAAAATAACCGACGCGGTTAACGTCGGTTAGTTCTCATTTTGCAGGGCGCGTATTTTGCCCCAACTTATGCCATCGGCACAAGACGTTAGATCAATTCTTCCGGCACTCAGGCATTCTTGAGCATCCAGTCGATTTCCGTCGAGGTGATTAAGCGCTCAAACTGCATCAGTTCGTACTGTTTGCAGCTGTGCCACACCCCGCTAAAACGCTCGCCCAGCAGCTTTTGCAGCGGATAGCTATTCTCAAATTCATACAGCGCATCGCTCTGCCGAATCGGTAATGCCAGCCCTTCTGCTTCATGTCCATTGCCCTGCACCGCATGCGGTAAAGGTAGCTGATTATCCAGACCGTGCAAAATACCGGCAAGAATAGTTGACACCACCAGATAGGGATTTGCATCCGCACCGGCCACGCGATACTCGATGCGATGGTTATCCGCATCGCCACAAGGCACACGCAGCGCAACCGTACGGTTGTTGTGTCCCCATGACGCCTGCAGCGGTACATAGGCTTCCGGCAGGAAGCGGCGATAAGCGTTCACGTTAGGCGCCAGCAGCGCCATCGAAGCCGGCATTAAATCGATCATGCCCGCCAGCGCGCGTTTCATCAGCGGTGAATCGCTGCCGTCATCAAGCGCAAAGGCGTTGTGATCGGCGGCATCCAGCATGCTGATATGCACATGCATGCCGCTGCCCGCGTACTCTTCGTAAGGCTTGGCCATGAAAGTGGCGGTCATGCCGTGATTTTCCGCCACCTGACGCACCAGCCGTTTCAGCTGAATAGCGTGATCGCAGGCTTTAAGCACGTCGCGCGTGTGATGCAGGTTGATTTCGAACTGGCCGGGCGAGGCTTCCGCCAGCGCGCCATCGGCGGGAATGCCTTGCAGCTTGGCCAGATGGTCGATGTCCCGCAGTACGTCGGCGAAGTGATCGAGATTATCCACCGAATACACCTGGCTCTGCATATTGCGTTCGTCACTGCCCGGCGAACACGGCGGCTGAATGAAGCCCTCCGCATCACGCTTTTTATCCACCAGATAGAACTCCAGCTCTACCGCTACCACCGGGAACAATCCTCGATTACGCAGCTGTTGCCACAGCCGATTGAGAACATTACGGGGTTCAACGTCAAAGGGAGTGCCATCTTGGTTACACATGGTCAGCAACAGCTGAGCGATGTGCGTGGGATCGGCGGCAGAAGGAATTAAGGTGCCGGGCACCGGCATGCAGAGGTGGTCGGGTTCGCCCAGTGACTGACCCAGTCCGGCGTCTTCGACGGTGTTACCGAGAATATCCATAGCGAAAACCGAGGCCGGGAAGTAACACCCTTTTTCCAGTTTTGCCAATGCGGAGATGGGAATGCGTTTACCGCGAAATACCCCATTTAAATCATTAAGAAGAATATCGACATACTGCGTTTCAGGATGGCGTTCCAGCCAGGTTTTGACCTCCAGCTGGAACGCGCTTGTTCGTTTCTCTTCACTGTGTCGCGTGAAGTCTTCTACTTCTACGAGGTTCGTCATGATCCCACCCGCCCTTTACCGTTTAATATTGGTGCGCGCAATGCTCAAAATAACAGCCACTCCACTAACATAGCGCTAACGCAAAAAGTGTGCAAATGTAACAATTCTGTTTGAGGAATGAACGATCGGTTGCTAGATTGACAAAATATTGCACACTTTTAAGGCCAGCCGCGCATTTCCGGCGAAAATATTGAACAGCAACGCGGAGACGTTATGGGCATTATTTTTGACAAGCCCTTGATTGGCGTAGTGATGTGCCAGAACTTTATCGGCAGCCACGCAGGGCAAACGATTCATAACAAATATCTCGACGCTATCGTGCTTGCCGGTGGCGTGCCGCTGCCCTTGCCGCATCAACTGATGCAAGCACCTCATCTATTAGAAAACAGTATGACCGTGCTGGATGGCATTTTGCTGACCGGCAGCCCCAGCAACATTGAACCCTGGCATTACGGCGCGGACGGTAAAGAGGCGCATGCCGATCCGGCGCGCGATCGCCTCGCCTTTGGGCTCATCACCCATGCGATCGGTAAAAAGATGCCGATGTTCGGTATCTGTCGCGGTTTGCAGGAGCTGGTGGTCGCTAATGGCGGTGCGCTGCATCGCCAGCTGCATATGACACATCTGTTTCAGGAGCATCGCGAAAACGACGCGTTATCGCTGGATGAGCAATACGCGCCGGCACATACCGTGCAGCCAGAAGTGGATGGCATGCTGAGCCAACTGCTCGGCAGCGCCGAACCTTTTGCGGTCAACTCGCTGCACGGGCAAGGCATCCGCGAAACCGGTCCGCAGCTACATATCGAAGCGCGCGCGCCCGACGGGCTGGTTGAAGCCGTAAGCCTGCCAAAGCACCCTTTTGCCCTTGCGGTGCAATGGCATCCGGAATGGCACTCCGATCGCGATCCGGTCTCGCGCCGTTTGTTTGAGGCCTTTATCCACGCCGCTGTCTGTTATCACAAGGAAAAACAGCCATGAATGATGCCACTCTGGCACCCGGACGTCGCTTATCGCAGATCCGGCAGGAGTTGGGATTGTCTCAGCGTCGCGTCGCTGAGTTATCAGGTTTAACGCACAGCGCCATCAGTACTATCGAACAGGACAAAGTGAGCCCGGCCGTCAGCACCTTACAGAAGCTGCTGAAAGTTTATGGGCTTTCGCTGTCAGAGTTTTTCTCCGAACCCAAAATCAATGCCACGCCGCGGGTGATTGTGCGCCCGGAAGAGTGCGTGGAGATCGGCAGCCTTGGCGTATCGCTGATGCTGATCGATAACGGTGCCGCACGGCGCGCGCTGGCGATGCTGCTGGAGCGTTATGAACCCGGCGCCAGCACCGGCGAGAAGTTACGCCATCCCGGCGAGGAAACCGGCACCGTGCTGGAAGGGGAAATCATGCTGGTGGTCAACGGCCAGAGTTACCATCTCTATCGCGGTGAAAGCTATGTGATTGATACCGGCTTGCCGCACAGTTTTACCAATACCTCAGATCAGCCGTGTCGCATTGTTAGCGCGCATACGCCCGCCAATTTCTAAGGTTTCGCGCTTAAGGAGGATGTCATGCAACATGTGGGAAGTTATTACGCCGCTACCGCCAACGCCCATGAGCCGTGGCCGGAGCTGCAAGAGTCAGTGCAGTGCGATGTCTGCATCATTGGCGGCGGCTTTACCGGGCTCTCGTCCGCGCTGTTTCTCACCGAAGCCGGTTACGACGTGGTGCTGCTTGAAGCGGCGAAAATCGGCTTTGGCGCCAGCGGCCGCAATGGCGGCCAGGTCGTCAACTCCTACAGCCGCGACGTGGATGTGATTGAGCAGCGCTACGGCAAACAGACCGCACAAATGCTTGGCAGCATGATGTTTGAAGGCGCGGAGATCATTCGCGACCGCATCGACCGTTACGCTATCGCCTGCGACTATCGTCCCGGCGGCATTTTCGCCGCACTGAATCAGCGGCAAATGGGCCATCTTCGCAGCCAAAAAGCCCTTTGGGCACGCTATGGCAATCACGATTTGGAGCTGCTCGACGAACGCGGCATTCGGCGCGAAGTGGCGACCGATCGCTACGTCGGTGGCTTACTTGATAAGCGCGGCGGGCATCTGCATCCGCTCAATCTGGCGCTGGGTGAAGCGGAAGCTATTCGCCGTCACGGCGGGCGCATTTATGAGCAGTCAGCGGCGATTGAAGTGAAATACGGCGCACCGCATCGCATAAAAACTGCTAAGGGCGAAGTCAGCGCCACCTTCGTGATTTTTGCAGGTAACGCTTATTTGCCGTCACAGCTTGAACCGCGCCTGACGGGCAAAAGCATGCCGTGCGGTTCGCAGATCGTCACCACCGAACCTTTAACGCGCGATCAGGCTTTGGGTTTGCTGCCGAACAATTACTGCGTTGAAGATTGTAACTATCTGCTCGACTACTTCCGCCTCACCGCCGATAACCGCCTGCTCTACGGCGGCGGCGTGGTGTACGGCGCACGTGAGCCGGATGATATCGAAGCGCTGATTCGCCCCAAGCTGCTGCGCACCTTTCCGCAGCTGCGTGACATCAAAATCAGCCACCGCTGGAGCGGCAATTTCCTGCTCACGCTATCGCGCATGCCGCAGTTTGGGCAGGTAGAGAAGAATGCGTTCTTTATGCAGGGCGACAGCGGACACGGCGTGACCTGTACCCATCTTTCAGGAAAGTTGATTGCTGAAGTGCTACGTGGGCACGCCGAGAGATTTGATGCGTTCGCGAAATTGCCGCATCTGCCGTTTCCAGGTGGGAGACGGTTTAAGGTGCCGCTTACCGCGATGGGAGCGGCGTGGTATGCGTTAAGGGATCGGTTTGGGGTTTAATCTGCTGCGCGCTGATGCCCTCACCCCGGCCCTCTGCTACGGGAGAGGGAGCAAAAGATTCCCTCGCCCGCCTGCGGGAGAGGGTTAGGGTGAGGGGAAATCACTCCAGCGGCATTTTCATCGGGTCATCATACGTATACTCAAACCCCAGCTCACTCGCGATCTTCGAGCCATCAATCACCTTGCCGTTAGAACGCTCCGGCTCAACAACGAACGTCGGTGGCTCAAGCCCCAGCTGCTTCGAAACGCTAGGATAAAAACTGTCGCGCGACGGATGTTTCGAGGCACACAAATTGTAAACATGCCCGCCTTTCGGGGTTTGCAGCAACAGCACAATCGCATCGACCACATCATCGAGATGTACCAGATTGACCGCATGACCGCCGTTTTCCAGCCCGGTTTTACCGGCAAGGAAACGCCCCGGATGACGATTCGGCCCCACTAATCCCGCGAGACGCACAATGTCCACGCTGGTGCCGGGCAGATCGTGCAGCCAATTTTCCAGCTCCACCAACGTTTTGCCGGCGACGGTTTCCGGCTGCAGCGGACTGCTCTCTTTCATTACACCCTCACCGCTGCCGTACACAGACGTTGAGCTGGTGAAAATAATGCGCGGTACTCTCTTCGCCAGCGCGGTATCCACCACGTTCTGCACCGCCTGCATGTAATCTTCACCGCCTTTCACCGTGCGACTGGCGGGCAAGGTCACCACCAGCGCATCGACTGCCATCAGCGTATCTAACTCTTCGGCTTCACACTCCAGTTCGGGGGTTAACACCAGCTGGAAGGCTTCAATGCCACAGCGGCGTGCGGCGTCCACGCCATCCGGCGAGGTTTTACTGCCGGTGACCTGCCAGCCGCGTGCCGTTAGCGCCATCGCCAGCGGCATACCCAGCCATCCCAGACCTACAATCGCGACCTTTTTCATATCGACTCCTGCTATGGGCTCACACTTCATCTTAGTGCGGGTAGATGTGCCAAACCAGCGCAAACTGTTTCGGGAGATTCCGGAAATTGACGGTTAAAAAAGGGTTGCCAATTGTCACCATCTTCGTTAGGTTATTCAGCACGCAAATGAATACTCATTCAGCAACGGAATTTACTATGACACGCGTTCAGTTCAACCACCATCATCACCATCACCCTGACTAGTCTTTCAGGCGATGTGTGCTGGGAGACGATTAGGATCTTCCAGTGGTGCGAACGCAAAGAGAGCCCCCGGAAGATCATCTTCCGGGGGTTTTTTTATGGGCGAACGCCAACCAACACGTTCAGACAGGATTGAATAAGAGGACAGGAATCATGTTAGATAACACCCGTATTCGCATAGCTATGCAGAAATCTGGCCGTTTAAGTGATGAATCACGCGAACTGCTGGCACGCTGCGGTATCAAAATTAACCTTCAGCAACAGCGTCTGATTGCGTTTGCGGAGAACATGCCGATCGACATCCTGCGTGTGCGCGATGACGATATCCCTGGCCTGGTAATGGATGGCGTGGTCGATCTCGGTATCGTCGGTGAAAACGTGCTAGAAGAGGAGCTGCTGAATCGCCGTGCTCAGGGCGAAGATCCGCGTTACTTCACGCTGCGTCGTCTGGATTTCGGCGGTTGTCGCCTGTCGCTAGCGATGCCGGTTGATGAAGAGTACACCGGCCCGCAATGCCTGAATAACGCCCGCATCGCCACCTCTTATCCACACCTGCTGAAGAAATACCTCGATAAACAAGGCGTCGCCTTTAAATCCTGCCTGCTGAACGGATCGGTTGAAGTCGCACCACGCGCGGGTTTGGCCGATGCGATTTGTGACCTGGTTTCAACCGGCGCCACGCTGGAAGCCAACGGCCTGCGCGAAGTGGAAGTGATCTACCGCTCTAAAGCAGTGCTGATCCAGCGCGATGGCGAACTGCCGGCCGCCAAGCAAGAGCTGGTCGACAAAATGATGACGCGTATTCAGGGCGTAATTAAAGCGCGTGAATCCAAGTACATCATGCTGCACGCGCCAAGCGAGCGTCTGGATGAAGTGATTGCGCTGCTGCCGGGCGCTGAGCGTCCAACCGTGCTGCCGCTGGCCGGCGATGTGAGCCGCGTGGCGATGCACATGGTGAGCAGCGAAACGCTGTTCTGGGAAACCATGGAAAAGTTGAAGTCGCTGGGTGCCAGCTCGATCCTCGTGCTGCCAATTGAAAAAATGTTGGAGTAATACGATGAGCACGCTGATGACACCCATTGATTGGCAGCAATGCAGCGCAGAGCAGCAGCAAGCGCTGCTGATGCGTCCGGCGATTTCGGCTTCAGAAACTATCAGCCAGATCGTGCGCGACGTATTAGTTCAAGTGAAAGAGAGCGGCGATGCGGCGCTGCGTGAATTTAGCGCGCGCTTCGATAAAGCGCAGGTGGATAACCTGCGCGTCAGCGCCGAAGAGATGCAAGCGGCCAGCGATCGTCTGAGTGACACGCTGAAGCAGGCGATGGCCGTGGCCGTGAGTAATATCGAGACTTTCCACAACGCGCAAATTCTGGCGGAAGTGGATGTGGAAACTCAGCCTGGCGTGCGCTGCCAGCAGATTACCCGTCCGGTGAAATCGGTAGGTTTGTACATTCCTGGCGGTTCCGCCCCGCTGTTCTCAACCGTATTGATGCTGGCGACACCGGCACGCATCGCCGGTTGCGGTCGCGTGGTGCTGTGCTCGCCGCCGCCGATTGCCGATGAAATTCTTTACGCCGCCCAGCTGTGTGGCGTGAAAGAGGTGTTTCAGGTGGGCGGTTCACAAGCCATCGCCGCCCTCGCCTTCGGCACCGAAAGCGTGCCGAAAGTGGACAAGATTTTTGGCCCTGGCAACGCCTACGTCACCGAAGCCAAACGTCAGGTTAGCCAGCGTTTAGATGGCGCGGCAATTGATATGCCAGCCGGTCCATCGGAAGTGCTGGTGATCGCCGACGAAGGCGCCACGCCCGCGTTCGTGGCATCTGATTTGCTGTCGCAGGCGGAACACGGCCCGGATTCGCAGGTGGTTTTGCTGACGCCGTCGCTGCAACTGGCCGAAGGCGTGGCGCAAGCGGTTGAAGAGCAACTGGCGCAGCTGCCGCGTGCGGCTACCGCGCGTCAGGCGTTAGCGAGCAGCCGCCTGATTGTGCTGCGCGATTTAGAGCAGTGCATCGAGATCTCCAACCTGTACGGCCCGGAGCACCTGATCATTCAGACGCGCCAGCCGCGCGATCTGGTCGAAAGCATCACCAGCGCCGGTTCGGTATTCCTTGGCGACTGGTCCCCGGAATCCGCGGGCGATTACGCGTCCGGCACTAACCACGTGCTGCCGACCTACGGCTACACCGCGACCTGTTCCAGCCTTGGCCTGGCCGATTTCCAGAAACGTATGACGGTGCAAGAGCTGACGCCGCAAGGCTTCCTCAATCTTGCCGCGACGATTGAAACGCTGGCCGCCGCCGAGCAGCTGGAAGCCCACAAAAATGCCGTTACCCTGCGTGTTGCCGCGCTAAAGGAGCAAGCATGAGCCTGAATATTGAAGAGTTAGCGCGCGCCAACGTGCGAGCGTTGACGCCGTATCAATCGGCGCGTCGTCTGGGTGGTAACGGTGATGTGTGGCTGAATGCCAACGAATTCCCGCTGCCGGTGCCGTTTGAGCTGTCGCAGCAGACGCTGAACCGCTATCCGGAATGTCAGCCGAAGATTGTTATTGAGCGCTACGCCGCTTACGCCGGTATGACGCCGGAGCAGGTTCTGGTCAGCCGCGGTGCGGATGAAGGTATCGAACTGCTGATGCGCGCGTTTTGCGAGCCGGGCAAAGATGCGATTCTGTTCTGCCCGCCAACCTACGGCATGTATAGCGTCAGCGCCGAAACCATCGGTATCGAATACCGCACCGTGGCGGCACTCGATGACTGGCAGCTGAATCTGCCGGCAATTGCTGACCAGCTCGACGGCGTGAAAGTCGTCTATATGTGCAGCCCGAACAATCCGACCGGCAACCTGATCAATCAGGATGACATCCGCTCGCTGCTGGCGATGACCGCCGGTAAAGCGCTGGTAGTGGCCGATGAAGCCTATATCGAGTTCTGCCCGGACGCGACGCTGGCGGGCTGGCTGCAGGAATATCCGCACTTAGTGATTCTGCGCACGCTGTCCAAAGCCTTTGCGCTGGCCGGTTTGCGCTGCGGCTTCACCCTCGCGAACAAGCCGGTGATCGATCTGCTGATGAAGGTGATTGCGCCCTATCCGCTGGCGACGCCGGTAGCGGATGTGGCGGGACAAGCGCTGAGCGAGCAAGGCATTGCGCTGATGCGTCAGCACGTTGCTGAGCTGAACGCCAATCGTGCCTGGCTGTTTGAGCAGTTGCCGCAGATTAGCGTGGTGCAGCAGGTGTTCCCGAGTGAAACCAACTACATTCTGGCGCGTTTCACTGCTTCGCCAAAAGTGTTTAAAACGCTGTGGGATCAAGGCATTATTCTGCGCGACCAAAACAAAAACCCCGGCCTTGCGGGATGCCTGCGCATCTCCATCGGCACCCGTGAAGAGTGCGAGCGGTTGATCGCCGCGCTGCAAGCCTTATCAGTGGAGCAAGCATGAGTCAGAAGATCCTTTTTATCGACCGCGACGGCACCATCATCTCTGAGCCACCCACTGATTATCAGGTGGATCGCATGGAGAAGCTGGCGTTTGAGAAGAACGCCATTCCGGCGCTGCTGGCGTTGCAGGCAGCGGGCTATCAGCTGGTGATGATCACCAATCAGGATGGCCTCGGCACCGACAGCTTCCCGCAGGCGGATTTTGACGGCCCGCACAACCTGATGATGCAGATTCTCCGCTCACAAGGCGTGAATTTCAGCGACATCCTGATCTGCCCGCATATGCCGGAAGATAACTGCGATTGCCGCAAGCCGAAGACCAAAATGGTGGAAGCCTGGCTGGCCGCCGGTGCGCTCGATACCGCCAACAGCTACGTAATTGGCGATCGTCTCACCGATATTCAGCTGGCGCAGAACATGGGCATTCAGGGCCTGCGTTACGGCGCGGAAGGCGAAGATTGGGATGCGATTCAGGCGCGCCTGACCCAGCGCGATCGTTACGCGCTGGTGCAACGCAACACCAAAGAGACGCAGATTAAAGTCGAAGTGTGGTTGGATCGTGAAGGCGGCAGCAAAATTAACACCGGCGTCGGCTTCTTCGATCACATGCTGGACCAGATTGCGGTGCACGGCGGCTTCCGCATGAACATTGATGTGAAAGGCGATCTCTACATCGACGATCACCACACCGTGGAAGATACCGGTCTGGCGCTCGGCGAAGCGCTGCTGAAAGCGCTGGGCGACAAACGTGGCATCGGCCGCTTCGGCTTTGTGCTGCCCATGGATGAGTGCCTGGCTCGCTGCGCGCTGGATATCTCCGGCCGTCCGCACATCGAATTCAAAGCCGAGTTCAGCTACCAGCGCGTCGGCGATCTCAGCACCGAGATGGTCGAGCACTTCTTCAGCTCCCTCTCCTACGCCATGATGAGCACGCTGCACCTAAAAACCAAAGGCCGCAACGATCACCATCGTGTGGAAAGCCTGTTTAAAGCCTTTGGCCGCACGCTGCGCCAGGCGATTCGCGTGGAAGGCAACACCTTGCCGAGCTCGAAAGGAGTGCTGTGATGAACGTGGTGATCCTCGATACCGGCTGCGCCAACCTGTCGTCGGTGAAGTGGGCGATTGAGCGCCTCGGGTATACGCCGCAGGTGAGCCGCGACCCGGATGTGGTGCTGCATGCCGACAAGCTGCTGCTGCCCGGCGTGGGCACCGCGCAGGCGGCGATGAATCAGCTGCAGGAGCGCGATCTCATCGACTTAATCAAAGCCTGTACTCAGCCGGTGCTCGGTATTTGCCTCGGCATGCAGCTGCTCGGTCGCGGTAGCGATGAGAATGGCGGCGTCACCACGCTCGGCCTGGTTGATGAGCCCGTCACGCTGATGGATACGCAGGATTTACCGCTGCCGCACATGGGCTGGAACCAGATCACCGCTAAAGCCGGCCATCATCTGTTCCGCGACATTCCCGATGGCAGCTACTTCTACTTCGTGCACAGCTATGCCATGCCGGTGAATGCCGCCACCATCGCCCAGTGCGATTACGGCTATCCGTTCACCGCTGCCCTGCAGAAAGATAACTTCTTCGGCGTGCAGTTCCACCCGGAGCGTTCGGGCAAAGCCGGCGCGCAGCTGCTGAAAAATTTCCTGGAGATGTGATGATTATCCCCGCATTAGATTTAATCGACGGCAAAGTGGTGCGCCTGCATCAGGGCGATTACGGCCAGCAGCGCGATTACGGCAGCGATCCGCTGCCGCGTTTACAGGATTACCAACGCCAGGGTGCAGAAGTGCTGCATCTGGTGGATTTGACCGGCGCCAAAGATCCGGCCAAACGTCAGATTCCCCTGCTCACCACCTTACTGCGCGGCGTGACCGTGCCGGTGCAGGTCGGCGGCGGCATCCGCCATCGCGATGATGTGGCGGCGCTGCTGGCAGCGGGTGCCACGCGCGTGGTGGTCGGTTCCACCGCGGTGAAGCAACCGGAAGAAGTCAAAAGCTGGTTTAGCGAGTTTGGCGCCGACGCCATTGTGCTGGCATTAGATGTGCGCATTGATGCCAACAACCGCAAAGAGGTGGCGATCAGCGGCTGGCAGGAAGCGGCGGGCGTGACGCTGGAAGAGGTGATTGGCTGGTATCAGCCGGTTGGCCTCAGGCATGTGTTGTGCACTGACATTTCGCGCGACGGCACGCTGAGCGGATCCAACGTCGCGCTGTATAAAGAAGTGTCTGCGGCCTTCCCTGACATCGCCTTCCAGTCTTCAGGCGGCATCGGTTCGCTGGATGACATCGCGGCGTTACGCGGCAGCGGCGCACAGGGCGTGATCGTTGGTCGCGCGTTACTGGAAGATAAATTCACGGTGGCGGAGGCAATCGCATGCTGGCAAAACGGATAATTCCTTGTCTCGATGTGCGTGACGGACAAGTGGTGAAAGGCGTTCAGTTCCGCAACCACGAAATCATCGGCGACATCGTGCCGCTGGCGCAGCGTTATGCGCAGGAAGGTGCGGACGAGCTGGTGTTCTACGATATCACCGCCTCATCGGATGGCCGCGTCGTGGACAAAAGCTGGGTGTCGCGCGTAGCGGAAGTGATCGATATTCCTTTCTGCGTGGCGGGCGGCATTAAGAGCGAAGAAGACGCGGCGCGCATTCTGCAGTTTGGTGCCGACAAGATTTCCATCAACTCGCCAGCATTAGCCGATCCGACGCTGATTACGCGCCTGGCCGATCGCTTTGGCGTGCAGTGCATCGTAGTGGGCATCGATACCTGGTTTGACGAAGTGAGCGGCAAATATCACGTCAATCAGTACACCGGCGACGAAGCGCGCACCAAAGTGACCACGTGGGAAACTCTGGATTGGGTACAGGAAGTGCAGAAGCTGGGCGCAGGCGAAATCGTCCTCAACATGATGAACCAGGATGGCGTGCGTAACGGCTACGACCTGGTGCAGCTGAAGAAAGTGCGCGATGTGTGCAAAGTGCCGCTGATCGCCTCCGGCGGCGCAGGCACCATGCCGCACTTCCTTGAAGCCTTTGAGCAGGCGAACGTCGATGGTGCGCTGGCGGCTTCGGTGTTTCACAAACAAATTATCAATATCGGCGAGTTGAAAAACTTCCTGATCGACAACGGTGTGGAGATTCGCGCGTGTTAACTGCAGAACAACTGGCCAGGCTGGATTGGGTCAAAACCGCGGGCATGATGCCCGTTATCGTCCAGCACAACGTTTCCGGCGAAGTGCTGATGCACGGTTATATGAATGAAGAAGCGCTGCAAAAAACCCTCAGCGAGGGCAACGTCACCTTCTTCTCTCGCACCAAAAACCGTTTATGGACCAAAGGCGAAACCTCGGGCCACTTCCTGCAAGTGGCGAGCATTACGCCGGACTGCGACAACGACACGCTGCTGGTGCTGGCCAATCCGATTGGCCCAACCTGCCATCTCGGCACTTCCAGCTGCTTCTCACCGGCTGCGCCAGACTGGACGTTCCTCTATCAGCTCGAGCAGCTGCTGGCTTCGCGCAAAAGCGCCGACCCTGAGAGTTCGTACACTGCGAAGCTTTATGCCAGCGGCACCAAGCGTATCGCGCAGAAAGTGGGGGAAGAAGGCGTGGAAACGGCGTTGGCGGCAACGGTTAACGATCGTCACGAGCTGACCAATGAAGCTTCGGATCTGCTTTATCACCTGATGGTGCTGCTGCAGGATCAGGAGCTGGATTTGAGCACCATCATCAATAATCTGCGCGCGCGTCATAAATAACAGATTGTGCAACATGCTGCTCAAAATTGGCTTTTCTGGCTAGTTTTGAGCAGCTTACTGCTCAAAACCCACGTTTAGATAATGGAGAACGCCATGACCACCCATGAAAAACTGATCGCCCTGCTCGACCAACATCAGGCGCGCTATCGCGTGATGGAGCATGAAGCGACCGGCAAGTGCGAAGCGGTGGCGGCGATTCGCGGAACTGAAGTTGGGCAAGGCGCGAAAGCGCTGGTGTGTCATGTAAAAGGCAACGGCATCAAGCAACATGTGCTGGCAGTGTTGCCTGCCGATCAGCAAGCGGATCTCAGTAAGGTTGCGGCAGCGGTTGGCGGTCGCCGTGCTTCGCTGGCCTCGCCTGCGGAAGTAGATACGCTGACCGGCTGCGTATTCGGGGCTATTCCGCCGTTTAGCTTCCATCCTGATTTACAGCTGGTGGTCGATCCGCTGCTGTTTGAACGCTATGACGAAATCGCTTTCAATGCCGGATTGCTGGAGCAATCGGTGGTGCTGAATGTAGCGGATTATCAGGCGCTGCATAATGGTAACGTGATGAAAATAATCCTCTAATTGCCTTGCCAGGCCCTGAGCGGTCCTCTTTCTGACTCAAGATCACATCAAAAGAAGACCGATATTATGGCAAGTTCTCGTTTAACCGCCTGCCTGCGTCACACGCTGGCGCTGGCTGTGCTGGCAGGTTGCGCGTTTGGCGCACAGGCAAAAATTGATCAGGTGCGTTTCGCAGTGGATCCCACCTATCCTCCTTTCGAATCCAAAACGCCACAGGGCAAACTGGTCGGTTTTGATATCGATCTCGGCAATGCGCTGTGCCAGCAGATGCAGGCAAAATGCGTGTGGGTGGAGAGCCAGTTCGATGGCATGATCCCGGCGCTGAAAGCGCGTAAGTTCGACGCCATCTTGTCGGATATGGGCATCACCGAAGAACGTTTGAAGCAGATTGATTTCACCGTGCCGCTCTACGACACCCATACGCAGCTGATTGCGCGTAAAGGATCTGGCTTGCTGCCAACTGCTGAATCGCTGAAAGGCAAAACCGTGGGCGTTGAACAAGGCACCGTGCAGGAGCGTTATGCGTTGGCCAAATGGCAGCCGCATGGCGTGCAGGTTGTGCCTTATGGCGATCAGGCGCAGGTAGAAAGCGACCTGATTTCGGGTCGACTTAACGTGGTGTTTACAGATGCCGCTCAAGCCGCCAATGGCTTCCTGAAACATCCGCAGGGCAAAGATTTCGAACTGGCCGGCCCGATTGTACAGGATCCGATTATCGGTCCGGGCACCGCGATTGGTCTGCGTAAAGGCGACACCGAACTGAAAACCGCACTGGATAACGCGTTTGCCGAACTGAAGAAGAACGGCACTTTCGATAAAATTCGGAAACAGTACTTCGCGACGGACATCTCCATCCAGCAGTAATCTTTTGGGCGGCTTTTTTGCCGCCCTTTTTGCACTCAGCACTATAATTCCATCAGAAAATGCATCTGGCGTCGCTGAAAGCGTGCCACGAATAAAGGACATCGATAGCGTTATGCAACAACAACATCATCCTCTATTAAGCGCCTCGCTGGGAACGCAACGCGAAATTGTTAGCTTCCACTTCGGTACGGATTCACAGCAACGCGTCTACATTCAGGCTGCGCTGCACGGCGATGAACTGCCGGGCATGGCGGTGGCGTGGTACTTGAAACAGAAACTGCTGGCGCTGGAATCTGCCGGACAACTCAAATCCAAAATCACATTGGTGCCGGTGGCGAATCCTTTAGCCATGGGACAGCATTGGCATGGGAGCCATTTGGGGCGTTTCCATACGTTATCAGGACAAGACTTTAACCGCCGCTTCCCGGCATTGGGTGAAGCCTTGGTTGAGGAACTCGCCGGCTCACTGACGCAAAGTGAATACGAAAACAAACGCCTGATCAGGGAAGCGATTGATCGCCATTATCGTGACCGCATTGCCCGCACCGAACTGGATGCCCAGCGCTTTACGTTGATGCGTATGGCGAGCCAGGCCGATTTGATGATTGATCTGCATTGTGACTGGGATGCGCTGCCGCACCTCTACACCACGCCGCACGCATGGCCGGATATTGAACCGTTGGCGCGTTGGTTAGGCAGTGAGGTGCAGTTGCTGGCGCAGATATCTGGCGGTGAACCGTTTGATGAGGCTTGCTGTGAGCCGTGGCTAACATTGGCAGAGCGTTTTGGTGATGAGTATCCGATGCCGCGCGGCTTGCTGCCGGTGACGCTGGAACTGCGCGGTGTGGCGGATGTATCGCCTGAGATGGCGGAGAAAGATGCCGACGCGATTATCAATGCACTGATTGAAGGCGGTTATATTGCCGGTGAAGTGGTTGAGTCCCCTGCCCTGATTCATCCGGCGACGGCGCTGGCGGGATGTGAGTATATTCATGCAGCTCAATCTGGATTAGTGTTTTACAGACGTAATTTGGGCGAGTGGATTAAGGCTGGGGAAGTGGTGGCTGAGGTTGTTGATCCGATCACTGACCAGGTGATGCCGCTGGTGGCGGAGTTTGGTGGCGTGTTGTATGCGAGGAATTTGACCAAGTTTGTGACGGCGGGGATGTTGGTGGTGCGGTTGGCTGGGGAGAATGCTGGGAGACGGGGGGAGCTGTTGGTATATTAATTGACTTAAACGATTAAAAGGTATTAAAGAAATCAATAAATAAAGGCCATGGTCTACATTTGGCCTTTAAAATATGATATAATATCAATTCTCTTACAATTTTAGTATTATTTAAGAACCATGAAGTAATCAACCATTAGCTTTGTTATTAGCTTTGTTAAATGACTCGATAAGATTTTTGTTTAATAATGCTTCTTTTTTCAAAAATTCTATCTCTCTGACACATGAGTCGTAAAGTTTTCTGTTTAAATAATGAGATTCTTCAAGCGTCATTGTTTGTTCGTTCAAAAGTTGATTTGTAGGGGCACATATATCAATTTCATTACAAAGATTTCCTTTATAATTTGAACTAATAAATTCATTGGAGGTTATAAAGAGTTCTTTATTTAAACTGGACAGATGCCCACTAACCTCGTTAAAAAACATTTTTAGTTTTGCTAATTCACATGAAAGGTTATCCTTGGATTTTTTTGATTCACTTAGAAATTCATCATTAGAATCGATAAATCCTTGCTGAACAGATACTTTATCTTTTAAATTCTGTACTTCATGCAACAATCTATTTTTTAAATTGAATAAATATGAATCAGCATCAAATAAAACAATCCTTTCAAAAGCCTCTTTCGTGACATCTTCATAAAATACAGTGTCGTCACCCTTTAATTTTTGTAAGAAAAATTTTGCATCATTGTAAAATTCATAGAAAGCTTCTCCAGATAAAGTATTAACATTCCACTCAATGAAAAAAACAGCATAATTCATAAAATCATGTTTTCTTTTTTCATATAAGTCGTTCGATGAAAGAAAATTGTTTACTTCAGTGAGAGCCTCTAGAGCACAATGAGCCGATTTTTCTCTTGTATTTTCTAAAGAATCATTTCTTGAGACTGTATGATGTATCATGACATCTTTAATAATGCTAATTCGTTCTGCTAACATCATCTGAGCAGAAGTGAATAATAAATCGTTACTCGTCCTTATCTCCTGAAATAATATACCTGTTTTTTTTATAAATTCTTTTTTGAAAAACTTATCCCATGGCCACCAAATGAAAGTACGATAAAAATCTTTAGAAATATCATCTGCAGAAAAAACTTGTTTTTGAGGAAGAAGATCATGCCTTATAGTCCAAGGAGTTTCAATAATCTTTTTCGTCTGATAATTAACGAAATTTGATCCATACACTAAAATATCTGTATTTCTTAATTTAGCTTCTTTATAGAGAGTTGAAAGCAGATGTTCACTGACATAATCATCATCATCCAAAAAAATCACATACTCACCTCTTGCAGTCTCTAAGGCTTTATTACGACAAGCTCCTGCGCCAAGATTTTCTGAATTATTTATAACTCGAATTCTTTCATCTAAATTCGCATAATTTTGAATTAAAGTTTGTGTATTATCAGATGAGTTATCATTAACCAATATAAATTCTATATTTTCCAGTGTCTGATTATGAACATTGGTAAAAGTGCTTTGAAAATAATTTTCTGCATTATAGATGGGCATTATAACTGTTACATAAACATCATTAGCAATATTCATCTATTTCTTCAGCCTTTGATTTCAAATATATAGTAGTAACAAAACAACCAGAAGCTAGCAATCAGATAAAGTTTAAAAGTAAACTGCACTACATCTCCTTTCATGAGTGCAGCACTTATAAAATTACTTCAAATTTCTCTCTGAAAGAATAAAGCCTGTCTCTACAATTTTTTCTAGACTTTTGATGTTGTGCTCATTCTTATGGAAACCATGATGAATATCCATAAAAAGCTTATTTTGTGATACTTCAATGTGATCAAGCCTTGAATTAACTTCATGAATTTTATCAAGGACCAAATCTAATTTTTCCGAAATCTCTAAAGAAACATTAGCTTGTGAACTAATGTATTTACGCCCAGCAATTTTATGGCGATAAGAACAAATTTTGTACTTCAAGTGACGGATAGACATCGAAGTAAATCTTCGTAGCCCCAGCTTGTGATAGTTAAATTTGACTTTCTCATTCATTTTTTCTGAAAGTGCGCCGTTCATGACCTTGACAAACTTTTTTTGATCTTTACTAATAACGGCTATAATAAGTTCAACAGACTTACGATCATAAAATCTATTCAGGAAGTAATCCTGCACTTCACTTTTAGTATATTTAGAAAAGTGAGGGATTAAAGCATCGTAAAACTCTTTCGCATAGCTAGAAGCTAATACTTGCTGAATCCAGGATACATGCCCACACAACCAATTAAGAGCATATTCTCTATAGTCGTTTAAAATATTTTCTTCAGATAAATATTCATAAATTACAGAATGTTGATGGAAAACGCCTAATAAACGCTCCCCGCCAGAGGACATTGTTTGCCCAACGCGATTTCTTCTGTGTAAGCATAATACTTCATTTACGAAAGCAACTTTATTTGAATTTAACGTTGTCATCCAATGAAACCCATTGTCTTCAAAGAAAAATGGACCTACAGGAAAATGTAGTGATTTGGAAGACAGCATTTTACGATTATAAATTTTTCTCCACGGTACAGGCAATAACTCCAGTATTATCTTTTTATTATCAGGATTAGAAATATCCAATGAATCATTCAGAGCAACTTTAGACCAAGAAGGTTCATATGGTTCATTTTTTACACCTGATTCTGATTCGAACTCCTGAAAATTACATAGCGCTATATCAGCATTATTTTTGAGTGCGCTGTTATATAATTTTTCGAACATACTTACGTCATAAAGATCATCACCATCAGCAAAACCTATAAAGTCACCCTTAGCCATATCTATACCTATATTAGCTGGCGTTGCAACTCCCCCTGGCGAATTTTGAGTATTCAGAATAGGAATTATTCGAGAATCTTTGGCAGCATATTCATTTATTACATCTTGCGTTTTATCAGTTGAACCGTCGTCAACGACAATAATTTCGATGTCTTTTATTGTCTGATTTACAATATTATTCAGACACTCACCTATAAAAGACTCAATATTATAAGATGTTACGATTATTGAAATTTTAGGGTTCATTTTAAATACCTTCTTTATTGATTATAAACTCACAAATATTGTTATAAAAATATTCATTTAAATGATAAATCTTCTGTAATTGCTCAAAACTTATATTTAAAAAGATATCCCTTGCAGTTTCATGAAATTTTTTCTTATATTCATCACTTATTATTCCATAAGCCCAACCTATAACATCCGCTGAAAAATACCAAAAAACGGATTCAAATGGCTTATATACATCATTGCTTTTAATTAAATCATAAAGTTGCTGAATAGCATTTAGGCATTGAATCCTAAGACCAGAAGAATTATTTGTCATGTTATTTCCGCTTGGATCCAAAATGTAATTGCAAATTACTTTTTCAGAAATATGAATTTTATTTGAATTCATCAAAATGGTCCAGTGAGGAAGAATATCTTCATGAAGGCGAAGACTCCCAAATGTTACATTATTTTTAATTAGATATTGAGTCTTACATATTTTCGTCCATGGGTAATTAATTAAAGTAAGCAGTTTTGGATAAATTTTTGGATCTAATATTTTACCTAAATTATTATGAATATAGTTATATATTTCCCTGTCCTTTTCCCACATCGCAATATTTTCCTTTTCAGGTCCATAGAGGATATTATACTTTCCTATAGAGACATCTAAATCATGAATATCCATATAATTAACAATTTCGTCTATAGCATTCTTCAGCATTAAATCATCACTATCAAAGAAAAGAGTGTATTCTCCTTGTGCATATTTTAAACCCAAATCACGTGCAACACCTGGTCCTTCATTAATATCTTTTTCGATAACCCTCAAGTTATTCTTATTCTTGGAAAAATCAGATATAACGTCCAACGTTCTATCTTGTGATTTATCATCAACTATGATAATTTCAAAAGAATTAGAAATTGATTTATATATAGAATCAAGAGTGTCAATAATATAGCTGCTAGCATTATATGCAGGAATTATTATTGATATCTTTACAAGTTGATTACTCATCCCCAACCCCAAAACAGTAATTTATTTAATTAAATTTCTTTGCTATGCTATTTGCTAAATTAATTGATGGAATATCAACATAACGTTCAAATAACGATGAAAACAGTAAACAAATTGGTATGGCAACAAAAACACTTAATAAGAAAATAAAAATTGTTATTTCATGAAAGTAAACATGTATAAAATAGCTAATTATTGAAAGAATAGTTGTGTGAATGATGTATAGAGGAAACGAAATTCTCCCAAGAAATTGTGCAATTTTTTTATTTAAAACTTTAATTGAAAGCTCAGAATTAAGAATTGATGCAAATATTAAAATACTACCAATCAACATCATGGTCTGATAAAGGTCAGTATATTTTGAAGCATTAAACAATTTAAGATAAGAATACATACCTCCATATACATCTACACCCTCACGCTGATAAGGTGAAGTGACCAGTATCAGTCCAAAGATAAACGCAATAAATCTAGTTACAGAATTTAATTTAAATAGTTCCCTTACATAAAGATTGCTGAAAATCATACCAATTACAAACAAGCAATAGAAAGATGAGTTAAAAAGTAAAAATACAAAAGTTATAATATAAAAAAACATCTTATATTTATATTGACCGAAAAGTGCCAACATGCAAAATACAATCAATGAACCATATATTTCAAAGGATATAGTCCAAAGAGCATAATTCTTTAACTGCACATGTTCGAAAGGGGCATAATATAAAGCTTCACTCAAAGCGTGAATGAAATGCAAGTTTATGTCATGACCAGTGTAAACCCTCAGCAATTTAAAAGATAAATACATAAAAATCATTGAGCACACGATTGGAAAAATCAATCTAGGGTATCTTTTTATTACTCCAGCTGTAATATCTTTTTGATTACCAGAGCGATTGAATTTTATGGAAAGAACAAATCCACTTAAAATAAAAAATATGCAGACCGGTGCGATCCCACTATAAATTATATTAATTGGAGTTAAAGCAACTAGCTTTCGTATCAACCCACCAATTTCACTTAATCCAGTGAATCTTATATCTGGTTTAAATTCATTAATGCAATGATCGAGAATAACAATAAAACAACAAACACCTCTTAAACCTTCAAGATACTTAATTTTATTCATGAGCCACCAAGGATTAAAAAATCAGATGAAATAAAAAATTTAAAGCAGCACTTAATTTTATTCATTATCTAAACACATTGACTTCCAAAAAAAAAGCCTCTAGCAGAGGCTTAGTTTGATTAAAACTTCAATTAATCCTTATTATTAAAGCCATTCAGTATGAAACACGCCTTCTTTATCGATACGCTTGTAAGTATGCGCACCAAAGTAATCACGTTGAGCCTGAATCAGATTCGCCGGCAGAACTTCTGAACGATAGCTATCATAGTATGCAATAGCAGCAGAGAAAGTCGGCGTCGGAATACCGTTCTGAATAGCGTAAGATACTACATCACGCAGCGCCTGCTGGTACTCATCGGCAATATTCTTGAAGTAAGGATCCAACAGCAGGTTAGCGATACCTGCATCATTCGCATATGCATCGGTAATTTTCTGCAGGAATTGAGCACGGATGATGCAACCAGCGCGGAAAATCTTAGCAATCTCGCCGTAATGCAGATCCCAATTGTTTTCTTCAGAAGCAGCACGCAGTTGAGAGAAGCCCTGAGCATATGAGACGATTTTGCCCAGGTACAATGCACGACGCACTTTTTCTACGAACTCAGCTTTATCTCCGGTAAAGGCTTTCGCCTGCGGGCCACTGAGTACTTTGGAAGCTGCAACACGCTGAGTTTTCAGAGAAGACAAATAGCGTGCAAACACTGATTCGGTGATTAATGACAGTGGCTCGCCCAGATCCAATGAGCTCTGGCTAGTCCATTTACCGGTACCTTTGTTAGCTGCTTCATCCAGAATGACATCAACCAGATATTTACCGTCTTCATCTTTCTTAGTGAAAATATCTTTAGTGATGTCGATCAGATAGCTGCTCAGCTCACCGTTGTTCCACTCAGTAAAGGTTTCAGCCAGCTCTTCATTATTCAGGCCCAATGCACCTTTCAGCAATGCGTAGGCTTCTGCAATCAACTGCATGTCGCCGTATTCGATGCCGTTATGCACCATCTTCACATAGTGGCCTGCGCCATTTGGCCCGATGTAAGCCACACAGGCTTCGCCATCTTCCGCACGTGCTGCAATCTTGTCCAGGATCGGTGCAACCAGCTCGTACGCTTCTTTCTGGCCACCAGGCATGATGGATGGGCCTTTCAGTGCACCCTCTTCACCGCCAGAAACACCAGTACCAATAAAATTGAAGCCTTGATCGGACAGCTCTTTATTACGACGAATGGTGTCTTTATAGAAGGTGTTACCACCATCGATCAGGATATCGCCCTTTTCCAAATGAGGAGTCAGGGAAGCGATAGTTTTATCAGTTGCCTCACCTGCTTGTACCATCAGAAGGATTCGACGTGGTTTTTCCAGCGATTGAACAAACTCTTCTACAGTATAGAAAGGCGCAAGTTTTTTACCCTGGTTCTCAGCGATGACTTCATCAGTCTTTTCACGTGAACGGTTGAAGATAGAAACAGTGTAACCGCGGCTCTCAATGTTAAGAGCCAAATTGCGCCCCATAACTGCCATACCTACAACACCGATTTGCTGCTTTGACATTTATCTACTCCTGTCTGTTTGTAAACCGTATATAAACTGTTCATTAGATGTTAACTGAAATATCTTACATCATGATACGGGTAACTTTAAACAATTAAAAATCGCAAGCACTCAAAGCTAAACTATAGTTTAGGTGGAGGAAGCTGTAATAGAAGCAAATGAATTGGTAAATCATTATTAAATCATCATCATAATCACTTACAAAAAACATCAAACACTAATATAAATAATATCTTCTGCCAATTATGAACTTACTAATTAGCTATTAAATTCTTATAAATCCCCAGCGTGGTTTCAATTACTTTCTTTGAAGAGAAACCATCTACAGCTTTTATACTTGCTCTTTTGCCAAATTCTTTTCTCAGCTCAATATCAACTAGCAAAACTTGTAATTTATCAAGTAACTCTGGAAAGTTACTTTTCTCAATTAAGTATCCAGTTTCATTATTTTCAATAATGCTGCCACAGCCTCCGGTATCGTAAGCTATTGTAGCTCTACCTATAGCTGCTGCCTCAATTAGAATTCTTGGAACGCCCTCCGCATAAACAGAAGGTAACGCTATAATATTTGATTTTTTTATTAATTCACTCACATTATTTGATTTACCCAACCATCTAATAATGCCTTTACACGACCAATCTTCAATTAAACTTTGCGGGATTGAATCTGGGTCATTTTTAACTATAAAACCAGCCACATCTAATACAAAATCCACGCCCTGCTCGCGGAGAGCAATCTTTGCATCAATAAGGTCTTTTAAACCTTTACTCCATATGAGACGACCTGCAAACAGCACCACTGGAATTTCTCTATCATCTTCCTCAACATAATTAAAATCTGATAGATTGACACCCGCACCATTTATTACAAAAGTCTTATTGATATCAATACCAGTTCTATTAACTATTTCACATCTGTCATTTTCATGTTCAAATATGAAGAAAACATTTTTTTTCTTAGAAATCCATGCGTAAAGCTTAGTTACTATTTTCTCTAGAAGCTTGTAAATAATAACTTCTGAAGAAAAGACTCTACCTAACCCAACAAAACTTAGAACTAAATTTTTATTATATATTTTTGAATATAAGCCGCCAATGATGCATGCTTTGATTGTGATACAGTGAATAATATCAGGGCTAATTTTTTTAAGTATTTTACAAGAGCGATAGACATCCTTCATTAAAAAAAACGGATTTAATGATTGCTCAGACATATTGGAATTATGTGTGATTAGTCCTAACAATTCTAATGAGCGTCTTTCATCATCACTTGAAAAATTGCATATTACGTGAACTTGATAGCCATTATTGATAGCAGCTACCGCTCGTTCCTTCCAGTGCAAACTAAAATACCAATCAGAATTTATATAGAAACATAATTTTTTCATTTAATGACACCATCTTTAGATATTTTACTTTTATTCAAAGCCCCATCCCATACCCCCCTTATAATTGCTTTAAAATATTTCAACTTACTTTCTGAATGAATTGTTTGTAATAAATAACTAAATATCCTAATTAGAATGGAAGTATATCCAAATGGCTTCTTCTTTCCAAATATGTGCACAGACCAAATAAGATTCCTGACAAGATAATATATTTTCCCCGGACTCATCACTGTTTGCCTGTCAGCTATGTCATGTATGAAGCTAAGTGTGGGTTCGTATTTTATTTTATATCCCTGCCTGACTAAAAACCATGAATAGTATACATCATCAAAGTAGATAAATAGGCGTTTATCTATATTTTGGTAAGTATTCCTGAGAACGTTTGAGTTAATAAAAACCCCTACAAATGAAAAAGAAATTATGCTACAACATTCTTCGCCAATTGCAGTAAATAAATTAGGTTCGGCACGATATTTATTAACATCTCTTATCGTATTCGGAAATTTAATCCACGGTATATTCATCTTGCAACGAATGCCTTGTTTATCTACGACTTTTGTTGCTATAGCATCTACGTCAGTCTTATCGGTCAACGCAAAATTGTTGAGCAATTCTATATCTGGATATGCGTCATCATCAAAGAAAAGAACCCAATCTGTAATACAATTTTCAGAAATCCATTTAGCTCCTTTATAGAATCCCCCAGCGCCACCATCATTGGTATCACTATTTAATATATTTATATTAGGTTCGTCAATGGACTCTAGCCAACACTGCGTATCATCAGTTGATGCATTGTTTACTATAACAATCTGGTGAAAAGATAGCAGCCTCGCGGCCGCTACACATTTTTTTAACTTTTCAAGTCGATTGTAAGTGACAATCAACGCAGTAATTTTCATCTCGGATTAACCACAAATGATGGCATTTTTTGATTATCTAATAGTGCCTGACGATATGAACGTACCACTGACAATGCCTCGGCTATTGTCACATCCATATCGAGGTAACGATAAGTTCCAAGACGACCAATAAATGTAATGTTACTTTCTGATTCTGCTTGATCTAGATACTTTTGAAGCAATGACATTTCACCCATTTGTCTAATTGGATAATAAGGAATGTCATTCTCAGTACAAGAGCGACTAAACTCTTTATAACATACAGTTGAATCATGCTTTTCCCATGGGGCAAAATATTTATGTTCAGTGATCCTGGTATAGGGTACATCAACCTCACAGTAATTCATTACGGCACAACCTTGATAATCACCTTCGGCAGTGAATTTATCAAAGTCTAAAGTTCTGTATCCTAAGCGCCCTAAACTATAACCGAAGTATCCATCCAACTGACCACTATAAAACACATGGTCATAATTTTCTTTTTCTTGAGGGTTATAATCAGTGTTCAATTCAACAGTAATATTTTCGTGATTTAGAATCGATTCAACAATTGGGGTATAACCCTCTTTTGGCATGCCTTGATACTTATGATTGAAATAGTTGTCATCATAATTAAAGCGTATCGGGAGCCTTTTTAAGATAGAAGCTGGCAATTCTTTTGGCTCCATACCCCATTGTTTAATGGTATAGCCCTTAAAGAATGACTCATATAATTCTTTACCAACAAATCTTAACGCTTGATCTTCGAATGTTTTAGGATCAAGGATTGTTGCATCACCCTTTGATTCAATGAGCTTTTTAGCTTCTTCAGGATTACATGTAGTTTTAAAAAACTGATTGATCGTGTGTAAGTTGATCGGTAAAGAGAAAACCTGTCCATTTACAGTTGCTTTAACTCTATTTACGTATGGCATCATCTCGCAATGCGAACTGATATAATTCCAGACTTCTTCATTATCGGTATGAAATATATGAGGCCCATAGGTATGAATCATTACATTAGTTTTTTCGTCTCGCTCGCTATAGCAATTTCCAGCGATATGGGCACGAGAATCAATGATTCGTACATTGTGCCCGTCCTCTGCTAGTTCACGCCCAATCACTGCACCTGAAAAGCCAGCACCTACAATTAATACATTCTTTTTCATATAAATTAACCTAAAATCATCCGACGAAATTTATAATAAGTTTTTGCGATATGCTGCCGACGCTTACTACCAACTGGAGCATAACGATTTAAATATGGCATCAATTTGCGTTTTACTTTTGTCTGGAATAATATTTTGTTACTGCCTGTGTTATTCGCAATTACGTTAACCTTTCCGTTCAAGCGGTTAATAACTTCTAGTTGCCAAGGCGTTCCATCGATATAAGACATGAAGTTATCAAAGAAATCGACATGAGGAGCATCCCATGGCTTGTTTTCACCTGCAAAATGAATCATTTTTGGTTTTCTTCTGGAAGCCAAAAACTCCATGTATGATGCAAATTTAAGATTTGGGAAGAAATCATCTGTATTGCCATTACCATGATATACATTCCACTCAAATGGCAGATAATGCACTCGGTCGTAAAATACCTTATTCATAATGTCTTGGTCTAAGAACCAAAACGATCTGGATTTCATAGTCGCCATTAACTTAGTGTATGTATTTTCAATATTCATTTGCGCAATATTGAAAAGTATTAAGCCAGCCTGAAAGTAACGCTCTGTATCCTTCATTGACAGAACATTATTTAAATATTCTTTTGCTGTTTCGTTTTTACCTTCTTCAGAATGAGCAATAGCGCCAAACTTTACAAAACCTTCCATGACAATATCTTTAACAGCTGCTATAAGATTATTATTCAGATCAATATGAACTAATTCTGCAACGTCACTTTCAACTATAGTATCAGCATCGATAAACAGGACTTTTTCAAAATTAGAAAATAAAGAAGGAATAAATAATCTGGCATAGGTCGCAGCGCTAAAATGCGCGCGCGTATAAACACTTTTCATTTCACTAAATGCATTAACATCAAAGAAGCGTAATGTAAAGTTACTTTTATTTTTTAACAGCGAAATTAAACGCGACTTATTTCTTGCCGAAACGCCATTTTCTAGTACAACAATATCGTAATTATCCTTTTCATTGCTATTTTTTACTATGGAGTTTATTAGTGCTCCACCACTTAATGAGTAATTATCATCAAAACAAATGACAATAGGGATATTTTTTAATTCAAAACTCTGTTTTAACTTCCCGTTAAATGTTTCATTTTTAACAAAAGTTCTTTGAATTTCTTTTTTATTTAACCCAGTGGTTTTTTCTTTATGAATCAAATAAATATTAAACAGCCTTTCGGAGATATGCCCTATAACTCTTCTTTCTTGTGTATCATAATTTTTCAGCGCAAAATGATTTTCAAGATTACCTAATATCCAAAATAACCACTCTGAATATTCTCTGAATAATTCAGATTTCATAACGAACATATTCGTATAATATCCATCGTGAGCAGTATTGAATTCTTTTACCGCTGCAGCATATTCAGGATATAGATACAATAAGCTGTCTATTGCTGACTGGTAATCTTCAATATGTAGATGCTGAGATATTTTATAATGTTCATAATTATTCTTACTCCCCGCCTGCTTTACACTCCATTTTTTAGGCAACAAGATATCATAATCGGCTATTGCACTAATGATGCTGCTTTCATCTAATCCAAACTTTTTTTCATATTCAGGAGATATAACGTCTTCATTAATTACACCCCAAACATCTTCATCAAAACTTTGATCTGATGAAAAATTTAAATGCCTCCTGTAGTGCATAAAGCCGACATAATCTGATGAGAGATCATTTTTCCATACCCAATATTGAGCTGTAAGTTCGCAATAAAATGGATTCTTAAAAGAAATATTTTCTCCAGTATTATCACCTAAACAGCAAATATCATTATAGCTATTAGCTTTTCCTACATGTATTGGTTTTATCACACTTGATGATAAAAAGGCGCTAGGCTTATGGTGGCTGGTATATATTTTAACTTTTTCATTTGTAACGTTCATTCATTGTTTCCTTACATTGAAGATCGATATTGTTCTAAAATTACACCCGCATTGCCACTCGCCTTTAATCGGTGGTTCTCAATCCATATAACTCTGTCACAAATCTTTTCAATATCGGTTAAATTATGACTAACAAATAGTATCGTTACGCCTTTCTCTTTAAATTTGTTAATGGTCTCAATGCACTTCTTTTGAAACGCATAATCACCTACAGCTAAAACCTCATCAATAATTAAAATATCCGGATCGACTTGAGTAATAACCGAGAAACCCAGTTTTGCTAACATGCCGCTTGAATAAACACGAATCGGTTCATCAATAAATTCACCAAGCTCAGAAAATTCAATAATCTTATCAATTCGTTCATTTAATTGCTTACGTCTCAAGCCGAGTAGAGTTGCATTTAATCTAATATTTTCTCTACCAGTGAGTTCAGGATGAAAGCCGCCTCCCAATTCTAGCATCGAAGCGACTCGGCCTTTGGTGATGACACTCCCTGCAGTAGGCTTAATTACTCCAGCAACCAAACCTAATGAAGTGCTTTTACCAGCACCATTTCTGCCTATCAAAGCAACAGATTCCCCTTTATTAACTGTGAAGTTGATATCCTCAATAGCCAGATAGCTTCTACCTGATAAAAGGGTTAATGCTCTTTTGGGGTTAAAAATCAGCTCTTTAATTCCTGAGCCAATATGATGATATAAGGGATAACTTTTAGTTACCGCTTTAAATTCAATTGCGACTTCCATTATAAAATCTCTGCGAAACGGTATTTTAATTTGTTGAAAACCCATGCACCAATGGTAAGCGTCACGATTCCCATACCATAAAGTGAAAGAATTTTTTCATAATCAACATAACCATTCATGAATAATTCTCTCCAGCTTAAAACCATATCTGCGAGAGGATTATAGGTTATTAACCATTGATATTTTTCAGGTATCATATCACTGGCATAAAGTATCGGCGTGCAATAGAACAGCAGCATAATACCCAATGTAATAAACCTTTCTAAATCACGGAAGAAGAGATTTAATGTTGAAAGGAAAAGAGCAATACCATAAGAGAAAATTAATTGTGCAATACCAATCAATGGGATGCCATAGATCCAATTCCAATGAGGCGTCATGTCATATATCAAAAGGAACACAATGATAACAGGAATGGTACATAGGAAATGCAAGCACTCCATCATGACATTACTGAAAGGAATAACTGATCTTGGAAAAACCGTTTTCTTTATTATTTGTGCATTAGCTATGAACGAAAACAGCGAGTTAGAGGTTGTGCTTGCAAACCACTGCCAGGGAAACAATCCTGTGATAATAAAGATTGTGTAATTCGGGATTTGGACTCGCATGATTAACTTGAAGATAAAGTAGTAAATCATGGCAAAGAGAAGTGGATTAGCTATTGACCATAAATAACCTAGAAAACTGCTTTTATAGCGAACTTTAAGTTCCTTCTCAGTGATTACTGTTATTAAATCAATGAGATATCCCAAACTAAACTTCATACTTTACGCTCTAATTTTAAGCTTACGCTAATGATTATTTAATGTTCGATGATTAGTTCTGCAGACGCTACCGCCCCTGGCTCTATAGCTACCAGTACACTACTAATCAATCCATGTTTCGAAAGTTCGTGCTGCTATTTCCGATAACAAGCTAAACACATAACTTAAATTTTATAATGACCATCCGCACTTTTTGATAAGCGCAGAATGTTATCATTTCCGATAACTACTTAAAAGCCTGTAAAACTCCATGATTTATAAAGCAAAAAAGCCTGTCCGTAGACAGGCTTTGAGCTATAAACAGTATAACTAGCGGAATCCATTCGGATTCTTCGACTGCCAGTTCCACGTATCACGCATCATGGCATCAATCCCGCGCGTCACACGCCAGTCCAAATCAGTATTTGCGAGACTTGCATCCGCCCAGAACGCTGGCAAATCGCCGTCACGACGTGGCTTGAACTCGAACGGAATCGGCTTACCGGACGCTTTCTCAAACGCCTTGATCATCTCCAGCACGGAGAAGCCTACGCCGCCACCGAGGTTGTAAGCTTTGTAGCCTTCAACTTTGGCTAAGTGGTCCAGCGCTTTTAAGTGCCCTTCTGCCAGGTCGACAACGTGAATGTAGTCGCGCTGTGCGGTGCCATCTGGCGTGTCGTAATCATCGCCAAACACGCCCAGCTTCTCAAGACGGCCAATCGCCACCTGCGCGATGTACGGCAGCAGGTTGTTAGGAATGCCGGTGGGATCTTCACCGATTTCGCCAGACTCATGCGCGCCAACCGGGTTGAAGTAGCGCAGCGCGATGGCTTTGAAATTCGGATCGGCTTTAGCGAAATCGCGCATCACGAATTCGATCATCAGCTTCGAGGTACCGTACGGGCTGGTGGTACCGCCAATTGGCGTGGTTTCCACGTAAGGAACCGGTGCATCGGCGCCATAAACGGTCGCCGATGAGCTGAAGATGAAGTTCCACACGCCAGCCGCGCGCATCTCTTCCAGCAGCACCACGGTGCCAGCCACGTTGTTTTCGTAGTATTCCAGCGGCATGCGCGTGGATTCACCAACGGCTTTCAGTGCGGCGAAGTGAATCACAGCGCTGATATCGTTAGTGGCAAACAGGTCACGCAGGCAGGCGCGATCGCGGATATCGCCTTCGACGAACACCGCTTTTTTGCCTGAGAGCTTTTCCACGCGGTTAATGGCTTCGCGGGAAGCATTGCAAAGGTTATCCAGGACCACAACGTCGTCGCCGCGCTCTAACAGCGCCAGCACCGTATGGGAGCCGATGTATCCCGCTCCGCCCGTTACCAAAATAGCCATGTGTACTCCTTTAAACCGCGCTAAAGGCGCGGTAGAGAATGAGAAAGCTTATTTCGCCAGGATTTTCTGAATAGATTCGCGGAAATCGCGGCCCTGATCGTTGTTACGCAAGCCGTAAGAGACGAATGCCTGCATATAACCGAGTTTACGACCGCAGTCGTAGCTGGTACCGGTCAGCAGCTGCACATCAACTGGCTTCTTCTTGCTCAGAGAGGCGATAGCATCGGTCAGCTGAATGCGGCCCCATGCGCCCGGCTCAGTGCGCTCCAGCTCTTCCCAGATATCCGCAGAGAGCACATAACGGCCAACTGCAGTCAGGTCAGAGTCGGTAGAACCCGCTTCTGGCTTCTCAACAAAGCTGGTGATGGTGCTGATATCGCCTGGGTTATCAATCGGCTCTTCGGTGGTCAGCACGCCATATTCAGTGAGATCTTCGCCCGGCATGTGTTTCGCCAGCACCTGGCTGTGGCCAGTATCTTCGAAGCGAGCAACCATCGAGGCAAGGTTATAACGCAGGTGGTCAGCGGTGGAGTCATCAAGCAGCACGTCTGGCAGCACCACCACAAATGGGTTGTCGCCAATCATTGGACGCGCGCACAGCACAGAGTGGCCCAAGCCTAACGGGTTGGCCTGACGCACGTTCATGATGGTCACGCCCGGCGGACAGATTGACTGCACTTCGCTCAGCAGCTGACGTTTAACGCGCGCTTCAAGCAGCGCTTCCAGCTCGTAAGTGGTATCGAAGTGGTTTTCCACTGCATTTTTGGAAGCATGGGTGACCAGCACAATCTCCTTGATGCCAGCCGCGACGCATTCGTCAACAATGTATTGAATCATTGGTTTGTCGACAATTGGCAGCATCTCTTTCGGAATGGCTTTCGTCGCAGGAAGCATATGCATACCGAGACCCGCAACGGGGATTACTGCTTTAAGCTTGGTCATATTTATTCCATTTCATGAAGTGAATACGTGGGGTCGATTATGCAGGATCGGCCGGTCGAGCAAGTATAATCTTTATCTGAAAAACCGGCACTAACTCTCTGTCACACCATCAAAATTCGCCAATTTGGCCGGTAAAAACGCCGAAATGCCAATGAGGAACCGATGCGCTAAACCGCTGAAAAATCGTGAAAGGATTTGAGATGACGACACCAGAGATTGACTGAAAGCTGAGTTGATAATGCGCCATAAATGGCGCCGCTACGGACCGTGTAAACATTGAGTCATCTGTAGCGGCGCGATTCATCACGCGGGTTGGATGTTGATGTCTACAGCCAGCCCTCAAACCATTCCGGCATCACGAACAGGTTGAAGTGGTTTACCAGCATCATCAGCGCAACAAACACCACCGACACCGAAACCCACTGACGTGCATACGGCATAAAGCGGATGCCAATCACCGGCTTGATGAAGAACGGATGGGCAAAGGCCGAAATCAGCACCTGCGAGATCGACAGCGTCAGCGCCACATACAGCACGTTCGGCCAGATGTAGGTTGTCGCCAGCACCGCAACCACCACCAGGCTCGCCACAATGTTCCAGTAGAACTCAACATTGGTGCGGCCGTTGGCCTGCGAAATCGCGCCTGTTAAGCCGCCCATCGGACGCAGCATGCCAAACAGCAGCATCAGCGGAATCAGATGGTAAACCTGCTCATGTGAAGCGCCGTACAGCACGCGCACAATGACCGGGGAAAGAATGCCAATCGCCAGATACATCGCGCTACTGAACAGCATGATGACGAAAGTGCCTTTCAGGAACAGCTTTTTCAGCTGCTCTGGATCGTGCTGCTTCTCAGCGAAGCGCGGCAATGCCAGGCGGTTAATCACCGGCGAAACCAGCTTCAGCGGTTGCAGAATGAGCTCTTTTGCCAGCGAGTAAATCCCCAGCATCTCCGCACCCATCACTTTACCGACGATCAGCGCATCGGCCTGGGTACGCAGCTGATTGATGGTCTGCGAACCAAGCTGATATACGCCATAACGCACGGCGCTGACGAAGGTTTTGCCGTCGAACTCCCAGGTCGGACGCCAGGATTTCTCGCCGAAGTAGATCATGCAAAGAATGCGCGTGAAGGCGTTGATGAACAGACCAAGAATCGCCGCGGCCACGGTAAGCGAGGTGTAATACAGCATCGCCACGGTACACAGGAACGCAAACAGCTTGGTGGCCATCTCAATCTTCGCCAGCGTTACCATGCGTTTGGTTTTCACATAGTGCGCCTGATACTGCGACAGATGTCCCAGCACCAGGAAGTTGAGGCTGGTGAGCATGATCAGGCCCACCAGCTCCGGCAAGTGATAGAACCACGCCACCGGATAGGCAATCGCCAGCATAATTAAGCCGGTGCAGAAACTGAGCGACACGTTCACCCAGTAAATGGTGCTCTGCTCACGGCGATTAATATCCTGGCGATGCACGATATAGCTGCTCATGCCCATATCCTGCAGCACGGTCGCCACCGCCAGAATCGCATTGATGATCGCCAGTAAACCCAGCTCGTGCGTTTCCAGTTTGCGCGCCAGCACGGCGAGCTGTAACACCTGGAGCAATGCGGCAAAACAGGTACTACCAAACAGCCAAACGGCCTGTTTTTTTAATCCGCTCACACCATGCGCTCCAGAATTTTCGCCAGCTCACCGTAAGCGATGTGCTGATTGAACTCAGTTTCGACTTTCTGCCGCGCAGCGGCGACCACCGGTGCCACATCCACGTCGCCACGCGACAGGCGCAGCAACGTCGCTGCCAGCTCGTCAGGATCGTTTTCGGCCACCAGCCATCCGCTGACGTCATTCTCAATCAGCTCAGGAATGCCGCTGTGATAGGTCGACACCACCGGCAAGCCAACCGCCATCGCTTCCATCAGCGCCACCGGAATGCCTTCCATATCGCCATCTGCGGCGGTTTTAGACGGCAGCAGGAAGATGTCCGCCTCGTTCAGCGCCTGACGAATTTCATCCTGCGGCTTGAAGCCCGGCATGGTGACGTAATCCTGCAATCCAGCGCGCGCGATGTGCTCGCGCATCATGCCATCCTGCTCGCCGTTACCGATGATGGTGAACTGGAACTGGCCGCCATTATTGCGCAGGATTTCGCTGGCTTTCACCGCCACATCCAACCCTTTCTTCTCGGTCAGACGCGCCACTGAGACGATGCGCAGCGGTTGATGGAACGCCTCGCGCGGACGGAAGTTAAACTTCTCCGGCTCGATACCCATACGCGTGACATGCACCTTGGCGCGCGGACAACCCATCTCAATCAGCTTGTTCTCCCACAAGTGGCTGATAGGCAGCATCAGTTCGCTCTGTTTGAACAGGTTGACGTAGTCGAGCTTGTGCTCTTCCAGAATGTGACGACGCGAAATATCCGCGCCGTGGAACACCGTCGCCTGCTTGCCTTTCAGCACGCCGAGTTCGCGCAGCTTGTTAGCCAGTGCGCCGGCATAGCCGAAGTGCACCAGAAACACATCGGCGGTGTAAGGCTGTTTAGTGTTGGCGACAATCGCCGGCAGCAGCAGTTTGCTGGCCTGTGCGCCGTAGCGACGCACATTCAGCGACTTGAGCAACGCGCCTTTGGTGATTTTCGGCAGTATCAACCCGATACGCTGCGTCAGCTTATCAAGGTTGGATACTTTCTCTTCCGGCAGTAAATAGTGGGTTTTCGCTGCCAAATTGTAGTCATCGAACGCGGCGTGGCGATTAATCATATCGCCCGGAAACACGGAGATAATCTCCACGTCGTAGCCTGCATCGATGAAATGCGTCACCTGATTGAGCACAAAGGTCTCAGAGGCAACAGGAAAACGCATGGTGAAAAAGGTCAGCTTCATCACTTCACCCCAGGACGTTGAGAATTTCTGCTGTAATGCGGTTACCAATCTCACGCTCCTGCGCCACCGCGGTATCAACTTTGTGTTTCACGTTGTCGTAGTCGGCCAGCACCGTCTGCACTTTATCAATGAGCGAACCGTCCATCAGGCTCTGCACATCGGTGGCCATCTGCGGCAGGCCAAGCTGTTTCATCACGCCGAGCGACTTGTGCTCGTAGTTGATGGCCACGGCTGGCGTACCAAAGTTCATGGAGATGATGGCGGAGTGCAGGCGGGTACCAATGGTCAGATGACAATGGCTGAGGAGGATGCCGAGTTCGAGGTCGTTGAACTCGTCCATGATGACATGGTAATGCTCGGGATGCTCGACATGATCGCGCAACGTCAGCGCCACCATGCGGTCATCTTTGGCGTAGCTATCAATACCGGTACAGGTAGAGAAGGCAACCACCTGATAACCTTCGGCAATCATCGCATTAATCACGCGGCCAAAGGCAGCTTCATACTCTTTCTGCGTGACGCCGAGACGTTTGTCGAACGGCGCCAGTTCACGCACGGTAATCGCAATGGTTTTGCGTGCGCTGATAATCGCCTGCCAGTGCAGCAGGTTATGGCTTGGATTGGCCACTTCACGCGCTTCAACCAGGAACGCGGTATCAACACCCTTCTTCACTTTGCTGGTGGTCACGCCATCTTGCTTCAGGCGGTCGTAGCTCACCTCTTCGCGCAGCACCAGGCTGTCAACGCGATCAAAGACAAAGTTCGCCAGCGCATTAACGCGCGGGTTCTCGAACGGACCGACCGAGTGACCGACCATATGCAGCGGCTTTTTCGCCATCAGCGCACAAAGCGCGTGGTCGAATTGGGTCACGCCGTAGAGATCGACGAAGAACGAGCCGCCAACCTGAATAATCGCGTCGTACTGCGCAAGGCTTTGGGTGAACGCCGCCAGATGCGGTGGCACCGAGAAGGATTTGTACACGCCGCCTTTGCCAAGGTGCGCCATCATGATGTCCGGCATCAAGCGGTTCGCCACCTTGCGTTTCAGGCTGCCCACTAACCCTTTGCCCGACTTGCTGTTGTGCAGGAACAGGGAATCCTGCTGGATATCCTGCTGCAGTAAATAGCCAGAGCTTGTTGGATAACGGCTGATCACATCGATATCCAAATCCGCACGCGCGGATTTCAGTGAATCAATCAGCCCACGTAAAATCGCGCCATCCCCACGATTTCCACAGGTATGGTTTCCTACCAATAAAATCTTCATAAAAAAACTCCGGAAAAATTTTTGTAATTTTTACAAGCCGCCAATAGCTGCACTGGCAAAGTGAACTCTGATTCAAAGGACTGCAATGGGAGTAAACCCCAAAAAAGTGGTGCTAATTGCATTTCTATTCAGTACTGCTTACAAACTATGCACATTCCGTTGCGGCGCGATTTATCGCGCAATAAATTGCGCCGCTACGATCGGTGTGCGTTATGACTTCACGGCGAAATACGGCATAGCCACCTGCTCGCCATTGATTACTACCGAAATGAAACCTTTGGGTTCGCGCGTATCCACCTGCTCCGGCTTCAGCGCACGCGAGGCCAGCAGCAGATCGCCCTGCTCGTTACCGCCGATGCCGGCTTTGCCGTTGTGCAGGCTAAAACGCTGCGGCGCCTGTTGCGCTGCGCTGCCCGGCGCGCCTTTGTCCATCACGGCGTCAACGCGCGCGCAGCGACCGGTCAGGAAGCGATCCTTGGCGGTACTCTTGATCAGCACGGCGGTGGTCGGCGTCCAGCCCGCCAGCTTCACGAACACTTTGGTGTCGGTATCAGTGCGCGGTTCGAAACGTACGTCCACCACCGGCGAGCTACCTTCCGCTGACCAGCTGGCTTCCGCTTTGTTTTTCTTGCGCTGCAGATGAATCACCGCGCGGCCGCCGGTACCTTTGCCGTTGATAACATCCATCAGCGGCTGATTGGCGGTGCCGTTATTGAACTGTGACTGACCAAATACCTCGATCTCCCAGCTATCGCCCACCGTTGGCGAGTAGAAGTTGCCGAGTTCAAACCAGGTTTGCTGATCGCTATTATTGGTCAGGCGGAAGCGCGAGGTGATGTAGTTGTATTTCAGACTGCCATCAATGGCGACGCCGTAAGATTCAACGCGCGTTGAGCCCATTTCCCAGATGTTCAGCCAGCGCTCGCCTTCCAGCGAGTTATCAATCCAGCTGCCCGACTGCAGATTGGTCTGACGCATATTAAGGCGCGAGTTACGTGCGTTGAGCGGGTTCTTACAATCCTCAATGCTCAGCGCATCGACAATCCACTGGCCGTTCGAGATGTCGCCAGGGAAATCGCTGTGCTCAATCCAGCCGTTGTGGATGATGGATTGGCTGCAGCGCGGCAGATTCAACACCATGCCGCCTTTACAGTGCTGGGCGTTGAAGTTGGAGAGCTCAATCGCGGTACTGTGATCCCAGGCACCGGCCTTTTGACCCGACCAGCTGGCTTTAATCACATCGCCGGTACAGGCGTTGGCGTACCACTGGTCGATTTTGCAATCCAGCGTATCCAGCAGGCTGAGCGAAACGCCGCCCACCTGATTGAAGCGCAAGCAGGCACCACGGAAGAACTGGCCGCCCGGACAGGTATTGCGGAACAAACCCTGTTTGTTCGGACGCTTGTCGGTATTGCCGTTGAAATTCAGGTTGGAGATTTCCGTCCAGCGCGCATTTACCTGGAACAGGAATTCGGAGCGACCGTCGGAAACCAGCGTGGTCGCCGGGAAGTAACCGAAGTTGACCATCGCGCCGGAAATGCGGAAGAAGCGACGTCCTTCGTCACCGAAATCACATTCAGAGACAAAGAAGGTGCCGGCCGGGAATTGCACGCAAATCTGCTGGCTGGCATCAATCGACCATTGATACATGGCTTTGATCGCCGGTGCCGTGTCGGTTTTGCCGTCGGCGATCGCGCCGAAATCAAACAGCGTCAGGCGATTAAAATCTTCCACCACGCGACGCCAGGTAAAACCGTTGCCGCTGAAGTTCACGCCGCCATCATCTTTGCCATCACCGAAGGTGCCGACAAACTCGCCGCCGCCCACTTCCAGCCCTTCGTGCCAGCTTTTCAGCTTGATTTTGGCACCGGCAAACAGCGGACGGGTTTTGCGCAGCTCTTCAACCGATGGGATTTCACCAATCAGCTGGTAGCCGTTCGGCTGCGCCAGACGCTGGCTGAAGTTGCTTTGATTAGGGCGCGAGACATCGCTGATAGAAAACAGTGTATGGCCCTGATCGTCCTCCACCACCATTGAGTGCACGGGATTGGCGATCAACGCCGCATTGTCGTGAATGAACTGGGCGAAGTTGCCCTTGTTCAGCGCAATCGGCTGGCTGATTTGTGACACTTTGCCATTGGCATCGCGCAGAAACACCGGGATCTGGTTGCCGGCCTGGCTGGCATCGCTGCCCGCTTTACCGATCCACAGTTTGCCCTCGAAGTTCTGCCAGAACTGCGGCGGCATGGTATAGACGTTTTCTGGCGTCAGAATCGGCACATCGCCTGCCGGTACGCTGGCAGGATCGACGGATTTTAACGTTGGCTGACCACTTTTTGCGGCGTAGCTGGAAAACGCACTCACTGAGAGCGCAGTAACAATCGAGGAGGCTGCGGCCTGCAAGACTTCTCTTCTTTTCATGCTTCAATTCCCGTGGTTGTGCGGCCAAAAAGGATTCCCGAGGCACGATAATTGTCGCTAAACAAGGGCGAGCCAGCTCTGCTTGATCTGATTACCGTCAAACTTGAGCGCGGTTTCTTTGGTTTTTTCACTCATGGCGTAGAACAGGCCATCATCACTGGCGAGCTGCTCCATCCGCTTGATAAAGGTGGTTTTGTCATTCATCGGCACCAGGAAGCCATCTTCACCGTGGTTGATGATCTCCTGCGGCCCGGTTGGGCAATCGTACGCCACCACCGGCAGCGACCAGGATTTGGCTTCCAGCAGCACCAGCGGCAAGCCTTCATAGCGCGACGTCATCAGCGCCATGTCGCTTTCGCGGTAGTAATCGTTGATGTTGCTGACTTTGCCGACAAAGTTAACGCTATTAGTGATACCTAACGCCGCAGCCTGATCGTGTAGCTGCTGGCGTAGTTCGCCGTCACCGGCAATCACCAGTTTCCACTCGGGATGTTTCTTGCTGAAGTCGGCCCAGATATCCAGCAGCAGGTCGAAGCCTTTCTGGTTATCAAGACGTCCCACCGCCAGCGCCTGACGGCTGCGCGTTTGACGTTGAAACGCTTTGTACACCACCGGATTGGGGATTTGCTGGCTGGCAATATTCCAGCGGTTAAACACCTGATGATCTTTGTCGGTCAGGACGATCACCTGGTCGTAATAGCGCAGCATCAGCCACTTCAGCAGCTTAATCGGCTTGCTGAACGAGTTAATCGCGATGTGTTCGCAGGCATACGCCTTGAAGCGCTTCTTCTTCAGCGCCATCAGGTTCCAGAAGGCAAACATCACGCTCAGGCGACCCATGCTGATCAGGAATACGCTGTCGAAGCCTTCCTGATGAATGCTGCTAACGGCGCTTTTAATTGGGTTGCTGTGGCCTTCAAAGCTGACAATTTTTTTCACCCGTTCGAACGGATAAAAGGTTTTGCCATGGCCTTCCAGCGAGTAAATGGTGACTTCATGCTGCTCGCCGAGGCACTCAGACATAAAGTTGCAGATGTTTTCCGTGCCCGCATACGAGTAGGCATCTTTAATCACCAAAACGATCTTTTTCATACAATCCTTTCCACCTCAAAAATATAAAAGCAGCTAAATCACCGTTGCGCTTAGCGGTGTTTTAAGGCAAAAAGAACCCCATTCACCATATACCAGACATAATAGTAATATACTTTTAACGGATTGTTTTTATAGATAATTCTTAATAATTCGAGGTGCCACTTCGCCGCTTTATTTTTGTTGCGCGACAGTGAATCGCCCAACTCGTAATAGTTGACCAGGGTTTTCTGGATCACGCGGGCTTGTTTGTAGCGGAGGAACAACTCATAGAGGAACAGGAAATCTTCGTGGCCTTTACGCTGGAAGAAGATGCCCTGTGGAGGACGGCGGAAACACACCGAGGAGAAGCAAACACGATATTGCTTCTTCACGAAGTTTTCCTGCTGCAGGTAGGGTTTGCTGTAGTTGATATCGTGGTCAGCGGTTTTGGTTTTGTAGTGATAATGCGTGATCACGAAATCGTCGCCGGCGGCGATCGCGGCCGTCTGTTCGGCCAGTTTTTCGCGGTGCCATTCGTCGTCGCTGTCAAGAAACGCGATGATCTCTTCTTTCGCCGCGCGCAGCCCCACGTTACGGGTTTCGGCTGCGCCCTGATTGACCTCGTTGTCGAGAATGGTGATACGCGCGTCCTGACAATTTTCACGCACCAAGGCGAGTGAATCATCGGTGGATTTGTCGTTGATCAGGTAAAGATGCCAGTCGCTGTAGGTCTGGTTGATGATCGACTCAACCGCGCGCAGAACGGTATTTCGCGCGTTATACATCGGCATCACAATACCGACGGTGCCAACATGATTTGTCATTTGTCTACCCGGAGTTTCAGGAACCAAAAAATTGCCCCCGTGTAGGGAGCAAGTGAAAGTGTTTAAAAGTGAATCAGGAGACGGCTCTTCTGCCCGAGAAGCGCGACTTCACCTTATCGAGCAAGCGATTCATGAAGTAGGCGCGATTGTCACGGTTGGTGAGGAAGAAGTAGCGTGCAAAGCTGAGGCTGGCCTGCAGCGATTTACCATCCATCTTGTAGCGCAGCGGCAGCTTGAACGCCTTGTAAGTATGGATGTCACGCGTGGTCAGGTGCGGCTTCATGGTATCGAGCCAGAAGAACGAGTATTTGACCGATTCGCCTTTGTGCTTGGAACCAAATTTGGTCACCAGATGGTAGGTTGCCAACGGCTTGTCGATCATCACGAAGTCGTAACCCATGCGGTCAGCGCGGATGCAGAAGTCATAATCCTGATGGCGAATATAGCGCGCATCAAACTGGATCTGCGCCGCATCTTCGCGCTTCAGCACAATGGTGCTGGTTTGAATAAAGCCGTAACAGCCAAACAGATACTCGGCGACGGTTTCGTTTTTGCCGGGCGGTTGCATCGGCATCACCTTGAGGAAGCTGCCATCCTGATGGATGTTCACCTGACTAAAGATGACGTAGCGCGATTTGCCCTGCGCTTCCAGTTTGGCGATGGTTTCACTCGCCACCAATAACTTGTCCGGATGCCACTCATCGTCGGCATCGAGGAAGCTGATAAAGTCGCCGGTTGCCAGCTCAATACCTTTGTTACGGGCGCCAGCGCCGTTGAGTTTGACCTCAGACAGCTCCAGTTTGATAGCCAAATCCTGATAACGTTCGCTGCGTACCACCTGCGCCAGTTCAGCCGCATCGGCCGATTTGTCATCAACAATAATGACTTCAAAATTGCGATAGGTTTGCGCTTTGACGCAATCTAGCGTCGTGACAATCGATTTCGACGCGTTATACGCGGGAATAACAATTGAGAAGCGAATCTCCTGCATTGCCAGCACCTCATTAAAAAAGTTACAAAATCAATGATATAACTTGTGGGCTCAAAAGAATAATGGGTGATGTCCTAATTTGTCGGCGAGGTCTTCATCGCCACTTTCTTCTTGTTGCTACTGCCGATAAACGGTTTCTCGACAAACAGATACGTCAATTTCGCCACATAGAAGGAGGCGACAAAGAACAACGTTGAAAGCAAGGTGTAGAACAGGAACGAATGCGGATAGAGCGTTTCCGGGATCTGCTTGATGAAATAGAGCACCACACCGTGAATCAGATACAGGCTGTAACTCACCTCACCAATCGACATCAGGGTTTTGTTTTCCAGAATGCCAAACACCGCGTTGCCGCTGCTGACAATAAAGAAGATCACCGTCAGGCAGCAGAGGAAAATCAGATACCAGAAGGTGTTGCTGGTGAACGACAGCGAGAACAGCGACAGCACAATCACCGCAAAACCGGCCAAGCTGGAAGTTTTGTAGTGCGCAAACATGTCGCGATACTTATACGCCAGATAACCCATGGCGAAGCCCAGCACCGGACGCGGATCGGTATAGGTTTTGCCCCACAGACGCAGGCCAACCGCCACGCAGAAAATCACGCCGATCGAGCCGAGAATCAGCAGCGTTTTGTATTTACCTTTGGTGGCGCGGTTGAGCACGTAAATCAGCGGAATCGACAGGTACAGCAACCATTCGAGGCGCAGCGTCCATTCCACACCGGCGTTGACATCCGCCGTCAGGAAATCACCCATGCGATAGCTGCCAATAAACAGCAACCACAGCACGGCATCTTTTACTGCCGTGAGGCTATAAGTGAGATCGCCCTGCACCACGCCTACCGCGATGATGACAAAACCGGAGAACCAGAACATCGGGACGATACGGCGGATACGCGACTTCAGCAGCTTGTGAGTCAGCTGCCCTGGCGTCAGGGTTTCATTATCCAGCCAGCGATAGAACAGGAAGGCGGAGATCATGAAGAACAGCAGTACACCGAATTTACCGGAGTTAACGAAGAAGTTGCCTTCGGAGAACCAGGCAAAATAGTCTTTATCGAACACCCACTGACCATCCAGCGAATAGATATAGTGCGCGAAGTGTGAGAACGCCACGATGCTGGCCAGCAGCGCGCGCATACCAGAGATACTTTTAATACCGCTACTGTTGTAAACGCCTTTGTGGAAGGAGAATACTCGCAGAATGATTAGCGCCAGACAAAATGACAGCACCATGATTAATACATACATGTCAGCTCCTGAATCTGAGTTGGGTTAGCTGCTGTGCCGCGACAAAACGCTATCGAAAGTGCTGCTTAAGACGTTGAAGGTTCTTTCTGCTTTCTGCTTATAAAGCATCTCGTTCGGGTGAATGCAATCAGGCGACATCTCAGATTGCCAGTCACGGTTCTGCTTGATGACGCTGTACTGCTTCACAATCGGCACTTGCTGCTCTTTAGCCACTTCATTTAACTGATAAACATACGGCCAGACGTTCCAGCGCTCGGCTTTGCCACAAATGGGATTCGGTTCCTGTAACACCACCAGCTTGTTATTCGCCTTCGCGCCTTTGACCAGCTCGGTGATGATGCGCTTATACTCTTGCGGCGTTTCAATGCGCTCGCCTTTGTCTTTGAAGAAGTTGATGCGCGCATCGTTGATGGCATAGTTAATCAGAATCATGTTGGCATCGGATTTCGCCATGCGTTCTGACCAATCCATCGGCGTATTGTCTTTGTCGTAAACCAGCACCGAAACTTGTGCGCCCGGCATGCCGTGGTTCTTCACCTCAATGTTGTTGCCGTATTTCTCACGCAACATCTGCTGCAAAAAACTCACTTCATTATTTTTACTGAGGATATTGCGATTGCCCGACGCGGTAACGCCAGCGGTGGTGGAGTCACCGTAGGCGGCGATGATGAAGGTGCCGGGATGATCCTCTGCCTGCGCCAGAAACGGCGCAGAGGTGATCAGAATTGCCAGTAAAGTCTTCCGCATATTTCCTCTCATCGGTTAATGAAACAATTTGAATTCACGAGCAACTTCATAGCCCACAACGGCCTGCTTCAGTGAGATCGTGTTGTAGTAGAGGTAATAAACAAGGAAGAAAGCGAACATCGCAAACATCGCGGGTTTCAGTACGCGTTTTGACTGGAAGATTAGCGATGTCAAAATAATCGGTTCGACCTGCAGCAGGTAGTTCGACAGGCGCGCACCCGATGAGTAGTTGTAGAAGAAGATCCTGATACCGCCGCCGATGGCAAAAGTGAGAATCAACAGATAGTTCAGCTTCCACACGTCGTACTGTTCACGCTTGAGCTGGTTGCTCAGCATGAAGTAGACAAAGATAAACACCAGCATGATGTTTTTCAGGTTGGACACTGACACCACGCTGCCGTCACCGGCATTCGAGGCTTCGTTACTGTAGCCTGCGGCCCTCTCGCCCATCGATCCCAGATGTCCGGCGATCAAGGCAATAAAGCCGGTCCCGCCCACCACCGAAAGTGGCACACTGAATATAATGATGGCCACCGGCCACCAGCGCGATTCCCGAATAAACAGGAACGGAATGATGGTCACCACCATTACTGCGGTGTTGTGGCTGAGGAAGGACAGAATAAAGAAGGCAAACGCCCACCAGTATTGCTTGAGGTAAATAGTCCAGATCACGCCAAGGAACAGCGCCGAGCTCAGGCCAAAACGAATCTGGTTTACGTCTTTGTTGATAAAGATATGCGCCGAGTAAAGCGCCAATGCCAACACCGGATACGGTGACATCTTTTTGAAAAAGATGGCGTTGGTTGAAACTGCCAGAATACTGAACACAAACAGGAACACGCTGGCATTGTGTGAAAACAGGCTGGTGATCCACGCGATAGCAAAAATCAGCGGTTCATAACGGAAGAAGGCGACGGTGTTGGCAAAACCGTTGACCTCAATACGGCGGACGAAGTCGGCAAAGAAGCTGCGATATTGATAGTCGTCCATCCCGGTACCGAGACCGCGAATACCGGCGAAAATAATCAGCGTGACCGTGGCGATGCACAGCAGGTAAGTCAGAATATGGGTGGTGCGTTCGTCTTTCTTCAACAGGATTTCGACCAGCGCAAGCAACAGCAAAAACCCTGATAAATACCAATATGGAGCCATGGTGTGATTCCTTAATTCCACAAGTTCTCGTGCCAGCGGTGGCTTTTAATGGCGTTATAGAGAGAATCACCTGTGTAAATCGTTGCGTGTCGTCATTCAAACGGTGCGATCAAAAGGGGCGGTCAACCCGCCCCTTTCTTCACCGGATTACCCTCATCATTAACTGTGAATGACGGGCAAATTAACTTTTGGTCGGTTTGCCATACTCGTAGTCGTAATAGTCGTAACCGTAACCATAAGAGTTGGCGGCTTTACGCACCACGGCGTTAAGGATCACACCTTTAATCTCAATACCGTTCTGGGCAAAGCGCTTGAAGCTGACATCCAGTTCTTTCGGCGTGTTGGTTTCGAAACGCGCCACCATCAGCGACGTACCGGCCAGCTTACCGATGATAGACGCATCGGTGACCGCCAGAATCGGAGGCGTATCAATCAACACCAGGTCGTAGTTCTTGCTCGCCCAATCCAGCAGCTCACCCATGCGACGATGCATCAGCAGTTCAGATGGGTTTGGTGGCACCTGACCGCGTGGCAGGAAGTCAAAACCGTACGGGCCTTTCTGAATCAGCGCCGGGCTGAACTCGGTTTTGCCTGACAACACGTTAGACAGACCGGATTTGTTATCGGCTGACAGCAGTTCGTGGGTGTAACCGCGACGCATATCACCATCGATGAACAGCACACGTTGGCCCGCTTTGGCGACCAGCGTTGCCAGGTTGGCACAGATAAAGGTTTTACCAATACCTGGGCTGGCGCCGGTGATCATCAGGATGTTGTTTTTCGCTTCCATCATCGCGAAGTGCAGGCTGGTACGCAGGCTACGAATCGCTTCAATTGACAGATCAGTTGGATTGCCCAGCGCCAGCAGCGTTTCGTGGGGATCGGTTTTCACCTTGTTGCCACGACGCGCCAGTGCTTCGGTATCTTTCTTACGTTGCCATTCTGACAGCGGTACGCTGGCATAGACGTTCATGCCCAGCTCTTCCAGCTGCTCTGGATTTTCGATGCCGTGATGCAGCAGCGCTTTCAGCAGCACCAGACCAACAGAAACCATCAGACCCAGAATCACGCTCGCCGCGATGATCAGCAGTTTCTTCGGTGCCACCGGGCTGTTGCCGGTTGCTGCGCCATCGATGATGCGTACATCACCCACGGTGCTGGCTTTACTGATACCCAGCTCTTGCTGACGGTTCAGCAACTGCATGTAGATTTCCTGACCAGACTGCACATCACGCGTCAGACGCAAGATCTCTTGCTGCGTTTGTGGCATCTGAGAAATCTTTTTATTCAGCTGCGCCTGCTCACCTTCCAGCGTTTTGCGTTTTTCCAGCAAGGCGCGGTAGGTTGGGTGATCTTTAGTAAACAGCTGAGACACTTCGGCTTCACGGAAGGTCAGTTCGTTCAACTGGCTCTGCACGCTGACAGAAGAATCCAGCGCCGATTTCGCTTCCAGCGACAGGTCAACCGACTCGTTCTGGCGACGGAAGGTATTCAGCTTGTCTTCGGCATCATCCAGTTTGCCACGCACTTGCGGCAGCTGATTGCGCAGGAATTCCAGGCTTTTTTCCGCTTGCTCAGATTTACGCTCAACGTTCTGCAGCAGATAGTTATTGACGATTTGGTTCAGCACTTTGCTGATCTGCTCCGGATCTTCACCCAGATACTCCAGACCCAGCACGCCCGTGTCTTTACCTTTATCCGCAACGGTCAGGTTGGCCAGCACGGAGTTAATCGCCTGCAGCTCGTTCAGTTTGGTAACGCTGAAGCTGGTGCCTTCATCGGCATTGATGCCGCTTACCAGCATGGTCACATCACCGTGCGTTTCCAGCTGACCAACTTTACCTTTGAACAGCTCATCACCGTCCGCTGACACGGTATACGAGTCAGGACCGGTCACTTCCAGTTCAACGGTACGCTTATCGATGGTGCGTGGAATTTCCAGGCGGGAGATGGCGACGGTTGATGGCTTGTTACCCATCAAACGCGACAGACCTTTACCAATCACCGGGAAATAGTTCTGGGTGACAACGGTGTCCAGACCCAGATCGTCAACGGTTTTACCGATAACCATGCGCGATTCAAGAATCTGAATCTCGGTATCGGACGCCGGCGTTGGCGGCAGAATGCTGTCTAACTCATTCAGTACTGAGCTGGCATTCTTCTGTTCAACCTGGACTAACGCATCCGCGCTGTAGATTGGTGTAGCAAACAGTGTGTAGAGCGTGGCTACCAGCATGAAGAAGGCGGTAACGGCAACAATGATCCAGCGATGATCAATCAGCTGTCCCACAAGATGCGCCAGATCCCATCCATTCGAATCTTCCTTTGGCGCGGTCATAACCTTGTTTTTGATATTCATGGATATTCCCAACTATCGGCTTAATACGTTGACCCATTTCTGGGTAGCGTTTTCCAGTAACCCGTAGACCTCTTCAAAGGCCTCGCGACTTTTTTTGTACGGATCCGCAATTTCCTGCTGATTGAGCCAGTGGCCAAGCAGCATGGTCTTTCCGCGTGCGGCTGGATCGATGCGATTCACCTGTTCAATGTGGCGCTTTTCCATTACCAGAATCAGGTCATAGTCACGGCACATGCTGGCCGTTAATTGCTGAGCCTGATGCCCTTCCAGCGACACGCCGTGTTCGGCGGCCACAGCCAGGGCTTTCTGGTCCGCCGGATAGCCTTGCAGCGCGCTGAGCCCTGCGGAGGCAATCCGGATGTTTGGTAGCGCGCGTTTGAACAGACGCTCCCCGGTGGGGGAGCGGCAGATATTGCCGACGCAGACGACTAACACGGACTTAATCATGGCGAACCCTTAGTTCGACCAGTTGCGGAAACGAAGAGCCGAGGAGCTGGCATCGTCAATACCTACGATGGTCGGCAGCAGGCCCGAAATCACACGGTTCCAACGGGTGATTGGTGTCGCGGTGACATAGACGATGTCGTACGGCTCCAGTTGGAATTCGGTGCCCATCACCATCGATGCCGCATCTTTGGTATTCAACTGATAGATGTTGGCGATCTTGGTGCGGTTGGCGCCGCGAATCGGACGAATCACGAACACGCCGGTGGCATCAGAGGTGGTCTGATCCATACCCTGCGAGTTGCCCAGTGCTTCGGCCAGCGTCATGCCACTGCGGTCCATCTTCAGCGTTGACTGCTGCTTCACTTCACCCATCACGAAGACTTTGAGATCGTCGTTACGTGGCACGTAAAGGATGTCGCCCGGATAGAGCAGATGGTTTTGGCTCAGGTCGCCGTTTTGCATTAGCGCCTGCAACGAAAGACGTTGTTCTTTGCCGTTGTGCGTCAGCACCACGTTGCGCCAGTCAGCGTCAGCCGCTAAACCGCCGGCGGCGTTGACGGCATCCAGCACGGTCAGCGGCACGTTAGTGATCGCCTGCTGTCCGGAGGTGGTGACCGAACCGGTGACGTACGCTTTCTGCGAACGGAACGAGGCGACGTTAACGTCAACCTGCGGACTTTCGATGTATTGCGCCAGACGACGCGCCACTTCGCTGCGGATCTCGGTAACCGTTCGGCCTGCTACGCGCACTTTACCGATGTACGGGTAGAAAATGGTGCCATCTGCCTGTACCCAGTTACCGGTGTCGCTGGCGCTACGGTACTGACCGGCAGGTGTGGTCAACTCTGGGTGATCCCAGACCGTGACGTTCAGCACGTCGCCGACACCGATACGGTATTCGTAGCTCTGAATTTCATTTTGCAGCATCGGGTTAGCCTGCGCGACTAACGGCTTCGGACGCATCTGTTCAACCAGACGCGGCGTCAGCGGGAAGACGTTGACATATTTGTCGATGTCATAGTTGCTATCCTGTTGCTCTATGACATCTTTTCCACTGGTGGAAAGGTGAGAACCCGGCTCAATGGTGCATCCGGAGAGAAAAGTCGCGGATACCAGTAAAGGTATCAATTTAATTTTCATTATCATCTGATTCTTCGCTATCAGTTATTGATTGATAGAGGCGAAATCGCCCGCTGTGTAGCGTCTTACAAAAATGGAATGTGACGGGTTAAACACTGAAACTGTGGGTCATTATTATGCGCTCCCTTGGTTTTATGTTGTCACCGAGTCTAAAGACGACATCAATTAAAATGGTTATACAGACTCAATCAGTGCAGCTGTCTAATAACGACACACCCAGCACCCGCAGTTTTCAACCGGGGAGCTTGCTGCCCTCCCCGGCTTCGCTGTCTATCAATAGGCGCCATCGCGTTTCAGCACTACGCCAACCGTCTTAAACAGAATCGCGATGTCATTCCACAGCGACCAGTTCTTGACATACCACGAGTCGAAATAGACGCGTGTTTCATAGTCAACGTCGTTACGACCGCTAACCTGCCACAATCCCGTCATGCCTGGTTTCGCCATCAGGTAATAATCGACATCACCGGCATAACGGCAGAGCTCATCTTCAATCACCGGGCGCGGCCCCACCAGGCTCATATCGCCACGGACCACGTTCCACAGCTGCGGCAGCTCATCCAGACTGGTTTTACGGATGAAATGGCCGACTTTGGTGATGCGCGGATCGTTCTTCAGTTTGAAATCTTTATCCCACTCGGCGCGGGCAACAGGATCGGTACGCAGTACCTCTTCCAGCACCTCTTTCGAGTTAATCACCATTGAGCGGAATTTCAGGCATTTGAACTTACGGCCGCCTAAGCCCACACGTTCATGACCGTAAATCGGTGGTCCGCCATCGCGGCCAACCATAAATCCAAGGACCAGCAACGCCGGGGACAGCGCGAGGATAATGCTCAGCGCGCCGACGATATCGAATGCACGCTTAAGGAAACGTGACGTGCGCTTCGCCAGATTGTTATTCACACGCAGAATCATCACTTCATGGCTAAAGATGTAAGCCATGTCGGTGCCGTACAGCGGTACACCGCGCAGTGTTGGAATAACAGAAACCGAGCGGCAATTGTGCATCGCCAGGGTTTTCAGCCAGTGGTCGCGGTGCTGGCTCTGTTCGAACTCCACCGCCACGATGAACTGGGTTTCGCTGTTGGTCAGCTGCCACAACTCTTGTTCGTTGTGCAGCACAGGTACGCCTGAGATGCTGGCCTGTGGGCTGCTCTTATCGACATCGAAGAAGGCGATAACATCGAAGCCCATCACCTCTTCGCTCTGCAGCGCCTGCCAGGCTTCCTGGGCATTGCGGCTGCTGCCGATGATGATGGTTTGCTTCTTCCACATGCCATAATGATTCAGCACACGCTTAGAGATGGCGCGCGCTAAAGGAATCATAATCAACGCAAGAATCCAGGTCGCTACCCAGACAAAGCGCGACATTTGCCACTGTGAAAGGGCTGAAATTGACAAATCGATGACAGAGAAAATAAGAATGGTACGAAAGATCTCTTTGAGCTCGAACCAGAATGGCTTGCGATAGGTATAATGACGCAGGCGAACCCAGAACCAGCCCACGCAAATAACGGAAAGCGCAATGTGCGTAGCAATTTTTAAATGCAGGTATTTTTCAGATATATCTGCCAGTGGAGAATGGGTAAACGAATTAATCAATGCCATCGCAATAAATAATGCTGCGTTGAAACAAATTAAATCCGAGCACGCCAGTAAAATTTTTGTCAGAAGACTTTTATATGTAATTTCGTTATCGCGCATAGTTAACTCTTTTATATTATTTCTTTAATCCCTAATGCCTCAACGCTGTTTGATAAATGAGCGAAATATTCACTGCATTTGTTGAGGCAATCTGCGGTAAATTCTCTGAGGCCAAATCAATTCTCACAATAGTAAGCAAGAGAATTGTGATTAATACCAACAGATTAGTCCGACTTCCCTTACCACAGTGGCAGACCATTAAACCAAGAGAAAGGCGATTCAGGCACGCTACCGCCCTTGGCTGTCGCTGCCAATACCGCTTTCATCCTAATTACAACTTGTTTTATGCGGCATTTTTGCGCTAATTACTGGCCGTGGTCCGCGTGCGATCACAGTTCGCAACATTAAGAGGCTAAGGAGCACGCTATAAACAACTTTGGCGCAGACATTTACTAACACGTTGCTATACTAGTTATTACTGGCTTGTTTACAAGTAGGCCCCGTGTTCCCTGCACTATTTTAGGAAAAAGACTACCAGCGATAAGTATTGATGCCAGCCCTTTCAGGCCATTCCCCTGCAAAATTCAGATTAATTCGATACTCAACCACGCAATAGACTGCATTAAAAATGCACGTGGTTATCTGCTGAAAAAAAATAATTGTCTCTTTCATTCAGGTGCAATCTTTATCCATACTTTCATCTTATCGGTGCAAATCGGCAATCAGGGATATTCTTCTCTCATGGCTGACCCGCCAATTGACCGAGTCAGCGGCTATTTACAGGCTTAACGCCGTTTCACTATCATCAGATTAAGCGCATAACACAGACATTAAGGTGATTAACACATGTTGGAGTGGATCATTGATCCGTCGCTGTGGGCAGGATTAGTAACGCTAATCGTTCTGGAGCTGGTGTTGGGCATTGATAACCTGGTTTTCATTGCCATCCTCGTCGAAAAGCTGCCGCCGAAGGAACGCGACCGTGCGCGCATTATCGGCCTGCTTCTCGCGCTGGTGTCGCGTTTAGTGCTGCTCGCCTCACTTTCCTGGCTGGTAACCCTGACACAACCGCTGTTTACTCTGTTGCACCACGACTTCAGCGCCCGCGATCTGCTGCTGCTGTGCGGTGGTTTCTTTCTTCTTTATAAGGCCACCACCGAGTTAAACAGTCGCCTGGAAGGCGCTGACGAGGAAACTGGTCAAAATAAGAACGGTGCTAAATTCTGGCCGGTGGTGGCGCAAATAGTGGTGCTGGACGCCATCTTCTCGCTGGACTCGGTGATTACCGCCGTTGGCATGGTCAACGAGCTGCCGGTGATGATGGCGGCTGTAACGGTGGCGATTCTGCTGATGCTGCTGGCGAGTAAGCCACTGACGCGTTTCGTTAACGGCCATCCAACCATCGTGATTCTCTGTCTGAGCTTCCTGCTCATGATCGGCTTCAGCCTGGTGGCCGAGGGGTTAGGCTTCATTATTCCGAAAGGGTATCTTTACGCGGCGATTGGTTTCTCTATCGTCATTGAGATACTCAATCAGTTGGCGATGTTCAATCGCCGCCGCTTTCTCACTGCCGGCCGTCCACTGCGTCAGCGCACGTCAGAAGCCGTTTTGCGCATTCTGCGCGGCGAGGCGCAGCGTGCGGAACTGGACGCCGATACCGCGTCACTGGTAAGCGATAGCGAAGAGGGCGCGCTATTTAACCGTCAGGAACGGCGCATGATTGCGCGCGTGCTGGGGCTGGGTCAGCGCCAGATTAATAGCATCATGACGTCGCGCCACGACGTCGAGCATATCGACCTCACCGAAGATCCGGCGGAGATCATGGCGAAGCTCGATCGCAATCAACACACGCGTATTCTGGTGACCGAACAGGGCCGCGACCCGCTCGGTGTGGTGCACGTGATTGATCTCCTGCATCAATCGTTGCACAGCAAATCACTGGATTTACGCTCGCTGATTCGCCAGCCGTTGATCTTTCCTGAGCGCGTCACCTTATTACAGGCGCTGGAACAGTTCCGCAACGCGCGCACCCACTTCGCCTTTGTGGTGGATGAGTTTGGTTCGGTGGAAGGCGTGGTCACGCTGAGCGATCTGATGGAAACCATCGCCGGCAATCTGCCGAATGAAGGGGAAAAAATCGATGCGCGCTATGATATTCAAGTGCTGCCCGACGGCGGTTGGGTGGCGAATGGTCATATGCCGTTAGAGGATTTAGCCGTCTACGTGCAGCTGCCACTTGATGAAAAGCGCAATTACCACACGCTGGCAGGATTACTGATGGACAGCCTGCAACATGTGCCGCAGGAAGGCGAAGAGTTACAGATCGGTGATTATCTGCTGCGAACGTTGCAGGTAGAAAATCACCGCGTGCAGAAAGTGGAGATAGTGCCGATAGCACCGTAATTAACCAGGTCGCCATAAATGGCGACCTGGTTTCAGTCACGGCTGCTTCGCCGGTTGTTGGCGATCCAGCCACTGATTGAGCCGCGACTTCGCTTCGCTTTGCAGTTGCTGACGCACCACGTCATCCACCGGCAACGAGTACTGCAGATTATTCCAGCCGCCGTACATACGCAGCGGAATAGTTTGCTGGTTCAGCAGCGCAGCTAATTTATCGTCGCCCTGCCAGCCGCGCAGCATCATATTAATGGTGACGTCGAGCTGCTGTTTAACCATATCGACATTGCCTTTGGTCTGCACCGCCAGACGACTGTTGCCGCCCTGCAGATCCGGCAGGCTGAAGATGCCTTGCTTGAGACTCACGCGCCCACTCAACTGCTGAATGCCCTGATCGTCGGGTTGATCGTTGGTGACACGATTACTGACGCGCGCCACCGCACGGCGCACCATCTGCTGCAGATTCAGCTGCGAAAGCTGTAAATTAGTGGCTTCCAGATCCGCACTGCCCTGCCAGTTACGTTTTGCCTCTTCAATGCTCAATCCAGCACCGCTCACATCGCCTTGCAGTGAAACCGTGCCTTGCAGCTTTTCTGGCAGTTCTAATGCTTTCAGCAGCGGCGCAATGGCGATGTTATCCAGCTCAGGCTGGAATGCCACTTGCGTCACCGGTTTGCGGATATCCACCGAACCGGGAACGGAGAAATGGCCTTCGCCAAATTTGCCTTGCAGCTTACTCAGCGTCATCAAACCTTGCTGATTGCTGGCATCGATCTGCAAGTTGGTCAGCGTCAGGCCGCGCCACACGCTGCTATCGGCGATGAGATTGAGCGTCAAATCCAGCTGATTCAGCGGCGAGTCGCTGTTGTCACGCATTCGCGGTTCAGCAATCACTGGCGTGCTCACCACATTGGCTCGCTGCGGCGCGCTGCTATCCGTCACCGGTGCATTCGCCATCAACGCGTCGATGTCTAAACGGGTGGCATGCAGCGCCAGATTAAGCTGCTGCGGCAGCGCCAGACTCCCCTCGGCGCTGCCATCCAGTGCGCTGTCATTGGCGGTGAGCTGCATCTTCTGTAGGGAAAAACGCTGATTGTCACCGTTCCATTCGCCCTGCCCGCTCAAGGTGCCTTTGATGCCCTGCGTCGGCAGATTGGCGCCGTCGATGGCGTAATTCAACTCATCCAGCTGTCCGACCAGACGATGTGGGTATTGCGCCACATTCATCTGACCTTTGAGATTGACGCTAACATTGCGCTGATTACGCGAAATCCGGGTAGCCAGATTGATGCTGGCCTGCTTGCTGGCATCCTGATCGAGGTTGAGATTGAGGTCGCGGAAATTATATTCGTCGCCGCCGGGCTGCTGCCAAATCAGCAGGCTGTCGGCAAGACGCAGTTTGCCAATCGTGAATGACCAGCCGTTATCGCTGCTGCTCACTGGCTCGGCATCACCCGGCCCCACTGGCGCGCCGCTCGGCTTTTGTGCGGCGCTGTCTGGCGTGACGCGGATGATGGCGTTTTTCAGCATCACCTGGCTGACGCTCAGCTGATGCGACAACAGCGGCCAGAGATGGACATCCAGGCGCATGTTATCGGCGGTGACCATCGGCTGCGTCGCGCCAGGCGCGGTCAGACTCATGCGTCCGGCGAGAATGCTAAGCTGCGGCCAGACGTGCCAGCGCAGATCGCCGCCTACCTGAAGCTGATAACCACTGCGCTGTTCTACCTGCTTTACCATGTAGGTGCGAAAGTCGTTGGGATTGACCAGCAACACCAATGCCGTCATGCCCGCTACCACCACCACTAACAGGATGGCCAGCGTAGTTATCACTCTTCTCATCACATCCTCATTGCCGTCATAATTCAAGGTGCAGCTGCGTTGGCTGCGCTCGCTCACCCCGGTCACTTACTGATAGTCAGTCTTTGTCGATGCGGCTGGCATCCGCGCCCTGCTGACCACGATATTTGGCATCTTCGCGACGGTTATACGGTCGCGCAGCCGGGCCCGACAGCGGCTCAAAGCTCAGTGCACCAATTAACATGCCTGGACGCAGCGCCAGCGGCAGTTTGCCTGAATTATAGAACTCCAGCACGATGCGGCCTTGCCAGCCCGGATCGATACGGTGCGCCGTGACGTGCACCATTAAACCCAGGCGTGCCAGCGAAGAGCGGCCATCCAGCCAGCCGACCAGATCGTCAGGAATGGTGACCGATTCCAGCGTTACCGCCAGCGCCAGCTCGCCAGGATGCAGGAAAAAGGCTTCGCCTTCCGGCAGCACAATCTCGTCGCTCATCACACGGTCCAGCGCGGCACTGACTTCATGCTTTGGACCACTCAAATCAATAAACGCCGCCGTATGACCGCTAAAAGTGCGGAACTGATTGCCGAGGCGCACATCCACCGTGGCGCCGTTGATGCGTTCCACTGGCGGGCGCGGCTCAATCGCCAACTTTCCGTTGTCCAGCCAGGCTTCAATATCGCGATCGCATAATCTCATCGCAGGTACTCCATGAATTAAGTGTAGCGAATGGCTACGACAGCGCGTCACGCCGGGGCGGACGCCATGTCGTCAAAGATACTGATTAATCTTGGCCTTGAGGATATCAATGGCGATACGGTTTTTTCCGCCGCGCGGCACAATGATGTCAGCGTACTGCTTGGAAGGTTCAATAAATTGCAGGAACATCGGACGCACGGTCTTCTGATACTGGCTCATCACCGAATCCATGGAGCGACCGCGCTCATTCACATCGCGCTTCATGCGGCGCATCAAACAGATATCCAGCGGCGTATCGACGAAGATAGAGAAATTCATCTCCTGACGCAGGCGGGCATCGGTTAACAGCAAGATGCCTTCGAGAATGATGACTTTCTTCGATTTGAGATGAATACAGTCGCTGGTGCGGGTGTGCTCAACATAGCTGTAAACCGGCAACTCAATTTCCTGACCAGCTTTAAGCGCGCGCAGATGCTGCAACAACAGATCATGATCCATCGCACTCGGATGGTCATAGTTGGTTTTCACCCTCTCTTCCATAGTGAGGTGGCTCTGATCTTTATAGTAGGCATCTTCGGGGATCACACCGATATGCTCGTCACCGACCTGGTCACGGATTTCACGATAGAGCGTGCTGGCGATAAGACTTTTTCCGGATGCGGATGCACCTGCGATGCCAACGATCACGCACTGATGAGACTTGTCAGTCATACTTTTTTAAGACCTGATAACTGGAGCCTGCCTAAGCCGAAGCTGCAACGGGCCGAATGAGAGGGTTAGTTGGCGGCAATTATAGGTATTTCACCGGGTTGATGCCAGAGAAATGGGCCAACGGCTTTTCAGAATATCCCCTTTTGCAGCCAGACGCTTAATCGATACACTGTTCATCTGCCAACACTGCAGCTGGCGTTGGCACTCCGAATATAGCCGCAAGGAAAAGTATGAGCTGGAAAACCCTGACCTATTTTGGCGACAGCATGTTGCTGATCCCGACCGCGGTGATCATCGCGCTGGTCTTGCCATGGAAAAGCGACAACCGCCAAACCGTCTGGTATTGGGTGCTGGCGTTTGGTCTGGCTGGCCTGGTGGTGAGCGTCTCGAAAATCCTGTTTCTCGGCTTTGGCATTGGTAGCGCCCGATTCAACTTTACCGGCTTCAGCGGCCACAGCGCGATGTCGGCCACGCTCTGGCCGGTGATGATGTGGCTGATCTCCGGCCGCTGGTCGCCGCGCTGGCGCCTGTTTACCATTGGCATCGGCTATCTGATCCCGCTGATGGTTGGCCTGTCGCGCCTGGTCATCCACGCGCACTCCAAAAGCGAAGTGCTGGCGGGCCTGATACTCGGCTTTACGCTTAGCACCGCATTCCTGCTGACGCAGCGCCGTACTTCACTAAAGGGCTTTAGCCTGCCGCAGATTGGCGTCGCGCTGCTGGTGCCGCTGTTGCTGCTCAGCCACGGCCGCGTCGCCACCACGCAACAGTTCCTCGAACGCTTCTCTGCCAATCTTGCCGGCTTAGAAAAGCCGTTTACCCGCGCCGATCTTTTTCGCTAATACCGTTTGGCCCTTTGCGCGCAAAGGGCCAATCAATTCAGTGAATAACGACTAAAGTCGAATTCCCCGCAGACATCTCAAACAGATGTGCTAGCATGCAAAATAGTGATTGGTTGGCGCATTTTCCATCGTGAATCAGGTGCGCGCTGCTGGATTCTTGCATGACCCTCGAGATACTAACTTCACAGGAAAGGCCACAGCGAACCTGGCTCAATGCCTTGCTCATTGGCGGGCTCACTTTTCTACTGACGCTATTTTGCCTGGAACTGATTGTTGTCAGCGGCCGTATTTCGCCGCTTTGGTACTCCACCGCGCTGATGACGGTGATCGTGTTTCGCGCCCACTCCAAACACGTTCCCTTGCTGCTGCTTGCCTGCGTATTGGGTACCGCGTTAGCCAATCTGATCATTATTGGCCCCGCGCTCAGCAACATTAAGTTCGCCATCTTAAATATGGTGCAGGCGATTCTGGGCGGCGTGATGCTGCGCGCGCTGCTCGATCGCCGCGCCCCGCTCAATTCGTTACTCGACTGGGTGCGCTTTGCCCTGTGCGCCGGCCTGATTGCGCCGCTGTTAGGTGGCGTCGTGGCATTGTGGATGCTGCATGTGGGCAGCAATGCGTCACTGCCCTTCTTCTCGACGTGGGTGATTTCTGAGGTGATCGGCGTGCTGGCGTTTGGCCCGGTGTTATTGCTGTGGCCAAATAAACCGCTGCGCCAGATTTTGACGCCAGGCCGTCAGTTGGAAACCGGCCTGACGCTGCTTGTCACGCTGCTCGCCAGCTATTTGTCGCTGCGTTTTCTGCCGTGGCCCTTCACTTTTATTGTGGTGATTCTTTTTTGGTGCTCGGTGCGGCTACCCAAGTTCGAAGCGTTTCTGCTGTTCTTCCTCAACGCCAGTTTCATCTCGATTCTGCTGGCCTTTAACTGGGTCAACCTGGCGCAAAACGGCATGCTGCTCGGCCAGGTCAGCACATGGCTGCCATTTCTGTTGGTGCTGCTGCCGAGCCACGTGATGGCGCTGGTGATGGATGCCTTCCAGCGCGAGAAGCATCATATCAGCGAGAGTGAAACCCGCTTCCGTAACGCTATGGAATACTCCGCGATTGGCATGGCGCTGGTTTCGCCGAATGGCGGTTGGCAGCAGGTCAATCATTCGCTGTGCCAGACGCTGGGTTTCCCGGCCGATGAGCTGAAAAAGCTCACCTTCCAGCAAATCACCCATCCCGACGATCTCAACAACGATTTACAGCAGCTGGAGCGATTGGTGGCGGGTGAAATCATGACCTACACCATGGAGAAGCGCTATTTCCGCAAAGATGGCGAAATCGTCTGGGCGCGCCTGACGGTATCGATGGTGCGCGACGCCGCGCAACAGCCGCACTACTTCATCGCGCAGATTATCGATATCTCCGAACTGAAGCAGAGTGAGCAGATTAATCGACGCTTGATGGAGCGCATCACGCTGGCCAATGAAGCTGGCGGCATTGGCGTCTGGGAGTGGAATCTGCTGACCGGCGAGATGTTGTGGGACAAGCGCATGTATGAGCTATTTGGCTTAAGTCCGCACCAGACGCCCACCTACGATCTGTGGGTGCATCTGCTTGATCCGGCCGAGCGGGAAACCGCCACGCTTGCGGTGCAGCAGGCCATCGAACGCCGCAGCGCTTTCCAGCTGGAATACCGGATTAATCTACCGGAAGGCCCGCGCTACGTGCGCTCTGAGGCCAACCGCATTCTGAGTCAGGATGGGCAGATTGAACGTATGCTCGGCATCTGTCAGGACATCACGCCGCTGCGCGCGCTGAATGAAGCGCTGTTCCAGGAAAAAGAGCGCATGGCGATCACCCTCGATTCCATCGGTGAAGCGGTGATCAGTACCGATGATGAAATGCGCGTCACCTTTATGAATCCGGTGGCCGAAACGCTGAGCGGCTGGCCACAGGAAAAAGCCGCAGGCGTACCCATTACCGAACTGCTTAACATCACGCGCGGCGCGAGCGGCCCGCGCGTCGATAATTTGCTGTTGTGCCAGCTGCCGGACGAAAAAATCTCTCCCGAACTCGATGAAGAGCTGGTGCTGCATACACCAGACGGCACGCGCGTGGAGATCCACTACAGCATCACGCCGCTGAAAACCCTGACCGGCGCCAGCATCGGCGCGGTGATGGTTATTCAGGACGTCAGTGAATCGCGCAAGGTGATGAAGCGCCTGAGCTACAGCGCTTCACACGATATGCTGACGCGCCTGCCAAATCGCCACAGCTTCGAGCAGCGTTTGAAGCAGTTGGTGAACGATGCGGCGGCCAACCACACCCATCACGTCTTGGTATTTATCGATCTGGATAAATTCAAGGCGGTGAACGATACCGCCGGGCATGCCGCCGGTGATGCGCTGCTGCGCGAACTGGCAGAGCTGATGCCGCATCATCTGCGCAGCAGCGATATGCTGGCGCGTTTGGGCGGCGACGAATTTGGCGTGCTAATGCCGAATTGCGAAGTGGATCAGGTGCGCGACGTGGTGCAGCGTATCGTCACCGCCGTGAGCGAATATCGCTTTATGTGGCAGGAGCAGACTTATCACGTCGGCGCGAGTGCCGGCATCACGCAAATTGATCAACGTAACTGCATCAGCAATGTGGTGATGTCACAGGCCGATGTCGCCTGTTACAGCGCAAAACACGCGGGCCGTGGTCAGTATCACGTTTATCAGGAAGTGCAGATGTAATCTGCCACGTCTGCCCATTGCCAGCCCGTGCTGGCTGCGCTAAAGTCGCCCCCTTTTTTCCGGCATGGGGGATAAATATGTTTATCGGATTCGATTACGGCACAGCAAACTGCTCAATTGCGGTCAGCGATAATGGCACGCCGCGCCTGCTGACACTGGAGAATGGTCAGCGCTTGCTTCCCTCCATGATTTGCGCGCCAACGCGTGAAGCGATCAGCGAATGGCTGCATCGCCATCATCAGGTGCCAACGCCCGACAGCGAAGGCACCGCCTTATTGCAGCGTGCGCTGCGCTATAACCGCGAAGAAGATATCGACGTCACGCCAGGCAGCGTGCAGTTCGGTTTGACCGCGCTGCAGCAATATATGGTCGATCCCGAAGAAGTGTGGTTCGTGAAGTCACCGAAATCCTTCCTCGGCGCTAACGGCCTGAAGCCACAGCAGATCGCCTTCTTTGAAGATTTGGTGTGCGCGATGATGCTGCACATTCGTCAGCAAGGCGAAACCCAGCTCGATCGCCCGATTGAGCAAGCGGTGATTGGCCGCCCGATTAACTTCCAGGGTTTAGGCGGCGAAGAGGCTAACCAGCAGGCGCAAGGCATTCTGCTGCGTGCGGCACAGCGCGCCGGTTTTCGTGATGTGGAGTTCCAGTTTGAGCCGGTGGCGGCGGGCCTCGATTTCGAAGCCACGCTGCAGAAAGAGACGCGCGTATTAGTCGTCGATATCGGCGGCGGCACCACCGACTGCTCGATGCTGCTGATGGGGCCGGAATGGCGTCATAAAACCGATCGCCGTGAAAGTTTACTTGGCCACAGCGGATGCCGCGTGGGCGGAAACGATCTCGACATTATGCTGGCGTTTAAAACCCTGATGCCGCTGCTGGGGCTCGGTGGCAATACGCAAAAAGGCACCGCGCTGCCCGCGCTGCCGTGGTGGAATGCGGTGGCGATCAACGACGTTCCGGCACAAAGCGACTTCTATTCCGCGGCCAGCGGCAAACTGCTGCGCGATTTGATCCGCGATGCTGAACACAGCGACAAAGTGGCGCACCTGCTGAAAGTGTGGCAGCAGAAGCTGAGCTATCGTCTGGTGCGTGCGGCGGAAGAGAGCAAGATTGCGCTGTCGGAGGTGAAAGAGACCGATGCCTCGCTGGCGTTTATCGCCGCGCAATTGCAGGCGCAAATCAGCGCTGCGCAGCTGGAAGAAGCGATTAATCAACCGCTGGAACGCATTCTGGAGCAAGTGCATCTGGCGCTCGCCACCTGCGAAACCAAGCCGGAAGTGATTTATCTCACCGGCGGTAGCGCACGTTCTCCGGTGTTGCGCGCGGCGCTACAACAGGCGCTGCCCGATACGCCTATCGCCAGCGGCGATGACTTCGCCTCGGTGACCGCCGGCCTCGCCCGCTGGGCCGAAGTGATGTTCAGATAATTCCCTCTCCCTGCCCTCTCCCAAAGGGAGAGGGCAAAGTCACACATTCTGCCAGATTAGAAATTCACGTTCGCACTGATCCCACCCACAAACGCATCTTTCACTTCACTTACCGCCCCCGGCGCCACCACATATTGCAGGTTCGGACGCAATTGCAGCCATTTGGTCAGCTGCGCGTTGTAGTAGATCTCATAGTTATACTCTGATCCATCCTGAATCGGCAGATAGGTTGGGCTATTGAAGTCGGTCTCACCGTTCGCGTTGTTCTGCTCACGCTGCGAACGCGTGTAAGCGCTGTTAACGTGAATACGTGCCGCACCCACACCAATCTCATCCTGCGGACGCGCATCAAACGGCCCTTTCCAGGTGAAGCTCACCGACTGATAGTTATCCGTTTTCGAGGTTTTATGGTCGTTCATCACCGCTTGAACGGTGACGCCCAAACCACGGCTGGCATCGCCGCCCTGCGCGGTCAGTTGCTGTTGCAGCAGCACGTAGCCGCCGTAAGCGTGATCCTGGCTCTGATAAGCCCCATCGCGCCAGCTGCCGTAGTTGTCGCCGTTAGCCGAAGAGTAGTAATAGCCGATACGGTAATTACCCGGCAGCTTGTCGGCACCTAACGTTGGTTTCCAGCCCAACTCTACCGGCACCAGATTGCCTTCGGAGTTGCTGGTATCAAGACGGAATCCGTCGCCGCGATCGTAGTTGGCGCGGTTCTGGTTATAGAAGCCCACCTGGAAGAACACTTCAGGTGTGATATTCACCTTCACGCGGCCGCCCCATTGGGACACCGGCCAGTTGAACCAGCGATCGCCACGCCAGTTACCAGCCTGGCCGCTACCGAACGCCAGGTTCTGGAACTTACTGTCAAAGTTATCGAAATCTTCACCGACGGTAACGCGACCGGCTTTCAGGTTCACGGTGTTATCGAACAGACCTTTGCTTAACCAGAACTGGGTTAAACGCCAGGTTTGGCCGCGTCCGTACACTTCCTGAGTGGAGGACAACATGCCGGTGCGACGATCGGCGACCTGGTCGGAAATGTTCTGACCATTACGATCGGTAATCGTCATCTGGAATTGCGCATCCTGCCAGTTGAGCAGTTTTTCCAGGTCGAAGTTAGCGCCAAACGCCCACTGATCGCTGTAGCGCATTGAGGTGTTGGTATCGGCGCCGCCCGCCAGATTGGAGCCGCTTTCCATGGTGTAGTTAACGTCGAATTTTATGCCGTCATTTTCCAGCTGCGTTCGGTAACCGCCCCAATCACCAAACATATAGGGAGAGTCGTAACTGAAAGCATCAGCGGCCAGCGCAGATGCACTCAGCATCGCAAACATCAGAGTTCCCGCTGCCAGACGGGGTAAATGCTGCACTGCTTCTTTTCTGTTCATGATGGTTATTCTTATATGAAGTTACTGGAATGGATCGAACAGAGGATAGTGCTGAGGATTTGTCAGTTTTTGCAAATATGTGCGCAGTTTACCGCAGGATGATAGTGCGTTAGCGCAATTGTGACGTCTGTCGATGATTGAAAATCTTTTGTGGGAAATGGCATTTTTTGTGAGGCAGAGCTGGAAAATAGCGGGACGCCGCAGCGTCCCTGAAAACCTTACAGTTTGCTGGCGCTCGCCAGCTCTTCGATCTCTTGCTTGCTGAGCTCGAGCTGGGTGGCTTTCACCAACTCATCCAACTGCTCCAGCGACGTGGCGCTGACAATCGGGGCGGTAATGCTCGGACGGGCAATCTGCCACGCCAGCGCCACCTGCGTTGCCGACACATCGTGCGAGGCGGCGACATCTTCCAGCGCTTCAACAATGCGCTTACCGCGTTCATTCAGGTACTTGTCGACGATGCCCTGCCCGCGCTGACTTTTGCTGGCATCCTCTGGCTTTTTGTACTTACCACTGAGGAAGCCGCTGGCCAGCGAATAGTAGTTAATCACACCGAGGCCATTTTTCACCGCAACCTGCTCCAGACCGCTTTCATACTCCTGACGATCGTAGAGATTGTATTCCGGCTGCAGGGTTTCATAGCGCGCCAGGCCATGTTGCTTGCTCACGTCCAGCGCTTCCTGCAGACGTTTAGCGTTGTAGTTGGACGCGCCAATGGCACGCACTTTGCCCTCTTTGATCAGCGAATCGAAGGCTTTCAGCGTGTCCAGCAGCGGCGTCGCGTCATCATCGCGGTGCGCCTGATAAAGATCGATGACGTCGGTTTGCAGGCGGCGCAGCGAATCTTCTACCGCCTGACGAATGTAAGCCGGTTTGAGGCCGGTTTTCTCCGGCGACAGCTCCATGCCAACTTTGGTTGCCAGCACGATGCTGTCGCGCTTGCCGCTTTTCTTCAGCCATTTACCGATGATGGTTTCCGATTCGCCACCTTCGTTACCCGGCGCCCAGCGCGAATAAACGTCGGCGGTATCGATGAAGAACAAGCCCTTCTCCACCAGCGCATCAAGCAGGGAAAATGAGGTTTTCTCATCCACCGTCCAGCCAAACACATTGCCGCCAAAGGTGAGACGGGGAACTTCAATACCGCTGTCGCCGAGCTGGCGGAGTTTCTGTTGACTCATTTTGTTCTCCTTATTCAAACGAGACAGGTCTGTATTGAGCTTAGCAAAGGAAATTGCCGCGCTTATGCCTATTGCTGGCAGAATATTTACAGAATATGAATACTTACCTTCAATGGGGCGATATTCTTATTTCCTTCAATTTTTGCCCGGTCCGGGCGACTACAATCATTCGTTTGCGAAATGGCTATTTTTATATTTCGCATTGGGGAAAACGAAAAATGCTGGAGAGCACACGCCTTGATGAACCGTCGAATTAAAACAAGCTTACTGGCCGTAGCCGTGATTGCCGTGCTGGCGGGCGGATATTATTGGTGGCAGCATCCAGCGGAACCGAATAAACAGCCGCAGGCCGAAGGTCAGCAGCAGCGTGGTCGCGGCGCAGGTGGCAAACGCCCCTTAGCGCCAGTGCAAGCCGCCGCTGCCACCACCCAAAGCGTGCCGTATTTCCTCAGTGGCCTTGGCACCGTGACCGCCGCCAACACCGTTACGGTGCGCAGCCGCGTTGACGGCCAATTGATGGCGCTGCACTTCCAGGAAGGAGAGCAAGTGGCCGCTGGCGCGCTGCTGGCGGAAATCGACCCACGCCCTTATCAGGTGGCATTAACTCAGGCGCAGGGCCAACTGGCAAAAGACCAGGCTACGCTTGCCAACGCGCGCCGCGATCTCAGTCGCTATGAAAAACTGGCGAAAACCTCGCTGGTATCGCAGCAGGAACTCGATACGCAACGTTCGCTGGTGAGCGAAACGCTCGGCACCCTTAAAGCTGATGAAGGCAACGTCGCCAGCGCCCAGCTTAATCTCACCTACAGCCGCATTACTGCGCCGATTGGTGGACGCGTCGGCTTGAAGCAGGTGGATGTCGGCAACTACATCACCTCCGGCGATACCACCGGATTGGTGGTGATCACCGAAACGCACCCCATTGACGTGGTGTTCAGCGTCGCCGAGAACAACATCAGCCAAATCCTCAAAGCGCAGAAAAGCGGACAGCCGCTGATCGTCGAAGCCTGGGATCGCAGCAACAAAACGCTGCTGACCAGCGGCACGCTGTTGAGCCTCGATAACCAGATTGATGCCACCACCGGCACCATCAAACTCAAAGCACGCTTCAGCAACGAAGATGACACGCTGTTCCCTAATCAGTTTGTCAATGCGCGTCTGAAAGTGGACACCTTGCAGGATGCGGTGGTGATCCCCACCGCCGCGTTGCAGATGAGCAATGACGGTCACTTTGTCTGGGTGGTCAACAGTGATAACAAAGTGAGCAAAAAACGCGTCACCGCTGGGTTACAGGATAGTCAGAAAGTGGTGATCAGTGCGGGCCTCGAAGCAGGCGAACGCGTGGTGACCGACGGGCTCGATCGCCTGACGGAAGGTGCCACCGTTGAAGTGGTGGCACCGCAAAGCGCCGCGACCCACAGCACGCGCGCTGCGCAGCCCGCACGCGGAGAGCGTCAATAATGCAGGTGATGCCTCCTGACAGCAGCGGTGGACCTTCGCGCCTGTTTATTCTGCGCCCGGTCGCCACCACGCTACTGATGATCGCCATTCTGTTAGCCGGCGTGCTCGGCTACCGTTTTCTGCCGGTCTCCGCGTTACCTGAAGTCGATTATCCGACTATTCAGGTGGTTACGCTCTATCCCGGCGCTTCTCCCGATGTGGTGACCTCTTCCATTACCGCGCCGCTGGAACGCCAGTTTGGCCAGATGTCTGGCCTGAAGCAGATGGCGTCGCAGAGTTCGGGCGGCGCGTCGGTAGTGACATTGCAGTTTCAGCTGACGCTGCCACTGGATGTTGCCGAGCAGGAAGTGCAGGCAGCGATCAACTCCGCCACCAATCTGCTGCCGAGCGATCTGCCAAATCCACCGGTCTACAGCAAAGTAAATCCGGCCGACCCGCCGATCATGACGCTCGCCGTCACCACCACCAGCATGCCGCTCACGCAGGTGCAGGATATGGTGGAAACGCGCGTGGCGCAGAAGATTTCTCAGGTTTCGGGCGTGGGTTTAGTCACGCTGTCGGGCGGGCAACGTCCTGCGGTGCGCGTGAAGATGAACACCCAGGCGCTGGCCGCGCTCGGCCTGACCAGCGAATCGGTGCGCACCGCCATTACTAACGCTAACGTCAATTCGGCGAAAGGCAGCCTCGACGGCCCAACGCGCTCAATTACGCTGTCCGCTAACGATCAGATGACCTCGGCGGAAGATTATCGCAAGCTGATCATCAGCTATAACAACGGCGCGCCGGTGCGACTGGGCGATGTGGCGACAATCGAACAAGGTGCCGAAAACAGCTGGCTGGGCGCCTGGGCGAACCGTCAGCAGGCGATTGTGCTGAACGTGCAGCGCCAGCCCGGCGCTAACATCATCGCCACCGCCGATAATATTCGCGCCATGCTGCCCGGATTAACCGCCACGCTGCCGAAATCGGTGGAGGTGAAACTGCTTACCGACCGCACCACCAACATCCGCGCGTCGGTTAGCGATACCCAGCACGAACTGATGCTGGCGATGGGTTTGGTGGTGATGATCATCTACCTGTTCCTGCGTAACGTTCCGGCGACCCTCATTCCCGCCGTCGCCGTGCCGTTGTCGCTGGTCGGCACCTTTGCCGCGATGTATTTCCTGGGCTTCTCGATCAACAACCTGACGCTGATGGCGCTGACCATCGCCACCGGTTTTGTGGTTGATGACGCCATCGTGGTGATCGAGAACATCTCGCGCTATATCGAAAAAGGCGAAAAGCCGCTGACGGCGGCACTGAAAGGCGCGGGCGAGATTGGCTTCACCATTATCTCCCTCACCTTCTCGCTGATTGCGGTGCTGATCCCGCTGCTGTTTATGGGCGATGTGATTGGCCGCTTGTTCCGCGAATTCGCCGTGACGCTGGCGGTGGCGATTTTGATCTCCGCCGTGGTGTCGCTGACGCTGACGCCGATGATGTGCGCCCGCATGTTAAGCGCCGAATCGCTGCGCAAGCAGAACCGCTTCTCGCGGGCCAGCGAAGCGATGTTTGACCGCATTATTGCCCGTTACGGACGCGGCTTAACGCGCGTGCTGCTGCATCCGTGGATCACCTTGTCGGTAGCGCTCGGCACCTTGCTGATCACCGTGTTGCTGTGGATCGTGATCCCCAAAGGCTTCTTCCCGCAGCAGGATAACAGCATTATTCAGGGCACCTTGCAGGCGCCACAGTCGGTCTCTTACGCCAACATGGCAGAGCGCACGCGCGATGTCGCCTCGATCATCATGAAAGATCCGGCGGTGCAGAGCATGACCTCGTTTGTCGGCGTCGATGGCACCAACGCCGCGCTCAACAGCGCGCGCCTGCAAATCAACCTGAAGCCGCTGGATGAGCGTGACGATCGCATTCCGGCCGTGCAGCAGCGTCTGCAACAGGCGTTAGCCAAAGTGCCGGGCATTTCGCTGTGGCTGCAGCCGGTGCAGGATTTGACCATTGATACCCAGGCGAGCCGCACGCCGTACCAGTTCACGCTGCAATCGGGTTCGCTGGAGTCGCTGAGTTTGTGGGTGCCGAAACTGCTGGAGCAACTTAACACGCTGCCACAACTGCGCGACGTCAGCAGCGACTGGCAGGATCAAGGTCTGGAAGCTTTTGTACGTGTCGATCGTGACAGCGCCAGCCGCCTCGGCATCAGCATGGCCGACGTGGATAACGCGTTGTATAACGCCTTTGGCCAGCGCCTGATCTCCACCATTTACACCCAGGCTAATCAGTATCGCGTGGTGCTGGAGCAGAACAGCGACGCCACGCCAGGACTGGCGAGCCTCGACGGCATTCGCCTGACCAGCAGCGACGGCGGCAGCGTGCCGCTTAGCGCCATCGCGCAGATTGAGCAGCGCCACGCCGCGCTCAGCATCAACCATCTCGACCAGTTCCCGTCGGCGACCTTCTCGTTTGATGTCGCGGAAGGGTATTCGTTGGGCGATGCGGTGAAAGCGGTGAGCGCAGCGGAAGATCAGGTAGGCATGCCCGCCGAAATGATGACGCAGTTCCAGGGCAGCACGCTGGCCTTTGAAGCGGCGCTGTCCAGCACCGTGTGGCTGATCGTGGCGGCGGTGGTGGCGATGTATATCGTGCTCGGCGTGCTGTATGAGAGCTTTATCCATCCCATCACTATTCTCTCGACGCTGCCCACCGCCGGTGTCGGCGCGCTGCTGGCGCTGATGCTGAGCGGTAATGAGCTGGATATCATCGCCATTATCGGCATTATTTTGCTGATCGGTATCGTGAAGAAAAACGCCATCATGATGATCGACTTCGCGCTGGCAGCGGAACGTGAGCAAGGTATGCCGCCGCGCGAGGCGATTTATCAGGCGTGCTTGCTGCGTTTCCGCCCGATTCTGATGACCACATTGGCGGCGCTGCTCGGTGCACTGCCGCTGATGCTGAGCACCGGCGTTGGCGCGGAGTTGCGTCGTCCGCTGGGCATCGCCATGGTGGGCGGTTTGGTGGTGAGCCAGGTGCTGACGCTGTTCACCACGCCGGTGATCTATCTGCTGTTTGATCGCCTGTCGCACGCTACGCGCCGTCGCTTTAAGCGCCCGGAGGCGCAGTCGTGAAGTTTTTCGCGCTGTTTATCCATCGTCCGGTCGCCACCACCTTGCTGACGCTGGCGATTGCGCTGGCCGGTATTCTCGGCTTCCGTCTGCTGCCGGTGGCGCCGCTGCCACAGCTGGATTTCCCGGTGATTTTGATTTCGGCTTCGCTGCCCGGTGCGTCGCCGGAAACCATGGCGGCATCGGTGGCAACGCCGCTGGAGCGCTCGCTGGGGCGCATCGCGGGCGTCAGCGAAATGACCTCCACCAGCTCGCTAGGCAGCACGCGCATCATTCTGGTGTTCGATTTTGATCGCGACATCAACGGTGCGGCGCGCGATGTGCAGGCGGCGATCAACGCCGCGCAAAGCCTGCTGCCAACCGGCATGCCGAGCCGTCCCAGCTATCGCAAAGCCAACCCTTCCGATGCGCCGATCATGATCCTGACGCTGACCTCGGACATTTATAATCCCGGTCAGCTGTATGATTACGCCTCAACGCAACTGGCGCAGAAACTGTCGCAGATTGAGGGCGTGGGCGATGTGACGGTCGGCGGCAGTTCGCTGCCGGCGGTGCGCGTTGAACTCAATCCGCAGGCGCTGTTCAACCAGGGCATATCACTGGATGCGGTGCGCACCGCCATCAGTAACGCCAACCAGCGCCGTCCGCAGGGCGCGATTGATGACGTGCAGCAGCGCTGGCAGTTACGTACTAACGGAGAATTGCAAACCGCCAGCGAATATCAGCCGCTGGTGGTGCACTACAACAACGGTGCGGCGGTGCGCCTCAGCGATGTCGCCAATGTGCAGGATTCGGTGCAGGATGTACGCAACGCCGGGATGACCAACGGTAAAGCGGCGGTGCTGCTGGTGGTGCGTAAATCGCCGGAAGCCAACATCATCGATACCGTCGATCGCATTCGTGGCGAATTGCCGGAACTGCACGACGTGATCCCCGCCGCCATCGATCTGCAAATTGCGCAGGACCGCTCGCCAACGATTCGCGCCTCGCTGCATGAAGTGGAGCAGTCGCTGATCATCGCCGTCGCGCTGGTGATTCTGGTGGTGTTTGCCTTCCTGCGTGACTGGCGCGCTACGCTGATCCCCGCCGCTGCGGTGCCGGTTTCATTGATTGGCACCTTCGCCGCCATGTATCTGTGTGGCTTCAGCCTGAATAACCTGTCGCTGATGGCGTTGACCATCGCCACCGGTTTTGTTGTCGATGACGCCATTGTGGTGCTGGAGAACATTGCGCGCCACGTCGAAGCGGGCATGAAACCGCTGCAGGCGGCGCTGACCGGCGTGCGCGAGGTCGGTTTTACCGTGCTGTCGATGAGCCTGTCGCTGATTGCCGTGTTCCTGCCGCTGCTGATGATTGGCGGCATTATTGGTCGCTTCTTCTCGGAGTTCGCCATTACGCTGTCGGTGGCGATTCTGATCTCGCTGTTTATCTCGGTCACGCTGACGCCGATGATGTGCGCCTATCTGCTGAAGCCGCAGGTCAAGCGCAGCCAGCCGCGTCTCCGCGGTTTCGGCAAGCTGCTGATGAAGGTGCAAAACGGCTACGCGCGCTCATTGGGTTGGGTGCTGAATCACGCCATTTGGGTGCTGATGTTGCTGCTCGGCACCGTGGCGCTCACCGTGTGGCTGTTCATCTCGATCCCGAAAACCTTTATGCCGGAACAGGATACCGGCCGCTTACAAGGATTTATCTCGGCGGATCAGAGCATTTCGTTTCAGGCGATGCGCGGCAAGCTGCAGGATTTCATGAACATCATCAAAGCCGACCCGGCAGTGGATAACGTCACCGGCTTTACCGGCGGTTCGCGCACTAACAGTGGCTCGATGTTCGTCTCGCTCAAGCCGCTCTCCGAGCGCAGCGAAAGCGCGCAGGAAGTGATCGCCCGGCTGCGTATCAAGCTGGCGAAAGAGCCCGGGGCCAATATCTATCTCAACGCGGTGCAGGACATTCGCATTGGCGGACGTGAGTCCAACGCCAGCTATCAGTACAGTTTGCTGTCGGATAACCTGAATGATTTGCGCGAATGGGAGCCGAAAATCCGTCAGGCGTTCGCCGCCCTGCCCGAGCTGGCGGACGTCAACTCGGATCAGCAGGACAACGGCAGTGAAATGAATCTGACTTATGACCGTGAAAGCATGGCGCGGCTCGGCATTGATGTCTCGGCCGCTAATGCCCTGCTGAATAACGCCTTTGGTCAGCGCCAGATCTCCACCATTTATCAACCGCTCAACCAGTACAAAGTGGTGATGGAAGTTGATCCGCGCTACACCCAGGACATCAGTTCACTCGATCAGATGTTTGTGATCAACAGCGACGGCAAAGCGATTCCGCTGAGCTGGTTTGCCAAATGGCAACCGGCCAACGCGCCGCTATCGGTGAACCACGAAGGCTTGTCGGCGGCGTCCACCGTTTCCTTCAACCTGCCGGAAGGCGTATCGCTGTCGCAGGCGTCTGAAGCTATTGACCGCACCATCACCGCGCTTGGCGTGCCTTCCAGCGTGCGCGGCAGCTTTGCCGGCACCGCGCAGGTGTTCCAGCAGTCGCAATCCAATCAGCTCTACCTGATGCTGGCGGCGATTGCGGCGGTGTATATCGTGCTGGGCATTCTGTATGAGAGCTACGTGCATCCGCTGACCATTCTCTCCACGCTGCCGTCGGCGGGCGTCGGCGCGCTGCTGGCGCTGGAGCTATTCAACACGCCGTTCAGCCTGATTGCGCTGATCGGCATTTTGCTGCTGATCGGTATCGTGAAGAAGAACGCCATCATGATGGTCGACTTTGCGCTGGATGCCGAGCGTAACGGCAATCTGTCGCCGCGCGACGCGATTTTCCAGGCGTGCCAGCTGCGTTTCCGCCCGATACTGATGACCACGCTCGCCGCGCTGTTTGGCGCACTGCCGCTGGTGCTGACCAGCGGTGACGGCGCGGAGCTGCGTCAGCCGCTCGGCATCACCATCGCCGGGGGGTTGGTGATGAGCCAGCTGCTGACGCTCTACACCACGCCGGTAGTCTATTTGATGATGGATAAGCTGCGGCGGCGTAAGAAAAAGGTTCAGTTAACCGCTGAATGACCTGCTACATACGCTTGCTATGTAGCATGAAGAGCGTAAACTTTAACCTGTTCATTACTGTGGAGGTTTATATGTCACAAGGTACCGTGTTCACCAGCAACAGGACACAAAACGTTCGCATTCCAGCAGACGTTCGTTTTCCTGATGATGTGAAAAACGTCACCGTCAGAGCGATTGGCAAGGAGCGCATCCTCACGCCCATAGAGAACGCCTGGGACAGTTTTTTCCTCGACGGTCCGACGGTGAGCGATGATTTTATGGATGAGCGTGCTTCGCAGGAACAATCTGAGCGGGAAGCGTTTTAATGCATCGCTACATGCTGGATACCAATATTGTTATCTACGTCATCAAGCGGCGGCCGATTGAGGTGCTCGAACGTTTTAACGCCAATGTCGGCCGGATGGTTATCTCGACGATCACCCTGGCGGAGCTGTTTCATGGCTCAGAAAAGAGCGCCTTTCCAGAGCGGAACTTACGCATCGTTGAAGATTTTGTCTCACGCCTTGATGTGCTGAATTACGATGCCAAAGCCGCTTTCCACTATGGCGCTATCCGCGCAGAACTGGAGAAAAATGGCACGCCTATCGGCCTGAACGATCTTCATATCGCCGCTCATGCCCGCAGTGCCGCCCTGACGTTGGTATCGAACAATTTGCGTGAATTTTCACGCGTGAATGGGCTGATCTGCGAAAACTGGATCTGACATAACGGGTACCTGCATGTCACCTCAAAACGCCACCGTGCGCTGGCAGCTGTGGATCGTCGCGTTTGGCTTCTTTATGCAGGCGCTGGATACCACCATCGTCAATACCGCGATCCCGTCGATGGCGCGCGATCTCAACGTCAGCCCGCTGAATATGCACTCGGTGATCGTCTCCTATGTGCTGACCGTAGCGATTACGCTGCCGATCAGCGGCTGGCTGGCGGACCGTTTTGGCGTGCGCAATATCTTCTTCTGCGCCATCGTGCTGTTCAGCATCGGCTCGCTGCTGTGCGCCTTCTCCACCACGCTTGATGAGCTGATTATGGCGCGCGTGGTGCAAGGCATTGGCGGTGCGATGATGGTACCGGTTGGCCGCTTAACGGTGATGAAAATTGTGCCGCGCGAGCAATATATGTCGGCGATGACCTTCGTCACCACGCCGGGACAAATTGGTCCGCTGCTCGGCCCGGCGCTGGGCGGGATTCTGGTGCAATACGCCAGCTGGCACTGGATTTTCCTGATCAACATTCCGGTTGGCATCATTGGCGCGATTGCCACGCTGACGCTGATGCCGAATTACACCATGCAGACGCGGCGCTTCGATTTTCTCGGCTTTGTGCTGCTGGCCGTCGGCATGGCGACCTTAACGCTGGCGCTGGATGGTCAGCGCAGCGCCGGCGGATCGCCGCTGTTGCTCGGCTTACTGATTCTGGTAGGCGTGTTTTCGCTGCTGTTCTACCTGATGCACGGCCGCAACAACGATAACGCGCTGTTTAGCCTGAAACTGTTTGATAACCGCATCTATTCGATTGGCCTGATCGGCAGTTTTACCGGCCGCATCGGTAGCGGCATGCTGCCGTTTATGACGCCCATTTTCCTGCAGGTCGGCCTCGGCTATAGTCCGTTCCACGCTGGTTTGATGATGATTCCGATGGTGCTCGGCAACATGGGAACCAAACGCGTGGTGGTGCGTATCGTCAACCTGTTTGGTTATCGCAATGCGCTGGTCGGCGCGACCCTGGCGCTGGCGTTGGTGGTGCTGCTGTTCCCGCTGGTGGCGCTGCTAGGCTGGATCTGGCTGCTGCCGTTGGTGTTATTGCTGCAAGGCATGGTCAACGCCATCCGCTTCTCTTCGATGAACACGCTGACGCTCAAAGAGCTGCCGGACGATCTGGCTTCCAGCGGTAACTCGTTGTTGTCGATGATCATGCAATTGTCAATGAGTATTGGCGTCACCGTGGCCGGTTTGCTGTTGGGCGCATTTGGCCACGGCGTGGTAACCGACAGCGCGGCGGCACATCAAACCTTCATTTACACCTATCTGTGCATGGCGCTGGTGATTGCGCTGCCGGCGCTGGTGTTCTGGCGCGTACCGAAGGATGTCAGTAAAAACGTTGACCTTAGAGGCAGGAGCAAAGGATGAAGCGGCCGGTAAAATGGGGCATTGGTGCCAAGCTGTTTGCGGCGATTTTTTCCACCTGCATGCTGGTGATCATCACCATGCATTGGGGCGTGCGGCTCAGCTTTGAGCACGGCTTTGTCGATTACATCAAAAAAGGCAACGAGCAGCGCTTAACCCTGCTGAGCGATGCGCTGGCCGATCAGTATGAACAGCACGGTAGCTGGGATTTTCTGCGCAGCAATGACAAGCTGATTTTTTCTATTTTGCGCTCGCTGGAGCAGAATCCGGGCAGCGTGAATCAGTTACCGCCGCACGGCTGGCGCACGCAGTTCTGGATTATCGATCAGCAATACAAAGTGCTGTCAGGGCCGCGCCAGCCGGTGCCGCCGGAAGGTACCCGGCGCAATATCACCACCAGCAACGGCAAAATTGTTGGCTGGGTGATTGCCTCACCGGCTGAACGTCTGACGCGCAGCACCGACATCAACTTTGATCAGCAGCAGCGACGCACTAGCTGGATGATTGTGGCGCTGACCGGGTTACTCGCCGCGCTGGTCACCTGGCTGCTGGCGCGCGGTTTACTGGCACCGGTAAAACGGCTGGTGGATGGCACGCACCATTTGGCGGCGGGCAATTTCGCTACCCGCGTTGAAGTCGGCAGCAGCGATGAACTCGGCCAACTGGGCCGCGACTTCAACCAGCTTGCCAGCTCGCTGGAAAAGAACGAAAGCAACCGCCGCGCCTTTATGGCCGACATCTCCCATGAACTGCGCACGCCGCTGGCGATTCTGCGCGGTGAACTGGAAGCGATGCAGGATGGCGTGCGCAAGCTGACGCCGGAAGCCATCAGTTCATTGCAAAGTGAAGTGGTGGTGCTGACGAAACTGGTGGAGGATCTGCATCAGCTGTCATTATCTGACGCGGGCGCCCTCGCCTATCGCAAGCAGCCGGTTGATCTGGTCACTCTGCTGGAAGTGGTGGCCGGCAGCTTCGGCGAACGCTATCGCAGCCGCGGCTTAGCTCTCAATCTGGCCTTACCCGCGCAGGCGGAGAGCTTTGGCGATCCCGATCGCCTGATGCAGCTGTTCACCAATTTGCTGGAAAACAGCCTGCGTTACACCGACAGCGGCGGCGCGGTGCAGCTCTCGATGCAGCTGGCGGGCGAAAACTGGCAGCTGCGGTTTGCGGATAGCGCGCCGGGCGTAGATCCGGCCCATCAGGCACAATTATTTGAACGATTTTTCCGCGCGGAAAGTTCACGCAATCGCGCCAGCGGCGGCTCTGGGCTTGGCCTGGCGATCTGTAAAAACATCGTGGAAGCGCATGATGGCAGCATCAGTGCGGATCACTCTGATTTAGGTGGTCTGCAAATCACGCTAAACTTGCCGTATGTTCCTCACTAGACGCCACTTATGAGCCCGGAAAATAGCGATCCTCTGATCCTTGTAGTAGAAGATGAACCCAAACTGGCGCAGCTGATGATTGATTATCTGCAGGCGTCCAACTATCGCACGCACCACATTGCCGACGGTAACGCGGTGTTGAGCTATGTTCAGCACACGCCGCCGGACCTGATGCTGCTGGATTTGATGCTGCCCGGCCGCGACGGCTTAACGCTGTGCCGCGAAATTCGCCGTTTCTCGGAACTGCCGATCATCATGGTGACCGCGCGCACTGAGGAGATTGATCGCCTGCTGGGGCTGGAAATCGGCGCGGATGACTATATCTGCAAGCCGTTCAGCCCGCGTGAAGTGGTGGCGCGCGTCAAAACCATTTTGCGCCGCGTCAAACGTTCGCCGGAAGAGGCGCAGCAGGAATCGCCTTTGCATATTGACGAGAGCCGCTTTCAGGCCAGCTGGCGTGAACAGCAGCTGGAGCTGACGCCCGCCGAATTTCGTCTGCTGAAAACGCTGGCGCTGGAGCCGGGAAAAGTGTTCTCGCGCGAGCAGTTGCTTAATCATCTCTACGACGATTACCGCGTAGTCACCGATCGCACCATCGACAGTCACATCAAAAACCTGCGCCGCAAGCTGGAAAGCCTCGATGCGGAACAGCCGTTTATCCGCGCGGTGTACGGCATGGGTTATCGCTGGGAAGCCGACGTCTGCCGCTTGCTGTAGCCTGCAACGGCTTACATTGATCCAGGTCAATTTACATCGGGTGCGGGCCTGCCTACAATTCCCCACCTTTTGCAGGGCCGTATAATGCGGCCGCTGCACCTGCCATCCACGATGGCATGCTGACCTGACATCAGTGAGAAAATCCATGTTAAAACCTGAACTGCTTTCTCCAGCGGGATCGCTGAAGAATATGCGCTATGCCTTTGCCTACGGCGCTGATGCCGTCTACGCTGGCCAACCGCGCTACAGCCTGCGCGTGCGCAACAACGAATTCACCCACGAGATTCTGGCGCAGGGCATCAATGAAGCCCACGCGCTCGGTAAGAAATTCTACGTGGTGGTCAACATCGCCCCGCACAACGCCAAACTGAAAACCTTTATCCGCGATCTGACGCCGGTCATTGCCATGCAGCCGGACGCGCTGATCATGTCCGATCCCGGCCTGATTATGCTGGTGCGTGAAGCCTTTCCGCAGATGCCGATTCATCTGTCGGTGCAGGCCAACGCGGTTAACTGGGCCACGGTGAAATTCTGGCAGCAGATGGGGCTGACGCGCGTGATTCTTTCACGCGAGCTATCGCTGGATGAGATTGCCGAAATCCGTCAGCAGGTGCCGGAAATGGAGATTGAGATCTTCGTGCACGGCGCGCTGTGCATGGCTTACTCCGGCCGCTGCCTGCTCTCGGGCTACCTCAACAAACGCGATCCGAATCAAGGGACCTGCACCAACGCCTGCCGCTGGGAATATAAAGTGGAAGAAGGCAAGCAGGATGAGATGGGCAATATCGTCGGTTTCCATGAGCCGGTTAAGGTGCAGGAGCCGACTTTGGGCGCCGGCGCCACCACCGACCGGGTGTTCCTGCTGGAAGAGAAGATGAAGCCGGGTGAGGTGATGAGCGCCTTCGAAGATGAACACGGCACCTACATCATGAACTCAAAAGATTTGCGTGCGGTGGCGCACGTTGAACGTCTTAGCCAAATGGGTGTGCACTCGCTGAAAATCGAAGGCCGCACCAAATCCTTCTACTACTGCGCGCGCACCGCGCAGGTTTATCGCCGTGCCATTGATGATGCCGCTGCAGGTAAGCCCTTCGATCCGACTCTGCTGGAGACGCTGGAAGGTTTGGCGCATCGCGGTTACACCGAAGGTTTCCTGCGTCGCCATACCCATGACAGCTATCAGAACTACCAGCAAGGTTTCTCCATCTCCGAGCGCCAGCAGTTTGTCGGCGAATTCACCGGCGAACGTCGCGGCGACTGGGCGCAAATTGCGGTGAAGAATAAGTTTATGCTCGGGGATTCTGTCGAGATCATGACGCCCGAAGGCAACCTTAATTGCACGCTGGAAACCATGCAGAACGATAAAGGATCGGCGGTGGACGTGGCGCCAGGCGATGGACACCGCGTGTGGATCCCGGTCCCGAAATCGGTCAACCTCGCCTTCGCCCTGCTGCTGCGTAACTTCACCGATGGCAACAGCACCTACGATCCTCACGGGAAAAATCGCACATAAAGAAAAGAAAATGGCGAAGTTAGAGTAGGATCACAGACCCTTTCTTCGCCTCGCTTTAGAATCTCGCCTGCTGCTAACGAGTAAGAATAAAAGCAGGTAGTACCAGGAACCACCTCATTCACCCGCCCGGCTCCCCCGTGCGGGTTTTCTTTTTTAATCGCCCACCGATTTTTTCGTCGCCCGCCGATAAAGTTCTCTCCCCAGCTATGCTATAACCAGTGCTCTGTCTCTAGCATCAAGGAACTGATAATGCAAAACAAACCGCTGACGCTGCTGATCCTCAACGGGAAAGGCGCAGGTAATGAAGATTTGCGCGCTGCGGTGAATACGCTGCGTGATGAAGGCTTTAATCTGGCGGTGCGCGTCACCTGGGAAAAAGGTGATGGCGATCGTTATGTACAAGAAGCGGTCGCTTTGCAGGCAGAAACCGTGGTGGCTGGCGGCGGTGATGGCACCATTAATGAGATCGCGACCGCGCTGGCGGGATTACCCGAGCAGCAGCGTCCGGCGCTGGGCATTTTACCGCTCGGCACCGCCAATGATTTCGCCACCAGCGTCGGTATTCCTGAAGGGATGGAACCGGCTTTACGTCTCGCGCTGGTGGGAAAAGCCACGGCTATCGATTTGGCGCGCGTGAACGGCGATCGCTACTTTATCAATATGGCGACCGGCGGATTTGGTACACGCATCACCACCGAAACGCCTGAAAAGCTGAAATCGGCACTCGGCGGCGTGTCGTACTTTATTCATGGTTTGATGCGCGTCGATGCGCTGAAACCGGATCGCTGTGAAATCAGCGGCCCCGGCTTTAACTGGCAAGGCGATGCGCTGGTAATTGGCATCGGCAATGGACGTCAGGCCGGCGGCGGACAAAAGCTCTGCCCGGATGCACTTATCAATGATGGACAGCTCAACCTCAGCATCGTCACCGCGCAAGAGCTGCTGCCAACGTTGCTGCATTCGCTGACGCGTGATGATGAAAATCCGAATATCGTCACGGCGCAGCTGCAGTCGCTCACCATCCGTTCACCCCATGAGATGACGTTTAATCTGGATGGCGAACCGCTGACGGGAAGTGAGTTTGAGATTGAAGTGATGGCGGGCGCACTGAGCTGCCGTTTGCCGCCGCAATGCCCGTTACTTGCTTAATGCACATTACCGTAGCGGCGCGCTTTCAACGGCGCGCAATACATTGCGCCGCTACGATGTTGTTCAGTTAACTGTAATTACACTTTCATCCAGCGGCGTTCCAGTGCGGAAACCGCAACAGCTTCCAGCACCTTCTGCACCTGCAATCCTTCGGCGAAATCTGGCCACATGCGATCGCCAGCGGCAATGCCATTGATTAAATCGCGAATCTCGACGGTTTTCTGATCGTTGAAACCGATGCCGTGCCCGGCAGATACGCAGAAGTTGGCGTAATCCGGATGCGCCGGGCCGGTCAAAATGGTTTTGAAACCCTGGCGGCCTGCCGGTTCATCGTGAATATACAGCTCCAGCTCGGCCATACGTTCCTGAGTATAACGCAGCGTGCCTTTGGTACCGGTGACCACATAGGTCAGGCCCATTTTGCTGCCGCAGGCGATACGCGAGGTTTCAAACACGCCGTGCGCACCGTTTTTAAAGCGCAGCAAGGCGCTGGCCTGATCCTCGTTTTCCACCGGCAGCAGGCGCGAAGTATCCTTCGGATCCGGACGCTCTTTAATCACCGTCATCATATCGCCGCTGACTTCTTCAATATCACCGACCAGATAGTGCGCCATATTCACAATATGCGCAGCGAGGTCGCCAAGCGCGCCTAATCCGGCCAACGCTTTCTGGCAGTGCCAATCGAGCGGCGTTTCCGGCCGTGCCAGATAATCTTCATTGTGCGTGCCGTAGAAGTGCACCACATCGCCGATTTCACCACGCGCGATAATTTCGCGCGCCAGTTGGCTGGTGGGGTTTTTCATGTAGTTAAAGCCGACCAGCGTTTTAACGCCCGCCTGCTGCGCTGCTTGTACCATCTCTTCCGCATCGGCCACTGATAACGATAAAGGTTTCTCGGAGTAAACGTGTTTGCCGTTGCGAATCGCTTCCAGCGCCATCTCTTTATGCAGGAAGTTTGGCGCGCAGATATCAACCACATCGATGTTCGGATCGCGCACCAGCTCGTGCCAGTCGCCAGTAGAACGGGCAAAGCCAAAAGTTGCCGCCTGTTTTGCTGCCAGCTCTGGGTTCACTTCCGCCAGCATCTCACGCACGATCTCGCCTTTCAGGGCAAAAACCGTAGGTGCCTGAGCGTAAGCAATCGCGTGACAACGACCAATGTAACCACTGCCAATCATTCCAATTCTGACTTTGTTCATGACTATTCCCGCATTCGCTTAAGAGTTGATCTGGAATATATGTTTCGCTTTTGGCCCCGACAACGGCGAAATGAAATATCTGTGATCATGCATGCGAGGTATCTGACAAAATCGACAAATCAGAATGTAATTTTGCATAGTGATGGTGATCATCGTCACAAAAGAGGTTGTATCAGTTGTGATTTTGCCGCGCTGAGTCCGCTCATAGCGCGCAATTGACGCTTTATTCAGCAGTCAGAGCGAATTGTGAAAAAGAGTTTTGACAAGGCGAGGGCCGCTCGATAATATGCGCCCCGTTCAAACGATTCCTCTGTAGTTCAGTCGGTAGAACGGCGGACTGTTAATCCGTATGTCACTGGTTCGAGTCCAGTCAGAGGAGCCAAATTCAAAAAACCCGCTCAGGGAAACCTGAGCGGGTTTTTGTCATTTCAGCGTCGCCATTTAAGGTGGCCGTGATTTCCTGGTCGCCATGAATGGCGCCCCTACGTAACTGTTCCTCTGTGATTCTCTTCACAACTCTTTAACGCCGACTTGTATGGTAGTATTAGTGCGCGTATTTTTTCATCATTGCATATCCGTTGGAGTAGATGATGAAAAGTGTAGTGATTGAGCAACCGGGTGAACTGGTATTAGCAGAGCGTCCGCTGCCGCAACCCGCTGCAGGTGAAGTACGCGTGAAGGTGCAATTTGCCAGCATCTGCGGTTCCGACGTGCATATCTGGCACGGTCACAATCCTTTCGCTAAATATCCGCGCGTGATTGGTCACGAATTCTTCGGCCTGATTGATGCGGTCGGCGATGACGTTGCCGCCAGCCGCATTGGCGAACGTGTGGCGGTCGATCCGGTCGTCAGCTGCGGTCACTGCTATCCCTGCTCGATTGGTCGCCCGAACGTCTGCACAGCGTTACAGGTGATTGGCGTGCACCGCGACGGTGGCTTTAGCGAATATGCCGTGGCGCCAGCAAAAAACGCCTTCCGCCTGCCGGATAGCGTTCCCGACAAACTCGCCAGCATGGTCGAACCTTTCACCATCGCGGCCAATATCACCGCCTTCCTCAAACCACAGCCAAACGATGTGGCGCTGATTTACGGTGCCGGCCCAATGGGCCTCACCGCCATTCAGGTGCTGAAAGGCGTGTATGGCGTTGAACAGGTATTAGTGGTTGATCGTCTGCCAGAACGGCTGTCGCTGGCGCAGGAAAACGGTGCCGATCAGGTGTTCAACAACAGCGAAATTCCACTCGCCGCGCAGCTGGAAGGCGTGCAGCCAACGCTGATTATCGACGCCGCCTGTCACCCTTCGATCCTGGCAGAAGCCGCCGCCATCGCCTCACCGGCGGCGCGTATCGGCCTGCTGGGTTTTTCTGGCGAGCCGTGCAGCATCACGCAGCAAAGTCTCACCAGTAAAGAGCTGTCGCTGTTCACCTCGCGTCTCAACAGCAATCGCTTCCCGCAGGTGATTGAGTGGATTGAGCAAGGCCAAATCCAGCCGGAGAAACTGGTGACGCACTATTTCCCGCTGGCAGACGTTGAGCAAGCCATGACGCTGTTCGAAAAAGATCCCCGCACCTGCTGCAAAGTGATCCTACAAATGGGTTAAGTTAACCCGCACACCAGGTGTCCCCATGCCGGTCCCTTACCCGCCGGCATTATTACTATAAAAAATGACGATGACGGAGTTTCTATGTTTAAGAACCTGCGCTGGACCCTCGTACTGCTGTTGTTCCTGGTGTTTATGATCAACTACCTTGATCGTATCGCCCTCTCTCTGACGGTACCGCTGGTGGAAAAAGACCTGATGATCAACGCCGAGCAGTTCGGCATGATTTTCGGCAGCTTCTTCTTCGGTTATGCCCTGTTTAACTTCATCGGCGGGCTGGCGACCGATAAATTTGGCCCGACCATCGTGCTCGGCACCGCCGTTGGCATGTGGTCGCTGTTCTGCGGCCTGACCGCGATGGCGACTGGCTTCTGGTCGATGATGATTCTGCGCGTGCTGTTTGGCATGGCGGAAGGCCCCATCTCTGCCTCAGCGAACAAAGCCATTAACGGCTGGTTCCCGAAAAAACAGGCCGCCACCGCAATGGGCTTACTCAGCTCGGGTTCACCGCTGGGTGGCGCGGTTGCCGGTCCGATTGTTGGCTATCTGGCGCTGTCGTTCGGCTGGCGTCCGGCATTTGTAGTGATCGCCGCGATTGGCTTCGTCTGGCTGGCGCTGTGGTTCTTCTTCGCGTCAGATAATCCGGCGAAAAGTAAGCGCGTCTCGGCAGAAGAGCGTGCCTTAGTAGAAAAACTGAAAGCCGAAGAACCGGCCGACGTGATCGACTCAAGCGGCGCCGCGCATGGTTTAGGCTTTTATCTGCGCCAGCCGATCATTCTGGTCACCGCCTTTGCCTTCTTCTGCTACAACTACATTCTGTTCTTCTTCCTGAGCTGGTTCCCGGCGTATCTGGTGCAGGCGCACGGCCTTGATATCAAAGCGATGAGCATCACCACCATGATCCCGTGGATTGTTGGCTTCGTGGGCCTGGCGCTGGGTGGCTGGATCTCCGATAAGATTTTCAACATCACCGGCAAGCTGCTGCTTTCACGAAAAATTGTGCTGGTGGTTTCACTGACCGCCGCGGCGATTTGCGTGGCGCTGGCAGGTACGATAAAAGAGGTCAACTCGGCGGTGATCATGATGTCGATCTCGATCTTCTTCCTCTACATCACCGGCGCAATTTACTGGGCGATTGTGCAGGACGTGGTGCACAAAAGCCGCGTCGGCAGCATCAGTGGCTTTATCCATCTGATTGGTAGCTTGTCCGGCGTGATCGGCCCGGTGGTGACTGGCTTCATCGTGCAGCACTCCGGTAAGTTTGACAGCGCCTTTATCCTCGCGGGTGCGGTAGCCGGCGTCGGTGCGCTGCTGGTGCTGCTGGTAATTCGTGAACCAAAAGCCACCAATAAACCGGTTTCAGTATAATTCTCATGGGGCGCTGAGCGCCCCATTTGCTAAAAGGAATGACTATGTTAGAGCTTGAACGCCTCCCCGCTGATGTCCAACGCCCCGCTTACGATCGTAGCCAACTCAAGACCCGCATGGTGCACATCGGCTTTGGCGCCTTCCACCGCGCGCATCAGGCGCTGGCGACCGATAAGCTGGCCGCTCAGGGCAGCGACTGGGGCTATTGCGAAGTGAATCTTAACAGCGGCACGCTGATTCAGGCGCTGCGTCAGCAGGATCTGCTCTACACGCTAACCGAAATGGCGGATGAGAGTTTACACACGCGGGTGATTGGCGTGGTGACGCAAGCGCTGCATGGCAAAGGCGACGGCATTGAGGCGGTGATCGAGGCGATGAGCCAGCCGGACGTGGCGATTGTCTCGATGACCGTAACTGAGAAAGGTTATTGCTACATGCCGTCGAGCGGCAAGCTCAATCCCGATCATCCCGATATTGTGCACGACCTCGCTCATCCTGGTGAGCCACGTTCGCTGCCCGGCTTGATTCTGGCGGCCATTATCCGCCGCCGCGAACGCAATTTGCCGCCGTTTAGCGTGATGTCCTGCGACAATATGCCGGAAAACGGCCATGTCACGCGCAACGTGATCACCCAGTTGGCCGCGCGCCACAACCCTGCGCTGGCGGAGTATATCCAGGCGCACATCACCTTCCCTTCGACCATGGTTGATCGCATCGTCCCGGCCATGACCGATGCAGCGTTCGACACGCTGGCGGAACGTTTGGGCAGCCGCGATCCGGTGGCGGTTGAAGCCGAACCGTTTTTCCAGTGGGTTATCGAAGACAACTTCGTTAACGGACGTCCGGCGTGGGAAAACGCGGGGGCGGAGCTGGTCAGCGATGTGCTGCCGTTCGAAGAGATGAAGCTGCGGATGCTCAACGGCAGCCACTCGTTCCTCGCGTATCTCGGTTTTCTCGCCGGTTATGAACACATCAGCGATTGCATGGCCGATGCCAGCTATCGTGCGGCGGCGCGCGCGTTGATGTTGCAGGATCAGGCGCCGACGCTGCGCACGCAAGGCGTCGATCTCGAAGCCTACGCTGATTCCCTGATTGCGCGTTACGAGAATCGCGCCATCAAACATCGTACCTATCAAATCGCCACCGATGGCACGCAAAAACTGCCGCAGCGCCTGCTGGATAGCGCGCGCTGGCATCTGCGCAATGGCACCTCGTGCGATTTCGTGTTGCTGGGCGTGGCGGGCTGGATGCGCTACGTCAGCGGCGTGGATGAGCAAGGTCAGGCCATTGAGCTTCGCGATCCGCTGAAAGATCAGCTGGCGGACATTGTGGCCCACAGTGAGGACGGTGCGCCACGTGTTAAGGCGTTGCTCAGCCTCAACGCCGTGTTCGGTGACGATCTGCAGCAGCAGCCCGCCTTTGTCTCACGCGTGACTGAACTCTATCAGCAATTGGTTAAACAGGGCGCGCGCGCCACCGTTCAAAGCCTCGTCACACAAGGCTAAGCGCCTGCACAAATGTGTAGCGCAGACGCAGCGTGCTGATTAGACTGAACCTTTCTTAACGGGCTGGCAGATGCCAGCCGTAATACGGATATTGCTGCATGTCGACTGCCTATATCATAACCACCAGCGAACCGGTAAATCAGCAGATCTATCGTTATCTGCGCAAAGATATTGTGACCTGCGTTATTCATCCGGGCTCGCTGCTGTCGGAGAAGGAAGTGTCGGCGCATTTTAACGTGTCACGTCAGCCGGTACGTGAAGCCTTTATCAAGCTGGCGGAAGCCGGACTGGTGCAGGTGCTACCGCAGCGCGGCACCTTCGTGCGCAAAATCTCCGCTCAGCGCGTGGCCGACGGTCGCTTTATCCGTGAAGCGGTAGAGATCGCCGTGGTTCGCCGCGCAGCGCAGGAGATGGGTGCGACCGGATTGATGGCGCTGGAGCATAACCTGCAGCTGCAGCGTCTCGCCGCTGAACGTCATGACAGCCAGGCTTTCCTGGGGCTGGACGATGAGTTTCACCGCTTGATTGCTGAAGGGATTAATTGCCTGCTGGCGTGGGAAACGGTGGAGAACATCAAAGCTACCATGGACCGCGTGCGCTTTCTGACCCTGAGCGAAGTGTCACCGCCGGAGCGTTTGATTCAGCAGCATGAAGATATCTATAACGCGTTGAAAGCGCATGATGTTGACGCAGCTGAAAGCGCAATGCGGCGTCATCTGCAGGAGATGATTTTGACTATTACGCCGATTGCCGAGCGTAATAGTGAGTGGTTTGAGGCGCCTTGATTTAGTGCTCGCTGTCCCCCTCCTCGGTCCTCCCCCATTAATGGGGGAGGAAGATGCTGCAAAATGTAAGTGTTGAAGCCGCATATGGCAGCATCTCCTTCCCCCGCTCGCGGGGGAAGGCCGGGATGGGGGACAGCGAGCACAGCCCCCACTCAATCAAGCAATCGTCACATCCTTCGACAAATACACATCCTGCACCGCATTAATCAACTGCACGCCCTCTTTCAACGTCTTCTTAAACGCCTTGCGCCCCAGAATCAGCCCCATGCCGCCGGCACGCTTATTGATCACCGCCGTACGCACTGACTCCGCGATATCCGTTTCGCCCGCAGAAGCGCCGCCGGAGTTGATCAAACCTGCGCGTCCCATATAGCAGTTCGCCAGCTGGTAACGCACCAAATCTATCGGGTTTTCCGAAGTCAACTTGCTATAGACGCGCTCATCGGTGTGACCAAACTTCACCGCGTTATAGCCGCCGTTATTCTCCGCCATCTTCTGCTTGACGATATCCGCACCGATGGTCGCCGCCAGATGGTTGGCCTGGCCAGTTAAATCGGCGCTGGCGTGATAATCGACGCCCTCTTTCTTGAACGCATCATTACGCAGATAGGCCCACAGCACCGTCACCATGCCCAGCTCGTGCGCACGTTCAAAGGCCGCCGAGATCTCTTCAATCTGGCGACGTGATTGTTCAGAACCAAAGTAGATGGTGGCGCCAACCGCCACCGCGCCCAGATTGAAGGCCTGTTCCACGCTGGCGTACAACGTCTGATCGTATTGCGTCGGATAGCTCAGCGTTTCGTTGTGGTTCAGCTTCACCATAAACGGAATGCGGTGCGCGTAGCGGCGAGAAACCGAAGCCAGCACGCCGTAGGTAGAGGCGACGCAGTTACAGCCGGCTTCAATCGCCAGCTCAACAATGTTTTTTGGATCAAAATAAGCTGGATTGGCCGCAAAGGATGCGCCCGCCGAGTGCTCAACGCCCTGATCGACCGGCAGAATCGACAAATAGCCGGTGCCGGCTAAACGTCCGGTGTTGTACAGCGTTTGCATGTTGCGCAGTACGGCAGGAGAACGATTGTTGTCGATCATCACGCGATCAACGTAATCCGCGCCGGGTAAATAGAGGCTATCCGCTGGAATGGTCATGCAGCGATGTTGAAGAAGGCTATCCGCCTCTTTGCCCAATAACTGTACGATGTCCGTCATGTTCGCTCCTGATAAATGGCTGGATTGGAACCGGCCGTTGCCGATTCGCCCCCAACAGCCTGGACCGGAAAGCGCCAGGCTGGCAAATTGCTGACTCCATTTTTCAGACGGATGCGCAGTGAAAAAGCGGCAATCTGGCGTTACGCCCTACCACCATTGATGGAAATGGTGCACCGGCCCAATGCCTTTGCCGACCTCCAGCGAATCGGCATGCAGCAGCGCCTGTTGCAGCCACGCCTTGGCTTCAGCGACCGTTACCGCCCAGCTATCATGGCGCGGACGCAACGCCGCCAGCGCGGCTGAAAGCGAGCATCCGGTGCCGTGCGTGTGGCGCGTATTGACGCGCGGCGCGGTAAAGCGCTGACGTCCGTCGCGGGTAATCAGCCAGTCCGGGCTTTCGGCATCGCTAAGGTGTCCGCCCTTCATCAGCACCGCTTCGCAGCCAAGATCGAGCAGCGCATCGCCCTGCTGCAACATGGTTTTCTCATCCTGCGCCATCGCGCGTCCCAGCAGCGCGGCGGCTTCCGGCAGGTTTGGTGTGATCAGCGATACCTGCGGCAGCAGCAATTCGCGCACGCTCGCCACCGCATCCGGCGACAGCAGCGCATCGCCACTTTTGGCAATCATCACCGTATCCAGCACCACAAACGGCAGGCTGGCCCGTTTCAGCCGCTCGGCGACCACCTCGACAATAGCGGTTTCGGACAGCATGCCTATCTTCGCAGCATCAATGCGCACATCATTCAGCACCGAATCGAGCTGTGCGCCAACAAAATCAGGTTCGATGCGATACACCGACTGCACGCCGCAGGTGTTCTGCGCCACCAGCGCGGTGATGACGCTGGTGCCATACGCGCCCAGCGCGGAGAAAGCTTTGAGGTCGGCCTGAATACCTGCGCCGCCGCTCGGATCGGTGCCAGCAATGGTCAATGCATTGATGCGTTTCATGCCTCGACCTCCAGCGTCCACAGCGTATCGAGGAAAGCAGCGGCAAAGCCGCCTGGCCCGGCGACCTGGCGCGCTGTCTGCTCACCCGCCAGCGACATCACGCGGCAGGCCGCAGCGACATGCTGCAGGCGATCGCCCGGCAAGCTGGTGCAGGCGGCAACCACCGCCGTCAACGCGCAGCCGGTGCCAACCACGCGCGTCATCAGCGGGCTGCCGCCGGGGATGGCGAATGTCTGCACGCCGTCAGTGACATAATCCACTTCACCGGTCACCGCCACAACGGTGTGGTAATCGCGCGCCAGCTGCTGGGCAGCGCTTAACGCGACATCGGCCTGATGCAGACTGTCGACACCGCGTCCGCCGCTAGCCTGTTGCGCCAAGGCGAGAATTTCTGAAGCGTTACCGCGAATCGCCGCCGGTTGCAGGCTCAGTAACTGTTGACAGAATGCGGTGCGCAGCGTTAGTGCGCCGACCGCCACCGGATCCAGCGTCCACGGCGTGCCTGCGGTTTGCGCCGCTTGCACCGCCGCCCACATCGCATCACGACGGTCGCGCGTCAGCGTACCTACGTTTATCAACAACGCATCGGCAAAACCGGCAAACTGCGCCGCTTCTTCAGGATCGATCACCATCGCGGGCGAAGCTTGCAGTGCCAGCAGCACGTTGGCAGTAAAGGTTTGCACCACGTCATTGGTCATGCAGTGCACCAGCGGCGCTTGCTGACGCAGCAATTGCAGAGAGTGCGCGAGTTGCGCGGGGGAAAGAAGGTCAGGCTGTTTCATAAGGCTCCCAACCGGCGATCAAGAAGGCGAATGCGGTCAGGCATCTGACTTCCCTACGCTGGCATTATCCAGATCAGGTCGGCGGGTGTATCTCAGCCCTGTATTAAAGGGGCACCCCGAGTCAAAACTACGTTGGCGAGCATAGGGAACAAGTTGGGGTAAAGCAAGTAAACGCCGCTTTCCTGGAATCTGGCTCACAAAGCAACAAATTACACATTCATGTAACTTATTGATAAAACGCCTTAAAACGACGCTTTTTTGCGTGCTGCGTCATACTTTGTAATAAATTCCATTGATAATTCGCGTCGCGAAAAATAGCATCGCCGGCAACTTGTTTCATGACGAAACAATACGGATTTGTTAATTATTCATGGAAGCATCACGGAGGATTTGCTATGCGTCGGATTCCACGCGCGCCGCTCTCTGCGGCCATTGTCTCTGCCCTGTTTGCCGGCACTTTTGTGCCGGTTCCCTCCGCCCACGCCGTGGGTTTTGTCGAAGACGCCACTCTCTCTGGCAATCTGTTTTACTGGCAACGCCAGCGCGATCGCAAAGAGATGGATCCGCAAAAAGGCTCGTACGGTCAGTATGATGCCAATCTGCATCACGCCTCTGCGAATGCCAATCTCGACTTCTCATCCGGTTACGCCGGTGAGGTGATCGGCCTCGATCTGGCAGCGTTTGGCGCGCTGGAGTTAAGCAACGGCGGCCCGGCGGCACCGAATGAAATTGGTTTCAGCAATGCCCGTACGCGCTGGGATGAGGACTGGAGCGGAGATAAGAGCGGCTTAAGTCTCTATAAAGCCGCCATCAAGGCAAAATGGCAGGATAACTGGCTGCGCGCAGGCTATCTGCAGCCCACCGGGCAGACGCTGCTGGCACCGCACTGGAGCTTCCTGCCCGGCACCTATCGCGGCGTTGAGGCCGGCACCACCTTTGATTTTAGCGACGCCGGCGCCCTTTCCGTCTCCTGGATGTGGACTGACGAATACAAAGCGCCGTGGTATCGCGACATGTACAACTTCCGTAAAGCCGATGGCGTGACGGAGATTCCGTGGCTGCAATCCTTTGGTGCCAAATACGATTTTAAAAACGCGCTGGTGCTGGAAGGCGCCTACGGCCAGGCGGCAAATTACATGGATCAGTATTTTGCCAAAGCCTCTTATCAGCTGCCGCTGGCCGATGCACCGCTGCGCACCAGTTATCAATTTTATGGCGCGAAGGATCGTGACAACAGCGGCGTTGGCCAGGTGAACGATGTTTACGATGGCCTCGCGTGGCTGCAGGCGCTGACGTTCGGCTACACGCTCGGCGCGTTCGATTTCCGCCTCGAAGGCACATGGGTAAAAGCCGAGGGTAATCAGGGCTTCTTCCTGCAACGTATGACGCCGTCTTACGCCAGCTCGAATGGCCGCATGGACGTGTGGTGGGATTCTCGCTCAGACTGGAACGCCAACGGTGAGAAAGCGCTCTTCGCCGGTGTGATGGTGGATCTGGGACACTGGCAATTACCTGGCTGGCAAGTCGGTACATCGTACGCCTACGGTTGGGACGCGAAGCCTTCCACCAATCCCCTCTACGACCAAAATCAGCGCCTGAAAGAATCAGCGTGGAGCCTCGACCTGGTTTACACCATCCAGCAAGGCCGCGCCAAAGACACCCAATTCAAACTGCACTACACCCGCTACGACAATCACAGCGATCTTCCCAGCTATAGCGGCGGCTACGGCAACATCTTCCAGGACGAGAAAGACATCAAATTTATGGTCGTCGCGCCATTCACCCTGTTTTGACCCCGATCTGGCAGGAGCCAGAGACTTACCTCCGTGGAGAAGGATAACAACATGAAAAAGTTAAAAATCAGTTTACTGGCGCTGAGCGTGATGAGCCTTGCCGCCTGCAGTTCATCCCCGCGCAGTAATCAGCAGGTCGTCGATCAAATCAGTCATTTCGGCGTGCAGTATCAGGTCACTGACAACCAGGCGGCCGATCACGGCGTGAACTGCGCGAAACTCGGTGCCGATTGGGCATCCTGCAACACCGCTACCATCACGCTGACCAACAACGGTCCGGCGCTCACCAGTAAAAACTGGGCAATCTACATGAGCAACGTGCACGAAACGCTGCGGGTGGATAACGATCAGTTCAAAATGACCCATATCGTCGGCGATTTAACCCGTCTGGAACCGACGGAGAAATTCAAAGGTATCGCGGCGGGTGAGTCGATTGAGATCCCTATCGTCAATGAATACTGGCAGCTGTTTATCACCGACGTGATGCCGCGCTGGTATGTCACCGCCGCCAATGCCACGCCAAAAATTATCACCAGCACCGATACCGAAAACCTCAGCGACTTTGTTAAGCCGTTTGGCGGCCAATGGAAGCGCATTGCCGACGATAAAAACGTGCTAATGCTGCCGCAAAGTCGTTTCACAAAGAATGCCGATGTGGTGCAACTGCCTGCCAGCGCGCTGCGCGGACAAATCACCCCAACGCCGCGTTCGGTAAAAGTTCATGCGGCGGATGTCGATCTGAGCCGTGGCGTTGCCTTGCATCTTGAGGTATTGGCGGACAACCAGGCCGATGCGGTTAAACAGCGTTTCGATTTGATGGGGCTCAAACCGCAGTCAGCGGGTTATGACATTCATACCCGTATCGCCGTCAATCATTTCCACGGCGCAGAGGCGGTTTCCGGTGCTTATCAACTGCGCATCACACCGCGCGGCACCGATATCATTGGTTACGATCAAGCTGGCGTTTACTACGGCTTAATGTCGTTACTGTCGCTGGTGCCGGCTGAAGGTAAACCGATTATCGCCACGCTTGAAGCGAAAGACGCACCGCGCTTTGCCTATCGCGGTGCCTTCCTCGATGTGGCGCGTAATTTCCACAGCAAGCAAGCGGTGCTGCGCATGCTCGATCAAATGGCGGCATGGAAGATGAATAAATTCCACTTCCACCTGACCGATGACGAAGCCTGGCGTATCGAAATCCCCGGTCTGCCAGAGTTGACCGACGTAGGCAGTAAGCGTTGTCACGATCTGACTGAGCAGCAATGTCTTCTGCCGCAATTGGGCTCCGGTCCGTTCACGGATAACAACGGAACCGGACATTTCAGCCGCGCCGATTATATCGAGATCGTCAAATATGCGCAGGCGCGCAACATCGAAGTGATCCCGGAAATCGATATGCCCGCGCATGCACGCGCGGCGGTGATCTCTATGGAGGCGCGATATCAGCAACTGATGAAAGCGGGTAAACCGCAGCAGGCCAGTGAATATCGATTGGTGGATCCTACGGATACCTCGAATACCCGTTCCGTGCAGCTGTACGACCGCACCAGCTATCTCAATCCTTGCCTCGACTCCTCGAAGCGATTTGTCGATAAAGTGATGGGTGAAGTGCAGGCGATGCACCGCGAAGCCGGCCAACCGTTGACCACCTGGCACTTTGGCGGTGATGAAGCGAAAAACATTCGCCTCGGTAGCGGCTACAGCGATGTTAAGAACCCGAAAGCGGGAACGGGCATTTTAGACCAAAGCAAAGAGGACAAACCCTGGGCAAAATCTCAGGTCTGCCAGGCGGTGGTGAAATCCGGCAAGGTGGAAGATCTGGAGCACTTGCCAAGTCACTTCGCGCTGGAAGTGAGCAAGATGGTGAAAGCGCACGGCATTCCGGTGATGCAGGCCTGGCAGGATGGATTGAAAGATGCCACTGACGCGCACGCCTTCGCCACTTCGCGCGTACGCGTTAACTTCTGGGACACGCTCTATTGGGGCGGCTTTGACACCGCCAACGACTGGACGCTGAAAGATTATGAAGTGGTGATATCCAATCCGGATTACGTCTACATGGACTTCCCGTATGAGGTGAATCCTAACGAGCGCGGCTATTACTGGGGCACACGCTTCAGCGATGAGCGCAAGATGTTTGGCTTCGCGCCGGACAACCTGCCGCAGAACGCTGAAACCTCGGTGGATCGCGACGGGAAGACCTTTGATGCCACCTCGAATAAGCCGTGGTCAGGCGCATACGGCATTTCAGTACAGCTGTGGAGTGAAACCACGCGTACCGATCAGCAGATGGATTACATGGTATTCCCGCGCCTGCTGTCGGTGGCCGAACGCGGTTGGCATCGCGCGGAGTGGGAGCTGAATTATCAGCAAGGCCGCACCTTTAAAGGCGGTGAAACCCACTTCGTTAACCAGCAGCAGCGCAATCAGGACTGGCAGCGTTTCGCCAATCTGTTAGGCCAGCGTGAGTTGGGCAAGATGGATAAAGCCGGTATTCACTACCGTTTACCGGTGCCGGGAGCGCGCGTCGAGAATGGCATACTGACCATGAACATTGCGCTGCCGGGTCTGCCGCTGGAGTACAGCCTGGATAAGGGTAAGCGCTGGCAGCGTTATCAACCACATGCTAAACCGGCAATTACTGCTAGCGATAAAGTCTGGGTGCGTAGCGTGAGTCCGGATGGCAAACGCTTCAGCCGCGCTGAAGCACTTTAAAAACTTTCTGCCCCTCGCTGGAGTGCCTGGGGCGAACACTGACAAGGATGTCGATGAAACACTCAACCTTCTCTTTTTATGTTGTTGCGCTGGGTGCCGGTTTAAGCGGCGCCCTGTTCATTCCGACGCTCAGCTTATTTCTAGCCAGTGAACTTAACGTGGCAGCCTGGAAAATCGGCGCCTTCTTCAGCGTTAATGCGCTCAGCAGTATTGCGATGAGCTTACTGATTGCCCGTTATTCAGATCGTGTCACGCAGCGTCGCCCGCTACTGCTCTTGTGCTTATTCGCACAGGCGCTCAATGCGCTGCTGTTTATCTTCTGCCGCGATTATCTGCTGTTAATTTCGCTCGGTTCGCTGCTCAATGCTTGCGGCAGTGCGGCGATACCGCAACTGTTCGCGCTGGCACGGCAAACCCGCAGTGACAATGCTTTCAGCGCCATTTTACGCGCGCAATTTTCGCTGGCGTGGGTATTCGGCCCACCGCTGGCATTCTGGATTGTTCAGTTGGCCGGCTTCACCTGGCTGTATGCCGTCATGTTCGTGCTGTTACTGAGCGTGACGCTGCTGGCTGTCACCTTGCCGCCTGGCGAGCGGCTGGCAAGCGCTACTCCTGCAAAGCAACCGGACCGGCAGCCGCTGGGGCAAAACCTTTGCTTCCTGATGTTTGCCACCTTGCTGGTATGGAGCTGCAGCGCACTCTATCTGATTGCGTTTCCTTTGCATCTGGCAGAGCAGCCAACCTTGTCTGCCGACTGGAGTGGCGTGCTTTTTGGCCTCGCCGCGGCGCTGGAAATACCGATCATGCTGCTCAGCGCCAGCATGCTCAAACGCTGGGGTAAGAAAACGCAAATGCAGGCAGCCATGCTGTGCGGCATGATGTTTTATGTGGGAATTTACTTCAGTCAAAGTTTTATCCCACTGATGTTACTGCAAATTTTCAATGCCATTTTCATCGCTATCATCGCTACCGTTGGCATGTTCTGGTTTCAGGATTTACTGCAACATCGTCAGGGAATGGCGGCCACGCTGTATACCAATTCGATGTCCATCGGCGTGCTGCTGGCTGGCGTTTTACAGGGAATTATCACCACCGTCTCACCGCTGGCCATCTGGCCGGCAGCCTGTGTGCTGTTGGTGATGTCATTACTACTGATAACAAAGGTCGACAATGTTTAAACACCCTCATTCGTCGCGCACCGCTGCGCGCAACAAAACACATGGAGTGTACGTAAATGAATGTCTTAATTACTGGCGGTGCGGGCTATATTGGCTCACACATTGCCCTTAGCCTGCTGCAGAAAAACCATCGTGTGATCGTGCTGGATAATTTGTGTAATAGCTCACCGCTGGCCTTAACGCGTGTCGAAGCGTTAAGCGGAAAGAAAATGACGTTTCATCAGGGCGATATTCGCCGCCGCGCCGATCTAAATCTGGTATTTAGCCATCAGCCGATTGATGCGGTTATTCATATGGCTGGGCTGAAATCGGTAAATGAATCGCTGCAGAAACCGCTGAAGTATTATCAAAACAATATTGCCGGAACGCTAATGCTGCTGGAAACCATGAAGCAGCATCAGGTGAAAAAACTTATTTTCAGCTCATCCGCCACGGTTTATGGCATTCCGGTAAAGATTCCGCTGTGTGAGAACTGTGATACCGGCAATACCACCAACCCTTATGGCGCCTCCAAATATATGGTGGAGAAGATCATGGGTGAAGTGGTTGATGCACAACCTGAGTTAGCCATTACCGCACTGCGCTATTTCAATCCTGCCGGCGCACATCCCTCCGGCCAGCTTGGTGAGCATCCTGAAGGGATTCCCAACAATTTGCTGCCCTATCTGTTTCAGGTTGCCAATGGACTAAGAAGCCATCTGCCGGTATTTGGTGATGACTATGCAACGCCCGACGGCACCGGCGTGCGCGACTACATCCACGTGATGGATTTAGCCGAAGGTCATATTCAGGCGCTAAATCATCTCAAACCGGGCTATCGCCATTACAACCTGGGTACCGGACAAGGCTACTCGGTGCTGGAAATCGTGCAGATGTTTGAACAGGTGAGCGGCCGAAGCGTGCCGCTCGATATGCGCCCGCGTCGTCCCGGCGATGTCGCCATCTGCTTATCCGATCCCGGTCAGGCGAAAAAAGAACTGGGCTGGCAAGCAACTCGCGGCCTCGAAGACATGCTGCGCGACGCATGGCGCTGGCATACGCAGAATCCGCAAGGCTATGTTGCTCAACCAGCCGGGAGCGAAATCTGATGATGACGCGCGAAACGTTTTTACCTCATTACGAACGCCAACTCGCCGCGCTTAAAAAGCGCTTTACCTATCCCGCGACAGCAGACTGGCAACAAGCGTTACGGCAGTTTAAACAGTGGCAAGTGGAACATCAGCCGCACGAGGTGTGCGTTGCGGAACTCTCTTCGATGTTCGCGGTGCCCACCAGCCGACTGACAGGTAATGAATGCACGCTCCATCGCGTCTGGCTCGGCGGACCATCACCACTCAACGTCAACCGCACCATTGCCCAATGGCAACGCGCGATAGAAGCCAGTCGCAGTGATTTCCGGCAAACGCTATGGGTGTGGAATGCACAGCATCTGGCGGCAGAGGATCGCTTCGTCGCTCAGCAGGGAAATAGCCCCTTTCATGCTGGCACGCTGTTTCTGCCTGATGCGCTGGTGCAGGTCAACAGCCTGAGCGCACTGATGCAGTCATTTGATGGCGCCCTGATCGATGTGCTGCAGCAACTGCATGATAAGCGCTATTACGCTACGCTCTCTGACTTCTTCCGCCTGGCGATTCTCAATCGGTGCGGCGGCGTTTATATGGATGCCGATACACTTCCCGCTCAGCCTGCGACGCTGTTTCTCTGTCATCCTGAACTGCCTGATTTTACGGCAGAACAGCAGCAAATAAATTGGCTGAATCTCTTCACCGATGAAACCGGCATGATCATCAGTCATCAAAACAATCCGGTGTTGCAGAATTTACAACGGCAGCTCAGTGCGGTGTATCGCGGCTGGCCTCAGCCAATTCCAGCAAAAACGCCGGAAAGCGAACGCGCCATCTTCGAACCTTTTTACCAGTTATGGTGCGAGCAATTGCAGGTCACGCAGCTCAGCCATCAGGATTTCAGCCGGTTTGCCGTATGGGGTTTTGATGTTCAGCAGCATCGCGTGAGCGGGATTAAAGGCATGCGCCTGACTGAGGATATTCTCAGCGGTGAACGTCGCCCGCTGAGTGGTGAAGAGCAGCAGCATTATCAGCATACGATTACTCAGCTAGCACAACGCGACTGGCAATTAAGCGATCCTCTGCAGTTAGGTGAACTGGTACCTTTGCTTTCTGAATGCGATATCCTGCAAATTGCTTATGCGCCGCAGCTGCGTGCTGAAATTCCCTATTATCACTATTACGGCGTGCTCTCTCAGGATCCGCAACTGGATAAAGTGAATGCATTATTCAGCGATTTTTTAATTGCGCTTACCGCAAAGAATATTAAAGCAGGTGATTTCTGGCAGCCGATTGATGGTCAGAAAGTGTCGCCACTGATCTTCAAACCGGGAAGTATTACAGACAAGCAAGAACAGCTCGCGATGGCGAAATTAATTTTCACCACCAGCTATCTGGAATACTGCTCGGTCGATAATATTTATGCCACTGATATAACCACCCTACAGCAGCGGCAAAATATCCAGCCTTTCCTGCAACAGATTGCCGTGATTTATAATCCGCAGGGAAAAATGGTGGGTTTCGTTAACGCTGCGCCGATTCAGGATTACGATCATATCAAGGTGGCATATGGCTATCGTCAGGAAGTATTTCCGCTCGATGTGGCTTACGACAGTTTCGTGAATCAGCACCGCCAGCCGGACGATTTCTTCATTTGCAGTGTGGCGCTGCTGCCAGAGGAACAGGGAAAAGGCTATTTCAATCAAATTTTGTCAAAGCTTAAGGATCAAGCCAAACAGCAAAAAATGCGCCGCATCACCTTATGCGTCTGGCAATCGAACCCGGCAGCTATGATCTATCGCAAGAAAGGTTTTAAGGTGGTGAGCAGTATGAAACAGGAGGTTGCACGGTTTAGTGATGAAATCGTGTTTATGGCGCTAACGCTGTAATCCTTCCGCGATCAAATAATCCGGTGCGAATCTATTTTTATTCGCACCGGAAGCAACAGAAGCGCGGTGAAATAAGCAAAGTTTTAATCACCTTGATACTTATCAAATTTATTACGCCAGAAAACGGGCCTAATTGCGCTCCGGATTTGAAGATAAACACCGCCCACTCCATTCCGGTAGCGATAATGAAATTAAAATTCTTCAGCTTTATTCCGCATGCACACAAATGGCACAACATCCGTATTTCCCGCAAAGGCGCTATTTCTCCCACCGGGCGAGCCTACTTCTCTACTCATGTTGAAGCACAATGTAAAGGCTGTGGCGAACGGCTGCATAAAATCTATTACCGCGATATTAGCGATGCGCAAGCCATACGCTGGTTAGGCTAATCATTGTTTTTTCAAATAAAAAAAAGCCCCGCAACATGCGTTGCAGGGCTATTGCGTGGCTATCGCAAAACTTATTCAGCCGGTTTGGTGCGAATCAGATAATCAAAGGCGCTGAGTGAGGCTTTCGCGCCTTCACCGCTGGCGATGATGATCTGCTTGTACGGCACCGTGGTGCAGTCGCCTGCGGCAAACACGCCTTTCAGGCTGGTTTCGCACTTGGCATCAATGATGATTTCGCCCATCTTGTTGCGCTCAACCGCACCTTCCAGGAAGGTGGTGTTCGGCAGCAAACCAATCTGCACGAAGATGCCGCTCAGCGCGATTTCGTGGCTGCTCTGATTGTTACGGTCAATGTAGGTCAGGCTGGTAACTTTGCTGCCGTCGCCTTTCACTTCGGTGGTCTGTGCGTTCAGAATCACATCGACGTTTTTCAGGCTGCGCAGTTTGTCCTGCAGCACTTTGTCGGCGCGCATTTCGCTGGCAAATTCCAGCAGCGTCACGTGCTCAACAATACCGGCCAAATCGATTGCCGCTTCCACGCCTGAGTTACCGCCGCCGATCACCGCAGTGCGTTTGCCTTTAAACAGCGGGCCGTCGCAGTGCGGGCAATAGGTTACGCCCTTGGTGCGATACTGCTCTTCGCCCGGTACGCCCATGTTGCGCCAGCGTGCGCCGGTAGCAATGATGATGCTGCGGGATTTTAGTACTGCGCCAGATGCGGTTTCAATTGCGTGCAGACCGCCCTCTTTCGCCGCAGGAATCAGCTTGATGGCGCTCTGGGTATCAATCACATCAACATCGTAATCATCAACGTGGGCACGCAGAGAACCGGCCAGCTTCGCGCCTTCGGTTTTAGGTACGGAGATGTAGTTTTCAATGTCTACGGTATCCAGCACCTGACCACCGAAACGCTCGCCCATCAGGCCAGTACGGATGCCTTTACGTGCCGAGTAGATGGCCGCTGCTGCGCCCGCCGGGCCGCTGCCGACGATCAATACTTCGTAGGCTTCACGTTTGTTCAGCTCTTCCGCCGCGCGCTTGTCGGCGTTGGTGTCCACTTTACCGACGATTTCCGCCAGGCTCAGACGGCCCTGACCGAACTCTTTGCCGTTGAGGAACACCGCCGGCACGCCCATCACGTTGCGCTCGGTGATTTCGTTCTGGAACATACCGCCGTCAATCGCGGTATGGCTGATACGCGGGTTCAGCACCGCCATCAGGTTCAGCGCCTGCACCACGTCAGGACAGTTGTGGCACGACAGGGAATAATAAGTTTCGAAGTGGAAGTCGCCTTCCAAAGCCACAACCTGATCCAGCAGGCTCTGCGCTTCTTTCGAAGGGTGTCCACCGGTTTGCAGCAGGGCTAAAACCAGTGAAGTAAATTCGTGACCCATTGGCGAACCGGCAAAACGCGGACCGCTCTGGCTGCCTGGGTTAGTGATCAGGAAAGAGGGTTTACGCACCGGACGATCGTTCTCTTCGCGGAAGCTGACTTTGTCTGACAAGCCCGCGATATCGGCCAACAGAGAGCGAATCTCTGCCGATTTGGCGCCATCATCCAATGTGGCAATCAACTCAACCGGTTTCGTTAGTTTCTCAAGGTAAGCCTTGAGTTGGGTTTTTAAATTGGTGTCGAGCATAGTGAGTTCCTGTCATGAAAATCGGGTGCCGTAGCACCCGATAGAGAAAGATCGAATGGCAGCTAACTTAGATTTTGCCAACCAGGTCCAGTGATGGAGCCAGCGTTGCTTCGCCTTCTTTCCATTTTGCCGGGCAAACTTCACCTGGGTGAGAAGCAACGTACTGAGCGGCTTTCACTTTACGGATCAGGTCAGATGCGTCACGGCCAATGCCTTCTGCAGTGATTTCGATCGCCTGGATGATGCCTTGCGGGTCAACGATGAAGGTACCGCGGTCTGCCAGACCTTCGTCTTCGCGCATGATTTCGAAGTTACGGGTCAGCGCGCCAGTTGGGTCACCGATCATTGCGTATTTGATTTTCGCGATGGTGTCAGAAGAACCGTGCCAGGCTTTGTGGGTAAAGTGCGTGTCAGTAGAAACAGAGTAGATATCTACACCCAGTTTCTGGAACTCTGCGTGATGGTCTGCAACGTCACCCAGTTCGGTTGGGCATACGAAGGTGAAGTCAGCCGGGTAGAAGAAGAAAACACTCCATTTACCTTCAACGTCTTTCTCGGTGACTTCGATGAATTCGCCGTTTTTGAACGCTGCGTTTTTAAATGGTTTGATCTTGGTATTAATGATGGACATGGTGACCTCCGTTAAAAGATGTGATGCAGGCTACAGAATTTTCGGGCCAACTTCTAATATGCAGACGTTATCAATCAGATAACCAAAAGCTATCAAAGCGCCGACACCTGATTTCATGCGGCTCGCGGAGGCATTCTACACAAAAAGGGCGCGGTTCTGTCAGGCTTTATCTTTTTGCGGTGAAACTGCTAGTTTTATTCAAATACCTAACTGACGGAGCAAATAGGTGCATATACGTTTTTTTGACGAAGCCGATCGGCCCTTTCTGCGCACGCTCTATCTTGCCGCGCGACGCCATAACTGGACGTGGCTGGAGGGCGATGATTGGCAGTTAGAAGATTTCGATGCGGTGATTTTGGGTGAAACCGTGCTGGTCGCTGAACTGGACGGGCATCGCGTGGGGTTTGCGGCGGTGCTGGATAATGACAACTTCCTGCATAGCCTGTACGTCGATCCCGATGCGCAGGGACAAGGCGTAGGCAGCGCGCTGTTAGAAAAAGTGCAGTCGCGATTTAGCTCGACGGGCGCCTTGAAATGCCTGCAACAGAATCAGGTAGCGATGGATTTTTATCTCAAACATGGCTGGCGGCGCGAAGCAGTTGGCGAGAGCGAGCAGGGAAAATATGTGCTGATGCATTTCCCGCTGGCGACCCGCGCCAGCGGAAATGGACGGCGTTAAACGGCGCGGAACGCGATATCGCCAGGGATAATTTCTCCCTGCCAATAGAGCTGCGCTGCAACGCGACCCGCCAGTTGGCGGTAGAGCGCGGTGAAATCACTGTCCGGACGGCGCACCACGGTCGGTTCGCCATCATCCAGATCTTCACGCAGCGTAATGTGCAGCGGCAGCTGGGCCAGCAAACGGGTGCTGTAATCTTCCACCAGCTTCTGCGCACCGCCGGTGCCGAAAATCGGCTCGTGATGTCCGCATTGGCTGCAGATATGCATGCTCATGTTCTCGACCACGCCCAGCACCGGCACGCTCACTTTCTCGAACATCACCATCCCTTTACGCGCATCAATCAAGGCGATGTCCTGCGGCGTGGTGACCACTAACGCGCCGGTCACCGGCACGTTTTGCGCCAGCGTCAGCTGAATATCGCCGGTGCCTGGCGGCATATCGAGGATCAGATAATCGAGATCAGGCCACAGAGTTTCGTTGAGGAGCTGCATCAGGGCTTTGCTGGCCATTGGACCGCGCCACACCATGGCGTTGTCGTCGGTGACCAGATAACCAATCGAATTGGTTGCCAGTCCGTGCGCCATAATCGGTGCCATATGCGTACCATCCGGCGAAGTCGGACGCTGATTTTCGGTGCCGAGCATGTTGGGGATCGACGGACCGTAAATATCCGCATCAAGAATTCCCACGCGCGCCCCTTCGGCGATCAGCGCCAGCGCCATATTCACGGCGGTGCTGGATTTGCCCACGCCACCTTTGCCTGAACTCACGGCGATGATGTTCTTCACACCGGTCGCGCCCGGATGGTTTTTCACCCGCTTCAGCGTGGCGATGTCGTGGCGCAGTCGCCAGTCAATGGCGCTGGCGTCCGTCAGGCGCAGCAGTTCGGCGCTGGTTTGCGCTTTCAGCTCTTCAAAAGCGCTGGCCCACGCGAATGGCATCACCAGTTCGATATGCAGCTTGTCATCCAGCAGCGCGACATGGCGCAGGGCTTTCAGCGTGGTCAGGTTATGTTGCAGCGTCGGATGTTCAAAGTCACTCAACACGCCGATAACCAATGCTCGCAGCGCCTCAGGTGAATGATGTTGCTGGGATTGTGAAGTCATCCCCTCTCCTTGTTTATTCATCACGCCAGATTGCGGCGGTGTCTGTTCAATAATATCAGATAGGCGCTAAAAGTGACGTGGATGTCCAGCTGTGTTTACGCCAGAGGGTGCTTCGGTTAACATCTAACACCGATTTTTCTTCAACGGAACGCTACGCAAACATGACTCAAGTCGCTAAAAAAATTCTGGTAACGTGCGCACTGCCGTACGCAAACGGTTCAATCCATCTCGGTCACATGCTTGAACACATTCAGGCTGACATTTGGGTCCGTTACCAGCGAATGCGTGGCAACCAGGTTCACTTCATCTGTGCAGACGACGCTCACGGCACGCCTATCATGCTGAAAGCTCAGCAGCTTGGCATCGCGCCGGAGCAGATGATCGCGGAGATGAAGCAGGAGCACGAAACGGATTTTGCTGGCTTCAATATCAGCTACGACAACTATCACTCGACGCACGGTGACGAAAACCGTCAACTGTCCGAGCTGATTTATGGTCGCCTGAAAGAGAACGGCTTCATTAAAAACCGCACCATTTCGCAGCTGTACGATCCTGAGAAAGGCATGTTCCTGCCGGACCGTTTCGTGAAAGGCACCTGCCCGAAATGTAAGTCACCGGATCAATATGGCGATAACTGCGAAGTGTGTAGCGCAACCTACAGCCCAACCGAGCTGATCGACCCGAAATCGGTGGTCTCTGGCGCGACGCCGGTGCTGCGCGATTCCGAGCACTTCTTCTTTGATCTGCCCTCTTTCAGCGCGATGCTGCAGGCGTGGACGCGTTCAGGCGCACTGCAAGAGCAGGTGGCTAACAAGATGCAAGAGTGGTTCGAGTCTGGCTTGCAGCAGTGGGATATCTCCCGCGATGCGCCTTACTTCGGCTTCGAAATCCCTGGCGCGCCGGGCAAATACTTCTACGTCTGGCTGGATGCACCAATCGGTTACATGGGTTCATTCAAAAACCTGTGCGACAAACGCGGTGATATCGATTTCGACGAGTTCTGGAAGAAAGATTCCACTACTGAGCTGTATCACTTCATCGGTAAAGACATCGTCTATTTCCACAGCCTGTTCTGGCCAGCGATGCTGGAAGGCAGCAACTTCCGCAAGCCAACCAACCTGTTCGTACACGGTTATGTGACGGTGAACGGCGCGAAGATGTCTAAATCGCGCGGCACCTTTATTAAAGCCAGCACCTGGTTGCAGCATCTGGATGCCGATAGCCTGCGCTATTACTACGCAGCCAAGCTCTCTTCACGCATCGACGACATCGACCTGAATCTGGAAGATTTCGTGCAGCGCGTGAACGCAGACGTGGTGAACAAAGTGGTGAACCTGGCGTCACGTAATGCCGGCTTCCTGACCAAACGCTTTGGCGGCAAACTGGCGAGTGAACTGGCCGATCCCGCGTTGTATCAAACCTTTGTGGCGTCCTCAGAGAAGATTGGCGAAGCCTGGGCCAGCCGCGAATATAACCGCGCGATCCGTGAAATCATGGCGCTGGCCGATCTGGCCAACCGCTATGTCGATGAGCAGGCACCTTGGGTGGTAGCAAAGCAAGAAGGCCGCGATGCCGACCTGCAGGCGATTTGCTCCATGGGCATTAACCTGTTCCGCGTCTTGATGACCTGGCTGAAGCCAGTGCTGCCATCTTTGAGCGAGCGTGCCGAAGCCTTCCTGCAGAGCGAACTGAGCTGGGATGCAATTGCCCAACCGTTGCTGGATCATGAAGTGGCGCCGTTCAAAGCGCTGTATGGCCGTATCGAAATGACCAAAGTCGACGCGCTGATTGAGGCCTCGAAAGAAGATGCGGCGGCGGCGAATAAGCCTGCAGCAACCGGTCCGCTGGCTGATGCGCCGATTGGCGACACCATCACCATTGATGATTTTGCCAAGGTCGATATGCGCGTGGCGCTGATAGAGAAAGCGGAGCTGGTTGAGGGTTCTGACAAGCTGCTGCGTCTGGAGCTGGATTTGGGTGGCGAGAAGCGTCAGATTTTCTCTGGCATTCGCGCTGCGTATCCGGATCCGTCGGTGCTGGTCGGCAAGATGACCATCATCGTCGCCAACCTCGCGCCGCGTAAAATGCGCTTCGGTATTTCCGAAGGTATGGTGCTGTCAGCGGGTCCAGGCGGCAAAGACCTGTTTGTGCTGTCGGTTGATAGCGGCGCAGTACCGGGCATGCCGGTTAAGTAAGCTAACAAGCCGCCTCAGGGCGGCTTTTTTGTACCTGTTGATCCTGCGCATTGTGGGGTCACCATTAATGGCGACCAGGTCAGACAGTATTGTGATCGCTAGCACGCTAATCGCTTAATGCGTATGATAAAGCGCTACGAATACAGGAGTCTGACATGCCTGCCGTTCTCTCTGCTTGTTGGCGCTATGTGCGCGCCTTCGTCATCATCTATGCGGCGCTTTACGCCGGAATGGGGATTTCTGCCCTGCTCCCAATAACCATTCCCGGCAGCATCATTGGCATGCTGCTGCTATTCCTGCTGCTGGGTCTGCAAATCATGCCGGTTGAGTGGGTGAAACCCGGATGCCATTTACTGATTCGCTATATGGCACTGCTGTTTGTGCCGATTAGCGTTGGTGTAATGGGCTATACCGATATCCTCACCGCGCAGTTTGGGCCGATTGTGGTGTCATGCATTGTCAGTACTTTTATAGTGCTGCTGATTGTCGGGCTCAGCGCAGAGCGCCTGCAGCGCCCGCAGGAGAAGCCGAATGAGTGATGCATGGTGGTCGCTGCCGCTGACGATGATCGCCTATTTTCTGGCGCGTAAACTGGCGGCGAAAATCAATATCTCCATCGTTAATCCATTGTTAGTGGCGATGGCGATTGTCATTCCGATTCTGCTGCTGACTCACCTGCCTTACACGCGCTACTTTGCCGGCAGCAGCCTGCTCAATCAGTTGCTGCAACCGGCAGTCGTAGCGCTGGCGTTGCCGCTGTATGAGCAGATGCATCAGATTCGCGCGCGCTGGAAAACCATCATCAGCGTCTGCTTCATCGGCAGCATCACGGCAATGGTATCGGGCACCGCGATTGCGCTGTGGATGGGCGCAACGCCGGAAATCGCCGCCACCATCATGCCGAAATCTGTCACCACTCCAATTGCGATGGCGGTCTCCGCATCGCTGCACGGTATTCCTGCCATAAGCGCCATCTGCGTGCTTATCGCCGGCGTGCTGGGTGCGGTGTTTGGCCATATGCTGCTCAATCTGTTTAAGGTGAAAAACAAATCCTCGCGCGGGTTAGCAATTGGTAACGCATCGCACGCGTTAGGTACCGCGCGCGCAGCCGAGATCGATTATCAGGAAGGCGCGTTCAGCTCCCTTGCGCTGGTGATTTGCGGCATCATCACCTCGTTACTGGCGCCGCTGCTTTTTCCGCTATTAATGCATTGGTGGGGCTAAAACTTGCGAGAGATCTCGCAAAGTTGAAACAACCCAATCAGCTTGCATTGTCAGAGCGACTTGGATCACATATAAAACGTCAGGCGGCGCATCGCCGCTAACGCGTAACTGAGGTCATCCCATCATGCATTCACGATTCCTAACTGCTTTTTCTGCCCTGCCCGCTGCGCTGCAAGCTGCGATTCAGCCGCTGCTGGATGCGCCGGATTTCCATGGCGTATTGCGTCCGCAGGATGTCGCGCAACTGAAACAGCTTACCGGACTGGATGAAGATGCGCTGGCACTGGAACTGCTGCCGCTGGCGGCGAGCTGCGCCGTGGCAACGGTGTCTCACTTCAATGTCGGCGCGATTTCGCGCGGCGTCAGCGGCCACTGGTACTTCGGTGCTAACATGGAGTTTCTGCATACCCCGCTGCAGCAGACGGTGCACGCCGAGCAAAGCGCGATTACGCACGCCTGGCTGCGCGGTGAAGAGAAGCTGGCGGCGATTACCGTCAACTACACGCCGTGCGGACATTGCCGTCAGTTTATGAACGAGCTGAACAGCGGCACAGCGATTCGCATCAGCCTGCCGGGACGTGCGGTTAGCACGCTGGGCGACTACCTGCCGGATGCGTTTGGCCCTGCCGATCTGAACATCACCGAACGTCTGCTGTCGCCGGTCGATCATGGTTTTGTGGTTGCGGGCGATGCATTGCAACAGGCCGCCATTGCCGCCGCCAATCACAGTCACGCGCCTTACAGCCAGAGTTACAGCGGCGTGGCGCTGCGCAGCCAGAGCGGCAAGGTCTTCACCGGTCGCTATGCGGAAAACGCCGCCTTTAACCCCAGCTTGCCGCCGCTGCAGGCTGCACTGATTTTGATGAACATGAGCAACGAAGCGCTGGAGACAATTCAGCAAGCGGTTTTGGCGGAATGTCAGGACAGCACGCTGAGTCAGCTTGACGCGACCCGCGCGACGCTTAAGGCGTTAGGATGTGAGGATTTCTCACTTACTTTAGTTTCGAAAACATCAGTTTAGTGATCCTTTTACCGCTTTTGTGACCTCCTGTTAACAAAAGCTGTACATCTGCAGGAATTTTCATAGGATCGGGCGCCAGAACCTCTTCACTTCAAGATGGACTGGCGTTACCTTTTCCCGGCGATACGTCAGAAAACACTGCAACCGGAGCAAGCACTGCATGGAACTCGACTACGAAAGTAAACGCCCGCTGTATATTCCTTATGCGGGTCCGATCCTGCTGGAATTTCCGCTGTTGAATAAAGGCAGCGCCTTCACCCTCGAAGAACGTAACGAATTTAACCTCAACGGCCTGCTACCGGAAGCGGTAGAAACCATCGAAGAGCAGGCAGAACGTGCCTGGCGCCAGTTCCTGGATTTTAAAAACAACAATGACAAGCATGTCTATCTGCGCAATATCCAGGATACCAATGAAACCCTGTTCTACCGCCTGCTCGACAATCATCTGGAAGAGATGATGCCGATCATCTACACCCCAACGGTCGGCGCGGCCTGTGAACACTTCTCTGAAATCTACCGTCGCGCGCGCGGCGTGTTCATCTCTTATAACAATCGCGACCGCATTGAAGACATGCTGCAGAACGCCACCAAGCAGAATGTCAAAGTTATCGTGGTGACCGATGGCGAACGTATTCTCGGCCTCGGCGATTTGGGTATCGGCGGCATGGGCATCCCAATCGGTAAACTGTCGCTGTATACCGCGTGTGGCGGCATCAGCCCGGCTTACACCCTGCCGGTGGTGCTGGATGTTGGTACCAACAACCAGCAGTTGCTGAACGATCCGCTCTATATGGGCTGGCGTCATCCACGCATTACCGGCGAAGAGTACGAAGAGTTCGTCAATGAGTTCATTCAGGCAGTGAATCGTCGCTGGCCGAACGTGCTGTTGCAGTTCGAAGACTTCGCGCAGAAAAACGCCATGCCGCTGCTGGAGCGCTATCGCGATGAGATCTGCTGCTTCAACGACGATATTCAGGGCACCGCCGCAGTGACCGTCGGTACCCTGATCGCTGCCAGCCGCGCTGCGGGCAGCCGCCTGTGCGAGCAAAAAGTGGTGTTCCTCGGTGCCGGTTCTGCCGGTTGCGGTATCGCCGAACAGATCATCGCGCAGATGAAGTCGGAAGGGTTGAGCGATGATGAAGCACGTGCCCGCGTGATGATGGTCGATCGCTTCGGTTTGCTCACCGACAAGCTGCCGAACCTGCTCAATTTCCAGAGCAAGCTGGTGCAGAAGAGTGACAGCCTGAAAGATTGGGACACCAGCAGCGACTCCATTTCTCTGCTCGACGTGGTACGCAACGCCAAGCCGGATATTCTGATCGGCGTGTCTGGCCAACCTGGCCTGTTCACCGAAGAGATCATTCGCGAGATGCACAAGCACACCAAGCGTCCGATTGTTATGCCGCTGTCGAACCCGACTTCACGCGTTGAAGCGACGCCAGCCGACATCATCGCCTGGACTGACGGCGCCGCGCTGGTTGCCACCGGCAGCCCGTTCTCGCCGGTCACCTGGAAAGGGAAAACCTATCCCATCGCCCAGTGCAATAACTCCTATATCTTCCCTGGCATCGGTTTGGGTGTTATCGCTGCGGGAGCCAGTCGCGTGACGGATTCGATGCTGATGACCGCCAGCCGCGCATTGGCCGACTGCTCGCCGCTGGTTAACGATGGCGAAGGCCCGGTTCTGCCGGAGATCAAAGACATTCAGGGCGTTTCCAAGCTGATTGCCATTGAAGTGGGTAAAGCCGCGCAGCTGGCGGGCGTGGCGGTGGTGACGTCGGAAGATGTGTTGTCGAAAGCCGTCAGCAACAACTTCTGGCTGCCGCAGTATCGTAATTATCGGCGTACTTCGATCTGATAAATCCGTTGCCGGATCATTTAGATCCGGCAACGTTTAAAAAAACGTCAGCCAACGGGCGTTTACTTGCTTCCCCCGCCCGCCTCAAGTAGCCTTTATCCATTCTGAATTCTGCCAACCGAGTGCCCGCGCGCATGATTAAACGCGTTTTCTTTGGTCTGTTTTTCATCATCTTACTGATGGTGGCGACCGCGCTCGGCCTGGATCGCTGGATCAGCTGGAAAACCGCGCCCTTTATATACGAAGATGTCACCTCGTTGCCACATCGTCAGGTCGGCGTGGTCTTGGGCACGGCGAAGTACTACCGCACGGGCGTGATCAATCAGTATTACCTCTATCGCATCCAGGGCGCGTTGAACGCCTATAACAGCGGCAAGGTCAATTACCTGCTGCTGAGCGGTGATAATGCGCAGCAAAGCTATAACGAACCGATGACTATGCGCCGCGATTTGATCAAAGCGGGCGTCGCGCCGTCGGACATCGTGCTGGATTACGCTGGCTTCCGCACGCTGGATTCGATTGTGCGCACGCGTAAAGTGTTCGATACCAACGATTTCATCATCATTACTCAGCGCTTCCACTGCGAGCGAGCGCTGTATATCGCGCAGCATTTGGGCATTCAGGCGCAGTGCTATGCGGTGCCGTCGCCGAAGAATATGTTGTCGGTGCGTTTCCGCGAAGTGGGTGCGCGTTTGGGTGCGCTGGCGGATTTGTATTTGATGAAGCGCGAGCCGCGCTTCCTTGGCCCGTTAGTGCCGATTCCTGCGGTGCATGAAGTGCCGGAAGATGCGCAGAGTTATCCGGCGGTGACGCCGGAGCAGCTTTTGGAGTTGGAAGAGAAACTGCAGAAGTGATGTTTGTTCCCTCACGGTTCCCTCTCCCGCCTGCGGGAGAGGGTTGGGGTGAGGGGAAATCCACTACTTCTTACGTGCGTACTTCAATGAATCCAGCGCCACGGCGAAGATGATAATGCCGCCCTTGATGATGTACTGCCAGTAAGGGTTAACGCCGATGTAGGTCAAACCGTAGTTGATCACGGTGAAGATGATGACACCGGTCACCACGCCCGCCACCGAACCCACGCCCCCGGCAAACGACACGCCGCCGACCACACAAGCCGCAATCGCATCCAGCTCATACATAAAGCCGAGGTTATTGGTGGCGCTGCCGATACGGCCTGCTTCCAGCATCCCGCCGAACGCGTAGAACACGCCAGACAAGGCATACACCAGAATCAGGTTGAACGGCACGTTCACACCAGACACTTTCGCCGCTTCCGGGTTACCACCGATAGCGAAGATATTGCGACCAAAGCGAGTTTTATTCCACAGCACCCAAACAAAGACGATGGCAATCACAGCGTAGAAGGTGATAAACGACAGTTTGAAATCACCAAAACGCAGGAAGCCTTGGGCAAATTTGGAGAAGCCAGGATCGAAACCGGCAATTGGCGATGCACCCACAAAGTCGTAATAGAGCGAGTTGATACCGTAAACGATAATCATGGTGCCCAACGTGGTGATAAATGGCGTTACCTTGAGGTAAGCGATGATCACCCCGTTCACCAGACCAATCACACCGCCGATGATGCACACGGTCAGGATAACCACTGGAATAGGTACGGTATCCAGATGCGGGAACACCTTGTTCGCGTTATCCATCGCCTGCAGCAGCGTGGCTGCCACCACCGCCGCTAAGCCAACCTGGCGACCCGCTGAAAGGTCCGTACCCTGGGTGACAATCAAACCGGCCACGCCGAGTGCGATAATAATACGCACCGAAGATTGGGTCAGAATGTTACTCAGGTTCATTAAACTTAAGAAGGTTGGATCCTGGAAAATAATAATTGCCAGCAGTACAAACAGGACAACGTAAATGCCGCCCTCTTTTAACCAGGTTAGCGCATTCTTTTTAGTAGTCGCTTTCATGTTAAAGCCCTTGCTTCATTAAAGGTGTAATGACGCTAAACGCAGGATTTCATTCTGCGAGGTCGTTTTGGTATCAACAATGCCTGCTACCTGGCCATTACTCATCACTAAAATACGATCGGTAATACCCAACAGCTCTGGCATTTCAGAAGAGATAATAATGATGCCCTTCTCTTTCTTCGCCAACTCGGCAATAAGTTGGTAGATTTCGAATTTCGCGCCCACATCAATCCCGCGCGTCGGTTCATCAAGCATCAATATTTCCGGCTGCGTTAATAACCAGCGACCAATAATCACTTTTTGTTGGTTACCACCGGAAAGCGAACCAATTTGCGTATGATGACCCGGCGTTTTCACGCGCATCGAATCAATGACCCATTGGGTATCGCTTTTCATGCGTTTATTATCGAGCAGCCCCATGCTGGATTTATACTTTTTAATATTGGAGATAAGCGAGTTAAAGCCTATATCCAGATACGCATAAATACCGGTGGAGCGACGCTCTTCCGTCACCAGCGCAAAGCCGTGGTTAATGGCTTCGTTGGCGCTGTGGTTATTAATACTCTTGCCGTGCAGCTTAATCGTACCGCCTGACTTCTCGCGAATGCCAAACAGGGTTTCGACGATGTCGGTACGCTTAGCGCCCACCAAACCGGCAATACCAAGAATTTCACCTTTACGCAGATCGAACGAGATATCACGTATCGATGGCTGACGCAGTGAGGTTAAATGGCGCACCTCAAGAATGGTTTCCCCCGGCACGTTTGTTTTATCCGGGAAGCGCTGGTTCAATGAACGGCCAACCATCATCGAGATGATTTTGTCCATGTCCAGACCTTCAAGCGGCTGGGTGGCGATCCACTGTCCGTCACGCAAAATGGTGATCTCATCACACAGCTGGAATATCTCTTCCATCTTGTGCGAGATATACACAATGCCGCAGCCACGATCTTTCAGCTTACGAATAATCGTGAACAAGTGGTTCACTTCTTTTTCGGTCAGCGATGATGTCGGCTCATCCATAATGACGATTTTGGCATCATAGGAGAAGGCTTTGGCGATTTCGATCATCTGCATCTGCGACACCGATAAGGTGGCGACTTTATCGCGCGGATCGATATCAATATCTAATTCATCAAAGATCGCTTTGGTATCGCGATACATTTTATCCTGATCGACAAACACGCCTTTACGTGGATAACGGCCAAGCCACATGTTATCCATGACGTTGCGTTGCAGAACCAGGTTTAATTCCTGATGCACCATGGAAACGCCATTTTCCAGCGCCTCTTTGGAGCTCTTATAATCAATTTCCTCACCCTGAAACAGGATGCTCCCCGTATCCTTTTTATAAATCCCAAACAGACATTTTAATAATGTAGATTTCCCGGCGCCGTTTTCGCCCATTAATGCATGAACAGAGTGCGGCCGCACTTTTAAATTCACATTATCTAAGGCTTTAACTCCTGGAAATGATTTCGAGACATTCGTCATCTCCAGCAGATATTCACGCTGTGTGGTCGGATTCTCACTGGCCATAATTTACCTGGCTAAATAAAGCGTTGGTCAGATGCAATAAGGCGCGGCGAAATGCCGCGCCCAGGATGAATTACTTCACAAACTGCGACAGATTTTCTTTATCTACTGGTACGTAAGGAACACGTACGATTTTGTTGTCCATTTTGAAGTTAGTGCCTGCAGTTGGCTCTTTGCCATTGGCCAGATTGTTAGCAATATCCAGCGTCGCTTTCGCCTGGTTTTCCGCATCGTTCAACACGGTACCGGCCAGCGCGCCTGATTTCACCAGCGCCAGCGCTTCTGGCAGTGCATCGACACCAAACACCGGAATGCTGGTTTTGTTGTGCGCTTTCAGCGCTTCAACCGCACCCATCGCCATCGCATCGTTATTAGCGATGATCACTTCAATCTTGTTGGCGTTCGGGCCAGAGAGCCAGGCGTCAACTTTGTCTTTTGCCTGTGCGGTATCCCACATCGCGGTATCCATCGCCAGCTGCTGTGTTTTCAAGCCGTCTTTGTTCAGGGTATCGATCACGTATTTAGTACGCGCTTCGGCATCCGGATGGCCCGGCTCGCCTTTCAGCAGCACGAACTGGATGGTACCGTCTTTGTTCAGATCCCAGGCTGGCGTGGCTTTCCAGTGCTTCTCAATCAGCTGACCCTGGATGATGCCTGACTCTTTAGAGTCGGTACCGACGTAATACGCTTTCGGGTAGCTGGCCAGCACTTTGGCGTTAGGTTCTTTGTTGAAGAACACCACCGGCACATCGTTGCCACGCGCTTTATCAATCACCACTGCCGCAGCAGCCGGATCCACCAGGTTGATGGCCAGCGCTTTCACGCCTTTCGCCATCAGCACGTCAATCTGGTCGTTCTGTTTAGACTGGTCGTTTTGGGAGTCATTCATCAACAGCTGAATGCCGCCCAATGATTTTGCTTCTTTCTCAATGTCCTTACGCACCATCGACATGAAGTTGTCGTCGTATTTGTAGATGGTCACGCCAATGCGGGTATCGGCGGCGTGCGCAGTTGCACCAAACATCATGCTGGCAACCAGTGCTGTGAGCGTGAAAACCTTCTTATTCATGGTATCTCCGGTTTTTTATGTAGGGCATTTCATTGCGCTATTTGCCTGCGGGCAAACAGCGCCGTCGGTTGTAAACCTGATAATGGGCGGACGCGTAACGCAAAGCCGGGCCACCATCGCAATCCTGACTTCCCTGTAGGTAAACGCTTCCTGAAGAGTGTTGTGAACTATTTCAATCGGCTACTGAAACCGGCTGGGAGAAGGAATTCCCAGCGTTACATGATGTTTCAGTCCGGTAAGACGCTGCCATCATAGTGAGCGGCATGTTAATTAACTGTGAATGCAATCACAGATTGGAAACGGTTACACTGAGCTATCGCCTGAATTAGTGACCGACTCCACAATTTGCCGCTGGGCGACAGAATGGCGACGCACCAGCGTTGGCATAAAGCAGTGTACAGCCAGCTGATCCAGCTCACCTGCGGCACCTTTGAGCGCTAATTCCGTGGCGAGTTTCGCCATAGAAACAATAGGATAACGGACCGTGGTTAACTGCGGATCGGTGTAGCGGGAGATGGGAATATCATCAAAGCCAATGACAGAGAAATGCTGCGGAACCTGGATGCCGTTGTCCTTTAAAGCGGTCAATGCACCCGCCGCCATGCCGTCATTGTAGGAAAACACCGCGGTTAAATGTAAGTTACGACCCAGCAACTCCACCATCGCTGCTTCGCCGCCTTGCATATCAGGTTCAGCATGCGCAATCCATGACTCCTGCGGGCGGATTCCCTGTTCTGACAAGGCCTGCAGCCAGCCTTCACGTCGTTGCGTTACATCCTCAATCGGGTGGCTGGAACTAAGAAAGCCGATGCGTTGATGTCCCTGTTGTAACAACATGCGCGTGGCTACCTGAGCGCCGGTAACGTTATCCAGGCAGACGCAGCGGTGTTCATAACCGGGAATTGTACGGTTAATCAATACCATACCGGGAACCTGATCCATAAACTGCGTCAGTTCGGCGTCTGAAAGCGTTTTCGCGTGCACCACCAATGCGTTACATCGTTGACGTATCAGCACCTCAATTGCGTGACGTTCTTTCTCTTCCTGATGCCAGGAGTTGCTGATTAACACGTGTTTATGCACGCGCTGCGCCACGGTATCAACCGCTTTGACCAGCGCGCCAAAGAAGGGATCGGAAACATCCATCACCACCACGCCAATGGTGTCACTGATTTGCGTAGCCAGCGCCTGCGCGTTGGCGTTCGGGCGATAGCCTAACGCATCAACGGCAGCCAGCACGGCTTCCCGGGTATCGGCGGTGACTGCACTGCTGTTGTTGAGCACACGCGACACGGTGGCTACTGACACACCGGCCTGACGGGCGACATCACGAATCGTTATCATGCAGCTGTTCCACAGAGGCTGAAAATGCGCGACAAGCGCGTAACGGCGCTATTCTGTCAGGACATGTGAAACGACTACGTGAATCACATCACAGCAATGAAAACGGTTACATACAATTCTGCAACCTTTGTGATGAACATCATTATCTGAGCGAGGAGGAAGGATCAGCTTTTCCCGCGGCAAGACGTGTCAGTTTGCGCCAGATCCACTCCATTGGGCCTTGCGGGAAGACGCGCAGCCACAGCACGGAAAACAGGATATTAACCAGCCAGATAGCCGGTACAAAGGCCAGCAGCTGCAGTCGATCGAACCTGAGGAACAGATCAAAGCGGTAGAACAGCGTGGTGCAAATCAGCGTCTGTAACAGGTAATTGCTCAAGGCCATGCGGCCAACGCATTGAATGGCGTAGCTGACGCGCATTGACGCAATTTGCGGCCAGAATCCCAGGCAAAGCGCGGCATAACCGAGGCTGATAAACGGACTGGCGAGATCGCGCGGTACCTGCAGGAAAAAGCCGGTCCAGCGGAATTCCCAGCCAATCATCCACTGCGCGGCGATGCCGGGAATGGCGATCAGCCAGCCGATAGTCAGCAGCAGCGCCGCCGAACGGCGATAGTGCTGCACGCTAAATTGCCCGCTGAGCCAGCCGCTGCGCATCAATGCCGCACCAATCAGCATCAAACCCGCCAGTTGCCATCCATATTGTGATGCCAGCGCCATCAGGCCTGATGACAGATGATCCAGCCGGTTCTGCACCGCTTCCCAACCGCCGAGCAGTTTCCAGTAGCTTTCATACTGCAGGTCCGCCGCACCCGGCAGCCAGGATCGCGTGGGATTGGGGCTGGAGACCGCGCCGAAAATCAGCAGCACGCCGCAGCCGACCAGATAGAGTAATGCGCCGGTTTGTAACAACGCGCGGTCGGAAGGCACATCACGCAGCATGCGCCAGATAATCAGCCCAATCAGGCCATAATCCAGCAGGATGTCGCCTTCCCAGAAAAAGATGCCGTGAATAAATCCGAGCAGCACTAGCAGCGTCAGACGCGCCGACATCCAGCGGCTACCGCGCGGCGCCTGCATATAAAGGCCGGCACCAAACAGCAAGGCAAACAGCGTGAGGAATTTCAGCTGCGCCAGGCCATCCATGATCGCCCACGTCCAGGCATCAGACGTAGCAGCCTCGCCGCGCCACGCCGGATTGAGATAGGCGGCCGATGGCAACGCAAAGCCGACAATGTTCAGCAGCAAGATGCCGAGAATGGCGCAACCACGAATGAAATCCAGCGCGAGATAGCGTTGCATCGAGTGCCCTGACGGAGAGAGGAAATCGGGCAACAGGCTGTTGCCCAAACAGATTAGCTGTGACGAACCGCGCGCAAAAACTCCTGACGCGTGTTCTGGCTGGATTTGAACAAGCCACCCAGTGAAGTGGTGGTGGTGGCGCTGGTAGCATCTTTTACGCCACGCGCTTTCACGCAGTAATGCACCGCATCAATTGACACCGCAACGTTATTGGTGCCAAGCAGCGTTTGCAGCGCCACCAGCACTTGCTGCGTCAGGCGCTCTTGCACCTGCGGACGCTGGGCAAAGAACTGCACAATACGGTTGATTTTCGACAGGCCAATCACTTTTTCTTTCGGGATATAGGCCACGGTGGCTTTGCCATCGATAATCACAAAGTGGTGTTCGCAAGTGCTGGTCAACGTGATATCACGCACCGTTACCATCTCATCCACTTTCATCTTGTTTTCGATGACGGTGATTTTCGGGAAGTTGGCGTAATCCAGACCTGAGAAAATCTCCTCCACATACATCTTAGCGATGCGGTGCGGCGTTTCCATCAGGCTGTCATCTTCCAGATCCAGGTTCAGCAGCTGCATGATTTGCGTCATGTGACCGGCAATTTCGCGTTTGCGCGCGGCGTCATCCATTTCACGCACCGGGGCACGTAACGGTGTTTCCAGACCACGCGCCAACAGCGCTTCGTGAACCAGGGCGGCTTCCTGACTTAAGGTGCTCATTTACTCTTCTCCGACAGGTGATGCGCCCGCGGGTTTTCGCCCACGGGGGAAATTCTGAGCGCGTATTGTGAAATACTCCGCGCCCTTAATCCAGTAATCATTCTGATAAGCTTTTCATCACGTACGGCGACGTAAAACCAGCATTCCCGCAAGGATTAAGCTGGCGCCCGCTACCCATAGCGCGGGTTCCAGCTGATGCCATAGCATGCTGGAAATCCACGACAGCAGCGGACCGCCCAACTGCCCGACCGCATAACCGGTGGTGAGCAAACCGGCAAGATAGCGCGCATGCTGCGGTGCCAGCTCGCGCCCATATTGCAGCGTCAGCTGCACCACACACAGGAAGCCGCCGCCGATCAGCGCTGCGCCCAGCATCAGGCCATTCAAGCCTGGCAGTACAATCGCGGCGATGACGCCCAGCGCCTGCGCCCACAGCACTATGGCCAGCCGCAGATGGCTGCTGCCCCAGTGACGCGTCAGAATACCTAACACAATGCCGATCACTGCCGCGCCACCAAACACCGGCCAGACAAACTGGGCAAACGCGCTGTCAGGAAAACGCGCCGCCGCCATTTGCGACAGAAAAGTGGCGGGCAGAATGTAGCCAAAGCCGGCGAGGCTGTAACTCAGCACCAGGCGCTTGAGATTGCCATTCAACACCAGCGGCGATGCAGCTTGATCGGGGCGATGTAACTGGCCGGTGCGCGGCAGGAATCGCGCAATCGCGGCAATCAACAACAGCGCCAGCAAACCGTAAGCCGCCCACGCAAAGGCCGCGCTGACCCCGCTGGCGTGCAGCGCCACCGCCAGCATGCCGCTGATAAAGATGCCGGTGCCGGGTCCGGCAAACACCGCCGCCAGCAAGCCGGGACGTCCGTGATGATGTAGCTGGTCGCTGGCCCAGGCCGCCAGCAACACCATCGCCCAGCCGCTGGCCCAGCCAATCAGGAAACGAATCAGGCCATGTAACCACGGACCGCTGACGCAGGCCGAGAGCAGCGTTAAAATCACTGCGCCCCACACGCCCGCCTTTAAACGCCACTCGACGCGGTTGCGCGCACGCATCGCATCAAACGAGCCAAACAGATAACCGAGATAGTTGAGTGCCGCCACCAGACTGGCGCTGGTGAGCGTCAGTTGATGGCCCTGAATCATCAGCGGAACCTGCGGCGTGAAAGCAAATCGCCCAATCCCCATCGCAACCACTAAACTTAAGAACGCGCTAAGCGCGACACGAAACGCCATACCGACCTCAGAATGTTTTATAACTTGTCACTAGCATGCATGACGTTTAAACTCACGAAAAGTGAATAATACTAACCAAGTTGCTTACGAGAAGAGAATATGGATTTAGTACAGCTCCGCATGTTTTGCTCCGTCGCCGATTCCGGTTCGCTGGCGCGTGCCGCCGAGCAACTCCATCGCGTACCTTCCAATCTCACCACGCGTCTGCGCCAGCTGGAAGATGAAATTGGCGTTGATCTGTTTATTCGTGAGAAGCAACGCATTCGCCTGTCGCCAATGGGCCACAATTTTCTTAACTATGCGCAGCGCATCCTGGCATTGAGCGATGAAGCGCTGAACATGGCGCGCGCCGGTGAGCCGGGCGGCAATTTCGCGCTCGGTTCGATGGAGAGCACCGCCGCGACGCGCCTCCCTGCCCTCCTTGCGGCCTATCACCAGCGTTTTCCCGCCGTGGAACTGTCACTGATCACCAATACTTCCGGTGAAATCATCGACAAAGTGCGGGAAGGCACGCTGGCCGCTGCGCTGGTGGATGGCCCTGTGGCGCACGACGATCTCAACGGCTGCATTGCCTTTAATGAGCAGATGGTGCTGATCACCAGCCCGGAACATGCGCCGATTGCCAGCGCGCGCGATGTGCAAGGCGACACGCTGTTTGCTTTCCGCAACAGCTGTTCCTATCGCACCAAGCTGGAAGCCTGGTATCGCGAAAGCCAGACCGCGCCGAGCAGCGTAATGGAGATACAGTCTTACCACGCGATGGTGGCGTGTGTGGCCGGCGGCGCGGGCGTGGCGATGATTCCCGCCTCGGTGCTGGCGCAAATGCCAGCCCGCGCCCGCGTGCAGGAGCATGCGTTACCGCCAGCTTACCGCGATACCGCCACCTGGCTGATGTGGCGGCGCGATGCGTTTACACCCAATGTGGAAGCACTGAAATATTTGATTATTGAACTGTTTGACGATCGCCCGGTTAACGACGAGTTACGGCATCCGCTGCACGTTGCCGAGTGAGTTTCTGTTTTATCGACATCACGACCATCGGGGCCACTTACCCCGCATCTACAGGAAGAGGGATTGCATGAACATGATTAAAACCCGCGCCGCCGTTGCCTGGGCAGCTGGCGAACCGCTGAAAATCGAAGAAGTGGATCTGATGCCACCGCAAAAAGGTGAAGTGCTGGTGCGCATCGTGGCCACCGGCGTGTGCCACACCGATGCTTACACCTTGTCGGGACAAGATCCGGAAGGCGTATTCCCGGCGATCCTCGGCCACGAAGGCGGCGGCGTGGTGGAAGCGGTGGGCGAAGGCGTGACCAGCGTGGCCGTCGGCGACCACGTGATCCCGCTTTACACCCCAGAGTGCGGCAAGTGTAAGTTCTGTCTCTCGGGCAAAACCAACCTGTGTCAGGCGATTCGCGCCACCCAGGGCAAAGGTTTGATGCCAGACGGCACCACCCGCTTCTTCAAAGACGGCAAGCCGATTTTCCACTACATGGGCACCTCAACCTTCTCTGAATACACCGTGGTACCGGAAATCTCGCTGGCGGTGATCAGCAAAGAAGCGCCTCTGGAAGAAGTGTGCCTGCTGGGCTGCGGCGTCACCACCGGCATGGGCGCGGTGATGAACACGGCCAAAGTAAAAGAAGGCGACACCGTGGCGATCTTCGGCCTCGGCGGCATTGGTTTGTCGGCGATTATCGGCGCGAAGATGGCGAAAGCCGGTCGCATCATCGGTATCGATCTCAACACCAGTAAATTCGATCTGGCGCGCAAACTGGGTGCCACCGATCTGATCAACCCAAAAGATCACGATAAGCCGATTCAGGATGTGATCGTTGAACTGACCGACGGCGGCGTCGATTTCTCCTTCGAGTGCATCGGTAACGTTAACGTGATGCGTTCGGCGCTGGAGTGCTGCCACAAAGGTTGGGGCGAATCAGTGATTATCGGCGTGGCTGGCGCGGGCCAGGAGATTTCTACCCGTCCATTCCAGCTGGTGACCGGTCGCGTATGGCGTGGTTCCGCTTTTGGTGGCGTTAAAGGCCGTTCACAGTTGCCGGGCATCGTGCAGGATTACCTCGACGGTAAATTCGCCCTGAACGATTTCATCACCCACAACCTGCCGCTGGAAGAGATTAACGACGCCTTTGATCTGATGCATGAAGGGAAATCCATCCGTACGGTGGTGCATTTTACTAAGTAATCAGGAGACGTTATGGCTTCCACTTTGGAGCTGTTAGAAGAGCATCGCATTTTTGGTGGCTGGCAGCAGCGCTGGCGTCATCAGTCGGCCGTGCTGAACTGTCCGATGACCTTCAGCATTTTTCTGCCGCCGCCGCAGAGTGACGCACCGCCGCCGGTAGTGTGGTTTCTCGCCGGATTGACCTGCAGCGATGAGAACTTCACCACCAAAGCCGGCGCCCAGCGCGTGGCTGCGCAGCTGGGTTTGGTGCTGATTATGCCAGACACCAGCCCGCGCGGTGACGAGGTGGCGAACGACAGCGGTTACGATCTCGGCCAGGGCGCAGGTTTCTACCTCAACGCCACGCAGCAGCCGTGGGCGGCGAACTTCCGCATGTTCGATTACCTCAGCGCGGAGCTGCCGGAGTTGGTGGCGGATAACTTTAAGCTGAGCGATCGTCAGTCGGTGATGGGTCATTCAATGGGCGGTCACGGTGCGCTGGTGTTGGCATTGCGTCTTGGCGGACGTTTTGCGTCTGCTTCTGCCTTCGCGCCAATCGTCAATCCTACCGAAGTGCCTTGGGGGCAGAAGGCCTTTGCCGCATACCTGGGTGAAGATCGTCAGACGTGGCGTGAATGGGATAGTTGCCTGTTGATGCGTGACGTGGAACAGCGCTTGCCGATTCTGATTGATCAAGGGGATAGCGATCAGTTCCTCGCCGATCAGCTGCGTCCAGAGCGACTGGAAGCGGTGGCGCGTGAGCAAGGTTTCCCGCTGGAGCTACGCATTCAGCCAGGTTATGACCATAGCTACTTCTTTATCGCCAGCTTCGTGGAAGATCATCTGCGTTTCCACGCGAAGCATTTGTTGGTGTGATGGTGCTGGCTGGCCTCTGGGTATGTGCTGGCTGTCCCCCTCCTCGGTCCTCCCCCATAAATGGGGGAGGAAGATGCTGCCACATGTCAGTGATGAAGCTGCATGTGGCAGCGTCTCCTTCCCCCGCTAGCGGGGGAAGGCCGGGATGGGGGACAGCGTGCACCTAACTACACCAACGTCTCCGCCAGCCCGTCGATCATCACCTGCGGCATGCCGCGAGAGCAGTGCTCGATACGGCCGCGCACGCCATACACCTGCGCCAGCGTCTCAGGCGTAATCACCTGCGACGGCTCGCCGTCCGCCAGCAGATTGCCATCCTTAAGCATCAACGCGTGATCCGCATGACGCAGCGCGATGTTGATATCGTGCACCACCACCACCGTCACAATATTGCGCAACCGGGTTTCACGACGCACCAGATCCATCACGTGGAACTGGTAGTTAAGATCCAGCGCGCTGAGCGGTTCATCCAGCAGCAACAGTTCCGGACGGCGAATCAGCGATTGCGCCAGACCCACCAACTGCTTCTGCCCGCCCGAAAGCTGATCGAGATAGCGCATGGCTAAATGCGCGATGCCGAGCTGCTCGAGTAGATGCATGATCTCCGCTTCGCTCGAGGCGCTGTGCAAGCCACCCGACGCACGCTGCGCCACGATAATCGACTCCAGCACGTGCAGATGCACGCCCGCCGGCAAACTTTGCGGCAGATAAACCACACGCTGCGCCCGGCGCGCAAACGGCTGGCTCATCAGCTCTTCACCGTTCAGCCACAGCTCGCCCTGCCCTTTGCCCAAACCAGCCAGCGCGCGCAACAGCGTCGATTTGCCGCAGCCGTTGGGGCCAAGCAACACGGTGATTTTGCCCTGCGGCAGCTCCGGCACGTTGAGATCGTCAATCACCTTGCGCTTCGGATAACCGGCGGAGAAATGCTTAAGACGTAATCCCTGCTCCATTACACCGTCCCCCGATGACGCAGAATAATGCTGAGGAAGAACGGCACGCCGACCAGCGACGTCACAATTCCCACCGGAATGATCACGCCGGGAATCAGGTTTTTCGACGCCACCGAAGCCAGCGACAGCACCAGCGCACCGACCAGCGCGCTGGCTGGCAGGTAATAGCGGTGATCTTCACCAAACATCATGCGCGCAATGTGCGGCGCGACCAGACCGATGAAACCAATTGGGCCGACAAACGCCACCGCCAGCGCAGAGAGAATACTGATGCGCAGCAGCGTTGCCAGGCGCAGACGGCGCACGTCGATACCAAAACTCACCGCGCGATCTTCGCCGAGGCGCAGCGCGGTCAGCTTCCAGCTACTGAGCATCGAGAACGGAATCAGGATGGCAAAGGCGGCGGTTAATACGCCGAGCTTTTCCCACGAGGCGCGCGCGAGGCTGCCCATGGTCCAGAACACCAGGCCCTGCAAAGTATCTTCGCTGGCGATGAACTGCATCATTGAGACTAATGCGTTGAAGGTGAACACCAGCGCGATACCAAACAGCACCACGCCAGAGGTCGAAACTTTGGTCCAGCGCGTCACGCCATCCAGCATCAAGGCGGCAAATAGCGCAAACACAAACGCGTTGGCGGAGATAAACCACTGATCCGGCACGCCAGGAATGCCGATACCAAGAACGATGGCCAGCGCCGCACCAAAGGCCGCCGCCGACGAAACGCCGAGCGTAAACGGGCTGGCAAGCGGGTTATTCAGGATGGTTTGCATCTCTGCACCGGCAAGGCCGAGCGAGAAGCCCACCACCACCGCCATCAAGGCGTACGGTAAACGAATATCCCAGACAATCACGCGGGTGCCCGCATCGACCGCATCGGGATGCGTCAGCGTTTGCCATAAGGTGTCGAGGGAGAGCCCAGCCGGGCCGAGGGTGAAATCAAGAATCACTGACGCTAATATCGCCAGCGCCAGCACGCCAATTAACATCAATCGCTGGCGCAGTACCTGACGATAACGCGTCATGGTGTCGGTTTCGAGGCCGTTTTCCGCCAGCAGCGTGGCGTCGGTGGTACGCATTGTTCTACCCGTTTCTTGTCGAAATCATAACGGCAGCCACAATAGTGCAGGTGATAATAATTATCAATTCAATCTGAGTAACAAAATCCAAAACAATGCGCAATAAATTGCGCCGCTACTACACGTGCACCTTATTCGTAGCGGCGCGATTTATCGCGCAAGGGTATGACTACTCTTTAAACGTCGGGAATTCCATCTCGCTGTATTTCACGAAGCGCGAACCGCGTGTCAGCTTGTAACCCAACCAAATAATCAGGAACAGCGGCAGACCAATATAGGTTGCGGCCACGCCATACCAATCAATGCGGTCAGCAAGGAACGCCTGATAGTTCTGACCCAGTGTGATGATCAAACACAGAATAAAGGCGAAAATCGGTCCCAGCGGGAAGAAGCCCGAACGGTACGGCAAATCGGCCAGGTTGTGACCCTGAGCGATATAACCGCGACGGAAACGGTAATGGCTAATGGCGATACCCAACCAGGCGATGAAACCGGTCATGCCTGAGGTGTTCAGTAGCCACAGGTAAACTTCCTGGTTACCAAATTTCGAGCTCAGGAAGCACAATCCCGCCACCACAGTGGTAGCAATCAGCGCGTTACGCGGCACGCCACCTTTCGACAGCTTGCCGAAAATGCGTGGCGCTTTACCTTCGCGTGCCAGGTTGAACAGCATACGCGTTGAGGCGTACATGCCGGAGTTACCCGCTGACAGTACCGCCGTCAGAATCACCGCGTTCATTACCGCTGCCGCCGAGAGCAGACCGGCATTCTGGAACACCAGCGTGAACGGGCTGATGGCGATATCGGTGACATCGTTATGCAGCAGCTTCGGATCGGTGTACGGCAGAATCAGGCTAATGATTAGAATAGCGAAGATATAGAACAGCAGAATTCGCCAGAATACCTGACGCACCGCGCGCGGAATGTTCTTCGCCGGATCCTCAGATTCACCGGCCGCGATACCGATCAGCTCGGTGCCCTGGAAGGAGAAGCCAACGATCATCGCCACGCCTATCATCGCGGCAAAACCACCGGCGAACGGCGCTTCGCCCACGGTCCAGTTATGCCAGCCGGCGTTTTCTGCGCCGCGCAGGATGCCGGTGATCATCAACACGCCAACCACAATAAAGATGATGACGGTGGTCACTTTGATCAGCGAGAACCAATATTCCGCTTCGCCGAAGCCTTTGACTGAGATGTAGTTGAGCAGGAACATCAGGCCAAGGAACAGTGCGCTCCAGATCCAGCCGGGCGTGTCCGGGAACCAGTAGTTCATGACGAGCTGCGAGGCGACGAGGTCAACGGCGATGGTCACCGCCCAGTTGTACCAATAGTTCCAGCCCAGCGCGAAACCGAAGCCTTCTTCAACATATTTTGAACCGTAGGTGGAGAAGGAGCCAGAAACCGGCATAAAGGCCGCGAGTTCGCCGAGGCTGGTCATCAGGAAGTAAACCATCAGGCCGATGAGCGCATAGGAGAGCAGCGCGCCGCCGGGTCCGGCCTGAGAAATGGTGGCACCCGAGGCGACAAACAGGCCGGTACCGATGGAACCACCAATGGCGATCATGGTGAGATGACGCGCTTTTAATTCACGGCGCAATCCAGGTTGTTGTGTTGTTTTTGAGTCATTATGCATGTGTAAACGCTATGCTGGATAAAAATGAGGCGAGATTGTAGCAGCTAGCCCCAAGCTGTATAGCATTCACGTCGGGTTATTAGTTACCTTCATGATCGGCCGGGAATTATTAGCCGCAGCGTGCTCAGCGCTGTGATTATTCACGGCAATACGACAGGAAACGGCTCAAAGCTTTGGACACATGCTTCTGTCGATGATGGATGCGATACAGCGTGCGCGTCAGGCGCGGCAATGGGATCGCGACTTCCACCAGCGTGCCGGCTTCCAGCTGATCCTCAATCACCCGCCGCGACAAACAGCTGATGCCCATGCCGTGACGCACCGCGTGTTTAATCGCCTCTGAATTGCCTAACTCCATGCCGAGCTGAAACTGTGGCAGATGCGACAGCAGCAGATAATCAACGATCTCGCGCGTGCCTGAACCGCGCTCGCGTAGAATCCACGGCGCGGCGGCGAGCGCTTCCAGCGTAATCGGCTGCTGCAGGATGGCGGCATCCGGCGCGGCAAACACCACCAGCTCATCTTCCAGCCACGGCTCGCTGATAATATCCAGCTCGTGGCACGGACCTTCGATCAAACCGATATCGACGCGGAAATCCGCCACCGCATTAATCGCATCCTGACTGTTACCGACGCTCAGCTCCAGCGGCAACGCGGGGAAATCGCGGCGATAGGCGGCGATCATGCCCGGCAGCAGGTAATTACCAATGGTGCTGCTGGCGAACAGGCGAATCGCCCCGTTATCTTCCTTAAACAGCTGTTCGATTTCGCCCGCCTGCTCCATCAAACCCACGGCACGCGGATAGAGTAAACGGCCATGCTCATTCACCACCAGCCGCTTACCGACGCGGTCAAACAGCTGCACACCGAGTTGGTTTTCCAAATCTGCTAACGCGGCGCTCACCGCCGACTGCGACAGCGCCAGCACCTGCGAGGCCTGCGTCGTCGAGCCGCTCTTCAGCACTTCGGTAAACACTTCAATCTGGCGCAACGTGATGTGCATGCGGTTCTCTTTATATTACTTATTCTGGTTAATTATAAATATATTATCAATTTTACTTTTATACCAGCGCAGCGCAGGCTTGAGGCAGAGATTGAATGTTAGAAGGTCGCCAGGAATGGTACCCCTACAGGAGAAAAGTATGGCTGAGTTAAGCGTGAATAAAACCCCGTTTCATCTACATCACTGGCTACCGGGTTTGCTGTTGACCGTGGCGATTGCCGGTACCGCGGCGTGGTTAAGCAATCAGTCTTGGTTGGCCGGGGCCGGATTCGGTGCGCTGACGTTAGCGATTATTTTGGGCATCGTGCTCGGTAACACCCTTTATCCGCAGATGGCCGGCGCCTGTGACAGCGGCGTAATGCTGGCGAAACAGCGCTTGCTGCGCCTCGGCATCATCCTGTATGGCTTTCGTATTACCGTGCAGCAGATTGCTGATGTCGGTCTTAGCGGCGTATTGATTGATGTGATGGTTCTCAGCTCCACTTTCCTGCTGACCTGTTTTATCGGCATTCGTCTGCTGAAGATGGATCGCGAAACCGTGTGGCTGATTGGGGCGGGCAGCAGCATTTGCGGTGCGGCGGCGGTGCTGGCGAGTGAACCTATCGTCAAGGCTGCGCCGTCAAAAGTGGCGGTGGCTGTTGCGACTGTGGTGCTGTTTGGTACCCTCGGTATCGTGCTCTATCCGCTGCTGTGGTCGCTGCTGCCAAACGTCAGCGCGGAACATTTCGGTATCTTCACGGGTTCGACGTTGCATGAAGTAGCGCAGGTCGTTGCGGCAGGACACGCGATGGGTGCCGAGGCCGAAAACACCGCCGTGATTGCCAAAATGCTGCGCGTGATGATGTTAGCGCCCTTCTTGCTGATGCTGGGAAGCTGGCTGAAACGTCAGCCTAGCCACAACGCACAGCAACAAGCGATTCGTTTTCCCTGGTTCGCGCTGCTGTTTATTGTGATGGCGCTGTTTAACTCGCTGCATCTGCTGCCTGCCAATATTGTTGGCACGTTGAATCAGCTGGCCAATCTGCTGCTGGCGATGGCGATGGCCGCGCTGGGTTTGACTACGCGCTTCAGCGCCCTGAAACAGGCCGGTTGTAAACCGTTGCTGCTGGGATTGGTGATGTTTGGCTGGTTAATTCTCGGCGGCGGAGCACTCAATGTGCTGGTGCAACATTTCATGGCGTAACCGCATCCGCTATGATGGGCAGCTTTGCAGCAGCAATCGCCCAATCAGGAGAGCGGCATGAAATATATCGGCGCACATGTCAGTGCATCAGGCGGCGTGGACCAGGCAGTTATCCGTGCCCACGAACTCGAAGCCACAGCCTTTGCGCTGTTCACCAAAAATCAGCGCCAGTGGAAAGCCGCACCGCTGTCAGGAGAAGTGATCGATGCGTTTAAAACCGCCTGCGATCGTTACAACTTCACCTCCGCGCAGATTCTGCCGCACGATAGCTATCTGATTAACCTCGGCCATCCGGTGATGGAAGCGCTGGAGAAATCGCGCGAGGCTTTCCTCGATGAGATGCAGCGTGCCGAGCAGTTGGGTTTGACCTTGCTGAACTTCCACCCGGGCAGCCATCTGAAGCAGATTGAAGAAGAAGCCTGCCTGAAGCGTATCGCCGAATCGATCAACATCGCGCTGGATAAAACCAGCAGCGTGGTGGCGGTGATCGAAAACACCGCCGGTCAGGGTAGCAATCTCGGTTTCCGCTTCGAGCACCTCGCCACCATTATTGAGCACGTGGAAGATAAGTCGCGCGTTGGCGTGTGCATTGATACCTGCCACGCCTTTGCGGGCGGTTACGACCTGCGTACCGAAGAAGCCTGCGCCGAGACCTTCAGCGACTTTGAGCGCATCGTTGGTTTCCAGTATTTGCGCGGTATGCACCTGAATGATGCCAAAAGCACGCTGGGCAGTCGCGTCGACCGCCATCACAGTCTGGGTGAAGGCAATATCGGTAAAACCGCGTTTAGCTGGCTGATGAAAGATAAACGTTTTGACGGCATTCCCATGATTCTGGAAACCATTAATCCGGATATCTGGAAGGATGAGATTGCGTGGTTGAAGTCGGAGCAGCAGGGTTAATTATCTGATTAAACAAAAGGGAGCCGCAGCTCCCTTTTTTTATGTCTGACGAAGATTACGCGGCTTTAACCAGCTCTTCTTCCGGACGTTTCAGGATGGCGTAGCCAAGTCCCGCTACCGCAGTACCAATCACAATCGCCAGCAGATAACCCAATACTGGGGTAATCGCGCCTGGAATCAGCAGGACGAACAGACCACCGTGCGGTGCCATCAGTTTCGCGCCAATCGCCATGGAAATCGCACCGGTTACCGCGCCGCCAATGATACAGCACGGCAGCACACGCATTGGATCACGCGCCGCAAACGGAATCGCACCTTCAGAGATGAAGCACAGACCGAGCACCAGCGCCGCTTTACCCCCTTCCTGCTGACCTTTGTTGAACTTACGACGCGCAACCAGCGTCGCCAGGCCCATCGCCAGCGGTGGTACCATACCGGCTGCCATGATGGCCGCCATCGGTGCGTAGGTTTGTGAACTCAGCAGACCAACACCAAACGCATAAGCCACTTTGTTCACCGGACCACCCATGTCGGTACACATCATGCCACCGAGAATCGCGCCCAGCAGCACCGCGTTCGCGGTACCCATATTGGCCAGCCAGGTTGTCAGGCCAGTCATGATGCCCGCCACCGGCTTACCTACCACGTAAATCATCAGCAAACCGGTAATTAAACTCGCCACCAGCGGAATGATCAGAATCGGTTTCAGCGCTTCCATACTCTGCGGCAGTTTCACTTTGCTGCTGAGCATCTTCGCGGCGTAACCGGCAATGAAACCGGCGATGATACCGCCCAGGAAACCGGCGTTAATGCTGGTGGCGATCATACCGCCAATCAAACCAGGCGTCAGACCCGGACGATCCGCAATCGAGAAGGCAATGAAACCGGCTAACACTGGCACCATCAGCGCGAAGGCGCTGCCACCACCAATCTGCATCAGTGCCGCCGCTAAGGTGCCCGGCTCTTTAAATGCGGTGATACCAAAGGCAAATGACAGCGCGATGCTCAAACCACCGGCAACCACCATCGGCAGCATGTACGAAACGCCAGTCAGCAGGTGACGATAGGCACCGGCTTTCTCTTTACTGTCGCCCTGTGCGCTGGCAGCCTGATTGCCGCTCGGCTGATAGGTTTTCGCTTCGGCCTGCGCTTTATCCAGCTCCTGCGCAGTTTTCTTCAGCGCCAGACTGGTTGAGGTGCGGTACATCGGCTTACCGGCAAATTTCGCCAGATCCACATCGATATCAGCCGCGACGATCACCAGATCGGCCGCCGCCACTTCTTCTGGGGTAATCGCGTTGCCTGCGCCCACAGAACCACGGGTTTCAACTTTCACCCACCAGCCACGCTTGGTCGCTTCGGCCTGAATAGCTTCAGCAGCCATAAAGGTATGCGCCACGCCGGTTGGGCAGGCGGTCACCGCCACGATGCGTTTCTGAGCAGCGCTCTGCGCAGCTACTGGCGCGGCAGCGGTTGCAGCAGCAGGCTGCCAGGTTTTGGCACTCGCTTTGGCTTGATTGATTGCCGCCAGCGGATCGCGCAGCGCTTGCTGCACATCAACCAGCGCCAGCGATTTACCGACCAGCTCTGCGTCGTGCGGCACATTGTGGCCAGCAACCAGCACCAGTTCAGCTTCGGCGGCATTATCGGTCAGCGTCAGGCCAGCTTGTGCCGCCGTCGCGCGTAAACGTTCCAGCGCCAGATGTCCTGACGCCAGTCCCAGTGAAGAATCTTTTATCAGCAGCGTTTTCATTATCGCTCTCCTGCTGTTAGTTAACGGGTTGTAAGTCGACGCGCGCCATCATCGCGGCCAACTGGGTACGATCTTTAACGCCAACGTTGCTTTGGCTAACGGCCATCGCCGCCACTGCCGTCGCCAGACGCAGCGTGTGCTCGCTGGATTCACGCATCAGCAAGCCGTAAATCAGGCCGCCGACCATCGAATCGCCGGCACCGACGGTGCTGACCACTTCGCAGGCAGGCGGTTTGGCGATCCATTCGCCGGAGGCATTCACCCACAGCGCACCTTCCGCACCGAGAGAAATCACTACGTGCGCAATACCTTGCTCACGCAGTTCATGTGCAGCACCGATCACGTCCTGCAGCGCAGGCAGTTTGCGACCAGCCCAAATCTCCAGCTCGCGGCGGTTCGGTTTCACCAGCCACGGCGCGGCTTTCAGACCGGCGACCAGCGCTTCGCGGCTGCTGTCGAAGATGATGCACGGGCACAGCGTGCGCAGATCGCTCATCCATTTAGTGAAGGCTTCTGGCGCCACGCCGGCTGGCAAGCTGCCGCTGACGCACACCATGTCGAACTGGCCGAGCCAGGTGAGAGAATCGGCGGTGAAGCGCTCCCAATCCTGCGCGGTGACCTCAAAGCCAGAGAAATTCAGGTCGGTCACATCGCCGTCTTTTTCGGTCAGCTTAACGTTAATACGCGTACGGCCCTGCACCACCTGAAAACGGTTGGCGATACCGAGTTCGCTGAACAGCTGCTGAAAGCCGTCCTGATTCTCTTTGCCGAGGAAACCGCCGACGGTGACATCGATACCGAGATCCTTCAGCACTTTGGCAACGTTGATGCCTTTACCCGCCGCGTGCAGGCCGGTGGTTTTCACCAGGTTAACTTCGCCGCGCTCAATTTCTGGCGTGTATCCGACCAGATCGTAAGCCGGGTTTAAGGTAATTGTTGCGACACGACGGCTCATGCAACCCCCTCGCCTAAACCAGAATTGATCGCTTCTTCAATTGCGTTCAGCGCCTGCTGTGCATCTTCGCCGCTGGCGGTGAAGCGCAGGCGATGGCCTTTTTTCACACCGAGCGCAACGACTTTCATCAGGCTGCGGCCGTTAGCAGGCTTACCGCTGCCATCGAGATTAGTTACGGTGATGTCACTGTTGAACTGTTTAATGACGGTCACCAGCGCCGTACCCGGACGCGCATGCAGACCGTGTTCGTTGCGGATGGTGAATTCAGCGGTCAGCAGCTCGGCAGCTTCATCGACTTCGCTGGTCAGCAGCGCCAGGATACCGGCGGCATCGGCTTTCAGCAGACGTTCAGCTTTGTTGCTCAGCAGCAGATTGCTGAGATAGCCCAGCACTTCCAGCGGACGCTGATCGTTAGCCGCCACGGTCAGCAGCAGCGCGACGTTTTCGCCCTGATGCTGGAATGGCGCTGCCGCGCGGCTTACGGCCACTGCGCTGCCGAGATTGCCGTTGGCGCTGTCGCTCAGCCAGATGCCCTGACCGAGGCTCAGCGGGGCGCGGGAAATCACGTCAGCAATAAATGACGCGTCCACCGCGCCTGCAGCCTGCAGACGTCCGGCGTTCAGTGCCTGTAACATGATTAAATCGCTGGCCGCCACATCAACGGCAATCAGCGAGGTATCGAATTTGAATTCTGCGGCCTGGTTTTCGCCCATCAGCAGCGCACGCAGATCTTCCGCCGAGGCGGTTTTCAGCTGTTCAGCAATGCTGTCATCACTTAATACGTGAGTGAGCTGGCGCAGCAACGCGAGGTGTTCATCCGATTTAGCGGCAATACCGATCGCCACATACGCCGTTTGCCCTTCGCCCCAATCCACGCCCTGCGGGAACTGATAAACCTGGACACCGGTTTTCAGCACCAGGTCGCGGGTGTCGGTGGTGCCGTGCGGAATGGCGATGCCGTTACCCAGGAAAGTGGTGGTTTGCTGTTCGCGCGCCAGCATGCCGTTAACGTAGCCTTCGGCCACATTGCCTGCAGCGGTTAACGCAGCGGCAACCTGACGAATGGCCTCTTCTTTATTCTGTGCGCTAGCACCGGTATGAATGGTCTGAACTTTGAGCTGGAACATATCTCTCCTCGCTTGCTGTATTGAATCGTTTCAGCTAGATGGTGAAAAAAGCTGCTGTGCATCGCGGACTTAGCCGGAGTGACAACGCTGAAACGTTTCAGGGAATATGGTACAGCCACGTACAGCAGGCAAGAAAATGCGCGATCTGAGTAGCAGATTTTTGACGTTCCGCACACTTCATGTTGGATTTAAGATTTTTACCGGCAGGCAGGCTGATGCTTTTGCTGTACAGACCAACGGCACTAAGCCCAATTCTTCAGCTATGCGTCAGCAGTGCTTCAGGGCGCCGTATCGGCTTCCAGTTTAAGCAGAAATGTCATGGCGCTATCACGGCTGCTGCCGCACATTTCGGCGCTGGGCTGTAAGCCGGCACAGACCGCCGGACGCAGCGGTGAACCAAAGATTTTGCAACGCTGTTGCTCATCAAGCTGCACGCAACGCGTGTTGGCCGGCTTGCCGTGCGGCATGCCAGGAATCGGGGACGAGATTGAGGGGGCTGTGCAACAGGCACCGCACTGGTCACGACAAAACATCATGCGCTCCTGCAGACAATTCGCCGCGACAATAACAGTCCCAGACCGCGAATGCCATGCACCGGCAACAATTTTACATTGGCTGACTTGCCAGTTTTTCGCCGCGCGAGTAACGTGACGCGCATTAACCTCCTGTCAGCGAGAAAACCACCATGCCAAAGGCAAATGAGATCAAAAAAGGGATGGCTGTCACCTGGAACGGCAAACTGTTGCTGGTGAAAGACATTGATGTACAGAGCCCAAGTGCTCGCGGTGCCGCGACGCTCTATAAGATGCGTTTCACCGATGTCCGCACCGGCCTGAAAGTGGAAGAACGCTTCAAAGGCGACGATATTATTGACGCCATTTCGCTTAGCCGCCGCGCCGTCACCTTCTCTTATATAGATGGTGATGAGTATGTGTTTATGGATGACGAAGACTACACGCCGTACAACTTCAAAAAAGAGCAAATTGAAGAAGAGCTGCTGTTTATTCCTGAAGGTGGCATTCCAGGCATTCAGGTGCTGACGATGGATGGCCAGGTCTTGGCGCTTGAGCTGCCACAAACCGTCGATATGGAAATTGTTGATACCTCGCCGGGCATTAAAGGCGCCTCCGCCAGCGCTCGCTCCAAACCCGCAGGCATGAGCACCGGCTTATCCATTCAGGTGCCGGAATACCTGAGCAATGGCGATCGCATCCGCATTCATATTGCGGAACGTCGTTATATGGGACGCGCTGATTCATAACGTGCTTCCGTCCGGCGGCCGGTGATTGTTATAGTATAACAAGGCCGTGCGCGCCGGATGCCTCTCATCCACGCGCGATTTATTCTCTTTTTTTGGGAGCCCTTTTGTGACGCGCGTAAACCTCATCACCGGATTTCTCGGCAGCGGAAAAACCACCACTCTGCTGCATCTGTTAGCCAATAAACCCGCCGATGAAAACTGGGCGATTCTGGTCAACGAATTTGGCGAAATTGGCATCGACGGCGCACTGCTCGCCGATCGCGGTGCCACGCTGAAAGAGATTCCCGGCGGCTGCATGTGCTGCGTTAACGGCTTGCCGCTGCAGGTTGGGCTGAACATGCTGCTGAAACAGGCTAAACCCGATCGTCTGATTATCGAACCCACCGGCCTTGGCCATCCCAAACAGCTGCTGAATATGCTGCGTGCTGCCGTCTATCAACCCTGGATTCAGGTGGATGCCACCTTAACGCTGCTCGATCCGCGCCAGCTTGCCGACGCACGCGTAGTGGAGAATGAGAATTTCCGCGATCAGCTGGTGGCGGCCGATATCATCGTGGCGAACAAAAGCGACCGCTGGAACGATGATGATCGTCAGCGGTTACAGACCTGGCAACAGCAATTTTTGGGCGAGCGTCAGCTGGTGGAAGCGGCGTGGGGACGCATCGATCCCGCGCTGTTGACTCAACCCGCCTTGGCGGATCGTGCGGTTCCCGATGCAGCACATCACCACCAGAATTCACGTCCACAAGGCTTGGCCGCACTGAAACTGGATGGCCAGGCGCGCTGGCGTCGTGCGCTAAATGAAGGTCAGGGCTATGCTTCCTGTGGCTGGATTTTCGATGGTGAAACCGTGTTTGATACGATCAAAGCGCTAGAGTGGGCAAGGCATGCGCCAGTTGATCGCGTTAAAGGTGTGTTGCGCACTGCCGATGGTTTAGTGAATATCAATCGCCAGGGCGACGATCTGTTTATAGAAACCCGTCCTACCACACCGCCGGATAGCCGCATCGAATTGATTCATCATCAGCCTGCTGACTGGAACCTTTTGCAGACCGCTTTGTTGAAGATTCGTTTAAATTAGATGCGTTAGGTTGCCCCGTTGTTTTCACTTTGAGTCTATTTTCTATGCGCGCTTCTCGATTAATCACCATCCTGCTGCTGAATGCGCTGGGCGTGATGCTTTTCCTTTCATGGTACCTGCCGCCGGATCACGGCTTCTGGTTTGGTATCGATAAAGCCATCTTTTATGGCTTCAATGACCAGATGGTTGATCATCACGGTTTCGCACTGTTAGTGGCCATCACTAACTTCCGCGGTTTCGATGTGGTTTCGCTGTTGGCTATGGGTTTGCTCTATTTAAGCTACTGGCGTCGCGAGACGCCGCAAGGTCGCCGCCGTTTGCTGGCCATTGGCATCACGATGCTGCTGAGCGCGGTAGTACTGAACCAACTCGGTCATCTGCTGCCGGTACAGCACTCCAGCCCAACGCTGTTCTTTGAGAATGTGCATCGCGTAAGCGAACTGACCGGCATCCCGGCCAAAGATGCCTCGAAAGATAGCTTCCCTGGCGACCACGGCATGATGCTGATGATCTTCACCTGCTTTATGTGGCGCTATTTCGGCTTCCGCGCGTTTCTGGTGGGTTTAATGATTACCGTGGTGTTTGCTCTGCCACGTGTGATGGCGGGTGCGCACTGGTTTACTGATATCGCTGTGGGTTCGTTGTCAGTGGTGCTGGTTGGCATGAGCTGGTGCCTGTTAACGCCCTTCAGCGACAAGCTGGTGAATTGGCTGAACCGTTCGTTGCCGGGCAAATATAAGCCGCGCACGTAATTGTTAAGCGCGAGTGATCATAGAACAAAAAGTCAGTCGCTCGCGCTTATTTAAAACCTGAATAAACTATTAGCAAACTAACATTATTCAGATAAAAGAAAAGATTATGATGAAAAACGCGGAACAATAGCCTTAATCCTAAGCTGTCCAGCCCGAACCCTCTTAAAATCGGCCTTAGCGCCAGAATTACCCCCTTATTGCACCGCTGTTTGGCTATTAAATCGCTGCCAATTGTTGATAAAGTCGCCATTGTGTTACAGATTGATTTCACATCGAAAAAACCTTTGAATATTTATATAAAAGCACTCGCCACGCGGTCTGTAATCGGTTAACCTCAAATCCGATTAGTAAGCAACAGCATAAAATGCGGTGCTGAAAGCGACAAAAATGTGTGCATTAACACATTTTAGTAATTAAGGATTTGTCTTAGACGGTCGTACTTATTAATCTCAACCCGTTTTGTCATCTGGCTGACGACATTCTGTCGTAAGGAAATCGAAGGAAAACACGTACAATGGTCAAGTCTCAACCAATTCTGAGATACCTCAGGCGGATCATTCCCGCGGTAGCACTCGCAACACTTTTATCAGCATGCAGCAGTACCCATAACGGTCAGAACGCGAATAACGAGAATCATGAAGTTAACAACCAGAATGGTTTTTTACTTCAAGCGTCTCAGGACGAATTTGAACAGATGGTGCAGAACGTGGACGTTAAGTCCCGCATCATGGAACAGTACAGTGACTGGAAAGGTGTACGTTATCGCTTAGGCGGCGACACCAAACGCGGCATTGATTGTTCTGCTTTTGTTCAGCGCACCTTTCGCGAGCAGTTCGGTTTAGATTTGCCACGCTCAACGTCTGAACAGCAAGACACCGGTAAAGAGATTTCACGCAATAAATTGCGCGCAGGTGACTTAGTGCTGTTCCGCGCCGGTTCTACCGGTCGCCACGTGGGCATCTATCTTGGCAACGATAACTTTGTTCACGCGTCCACCAGCAGTGGCGTAATGATTTCCAACCTGAATGACAGTTATTGGAAAAATCGTTACCGCGAAGCGCGTCGGGTTCTTGCTAAAAACCCAAGCTAACGTATTTCTTTGATGATCCTCTCAGCCAGAGAATCAGAAACGCTGCCCCGGCAGCGTTTTTTTTTCGCCCGTAGTTTTTAACTCAAATCCAACCGATAAAAAGTAATTGAGAATCAAAAATATAACGAGACATTCTTCGCGCTCTCGTTATATTCTCGTTGACTTCCTGATACCCAGATATTGCGCTGCAGACACCGTTATCACCGTGGCTGCGGTCTGAAGTGGGTAGTGACCAAACGATAAACATAATAAAAAATGGCAAGACAAGGGGAATGCACTCCATGCCACTGTCAGGGACATTAAAACACCACAGCAGTTATTCACGCCGTATCGCCTGGCATAGCGCGATTATCGGCGCGGCATTCTTTCTGCTTTTTGTCACCGTGCTATTAACACTCACCTGGCAAAAACGCGTACAACAACACGAACAGCTTCTGGCACACAGCCGCGACGATTTACAACAGGTGATAGCAAGCCTGGTCGATACACTTTATCCCTTACAGCAATACACCCAGTTAGCCTGCAACAACGTCAGTCGTGAGCTCACTTCTCGCGCCGCCTTTGCCGGTAATATCCGCGCCATCCTGCTGGTGCGTGATGGCAACGCTTACTGCTCTTCTGCCACCGGCGCGTTTCTGATGCCAGCCAACGATATTTCACCTGAGTCTGAACTGGAACGCGATCGCGATATGCGCTTGCTGGAAGGCACGCCATTGCTACCGAAGAAACCGGCGCTGGTGCTATGGGTGAAAAATCCAGGTTCAGCCGAGACCGGCCTTTTCGCCACCATGAACATCAGCCTGACGCCTTATCAGCTGCTGGCCTCTTATCATCCCGAAATCACCGGCATGGCGCTGGTGGTCGGCAACAAAGCGCTGTTGAGCGGCAGCAACAACGTGGTACGCGCGAGTGATTTACCGGCATCGCTGCATGAAATAGCCTTTAATAACAGCGATCTGCACTTCGTGCTGTTTGGCACCACCTTAGCGCCTCGCGATTACTCACTGACGTTGCTGACCGGCATCCTCTTCTCACTGCTGATTTCCGCGCTAAGCGGGTTGTTGCTGACGCGACATCAGCGGCCGGGCAAAGAGATCATGCAGGGCATTAAACGCGGCCAGTTTCATGTTGAATACCAGCCGCTGGTCACCGCGCACGATGGACAACCCTACGGCGTGGAAGCGCTGCTGCGCTGGACGCATCCCACTGAAGGCATGATTCCGCCGGATGCCTTTATCAGCTACGCCGAAGCGCAAAACCTGATTATTCCGCTCACTCAGCATCTGTTCACGCTGGTGGCGCGCGATGCCCAGTTTCTCTGTAAACAGCTGCCGCGCGGCACGCGCCTGAGCCTCAATCTCTCGCCGCTGCATCTCGCTTCAGAGAGCTTCCGGCGCGATGTCCAGGCATGGATTAACATCATGCCCACCGATCACTTCAACTATGTGTTTGAAATTACCGAACGCAGCATGGTCGGTGAAAAAAGCGCGGGAGAAATCTTCGCCTGGCTACATGAGAACAATTTTAAAATAGCGATTGATGATTTCGGCACCGGGCATAGCGCGCTGATCTATCTGGAAAAATATCCGTTCGATTACCTGAAAATCGATCGCGGTTTTGTGCAAAGTATTGGTACAGAAACCGTCACCTCACCGGTGCTTGATGCAGTGCTGCTGCTGGCGAAAAAACTCAATCTCAAAACCGTCGCTGAAGGGGTCGAAACGGGCGATCAGGCGGCGTGGCTGGTGAATCGCGGCGTGACGCATTTGCAGGGCTATCTGTTTAGTCGTCCGTTACGCCCCGAAAACCTCGTCAGCTATTATCAACGCCAGCGCGCGCTGAGTTAACATCACGCGAACCCCATGAAACTGCTACCATAAAGTGCGGAACACCACAGGAGATCGCCCCACTTATGCTGCTGCGTCTTGTCACAGCGTTGTTCATTTGTAGCGCCACTGCGCCGCTGCATGCCGCCACCATCAATGAAAGCTATGCCTTCGCTAAGCTGGGCGAGCCGAAATATGCGGTGAATTTCACTCACTACGATTACGCCAATCCCGCCGCGCCCAAAGGCGGCAAGATCACGCTGGCGGTGGTGGGCACCTACGACAACTTCAACCGTTTCGCCTCGCGCGGCAATCCCGGCATCGGTACCGATACGCTGTATGACGGCTTGTTTACCACCTCCGATGATGAACCTGGCAGCTACTATCCGCTGATCGCGGAATCAGCGCGCTATCCCGACGACTATCGCTGGATGGAAGTGTCGATCAATCCTCATGCACAGTTTCAGGACGGAACACCGATTACCGCGCAGGATGTGGCTTTCACCTTCCAGAAATTCATGACGGAAGGTGTGCCGCAGTTCCGCGTGGCGTTTCGTGACGTGCAAGTGAAAGCGCTAAACCGTCTCACCGTGCGTATCGACATGCCGAAACCGGACAAAGATCGGATTCTCAGCTGGCTAACGCTGCCGGTCATCCCGGAAAAATTCTGGCAAAACAAAAACTTTAACGAGCCGATTGGTTATCCGCCGCTGGCCAGCGGGCCTTATCGCGTCACCTCCTATAAATCGGGTCAGTTTATCCAGTACAGCCGGGTGAAAGATTACTGGGCCGCCAATCTGCCAGTGAATCGCGGGCGTTTTAACTTCGATACTTTGCGTTATGACTATTATCTTGATGACAACGTGGCGTTTGAGGCCTTTAAAGCCGGCGCTTACGATTTGCGCGAAGAGAGTTCAGCGAAGAAATGGGCGACACAATATCGCGGTCGCAACTTTGACAGTCACGCCATCGTCAAATCGACCATTCCCAACACCGTTTCCACCGACACGCAATGGCTGGCATTTAACAACGAAAAACCGCTGTTCGCCGATCGTCGCGTACGTGAAGCCATCACGCTGGCGTTCGATTTCGAGTGGATGAACAAAGCCTTGTTCTATGGTGCTTATAAACGCACGCGCAGCTATTTCCAGAACACTGAATATGCAGCGCTTGGCTATCCCAAAGCCGAGCAGTTGATCCTGCTGGCGCCCTACAAAGCGCAGCTGCCGCCCGAAGTGTTCAACAATGAGTATGCCCCGCCACGTTCTGACGGCAGCGGTTTCGATCGCGGCAACCTGTTGCAAGCCATGAACTTGCTGAAAGCGGCGGGTTGGGAAATCAGAAATCAGCAATTGGTGAATGTGAAATCCGGCCAGCCGTTCCGTTTCGAATTACTGATGCGCAGCGGTACGCAAAACGACTGGGCGTTGCCGTTCCAGCACAGCTTGCAACGGCTTGGCATCCAGGTCTCGCTGCGCCAGATTGACAGCTCGCAATATCTCCGCCGTATGCGCGAAGGCGACTACGACATGATCCCATCGCTCTATTACGCCATGCCATGGCCCTCGACCAGCTTGCAAACGATTTGGCAATCTCAATTTATTGACTCTTCCTGGAACAGGCCGCGCGTGAAAGATCCCATCGTCGACCATTTTGTGCAGCAGATCGTTGAGCATCAGGGCGATGAGAAAGCGCTGCTGCCGCTCGGCCAGGCGCTGGATCGCATCCTGCTGTGGAATGCCTACATGATTCCGATGTGGTACAGCGCGGAAGATCGCATGGCGTATTGGGACAAGTTTTCCCATCCCGAGATTAAACCCGCGTTTGCTACCGGTCTGGAAAACTGGTGGTACGATGTGAACAAAGCCGGGCGATTGCCGGCCAATCGACGCTGAGGAGCACGGTTTGGCAGCCTATTTTCTTCGCAGGTTACTGCTGATCATCCCGACACTTTGGGCGATCATCACCCTGAACTTCTTTATTGTGCAGATTGCGCCGGGTGGACCGGTGGATCAGGCGTTAGCCAACGTGCAGTTTGGTCACAGCACCGGCATTCCCGGCTCAGGCGGCGGCGACAGCGGCGCGCGCGGTGCGCTGATGCGTGACAATCCCGGCGACAGCCAATATCGCGGCGCTCGCGGACTCGATCCGGAAGTGATCGCGGAAATTAAGCATCGCTATGGCTTCGATAAACCGCTGCTGCAGCGTTACGGTGAAATGCTGTGGAACTACATTCGTTTTGATTTCGGCGACAGCCTGTTCCGCAGCGCATCGGTGCTGCAGCTGATCAAAGAGAGTTTGCCGGTCTCCATCAGCCTGGGATTGTGGAGCACCTTGATCATTTACCTGGTATCAATTCCGCTGGGCATCAAAAAAGCGGTGCGTAACGGCAGCGCTTTCGATATCTGGAGCAGCACTTTTATCATCATTGGCTATTCGATCCCGGCATTTCTGTTCGGCATCATGCTGATAGTGCTGTTCGCCGGCGGCAGCTATTTCGACTGGTTCCCGCTGCGCGGCCTGACGTCACCGCAGTTTGATGCGCTGCCGTGGTACAGCAAAATCAGCGATTATCTGTGGCACATCACGCTGCCGGTGCTGGCTACGGTGATTGGCGGTTTCGCCACGCTGACCATGCTGACTAAAAACTCGTTCCTTGATGAGATCCGCAAACAATATGTGGTCACCGCGCGCGCCAAAGGGCTGGATGAGAAGCGCGTGCTGTACGGCCACGTGTTCCGCAACGCCATGCTGCTGGTGATCGCCGGTTTCCCCGCCACCTTTATCAGCATGTTTTTCACCAGCTCGGTGTTGATAGAGGTGATGTTCTCACTCAATGGTTTGGGCCTGCTCGGCTATGACGCCACTATTCAGCGCGACTATCCGGTGATGTTTGGCACGCTCTATATCTTCACCTTGATTGGCCTGTTGATGAACATTCTTAGCGATCTGACCTACACGCTGGTCGATCCGCGCATTGATTTTGAGGGACGCTGATGCGCTTATCTCCGGTTAACCAGCAGCGCTGGCAGCGTTTTCGCCATAACCGTCGCGGTTACTGGTCGCTGTGGATTTTCCTGATCATTTTTGTCCTGTCGTTGGGCGCTGAGTTGCTGGCCAACGACAAACCGCTGCTGGTGCATTATCAGCAGCGCTGGTACGTGCCGCTGCTGTTCAACTACAGCGAAAGTGATTACGGCGGCGATTTTTCCACACCCGCTGATTATCAGGATCCCTGGCTGAAGCAGCGCATCGATCAACAAGGTTGGGCGATCTGGGCACCGATTCGCTTCAGCGACAGCACCATCAACTTCGCCACCGATGTGCCCTTCCCTTCGCCACCTTCGGCACAAAACTGGCTTGGCACCGATGCTAACGGTGGCGATGTGCTGGCACGCTTGCTGTATGGCACGCGCATCTCATTGCTGTTCGGCATCATGCTGACGCTGTTCTCCAGCGTGATTGGCATCGTGGTTGGCGCGGTGCAAGGCTACTTTGGCGGCCGCATCGATTTGGTGGGTCAACGCCTGATTGAGGTGTGGTCCGGCATGCCGTCGCTGTTCCTGCTGATTCTGCTCTCCAGCGTGATTCAGCCCGGCTTCTGGTGGCTGCTGCTGGTAACAGTGGTGTTTGGCTGGATGAGCCTGGTAAGCGTGGTGCGCGCCGAATTCCTGCGTGCGCGCAACTACGATTATATCCGTGCGGCGCGTGCGCTCGGCGTCAGCGATAGCCGCATTATGCTGCGCCACATGCTGCCCAACGCTATGGTCGCCACGCTGACGTTTTTGCCGTTTATTCTGTGCGGCTCAATCACCACACTAACTTCGCTGGACTTCCTGGGTTTTGGTTTGCCAGTGGGATCGCCATCGCTCGGCGAGCTGCTGTTACAGGGCAAAAACAATTTACAGGCGCCGTGGCTTGGACTGGCGGGCTTCTTTGCCCTCGCCCTGCTGCTGTCGTTACTGATATTTATCGGCGAAGCGGTACGCGATGCCTTTGACCCGAGTCGAGGACGCTAAATGAGCCTGTTAACGGTGAATCATCTGGCGGTGGCCTTTCAGGATCGCCGCGTGGTAGAAGACATTTCGCTGCAGATTGACGCCGGCGAAACGCTGGCGCTGGTGGGCGAATCCGGTTCAGGTAAAAGCGTGACTGCGCTGTCGATCATGCGCTTATTGCCGCAACCGCCGGTCAACTATCCGCAAGGCGAAATCTTGTTTAACGGCCAGGATATTTTGCAAGCCAGCGAACGCACCCTGCGCGGGCTGCGTGGCAACCAGATGGCGATGATTTTTCAGGAACCGATGGTGTCGCTCAATCCACTGCATAACGTGGAGAAGCAGCTGTATGAAGTGCTGTCGGTGCATCGCGGCATGCGGCGCGAAGCCGCGCGTGGCGAAATGCTGAGCTGCCTGGATCGCGTCGGCATTCGCCATGCGGCATCGCGCTTGCAAGATTTTCCGCACCAGCTTTCTGGTGGTGAGCGACAGCGCGTGATGATCGCCATGGCGCTGCTAACCCAGCCGAAGCTGCTGATCGCCGATGAACCGACCACCGCGCTGGATGTGACGGTTCAGGCGCAGATTCTGCAACTGCTGCGCGAACTGCAGCGTGAACTCAACATGGGCATGTTGTTCATCACCCATAACCTGAATATCGTGCGTCAGCTGGCGCACAGCGTCACGGTGATGCGCAATGGCCGCGTTGTGGAACACAATCGCTGCGATATGCTGTTCAGCCAGCCGCAGCAGCCCTATACGCGCGAACTGATCGCCGCCGAGCCGGATGGCGAACCGGTGCCGCTGCTGGATGCGCAATCGCTGTTGCAGGTGAAGAATTTACAGGTTGGTTTCCCGATCCGGCGGGGATTGCTGCGTCGCACCGAGGCAGAGAAGATGGCGCTGAAGGATCTTAGCTTTACCCTGCGGCGTGGCGAAAGCCTCGGACTGGTGGGCGAATCGGGTTCGGGCAAGAGTACAACGGGCCTGGCGCTGCTGCGTTTAATTAGCGCGCGCGGTGAAATCTGGTTCGAGGATCAGCCGCTGCATCAGCTGTCGCCAAAGCAGTTATTGCCGCTGCGCCAGCGCATTCAGGTGGTGTTTCAGGATCCCAATTCGTCGCTCAATCCGCGCATGACGGTGCAACAGGTGATTGCGGAAGGTTTAGCGGTGCATCGCCCGGAACTGAGCAGTGCGGAGCAGGAAGCCAAAGTGATTGCGGTGATGCAGGAAGTGGGGCTCGATGCCGACAGCCGCTCGCGCTATCCGGCGGAGTTTTCAGGCGGTCAGCGCCAGCGCATCGCGATCGCCCGCGCGTTGATCCTGGAGCCGCAGCTGATTGTGCTGGATGAACCCACCTCGTCGCTGGACCGCTCGGTGCAGAAGCAAATTCTCACCTTACTGCGCCGTTTGCAGCAGCAGCATCAGCTCGCCTATCTGTTTATCAGCCATGATTTGCAGGTGGTGCGCGCGCTCTGTCATCAGCTGATTGTGCTGCGTCAGGGTGAAGTGGTGGAGCAAGGTGATTGCGAAACGCTGTTTAACGCACCAGCAGCCGATTACACGCGGCAGCTACTGGCGTCTGCGCAGGGAAAAGATCTGAGTCAGTGACCATCAAAGGTTTCGGCGATAGCGACACCCTGATTTTTCAGGCAGCAGTTGGTCGCGCTTTCGTCATCACGTTGAATCAGCAGGCAAGGCTGCCCTTCACACTCGGCGATTTTGCACTCGACCTGTATCTGCGCCAGCGTCTCCTTCAGCTGGTGCAGAATTTCCAGCGCCGGATGACCATCATGACTCAGCAGGCGCAGCACCACTAAATCTTCGGCATGCGCGCCATTCGCTGCTTCCTGACGCACAATTTCACCCGCATGTTCCAGCGACCAGCGATAATGTTGTGGCAAGCGATGCACAACGGAAAGTTGCAGCATAGTTATACGGCCCCCAGAGACGTTAACTTTATTCACGACGACGGCACAACGTGGTGAATCCCAACCTGATTAGCTCTGAATACCAATTCAGTCTGCCTTCTCGTTTTAAACACAAAGCGTGTAGCCAATTTATAATTTGCGAGGCTTCTCACATTTATGCCTATGTTTACCGTGTTCGGCTGCGGTTAACAATCATTTTAGACGCATTATCGTTACTTTTTTATCTCTAAATTTTCACATAATGGAAACATTAAGCATAACGAATGAATGGGGATTAGCGAGTGAGGGAGAAGAATTAAGAGAGGCCAGGTCGCCATTTATGACGACCCTGGGGATGTCACGCCGGCTGTTGAGGCCGCGAAGCATAGGTGAACAGCACAATCGAAATTGTGGCGCACAGCGCAATGGTGGCAACCATCGGCCAGGCGCTGTTAATGCTGACTAATGAGAGCAGCGCGCCGACTAAAGCACCGACGCCAAAACGCAGCGTTCCCGCCAGCGAAGAAGCGGTGCCCGCCATATGCGGAAACTCATCCAGAATCACCGCCATCGCGTTCGACGACACCGTCGAGACGCAGCCAATAAACATCGCCACGCCAAACACCAGCGACAAGAAGCCCAAATCCAGCGCGCTGGAAATCAACAGCCAAACGCCCATCGCGAACTGAATCAACAATCCCATGCGGAACATTTTCACCGGACCAAAACGGCGCACGGCGCGGCTGTTGATCAACGTCATCACGAACAGGAACACCACGTTCAGGCCAAAGTAATAGCCAAAGTTCTGCGGGGAAACGTGGTTTACTTCGATGTAGACAAACGGACCGGCGTTGAGGAAGGTGAATAATCCGGCAAAGGAGAAACCGCTCGCCAGCATGTAACTGAAGGCGCGCTTGTGGCGCACCAGCGCCACAAAGTTGCCCAGCGTGGTCCGCAGATGAAAGCGCTGGCGCTGTTCGGGCTTGAGCGTTTCACGAATTTGCGTCACGACCAGCATGGTGGTGAACAGCGCGGCACCTGCCAGCGTCCAGAAAATGGCGTGCCAGTTCCACAGCAACAGCAGCCAGCCACCGATAATCGGTGCCAGCAGCGGCGCGATGGTGGTCACCAGCATCACGAATGACATCATGCGCGAGAAGTCCTCTTTCGAGTAGGTGTCGCGCATCAAGGCGTTGATCACCACGCTGGCAGCGGCGGCCGATAAGCCGTGCAGGAAGCGCATAAAGATCAGCTGATCGATGGTTTGTGACAGCGCGCAAGCCGCGGCGGCGCAGGCAAAAATTAGCGTTCCCAGCACAATCACCGGTTTACGTCCGTAGCTGTCTGCCAGTGGACCATAAACTAACTGGCCAATGGCGAAACCGAGGATGTAAAGGTTGAGCGTCATCTGCACACTGCCCGCTGAAACCGCAAACTCATGGGCGATTTGCGGCATGGCCGGCAGATACATATCGATAGAGAGCGGCATCAGCATTGCCAGCAATCCGAGGATGACCACTAAACCGACCGGTGAATTCTTTTCCTTGCGCACCGCGTTCTCCCGCTATTTACGTTGTTTGAGTTCTTCTGGCAGGCCGATGCTGTCGACCTCTTGCTGGGTCAGTTCACGATATTCACCTTCGCCGAGATCTTCATCCAGCTCGATGTCACCAATACGTTCGCGATGCAGCGCTGAGACATGGTTACCCATCGCCGCAAACATGCGTTTGACCTGATGGTAACGCCCTTCGCTGATAGTCAAACGGGCGGCTTTCTCATCGAGAATCTCTAGCACGGCCGGCTTGGTGAGCTCTTTTTCATTGTGCAGCTGTACACCCGCAGCGAACTTCTCAACCAGGACAGGATCGATTGGCTCCTCCACTTCCACCAGATAGGTTTTTTCCAGGTGATGCTTCGGTGAGGTAATGCGGTGTGACCATTGGCCATCGTCGGTCAGCAGCACCAAACCAGTGGTGTCGATATCCAGACGGCCCGCCGCATGCAGCTTGAACGCCGCGGGTTCTTCGATAAAGAACAGCACGGTGGGATGATCGGGATCGTCGGTTGAGCAGACGTAACCCTGCGGCTTATTCAGCATGAAATAGCGCGGTCCTTGCTGCACCACCAGCGGATTGCCGTCGTATTCGACTTCATCGTCTGGCTGTACTTTGTATGCCGCATCGCGCACAACTTCGCCGTTAATGGTGACTTTTTTGGCGCGGATTTCGCGTCCGGCGATAGCACGGCTAACTTCCAGTTGCTGAGATATGAATTTTTCGAGTCGCATGAATTCGCTTTGCCTGTTACTGCGGGGGAAACTGAAACGGTGTTTTTGTCCGTTAAGAAAGTGTGGGCAGTATAGCTTGATCCTTAGAGTGCTAACAGTAGTGAACCTGCGTTTAACTGGCTTTCATGGCATAATGCGCGTCCGTTCCAGAAAAAAGTTTGCCCCGATGTCATTCTCCCTGCGCCCATACCAACAAGAGGCGGTTGACGCCACCCTCAACCACTTTCGTCGCCATACCACGCCTGCGGTGATTGTGCTGCCGACCGGGGCGGGTAAGAGTCTGGTGATTGCTGAACTGGCGCGGCTAGCGCGTGGACGGGTATTGGTGCTGGCCCACGTCAAAGAGCTGGTGGAGCAGAATCACAGCAAATATCAGGCTTATGGACTTGAAGCAGACATCTTCGCCGCGGGTTTGCAGCGCAAACAGAGCGAAAGCAAAGTGGTGTTTGGCAGCGTGCAGTCGGTAGCACGCAATCTTGATCGCTTCGATAGCGCCTTTTCACTGGTGATCGTTGATGAGTGTCACCGCATCAGCGATAACGAAGAGAGCCAGTATCAGCTGCTGTTCGCCCACCTGCGGCAGCACAATCCGCAGTTGCGCCTGTTGGGTTTGACCGCCACGCCCTTCCGACTCGGCAAAGGCTGGATATATCAGTTCCACTATCACGGCATGGTGCGCGGCGATGAGAAAGCGCTGTTCCGCGACTGCATTTATGAGCTGCCGCTGCGCTATATGATCAAACACGGCTTTCTGGTGCCGCCGGAGCGCTTAGATATGCCGGTGGTGCAGTACGATTTCAGCCGCCTGATCCCGCAAAATAATGGACTGTTTAGCGAAGCCGATCTCAACCGCGAGCTGAAACAACAGCATCGCGTAACGCCGCATATTATTCGCCAGATTATTGAGTTTGCTGAAGATCGCCGTGGCGTGATGGTGTTTGCCTCCACCGTGGAACATGCCCGTGAAATCCTCACGCTGCTGCCTGAAAACAGCGCGCTGGTCTCGGCGGAAACGGCAGTAAAGGATCGTGACCGCTTGATTGGTGCATTTAAAGCGCAGCAGCTGAAGTTCCTGGTCAACGTTGCCGTTCTGACCACCGGCTTTGACGCACCCCACGTTGATTTGATCGCCATTTTGCGCCCTACCGAATCCGTTAGCCTCTACCAGCAGATCGTCGGTCGCGGTTTACGCTTGTCACCCGGCAAAACCGATTGTCTGGTGCTGGATTACGCCGGTAATCCACACGATCTTTTCACCCCCGAAGTCGGCGCGCCGAAAGGGGCCAGCGACAATCAGCCGGTGCAGGTTTTTTGTCCCGCCTGCGGTTTCGCCAATACCTTCTGGGGCAAAACCACCGAAGATGGACACATCATCGAGCATTTTGGCCGCCGCTGTCAGGGCGTACTGGAAGATGATGAAGGCGAGCGCGAACAGTGTGATTATCGCTTTCGCTTCAAAAGCTGCCCGGATTGCGGCGCCGAGAATGACATCGCCGCGCGACGCTGCCATCAATGCGACAAAATTCTGGTCGATCCGGATGACATGCTGAAAGCGGCGCTGAAACTGAAAGATGCGCGCGTGTTGCGCTGCGCCGGCATGACGCTGGAGCAAGGGCGCGATGATAAAGGCGAATGGCTGAAAGCCACCTATTTCGATGAAGATGGCACCAGCGTCAGCGAGCGTTTTCGCCTGCAAACGCCAGCACAACGTAAAGCCTTTGAGCAGCTGTTTATGCGCCCGCATCAGCGCGCGCCGGGCGTGGAACTTGGCTGGCAAACCGCAGCGGATGTCATCGCCTTACAGCCTTTATTGCGTCATCCGGACTTTGTGGTGGCACGCGCAAAAGGCCATTTCTGGCAGATTCGCGAAAAAATGTTTGATTATCAGGGCCGTTATCGCCGTGCCAATGAGCTGCGTTAAGCGGCGGAATCATTTGCCCCTGCAGCATCATTGGGGCTATAATGCCGCCCGCTTTTGCATCCGTAAAAGCAGTTTGAATAACCGTCCTGTTGCTGGGTCGCCTGTAGCAGGAACTATTGAAGAGACATCAAATGTTCACTATTAACGCTGAAGTACGTAAAGACCAGGGTAAGGGTGCGAGCCGCCGCCTGCGTGTAGCAAACAAATTCCCAGCCATCATCTATGGCGGAAATGAAGCACCAATTGCTATCGAACTCGACCACGATGCAGTGATGAACGTACAGGTTAAACCTGAGTTCTACAGCGAAGTGCTGACCATCGCGGTTGATGGCAAAGAAGTTAAAGTTAAAGCTCAGGCGGTACAGCGTCATCCGTTCAAGCCAAAACTTTTCCACATCGACTTCGTTCGCGCTTAATTGCTGAATGAGTTGAAGGTAGAAGGGCCGGTTGCGAAACCGGCCCTTTTATTTTAGGCATAAAAAATAACCCGATATCTTCCCTTCCTAAAAACCCCTGTCTTTCATTTCTCTCTGCCTTCGTTTATTTGAGACTGTTCTTTACCATGAAGCTTTCACAAACCATGGAGAATACCGTTTTAACATTTCTCCAGAATTTGTCTGCAAGGACTTCAAGTGAAAAAAATACCTGCCTTGGGCTATGGCATCATACTCATCTCATTTTCTGGCTATGCGGGCGTAATGCGTCATGACATTAACGTGCAAGAATACCGTGATTTTGCCGAGAATATGGGTAAATATCGTGTCGGCTTAAGCAACATTCCCATTTTTAAGAAAGATGGCGAGCTGAGTGGTTATCTTGATTTTGCCATGCCCGACCTTAGCAGTGTATCTCGTCGCGGGTTTGCCACATTGATTAATCCATCCTATGTAACCACCACACGGCACGTAACCGCTTTGGGTAGCGTTTCTTTTGGCGGTCCTTCTGCTTATTCCTCCCGTTATCTTTTTATTAACCGCAATCAATCCGCCGTTCAGGATAATATTCTGCCACGGTTAAACAAAGTTGTAACCGAAGTAGCGCCAATAGATTATGTGGAACGTAATGAGCTTCAGAAAGGACATGGCTCTCGGTATATTGCTTATGTGCGCGCGGGTGCTGGTGAAATGACACAGGTCACAAATGACCTCACTGAGAAAGAGTTCCTGGCCAGTGCCTATAAATGGTTAGCGGGTGGAACAATTAATATTGACACCATTACCTTCAACAAAGAAAAAAATGACGATTTCTATTGGATTCAATATGAACCTGGCCATCAATATTCATCCGCTTTATCAATATCAACCGGCGGCGGTGACAGTGGCAGCCCTATTTACGTCTACGACAATGTTGATAAAAAATGGAAACTCGCTGGTGTACATTATGGTGGTTATGGTAGCGCAACGCCTTATGGTCGCAAAGTTATCTCAACACGTTTTAATGAAGAATATTTCAATGGGATTATTGCCAACAATATCTCCCGATGTCACTGATTTTGCGAATAATGGCCCAATTTACTGGAATGCAGATAAGCTGGTTCAGGGTAGTAAAAACTGGGGTTGGCAAGGTTTAGACAACACATATCGTCATTTGGCGCCAGGCAAAGCCAGCCTTATTGAACTTGATGCAACCAAAGATATTCGCTTTAACGGCGCGGGCGGAGACATTATTCTTAATGAGGCCGTTAATCTGGGAGCAGGAAAACTACAGTTTTCTAATAACTACACCCTGAAATCTGCAGAGAATGTGGGCGCAACCTGGGTGGGCGGCGGCGTTGAAATCGATGAAGGGAAAAAAGTCATCTGGCAAGTGAATGGACTAAAAGATGATGATTTACACAAAATTGGCGGTGGCGTCTTATATATTAATGCTACAGGTGTCAATGAAGGCGGACTGAATATCGGCGATGGCACCGTTATTCTGGATCAACAAAAAGATGCGCAAGGAAATCGCCAGGCATTTTCTCGACTGTATTTAGCGAGCGGTCGGCCTACCGTTATTTTAGCGAGCGAAGACCAGGTTAATCCTGATAACATTTATTTTGGTTATCGTGGGGGGACATTGGATCTTAATGGTAATAATCTCATAATGCGAAAGATTAATCACACGGATAGCGGTGCGGCAGTGATCAATCAGAGTGAATTAACCTCGGCCAGTCTAATGCTTACAGGGTACTCACGTAGCGATATCAACATTAACACCTGGAGTAGTGTCGACATTGGTAATATTGGTGATATTTATGAATATTATAATTCGAGAACGCAACGTAAAGAGTATTTTCAATTAAAAAAAGAGAAGTATTGGTACTTCCCCACAAATCAGCAGGACAATGAAGACTGGAAGTATCTGGGATATGATCTGGTTCAAGCCGTCGATTATCGACTATCACAGTTAAATGATTTAGTTTTCCGCGGAGACATTGGCACGCGCTCGTCGGATAAAAATAATGGTGCATTAGATGTGAATTTATCTCCGGAGAGTGGAAATACACATTTCGCACTGACCGGTAATATCCATTTAAATGGAAATATCAGCGTCAATAAAGGGACTCTTCTGCTGTCCGGGCAACCCGTTCCTCATGCCGGCGGCCTGATCATTGACAACGATTGGTACACTTCCTCTTTCACCGCCAATAACATTTTAGTAGATGACAATGCACGTTTTCAGGTCGGTGAATATGCGCAGGTTAAAGCCGATATCCAGGCGGGCGACAACAGCCAGGTTATCCTTGGCTACCATCCCGATGCTGCTGATGAGCAGCAAATTTTACGCTGCACCTCGCCGGTGCAAAGCTCTAAGGGCAGCTGCAAAGTTGCACAGCGAAACGCGGAAGAGTTGCGTTTCCTTCCTGCCAGCTCGGTCGAGGGCAATATCTCGCTGGGCGATAACGCATTGCTTCACCTTGGCAAAGTCGATTACCACGGCCACATCAACGACAGTCACTCAGCGCGAGTCACCCTGAGCAGTGAAACATTCTGGAACATGAATGGTAACAGCCGCGTGCATCGGATGGATGCAGGTAAAGGCGGTATCATCTCGCTTCTTTCTGCAGATGAAATGGCCTGGACGCCGAAGCTGCTCTCTGTGGAACATCTGACAGCAAATCATCTGCAGCTTGGTTTCGGCATCGCGCCACAGTCCGCCATCAGCGACAGTTTATACATTGGGTCCAGCGTGCAGGGCGGCAGCAACACCCTCGATCTTGGTTTTATGCTGGGTGAAACCTTCCCCAACCGCATCGCGAAAGAGATCGTGCTGATCAACGCGCCCGCCGGAACCGCGCACGACTATTTCACGCTACCTCCCGTCAAACGCGGTTTCTCGCTCTATACCGCTGATTATCAGGTTGTGGAAGAGAATGGTCGGGTGAAATGGATCATTGCCAAAACGCCTGATCCGGTGTTACCACCCGATCCGGTAATTGACCCCGATCCGGAGACTCATCCCGAACCCGACATTACGCCTGAACCGGAAGTTAAGCCTGAACCAGAAGTGAAACCTGAGCCCGAGATCACGCCAAATCCGGGTACTGCAGAAGACTGGTTTGAGATCATTGATAATCAGCCGCTGGTGCAGAGTACTCGCGCCCTGCTCGCTTCGCGCCACTATCTGTTCAGTGAAATCAGCAATATGCTGACCGATCGCGCTCAGCTACTGCGCGGTAACCATGAAAATAGCGGCGCATGGGCCAGCCTCAGCCAAAATCGCGGCAGAATGGATAGCGTAACGTTAAAAGACAGCAGGCTAGAGATCGGCGCCGATGCGCAAGCGGATGCCTGGCTTTATGGCGTGACCGCCAGTTACAGCCAGGGAAATGCCGGGGAAGAAGCCAGCATTAGCCATAAACTGAGCACTCTGGGCCTGTATGCGAGCGGAATGAGCGATGAAGGATGGTTTATGGATCTTGCTGCCAGCTACCTGCATCTGCGTCAGGACATTCACCTTGACCCGGTATTGGGAGTAAAAAGCACCTCAAAAACCAGCCATATGCTGGCAGGCAGTGCAAAATGGGGTAAATCCTACCCTCTGCTGGATGCATCTTTCACGCTATCGCCTTACCTGAGAGCCAGCGCAGGCTATTTACCGGGTTATACGCTGGAAAGCAGAGAGGCCAGCATTGCCCTGAGTTCAGCCATGCCGTGGGGACTCGCGCCGGGTATTGAAGTCAGCAAGCAGGGGCTCGGTACGCTGCTGCCACGCGTGCGATTGAGCGCCACCGTTGAAAAACAGTTTTCATCGGGCCGTTCTGGCTCTTCACTAACCCTTGAGGATCGCCACAGCCGACGCGTTTATGGCGCGCTGAACGACGATCGTTATCGGGTTCATCTGGGTTTAGAGGGGAAAATCAGCGACAACTGGTCAGCGAATATTGGCGCGAAGCATAGCTTTGGTGGCAAGTTCCGCACCGATTCTCTCATCAGCAGTGGCATAAACTATTCGTTCTAATAGAAAAGCCGGGCACTTTGGTGACCCGGCTTTTTTCATTTACTGCTGGTGCGGCGTTGCAGCTGATCGCGCAAATTCGGTGGCGTGCCTTTAATGGTCAGCGTGTCGGTGGTGGGATCCCAGAAGATGCGCTCGCCGAGCAGCATGGCATCAAAGTTCAGGGTTAATCCGCCGCCGCTGCCCGCAAACTTGGTCAACTGGCGCAAGGTGCTACGATCCGCAGGGAAGGTCTCTTCCAGCTCGTAACCTTGCTCTTGGGTAAAGGCCTGAAACGTTTTTTCTCCCAGCGGCGGTAATTCACTGGAGAGATCGTGCAGCGCAATCTCTTCGCCTGCCTGCAGCTGATCGTTACAGTAGCTGTAAACCTGCTGACGATAGTTCTGACGCTCGTTTTTATCGAGATCCGATTCGGCGCAGTAATCATCAACCGCTTGCAGCAGCCCACGGTTTTGCGCTTTGGTGTCCAGACCGACGCTAGCGCCAAGGAAATCCATGAAGAAATCCGCTACTTTACGCCCCACGCGACCGCGCAGGAAGGTCAGATAACGGGTGGATTCCGGGTTAGTTTCCCACTCGGTGAGATCGATACGCGCCACAATATCCGCATGATTGATATCGAGATAATGGGTGCTGCTGATATCCAGCTGCTCGTTAACGCGCATGCTCGACTGGCTGTTGAGAACCGCAATCAGCAAATATTCCACGGCCAGATAGCGATAGTGTAAAAACAGCACCACGCCGCCTTCCGCAAACGGATATTTGCTCAGTTCATCACGCAGACGTCCGGTTGCCGCACGGCTAAACGCCAGAAAGTCATCTTCCCCTTTGCGGCAATTACGCAACGCATCGGCCAGTTCGCTATCTTCGTTAAACAGGCCGTAAGCTTTGCTTTTGGCGCTATATACCCGGTGCAGCTCTTCTGCCATCTCTTCAACCGCGCGGGTAGCAGGCAGCAAGGTGTCGCGCAGTACCAGTTCAAGCTGGTTTTCATCACGTTTAACTAACTGATGCAGGGCAATCTGGTCGATATCCAGACTCATGGTAGACTCTCCTTTTAGCTCAGGCGCGTATTCAAACACCGCCCGCAGCCGCTTTCAACTGCCAGCACAAACTGATCGCTCTGCTTGCGATAAAATTGCGGAAAAAAATGCGTTGTTACGGTAATATACCGCCTTTTCACCCTTGATTAGACGACGATATGCCACAATCATCCCGTTACAGTGACGAACGCGTGGAAAAGCTCCTCGCAGAGATGGCGCAGATTCTTGAAAAAGACAAAGCGCCAACCGACCTTTCCCTGATGGTATTGGGTAACATGGTAACTAACTTGATCAATACCAGCGTTTCACCGGCTCAACGCCGCACCCTGGCTCGATCTTTCGCGGATGCGTTGCAGTCATCCGTACGCGATGATAACGCTCATTAATATGCAGATTTGACCTCATAATATGGTAACCAACCGGCAGCGCTACCGTGAAAAAGTCTCCCAGATGATCAGCTGGGGGCATTGGTTTGCCCTGTTTAATATTATCTTCGCGTTAATTTTAGGCAGCCGCTACCTGTTGGTCGCCGACTGGCCCGCGTCACTCGCGGGACGTATCTATGCCTATACCAGCTGGATCGGTCATTTCAGTTTCATCGTCTTCGCCGGTTATCTGCTGATCATCTTCCCGCTCACTTTCGTGGTGATGTCACAGCGATTGCTTAGGGTGTTGTCGGCGATTGTCGCCACCGCCGGGCTGACGTTGATTATGGTCGACAGCGCGGTGTTCAGCCGCTTCCACTTGCACCTCAATCCGGTGGTGTGGGAGCTGGTGATAAACCCTGATCAAAGCGAGATGGCGCGCGACTGGCAGCTGATGTTTATCAGCGTGCCGCTGATTTTCCTCGTCGAAATGCTGTTCGCGACCTGGAGCTGGCAAAAGCTGCGCAGCCTTAATCGGCGCTCGTTCGGTAAGCCGCTGGCTGCGCTGTTTATCAGCGCCTTCTTCGCCAGTCATCTGCTCTATATTTGGGCCGATGCCAATTTCTATCGCCCAATTACCATGCAGCGCGCCAACCTGCCGCTCTCCTATCCAATGACCGCGCGTCGCTTCCTTGAGCGTCACGGTTTGCTGGATGCGCAAGAGTATCAGCGCCGTCTGGTGCAACAGGGTGATCCGGAAGCGTTGTCAGTGCAGTATCCACTGAGTGACATTACCTTCCGCGATGGCGGTACGCGCCACAATCTGCTGGTGCTAACCGTTGATGGTCTGAACAACGCCACGGTGGAAAAAGCGCTGCCGTCGCTTCATCAATTCGCCAGTGAGAACGTGCGCTTCACCCAGCACTTCAGCGCGGGGCTACAGCCGGAAAAAGGGTTATTTGGCCTGTTCTACGGCATCTCTTCCAGCTATATGGATGGCGTGTTAGCGTCGCGTACGCCTTCCGTGCTGCTGAATGCGCTGAACGCGCAAGGCTATCAGTTTGGCTTGTTCTCATCGGACGGCTTCAGCCAACCGCTGTATCGTCAGGCTTTGTTAGCCGATTACTCGCTGCCGCAGGCCGATACCCAACCGAATAGCACCACGGTGACGCAGTGGCAGAACTGGCTCAATGGCCACAAATCAAACAATGCGCCGTGGTTCTCGTGGATTGCCCTTAACGGTGTGACGGTCAATGGCGACAACCTAAAAGCGCGCCAGCGTAGCTATACGCGTCAGGCAAGCGGTGTCGACGAGCAGATTAAGGCGGTGCTGCAAACCTTGCAGGATCGCGATTTGCTGAAAAATACCGTGGTGGTGATCACGGCGCAGCGTGCGGTCAATCTGGATAGCAACGATGACAATCCAGGTAACCGTGCGACGTTACAGGTGCCGCTGGTGGTGCATTGGCCGAATACGCCAGCGCAAACCATCGATCGTCTGACCGATCAGCAGGATGTGATGACCACGCTGATGCAGCGCCTGCTGCACGTGCGCACTAATCCCGCTAACTTCTCGCAGGGTGAAGATCTGTTTGCCGCACAACGCAGCCACGATTGGGTGGCGAGCAGCGAAGATGGCAAGCTGGTAGTGACCACGCCAACCGTGACGCTGGTGCTGAATAACAATGGCAGCTACAGCGCTTACGATGCGCAGGGTAACAAACTGAAAGATCATAAACCGCAGCTGGCGTTGTTACTGCAGGTGCTGACGGAAGAGAAGCGTTTCGTCGCAAACTGATTAATTATGAGGCAGTTAAATGCGGCTCATATTGCAATCGTGCGTAGAAACAGTAATATTCTTCCACGTTCGGCACGTAGCGCAGCCTGGTAGCGCACGGTCATGGGGTGTCCGGGGTCGGAGGTTCAAATCCTCTCGTGCCGACCAAAATCCAAAAAAGCAGCCTTATGGCTGCTTTTTTATTGTTTCTAATTCGGTCTAAACGATTCGATTACCCTGCTGATCTATCACCTTCTCACCATCCTCCTTTCTGAATTCGCCCTGCTGCGCATCGGGAAGAATATCGAGCACGGCTTCTGAAGGCCGGCACAAACGCGTTCCCAGCGGGGAGACAACAATCGGACGGTTAATCAGGATGGGATAATTCAACATCGCCTCGATGAGTTGCTCGTCACTAAAACGCTCTTCAGCCAAACCCAATTTTTCGTAGGGTTCGACATTGTTGCGTAATAAAGCGCGCGCATCGATCCCCATCGCGCTAATCAACGCCTTAAGTTGCTCACGATTTGGCGGAGTCTCAAGATAAAGAATAACGGTAGGTTCAACGCCGCTATTGCGTATTAACGCCAGCGTGTTGCGCGATGTGCCGCAAGCGGGATTGTGATAAATGGTGATGTCAGTCATGGTGCTCTCTTCTTAATGGGACAACGTCAGGCGCAGGGCCAGCGCGCTAAGGGTGACGAACAGCACGGGCAAGGTCATCACGACACCCACGCGGAAGTAATAACCCCAGCTAATGTTGATGTTCTTCTGGTCGAGTACGTGCAGCCATAGCAATGTGGCGAGACTGCCAATCGGCGTAATTTTTGGCCCCAGGTCGCAACCAATAACATTGGCATAAATCATCGCTTCCTTTATCACGCCCTGCGCGCTGCTGGCATCAATCGACAGCGCACCAATCAGCACCGTTGGCATATTATTCATTACTGAAGAAAGCAGCGCCGTCACCAAACCGGTACCCAAGGTGGCGGCCCATAAGCCGTGGCTGGCAATGAGGTTGAGTAAGTCAGTGAGATGTTGCGTCAGCCCAGCATTTTTAAGGCCATAAACTACCAGGTACATGCCGAGCGAAAAAATCACGATCTGCCAGGGCGCATTGCGTAACACTTTACCGATGTTAATCGCCTGACCTCTTTTGGCAACGATAAACAGAATTAAGGCGCCCAGTGCGGCGATAGCACTGACTGGAATGCCCAGCGGCTCCAGCAGGAAAAATCCCACCAATAGCAACAACAGCACCAGCCAACCGGCTTTAAAGGTAGCGGGATCTTTTATGGCTTCATCTGGTAGTTTGAGGCGTGAAACCTCATAGCTGGCGGGAATGTCTTTGCGAAAGAAAAGGTGCAGCACTATCAGCGTGGTGATAATAGCGGCAATATCAACCGGAACCATCACCGCCGCGTAAGCGTTGAATCCCAATTTGAAGAAATCTGCGGAAACGATGTTAACCAGATTGGATACGATCAGCGGCAAACTCGCGGTATCGGCGATAAATCCTGCTGCCATGACGAAAGCCAGCGTTGCACCTTTACTAAAGCCCAGTGCCAGCAGCATTGCGATGACGATCGGCGTCAATATCAGAGCCGCACCATCATTGGCGAAAAGCGCGGCAACGCATGCACCGAGCAACACGATATAGGTGAAAAGCAGCCGCCCTCGCCCACTTCCCCAGCGCGCTACGTGCAAAGCGCACCACTCAAAAAAACCGGATTCGTCCAGCAACAGGCTGATGATAATGACGGCGATAAAAGCCGCTGTCGCATTCCAGACGATATGCCACACCGCGGGAATATCGTTTAACGGGATAACGCCGGTCACCAGCGCCAGTAAAGCCCCTATCGTTGCTGTCCAGCCAATGCTCAGGCCGCGCGGCTGCCAGATGACAAACACGATGGTCAAAACAAATATTGCGCCTGCCAGAAACATCACGCCTCCAATGCATTCGAATAATCGAATGTGTTTAATGATTATTCACAACCCGTAGCAGCGGCGTTCTTCAGCGACTCACGCACTTCCTCACGCTGGCTATTCCAGGCCGTATCGATAATCGATGCAGCCCATGCCGGCATATGCGGAGAAAGACGATAGTGAATCCACTTGCCTTCACGTCGATCCAAAATCAGCTCAGCATCGCGCAGCAAGGCAACGTGGCGTGAAATTTTTGGCTGTGATTGTTGGGTAGCGGTGCAGAGATCGCAGACACACAGCTCTCCGGCCTCTCGTAATAATAAAACGATCGTCGTACGCGTTTCGTCGGCAAGCAGTTTGAAAAGTTGAACAGGAATCATTGGGCCAGGTTCCGGTAAAAAATCTAACACATATGCTAATTCATATATATTAGAAGTAAAGGCAGAATTTAAAGTCTGGTGATTTCATATGTTTTCAATGCAGTAAAGCATTATCAGATTATCGCCAAAGAATTGCTGATTATTGGTTTTTAATCAGTAAGTTACCGAAAGCAACCCAAACCGAGCCAGATCACATTTCTGGATAAATATGACAGCGCTTCATCAAATTGAAACAAAACTGTCACAGACTTCTCTTACTCTTAGGGCTCTTGTTTTTTCGATGGAAACCATTATGGTCATCAAAGCAAAAAACCTGCAGGATGCGGAAGAACTCCTGCACTCGGGTATCAATAAAGTTGAACTGGCTTACGATATCGGCAGCGACGATTTCTTCCGTCTCGCCTCGCACTGGTGCGATCGCGGTGCGCGCATCACCAAAGGCCATCAGCACTTCGTGGTGCAGATTAAAGGCATGGCTATTCCGCCAAATAACTAAAAGTAGGCGAGCCCCTTTGGCTTGCTCTCCATCCGGCTGGCTGGTAAAACTACGTTTTCCGTCAGCCGTGATTTTTTATGTTCGCCTCTCAAACGCCGCTTGCCCTGCCCTCTTCCCCGTTTATCCGCGCTGCTGGCATGTCGCTGGATACATTGCCGATCGCCTGGTGCGAATTCGATCAACATCACTGGCATGCTGAATTGCACCAGGCGTGGCAACTGCCGCTGCCCGCGTCGCTACAGAGCGCGGTGACGAAACGCAAAGCCGAGCATCTGGCGAGTCGCTGGCTGGTGCAGCAAAACTTTGCGCACTTCGGTTTACCGCACTTTGTGTTGTGTAATGCGCCCGATCGCTCACCGTTGTGGCCCGCCGGCATTCAGGCGTCGCTGTCGCATACGCACAGCGTTGCGATGATGGCTGCGACGCGCGAGCCACTGTGCGTGGGTGTGGATGTTGAGCAGATTATGGCGGAGGAAACCGCCGATGAAACCGCTGGGATGTTGATGAGCCCGGCGGAAAAACAGCGCCTGCTGGCGCGGCCTATGCCCTTTGCCCAGGCCGCTACACTGCTGTTTTCATTGAAAGAGAGTGTGTACAAAGCGCTGTGGCCGCAATTGCATCAGCCAATGGATTTTCTTCAGGCGGAAGTGCTGGAACTGGACGTGCAGCAAGGCCGTGCAACGCTGCGGTTGTGTCAGGATTTTGATGAGTATTTCACCACCAAAGCGCTGCTGCAGGCGCGTTTTTGGCTGGCTGGAGATCGCGTGATTACGCTGCTGACGCATCCACTCCCGACAAAATAAAAAACCGGCTCAGAAATAAACCTGAGCCGGTGACAACACAAGACGACAGAAAAGTGTTCCAGGGACGCAGAAACGAGGATTTCTGCTGGGAGTGACTTTACTCACTCCGCAACTTCTTGCCCAATAAGGGTTTTTGCTAAGCTTTCCCGGCTGGCGTTAATGGCCGGTATCGGTACGTTGCACCGCATCCAGCGTTGCCATCTCGCGTTCGTTACCGGTTAACTCACTTAGTTGACCTTCGCGCATCTCCAGCAAGCGATCGGCGTGAATAAAGTAGTGATCGTCATGACTAATAGCGAACACCGTTTTACCCGATTCCTGTAACCATGGCAGCAGCTCACGATAGAAGATGCGACGGAAATGCGGATCCTGATCCGCCGCCCATTCGTCGAGCAACAGAATATCGCGCTCTTCGGCGGCTGCCAGCAGCAGCGCCAGACGTTTGCTCTGCCCTTTCGACAGTTGCAGATTGAGCACTCTGTTGCCTTCCAGCTTGAGCTTGTCCTGCATCTTCAGACGCTCCAGCCACTGCTGCACCAGCGCAGGATTGGCTGGCTGCCCTTGATCGCCGATGAGGCGATCAAACAGATGCGCGTCAGTAAACACCGCCGAGAAATGTTTGCGATAAGCATCGAGGTTTTGCCAATCCACCACCTTGCCATCCAGCAGCAAACTGCCCGATTGCGGCTGATAGAGGCCGGTGAGCAGCATCGCCAGCGTCGATTTTCCGCTGCCGTTGCCGCCAATCAGGAACACCAGCTCGCCGCGGCGTAGCGTCAAATTGATCGGCCCAACCCGGAATCCGTGCTCGCCGTAGTGGAAGCAGACGTCGCGCAGCTCCAGCGTTTGCCAGTCGCTGACTTTTGGCAGCGCCTTGAACGTTTCTTCATAGGGCGCCAGTTCAAACCTGTTGAGCTTGCGAAACGCCACCTGCGCGCTGAGCAGCGTCGGCAAGGCGCCGACCGCCGCCAACAGCGGTGTGCGCAGGAACAGCAGCGTCAGCGAATAAGTTGCCGCCACCGCCGTATTTGCCCAGCCCAGCCCGTTCGCCATAAAGAACACGATGCCAATCGCGCCGAGCATCATGATATTCGACCAGTTCACCGCGCTGAGGTGGAAGGTATCGGCGCGCACGATGTGGTGGCGATAGCTTTTGGCATTCTCCTGATAAACGCTGTCGTAAATAAGCTGCGCACGTTCGCGGTTAAGCTGCAGCTCTTTACGCCCTTCGATAATGGTCTGGAAATCGCGATACAGGTCATCTTCGATTTCACGCAGCTTAGCCATGTGCTGATAAACGCGTGATACCAGCAACCAGCCGCCAACCAGCGTCACCAGCAGCCACAGGCAGGTGATCAACAGCATTTTTGGCGAAAGCCAGGCGAGATAAAGCGCCGAACCGAGCGTAATAATGATGCCCTGAATCAGCTCGGGTAAACGCACGAAGGCGATGGTGATGGCGCGCACATCGCTGGTGAGACCGGCCAGCAGTTGGGCATTGCCAATCTGTTCGATGCGCTCCACGCGCGTATCAAGAATCCGTTTGATGAATTCGCCGCGCAGCCGCCAGACAAAGTGATGGCCGAGCATAGTCAGCGCCAGCTGGGAGCCGAGCGTCACCGCCATTAGCAGGAACAGCTGGCCAAGGAAACTCGGCAGCACCGAAATCGAAGTATTCACCGCGACGATCAGCTCATTATTGATATAGGCAATCAAACCAATACCAAGCACGGCGCTTAACAATGTAAGAAGAATGACGCCAATAAAAGGCCAGCGGTACTGGCGAAAAACGACTTGCAGCAATGCCATCAAAGGGTTCCAGCGGTCAATAAAGCAGCCTGCAGTTTAATGTCGCCTTGGCTGATAGCAAGAATAATTCTCATCTCAAATTTGCCTGAGTAAAATGTTTCTCGCCGCTCGTTTGGTAGCGGCGCGATTTATTGCGAAATGCTTGTCAGATAAGAAGGTATTTTGTTTTGAAAATGCATTATCTGTGCGGGCTCTGACACGTCTGCGCCTCTGGCAAATGAGCCCTTTTCAATAATAAGCACTGAAGTTGATGAGCAGGCCGGGGCCGCTTTTGGGCCGGCAATCCGCAGCGCTGAACGAAGCGAGGAAGCCAGGAGAGCCCGCAGGACGCGGGCGAAAGGCGGAGCCGGGACATGGAAGTCCCGTCTCCGCCGGTCCGTCAGGCAGACGAGCGAAGTGAAGGTACCGCGTAAGCGGCGCGAGGACCGCCGGACCAAAAGTGGCACCGGCCAGCGCCTTCATCAATGGCTTAACAACATGCATTCCAAATTAATTGCGCCGAGACGAAAATGCGCTAAAAAGCACGGCGGAAGGTCAGGTTGTAGCGGAACGCGCCTGCCTGCGGATGAATACCAGGTTTGAGCGGCAGAATGCCGTGATAACGCAGGCGCGATGGCCCGCCCCACACCACGATATCGCCATGTTCCAGCAGCACGCGCTGGGTGGCGTCGCCGCGTTCGAAACCGCCGAACTGGAATACCGCAGGCAATCCCAGTGAAACCGACACAATCGGCTGGCGCAGATCCTTCTCATCTTTATCCTGATGCAGCGTCAGTTTTGCGCCGGGTTCATAGCGGTTAATCAGGCAGGCATCCGGATTGAAACCAGCAAAGCCCGCTTCGCGCGCAGTTTGCTGCGCCAGCTCGCGGAACAGCGCGGGCATCGGCGGCCAATGGTGTCCGCTGTTGCTGTCTTGCTCGGTATATTGATAGCCGCGCGAATCGGTGGACCAGCCAAAATCACCACAGTTGGTCATCGCCACCGACATGCGATGGCCACCGGGCGTGATGCGATGGGCAAAGGGATTTTTCGCGGCGATATCGTGAATCGCCGCCAGCAGCGCGTCGGCCTGTTCGCGGGCACGACGTCGCAGAATCACCGCGCCATCCGCTAGCGGTTCCTGCCACGGCGCTTCGTCACTAAATAAATCCAGCATGTGCGCTTCCTTTATTGAGATGCCTGATCGATGAGGAAGGTTTTAAACTGCGGCGACATCCAGTGAGTAAAACCGTCGCCCTGCTTGCTGATCAAATAGACCGCCAGATGCTCTTTCACCGCTAACGCTTTAGCGCGTTCGCTGCCGAGCACCATCAAACCGGTATCCCAGCCATCCGCTTCCAGCGCGGTGGTGGCTATCACCGTTGCCGACACCAGCTTGTGCTCAATCGGTCTTCCGGTAGTCGGATCGATGACGTGCGAAATGCGTTTGCCATCCAGTTCATAATAGTTGCGATAGCTGCCGGAGGTGCTAATGCCGTGTCCTTGCAGATCGACGCGCGCTTCCACCGCGTTTTCGCGATCGGTGGGTTTCTGGATCGCCACGCGCCACGGCTGCAGATTAGCATTGACGCCACGGCTCAATACTGCGCCGCCCACTGAAACCAGATAATCAGTGATGCCTTGCTGCTCCATCAGACGCGCCAGATGATCGGTGGCATAGCCTTCGCCCATGGTGGAGAGATCGACATACAGGCCGGGCAGATCTTTCTGCAGCCATTGACCGTCCACGCCCTGAATCACGCGCAGATGCTGCAAACCGGTCAGCGCTTTAGCGGCGGCGATTTCTGCCTCGCTGGGGGTATGCGCCGGTTGCTTCGTCGGGCCAAAACCCCACAGATTGACCAGCGGGCCCACGGTGATATCCATCGCACCCGACGTTTTATGCCCGATTCGCAGCGCTTCAGTAACGATGTCCGCCATGTCAGCGCTTACCGGCTGCGGTGCGTTGCCTTGATACTGATTAAAGTGCGACAGCACCGAATCGCTTTTCCACGTCGAGAGTTCGCCGTCATCGCGATCCAGCTGTTGCTGGATCAACTGTTGCAACGCCGCTTTACGCTGCGGATCAACGCCGGCGACGCTGACGCGCCACACGGTGCCCATGGTTTTGCCTTCCAGTACCATCGCAGGTTTGCTGCTGTTTTTTTCGCAACCGCTGAGACCTAATGCCAGCAGGCTAATTAGCAGAATGTTCTGAAAACGCATCAATTCCTCATCTGTAACCCATTACTACAGCCAATTACAAAGCATAACTCGCTTGTAAAGCAGTCTAAAGCTGCTTGATGTTCGATAAACGCTGACACAGGATAACCGGTTCCTGCAACGTTATGCCTACAGGAGCATCAGATGATTTATATGATTATTGCCGTAACCGCCGGGCTGTTTATTTATGGCAGTTTCAAATGTTGGCAGACTTACCGCCATCGCCTGATTCAGCACTATCCTGCACGCCGACGTTAAATTATTGCACCAGAAAATCACCCTTCTGCACCGCTTCAGCGCTGGCGCAGTGTAGCAAAGTCGCTACAAGCCGCGTGGCGCGGAGAGCGGTGCGCTGGCATGAATGCTGCATTGTTGAAGATGAGTTGAACTTCAGCGAGGTGCAGAATGGAAAATAGCAAAACACAAAACAGTAAATGGCAGCACTGGCTGAGCTTCTCGGCCTTTACGCTGGCGGGTGTCGCGATGGAAGGCAGCCTGAGCGCCATCACCAACCCGCCGCCGCAACCGGCACCCAAAGCCAAAAAATGGCGCGGTATGCAATAATCGCTACAGTCCCAACTCACTTAGGCCCGGATGATCGTCCGGGCGCGTGCCGGCTGGCCAGTAGAACAGACGCTGATCTGCGCTGATCGGCAGATCATTGATGCAGGCGAATCGCTGAATCATCAAACCATCGGCACCAAAGTGCCAGTTCTCATTGCCATAGCTGCGAAACCAGTTACCGCTGTCATCATGCCATTCATAGGCAAAGCGTACCGCCAGCTTATCTTCATGCCACGCCCATAGCTCTTTGATCAGTCGATAATCCAACTCTTTTATCCACTTACGTTGCAGGAAAGTCACGACTTCTGCGCGTCCATTGACGAATTCACTGCGATTGCGCCAGCGCGTATCTTCGCTGTACACCCGCGAAACACGCTGCGCATCGCAGCTGTTCCAGGCATCTTCCGCCATGCGGACTTTCTGTAACGCGGTTTGTTGATTGAACGGTGGCACCAGCATGTTATTTCTCCCTATTATGTAGACAGGTCTGTCTACTTGATTCATCCTGCCGTATGTAGACAATTCTGTCTACATACAAACGCAGGAATTTTTATGCTTGAGCCTCTGATCTTTGATGCCACCGCCTCCGCGCGCGATCGTATCTTGCTATGCGCGCAGCAGCTGTTTTACCAACAAGGCATTCGCGCCACCGGCGTGGATAAGGTGATTGCGCAAGCGGGCGTGACCAAAGTGACTTTCTATCGTCACTTTCCGGCGAAGAATGCGCTGGTGCTGGCGTTTTTACAGCAGCGCCATCAGCGCTGGATGCTGGCGTTTCGCCATGCGCTGAATCCACATGCGGCATTGATCGATGCGCTGCCCGCGGCGTTACTGAGCTGGTTCAGGGATGACGATTATCGCGGCTGTGCGTTTATCAATACCGCTGCGGAGCTGGGCGACACGTTAGCAGAAGCCAGCGAACTGATTCGTCAACATAAGCGTGAGATGGCGCAGGCGATCAGCGACAAGTTGATGCCCGATCAGCAGGTCAAAACGGCGCAGATTGTGTTGCTGGTTGAGGGCGCGATTGTGCAGGTACAGATTGGCGAGGAGGCGGAACGGGTGGTCGACGTGCTGCGTGCCGCGCTGGATGCGCTGCTGAAAACGGGAGCGTGACCGGCAAGTCACGCTCCATCACCCTTAGAACTGGTAAACCAAGCCCAGTGCTACGACGTCATCGGTATTGATACCGGCTGCGTCGGTGAAGTTGTTGTCGTCCAGCAGGTTGATCTGGTAATCAACGTAGGTCGACATGTTTTTGTTGAAGTAGTAAGTTGCGCCTACATCAATGTATTTCTTCAGGTTCTGGCTGCCGTAACCTTCGATGTCAGAGCCGCGAGAAGAGACAAACGCCAGAGATGGACGCAGGCCGAAGTCGAACTGGTACTGTGCCACCAATTCCCAGTTATCCGCTTTGTTGGCGTAACCGTAAACGGTGCCGCTATCGCTGGCGCCGAAACGCGTCGCGTTGTATGAACGGCTGTACATTGCGGCCAGGTAAACATTGTTAGCGTCATACTTCAGCGCACCGCTGTAAGCTTCGGCTTTATCACCGCGACCCAGGATGTTGGCGGTACGTGGATTGTTACCGTTCTGGTTATTGGTACGGTCAGACTGGAACATCGCTGCACCAATACCGAAACCTGAACCCAGATCGTAAGTGGTGCTCAGGCCGTAGCCGTCACCGTTCTCGCCCAACACATCACGACCAGAGCCAGTAGATTCGGTTGGGTTATCGTTTTTGCCTTGATACTGAACCGCGAAGTTCCAGCCATCGACTAAACCGAAGAAGTTGGTATTACGATAGGTTGCGAGGCCGTTGCTGCGCTGGAACAGGAAGTTGTCCGCGCCGTAGGTATCGCCACCGAACTCTGGCAGAACGTCAGTCCATGCGCCGAGATCGTACATCACGCCGTAGTTACGGCCGTAATCGAATGAACCCGCATCACCAAATTTCAGACCGGCAAAACCAACACGCGTATAGCTGTTCGCGGTGCCTTCGCTTTCTGCGGTGTTCAGTGCAGCCTGGTATTCCCACTGGCCGTAACCGGTCAGCTGATCGGTCACCTGAGTTTCACCTTTGAAGCCAAAACGCAGGTAAGACTGGTCACCGTCTGAGCCAGAGTTATCAGAGAAATAATGCAGACCGTCCACTTTGCCGTAGAGGTCTAATTTGTTGCCATCTTTATTGTAAATTTCAGCTGCGCTTGCTGATCCTGCCACCAGCAATGCAGGAATCATCAGGGAGAGAACGCGACGTTTCATTTTTATTACCCTCTTTAATGTGCCTTTATTTTTGCCACTGCGAACTGAATGATTAAAAATTCAGCCGGCAAGCCATTGTTATTTTATGTTGGGCAATAATCTATCACGAAAATGCTACTAAATTTCCAAAACTGTTTCAGTGTATTAAATAGTTATTTCAGGATGTAAATTCAGGGGAACTAATAACCAGCACAAATAGGTAAAAAATATAGCACTTTTTGACAACACATATTTTAATTGTTTAAAAACATCAAATTACATGAGTTACATTTCCGCACTGAATGACAAAACTCAAACCCATCCAGAGCATACAATTATCTCCGCTATCATCATTTATTTCATTATTACCTTCATTCGCCCCGAATGTTTTGATTTACCCTAATTTCCCGCCGGACCAGATGGTCCGGCATTTTTTTGCCCGCAATTCAGACATCGCCTTATATTGCGTAAAGTTAATTACACGGGTTAAATTAACCACAATAACTGCCGCGCATTATTTGTCTCTTTTCGCACATTTTGTTCAATTCATAGCCTTAAATCGGCAATGTTAATTTCGGCACGTAACAAAGATCGCTGCAATAATAGCCGGTGCATATTGTTAACGCTCACGCAGTGATTCCCTGGCTTTATTCAGCGGCTTAAGCAAATAATCCATCACGGTTTTCTGACCGGTTTTAATCTCAACATTCGCCACCATGCCGGGCATGATGGCGAATCTGCGTCCGCTTTTATTGGTCAGCTCGGCTTTTTGCGTGCGCACATAGACGCGATAGTAAAACTCGTCGTGCCGCACCTCGTCCTGCAGCGTATCAGGCGAAACGGTTTCGACTTCCCCGTGCAGATCGCCATAAATCGACGCGTCGTAGGCGGTGATCTTCACCACCGCGGGTAAACCCGGCCGGATATAGCCGATATCGCGTGGATTGATGCGCGTCTCAATCAGCAGTTGATCCTCCAGCGGCACAATCTCCATCAGCTTGCCACCCGGCTCCAGCACCCCGCCCACGGTGGTGACGCGCACATCCTTCACAATGCCGCGCACCGGCGAAATCAGCGTAGTGCGCGTCAGCAGATCCTGCTTCCCTGCCGCCACCTGCAGCTGCGCATCCAGCTCACCGTTGTTCTTCACCTGCTCTTCATGGGCGCGCACGTAATAATCGTTGCGCGCTTCGTCGATTTTGCCGCGCAGATCGCTAACCTGGCGACGCAGGCGAATCACATCCACCTTACCCGCCGCGCCGCGCAGCATCAGCGGCTCCGTCACGTTGAGTTCTGCCTGCACCAGCGCAAGGGATTGCTGCAAATTGCCGATGGTCTCGACAAAATTCTGCCGCCGCGCCTGATAGAGCTGCGTTTCGCGCGCCACCAGTTCGGGATGTTGCAGGATATCGGCGCTGAACTTCAGCGGCGTGTCGCTGAGCTCGGCCTGTAAACGTTCAGAGGAGGCACGCAGCGTGCGCACCCGCGCAATCGCTTCACCAAAGTTGGTTTGAAAGCGCGTGGGATCGAGTGTTGCCAGCACCTCGCCGCGCTGCACAATATTGCCTTCGTGCACATTGAGCTGTTTGACGATGCCGCCATCAAGGCTATCAATGATCTGCGCGCGGCTGGAAGGCGTGACTTTGCCGATGCCGACCGTGACTTCGTCCAGCACCGCAAAGTACGCCCACAGCAGAAATAGCAGCAGCGCCACCACGCACAGCCAGATGATCGCCGAGGTGCGACGCTCACGCCGCGTCAGATCTTTATCCAACAGCACCACGCTCATGCCGCATCTCCTTTTTTACTGGCGGCGTGACGCAGAATCTCGTCGCGCGCGCCATCGGCCACGATGCGGCCGTTATCCATCACGATAATGCGATCAACCATGCGCAGCAGCGCGGGACGATGCGTGACCAGTACCAGCGTGCGCCCGGTGACCCATTGCGCCAGCTGACGAATCACCTGCGCTTCCAGCTGTTCATCCATCGCCGCGGTCGGTTCGTCCAGCAAAACCACCTGCGGCTGGCGCAGAATCAACCGGCTGAGCAGCACCATTTGCCGCTGGCCGCCGGACAAGCCGCGTCCGCCTTCATGAATAATGCGATCGAGGCTGGCGGCGTCCTGCTGCACCAAAGCTAACGCGCCGCTAATGCGCAGCGCCTGCAGCATCTCCTGCTCGCTGGCGTGCGGATTACCGAGCAGCAGGTTCTGGCGCAGCGTGCCGAAAAACAGCCGCGCATCCTGCGACAGCCAGCCAAGCTGACGCCGCAGATCGACCGGATCGATGCAGGTGAGATCGACGCCGTCCACCAGCACTTTGCCCTGGCTGGCGCGCGCCTGACCGGCCAGCATCTTCAGCAGCGTCGATTTGCCCGCGCCGACTTTACCGAGAATCGCCACGCGTTCGCCGGGCGCGATCTGCAACTGCGGAATGTTGAGCACGCTATTACCGCTCTCCTCTTCGTAGCGGTAATGTACATTTTGCAGCAGATAGTGGCCGCTGAGCACCGGACAGTGCGCCAGCGTGGCGTGATCGGGTTGGTCGAGCGGCTTCTTTAACAGTTCATCCAGCCCTTTCATCGCCGATTTCGCGTGCTGCCAGCGCGAAAACACCATGGTGAGCTGCATCAGCGGCGCGATGGTGCGTGATGAGAGCAAGCTGCACGCCACCAGCGTGCCGGTGGTGATCTGATTGTCGAGCACCAGATAGACGCCGAACACCAACATGCCGGCATAGGTGAGCTGCTGCACGCTAGCCGACCAACCGGTGAGGCGCGCGCCCCATAAACGTTGCTGATTACTGATGGCCGCGCTAACTTCGTGCGTTTGCTCCCACTGGCGCTGAAAATAGGGTTCCGCTTGCAGCGCTTTGATATCCTCTACACCTTCTAAGGTTTCCACCAGCACCGCCTGACGCAGCGCGCTTTCCCGCAACCCTTCCTGCGCCAGCCGCGCCATCGGGATCTGCACCAGTAAGCCAGGAATGACGATCAGCGGGATTGCCAGTAACGGAATCAGCACCAGCCAGCCGCCAATCGACGCCATGATCAGCAGAAACAGCAGCACAAACGGCAGGTCGGCGGCGGCATTCACCGTGGTGGACGTCAGCAGCTCGCGGACCTGATCAATTTCACGCAGTTGGGCAATAAAGGAGCCGGTGGAACGCGGACGCGCTTCGTTGCGGATGTTCATCGCCCGCGCAAACAGCATGGCGGATATTTTCAGGTCGATGCGTTTGCCCATCAGGTCAGAAACCTGGGTGCGCATCAGACGAATCAGATACTCAATGGCGGCCGCCAGCACCACGCCGGCGAACAGCACCCACAACGTTGGCAGCGACTGCGCCGGAATCACCCGATCGTACACCTGCATGGAAAACAGAATGCCCGCCAGCGCCAGCACGTTGCCGACCAGCGAGGCCAGGCTGATTTCCGCGATGCGCCGCTTCATGCCACGAAAGTCATGCCAGAACCAGTGCGGCTGATAAGGCTGCACAAACTCATCGATGCGCGCATCACGCGCCCGCGCCGCCACACCAACGACGCCAACCTGTATGTCGGCCTGCATGAGCAAATCCTGCAGCTGACCTGCGCGCACCACATCGCCACTTTCACTCAGCCAGTAACGCACGCCACCGTTGCTATCCACCTCTTCTATCAACGCCACGCTGCCGTTTTCCAGCAGCAGCAATACCGGCACAATTTCCTGCCGCCAGCGCAGTTTGCTGTGCGGCACCAACATCAAATGCAGGCCTAACAGCCGGGCTAAACGTTCTAACTGTTGCGTCGGGGCCAGATGTTGAAACCAGCGCATCTGCTGGCGCAGCGTGCTGCCGTCCGCCGGTTTACCGAAGCGTGCCGCCACGCGCAGCATCGCCGCGATGCCGTTGTCGCTGTTGAAGGGTTGTGCTGTCATCCCTGTTGTCCCGTGAGCAATGAGAGTGGGCTGGCAACCGCTAGCCGATGTTGCTAGCGGTTGATGGGCGGATTACGCCAGGCTCTGAACCTGATGTTGCTGCAGATGATCGCCGAGGGTGTAACTGCTATCGCTGGCGTTGTAGTGGCTTTCCGTGGCGCGCGCATCGCTGGGTTGAGCGGCGGCGCTGTCGCCTGCGTCGACCAGTTGCGTATTCAGTGGCTCGCTGCTGACGCTGGCGGCCGCCTCATGGCTATCGATGGTCACCGGCTGCGTCGCCATCGCCACATTGCCTGCTTTGTCCTGCGCGCTGACCTTCATTTGGTAGCTGCCATCATCCAGCGGTGCCAGCTGACCCGCCAAAATGGTCAGCGCCCAGTTGCCGTCGGCTTTAACCGTGGCGGTGTAACTCTGATCGCCCAGCGTCAACGTCACAAGGCTGCCCTGATCGAGATGGCTACTGCTGCCCTGAATCAGATGCCAGCTATTCAGCTCCGCCGCATCCAGCACCCCGTCGCCAAACGGTTGATTCAGCGTAATGGTCGGCACCTGATGCGTGGCAACGTTGAACAGGTTCTCAATAATCTGCGTGTCGTGGTTGCCGTACTCATCCCAGCGCGTGGCCAGCGCCGACACTTCGCCATCCGGCAGCGCCTGCAGATCTTCGGCGCTGATGGTGACCATGCCGTTGACCGGCGTGTAGTTTTTGCCGTTGAGCGTCAGCTCCTTCACGCCTTCGAGATAGAAACTGAGATCGTGCTGCGCTTCCTGCTGATTCAGCGTGGTATCGCCGCCAATATTGATTTCGTAATAGATGTCTGGCAGTTGGGTAACCACGTTCAGTTCCAGCATTGCGTCGGTGCTGTTGCCAGCGCCATCCTGCGCATACACCCGGATTTCGCCCAATGAAATAAAGCTCGCCACTTCACTGGCCGGAATCGTTACCTGCCAGTGACCGTCGCTGCCAATCTGCGCGTGATAGACCGCATCTCCACTGCACAGCAACAGCTGCTGGCCCGGTACCACCACCGAGAGATCGCCGCTAAAGGTGAGATCGTTTTGGCTCTCTTCTTTATTGATCACGTTGTCTACTGTGACCTTATCGAAGCTGATGTGCGGCAGGCTGCTAACGTGGGTAATTAAGGTGACATCCTGCAGATAAGCGGTGGTTTTGCCGTTAGGATCGGTAGCGCTGACTTTCAGGCTGTAGACGCCATCCTGTAACGCCTGAAGATCCTGTGAAGGAATAGCGGCGGTCCATTCGCCTTTATCGTTAACGCCGCCAGAGTATTTTTTCCCGGCTAAAATCACCGTGATATGGCTGTTCGCCGGCATGTGCGTAACACTGCCGTGCACCTCCACGCCGTAAATGCCTTCTGCCACGCTGACCGCGTTATCACCGCTGATCGGATCCAACGTCAGCGTAGGCTTGATGGTTTTATCTACGTAAACCCCAAAGCCCACCTGCGTATCGGTGCTATTACCGGCTTTGTCGGTGAGGGTTAGCGTCAGCGAATAAGCACCGTCGGACAATCCGTTGAGCACCGACGGCGGCATCGAAGCATTCCAGTAACCCCATTTATTTACCGTGCTGTGCCAGACTTCGCCGTTAAAGGTCAGCGTTACGGTGGCGCCTGGCTCAGATTCGGCGCGACCTCGCAGGTGAATATTCCTGCCGGATTCCCATGCGGCAATCACGCCATCTTGTGCAATAGGTTCATAAGGACGTAACGGCGCGGGCGGCGTAGTATCCACGCTGCGCGTTTGCAAAGATGATGTGTCGTCTGCCAGCGGATAAAGAGTGACCGCAGAGTGCAGAATCGCCGCTAATTGTTGTTCGGATTGACGTGAAGACATAGGTAACCTCGTTACAGGGAAGGTATTGCAACGGTCATTAAGCTTATTAATGTTTTAAGCGTACCGGTGCGCCATACAGGCCATTAATCAATGGCCCGCTTCGCCTGATGAAAACGGGTTACCCGCAGGTAACAAGGACTAAAATAAGGCACAGCAAAATTCTCCCAAAGGGGGAGAAATAATCTCGATCTCGCTATATTCCGCATCGGGAGCTGATGGGATGACTAACATATCGGTTTTACGTGGTCGCTGCCTATTGGCGAAAATCCGGAAATGCATGCTTTGCGACAGCGCCAAAAAATTGACGTCCAGGCCGCATGTGGCGCGGAATCTTTCATCAGTATACTGCATCATTCGGCAGAAAAAATTTTACTTAAGTCACTCCAGTAATCATTGGCACATGCCAGGAAAGTTCTGGAAAAGCGCAGCGATGCGTAAAAAATCGGTAATATGCCTGTTTCTGGCGTTTAATCGCTGCCATCTGATAGGGTCTGATGCGCGGTGTGACATGCGCTTTGATGCTAAACTTCGTCGCTTCACCCGCTAATGAAAACTACTCTTTATGACAGCACTGGACGCCGCGCCGCAAAATAAATTGCATCACCGTGTCAACCTCGGGACACGTATCGTTTTCCTTATCGCTGGATTGGGCATGTCCGCATGGGCACCGCTGGTGCCGTTCGCCAGCCAGCGTCTGGCATTGAGCGGCGCATCATTGGGCGGTTTGCTGCTGTGTTTGGGAATTGGCTCGCTGGCGGCGATGCCGATTACCGGCGGTTTGATTGCGCGCTTCGGTGGTCGTCGGGTGATGTTGTGCTCCACGCTGGTGGTGCTGGCGATGTTACCGCTGCTGGCAACGCTTGATGTGATGTGGCTGATGGCCGCCACTTTAATGGTGTTTGGTGCCGGACTCGGCATGCTGGATGTCGCGATGAACGTGCAGGCGGTCGAAGTGGAAAAAGCCGCACGCAAGCCGATGATGTCCGGTTTCCACGGCTTCTTTAGCCTCGGCGGGATTATCGGCGCCGGTTCCGTCAGCCTGTTACTCGGCAGCGGCCTGACGCCGTTACAAGCCGTAGGCGCGGTGATGGTGCTGATTGTGCTGCTGCTGGTGTGGAGCCTGCCGACGCTGATGACCGAACGCCTGCATCAGCCCGATCAGCCGTGGCTGGTTATTCCGCGCGGTTGGGTGGCATTCCTCGGTTTACTCTGCTTTATTCTGTTTCTTGCCGAAGGTGCGGTGCTGGATTGGGGCGCGCTGTTGCTGCTGCAAAGCCCGGAGATGAGCCCGGCGCACGCTGGTTTAGGTTATGCGGTGTTCTCGGTGGCAATGACCATTGGTCGTCTGACCGGCGATAAAGTGATTCAGCGCTTCGGACGTTATCCGGTGATGTTGACCGGTGCGTTAGCCGCTGCCGCAGGCATGACGCTGGCGGTGTTGCTGCCGTGGCCGCAAATTGCGCTGCTGGCTTTCCTGCTGGTGGGTTTTGGCCTCGCCAATACGGTGCCGATGTTGTTCAATGCTGCCGGGAATCAACACGATATGCCGTCGAATCTGGCGATTTCGGCCATGACAACGTTAGGCTATGCAGGTATTCTTTCAGGTCCGGCTTTAATCGGATTAATTTCCCAGTGGATCAGCCTGAGTGGTGCATTTTTGCTTATCGCTCTGCTGCTGCTGGCCGTCGCTGCCAGTGCCCGACGGGTTGCGCGCTAATTCCATGATCCTGAGACACTATGCTGCCTTATAAATTTCCACTGACATCCGGCAATGTAACGCGCTTTTTCGTGGTGTTTAACCTGGTGCTTTTTCTGGCGCTGGGCGCGATGGTGCACAACAGCGTGAATGCCTGGATGACAGAGAAGCGCTATGCGATGACCGATTTGGCGCGTGCGATGCAGAAACGCATCGATGCGTCGCGCTTCGCTACGTGGCAGATCTATGAGAACCTGGCCACCAGCGCCGCCGGTTCGTCGCCGAACAGTAATCTTCAGGAAACCCGCCTGCGCCCGGATGTCTATTATCTGGAAAAAACCCGCCGCAAAACCGAAGCACTGATTTTCGGTTCGCACGATAGCAGCACGCTGGATATGACCATGCGCATGTCCAACTATCTCGATACGCTGTGGGGCGCGGAAAATCCGACCTGGTCGATGTACTTCCTCAATGGTCAGGATAACAGCCTGATTATGATCTCCACGCTGCCGCTGAAAGACATGGCGACGCGTTACAAAGAGAGTGCGATCAATTCGCTGGTTGATAGCCGCCGCGCCGAGATGCTGCAGCAGGCCAATGCGCTGGATGAGCGCGAAAGCTTCTCGCCGCTGCGTCACTTCGCCTGGCAGAACGATCACTACTTTACCCTGCGCACCACTTTCAATCAGCCGGGCCATTTAGCCACCGTGGTGGCATTTGATTTGCCGGTTAACGATCTGATTCCGCGTAATATGCCGCTGGAGAACTTCCAACTGCGTCAGGACGCGACGCAAACGTCGACCACCACCACCACCACCAGCGACGACACCAGCAGCGAAAGCACGCACGTGGCGCTGGTAAACCCGAATCTGGAGATCGCCGCCTCGCTGCCTAGCACTTCGCTGCAGCTGGTGTATCGCGTGCCGCTCACCAGCCTGGCGCTGGATACGCTGCATAATCTGATGTGGCCGCTGCTGATCAACCTTGTGCTGTTTTTATTGTCGATTGCGGGCATTACGCTGCTGCGTCAGCAATCGCTGCGCCCGAACGAGAATCAGAGCGCCGAGCTGGATTCGCTGCGCATGCTTAACGAAGAGATCGTCGCCAGTTTGCCGGTCGGCTTGCTGGTGTACGACTTCGCCACAAACCGCACGCTGCTCAGCAATAAAATCGCTGAACATCTGTTGCCGCACCTGAATCTGCAGAAAATCATCAATATGTCCGATCAACATCAGGGCGTATTGCAGGCGACCATCAATAACGAAGTGTATGAAATTCGCCACGCGCGCAGCGTGCTGTCGCCGCATACTCAGCTATTTATGATGCGCGATCAGGACCGCGAATTACTGGTGAATAAGAAGTTGCAGAAGGCGCAACAGGTGCTGGATCGTAATCACCAGATGCGCCAGCAGTTAATGCATAACCTCGGTCACGCCCTCAATGGTCCACTGCAAAGCATGGTTAAGCAACTAGTACAACTTAGCCAGCGTGACGATGACGAAAGCGTGCTCGATCTGCTCGACGAGAGCCAGGGTTTGGCGCGCCTGGTGGATGATATCGTGCTGCTTAATCGCCTGGAAGCGCATGACTGGTCGCCTGATGCCAGCGTGTTCAACCTGCAGGATATGCTGGACGAAATCGCGCTGGAAAGCCTGCCGCTGCTGCGTCGTAAAGGTTTAGCGCTGGTGGTGAATAACCATTTAGCCAATGACGAGATGCGTTTTGGCGATCGTCGTGCGCTGCGTAAAGTGCTGACCACGCTGATGCACTATTCGCTGACCACCACGCGCTGGGGCAAGATTTCGCTGGAGATCAAAACCAGTGAAGACAAGCCCAATCAGGTCTTGCTGCAGCTGGTGGATACTGGCTCCGGCTTGAGCGTCGATGAACTGGCGAATGTCGATTTCCCCTATCTCGGCGACACCACGCAAGATCGTTTTGGCCAAGCGTCCGGCATGGCATTTTTCCTCTGTAAGCAGCTGTGCAAACAGATGGGCGGCCAGCTGGAGATCATCGCTAAACCCGATATCGGCACACGCTACAATATTCAGCTGCCGCTGGCGTTAGAGCAGCAAGGCGAGCAGGAAGAGAAACTGCTGGAAGGCGTGACCGCGTTGGTAGATATCGCCGTAGAAGACGTACACAAGATCGTTTGTCGCCACCTCGAAAACTGGGGAGCGAAATGCCTGACCTCGGATGAGCGTTTAACTGGTCAGGATCATGATGTGCTGGTGACCGACGATCCGGCGCGCCTGAACGGCTGGGCGCTGCTGCTGGCCGGTGACGAAATGGGTCATCACGCGTTGAACGATCAGCAATTCCGGGTCAACTTCAATCTCAGTAATGCACTGCTTGATGCGCTGCTGGCCCTGATTGAAAAGCAACTTTCTCATGATTTGTTAGAGGAGAGTCGCGAAGATGAAGAAGCCACGCCGCTAATGAGCGGAGGCTATTTCCAGCTGTTTACCGAGACAGTACCGCCAGATGTGAAGAGACTGTATACTGAAGCGGCGGAAAAGGATTATCCCTCGCTTGCTCAGACAGCACATCGCCTGAAAGGCGTGTTTGCCATGCTCAATCTGGGTTCAGGTAAACAGCTTTGTGAAGCGTTAGAACAACACATTAAAGTATGTGACGATTTAACCATTAAAAATACCACCAGTGAAATTGACGCTTACGTCAGCCAACTGCTGCAGCAAGGTAACCAATAAGATGAATAACTTGAACGTAATTATTGCCGATGACCATCCGATCGTTCTGTTCGGTATCCGTAAGTCACTGGAACAGATTGAATGGGTTAACGTTGTAGGTGAGTTTGAAGACTCAACAGCACTGGTAAACAGCTTGCCCAAACTGGATGCTAATGTCCTGATTACCGACCTTTCCATGCCAGGCGAGAAGTACGGTGACGGTATCACCCTGATTAAATACATCAAACGTCACTATCCGGACCTCTCGATTATCGTTCTGACCATGAACAATAACCCAGCGATCCTGAGCGCGGTGTTGGATCTGGATATCGAAGGGATCGTACTGAAGCAAGGCGCACCAACCGATCTGCCAAAAGCACTCGCGGCTCTGCAGAAAGGCAAAAAATATACGCCGGAAAGCGTGGCAAAACTGCTGGAGCGCATCAGCGCCGGTGGTTACGGTGACAAACGTCTGTCGCCGAAAGAGAGTGAAGTACTGCGTCTGTTCGCAGAAGGTTTCCTGGTGACTGAGATCGCTAAGAAACTTAACCGCAGTATCAAAACCATCAGTAGCCAGAAGAAATCAGCCATGATGAAACTGGGCGTGGAAAACGATATCGCGCTGCTGAACTATCTCTCTTCTGTCAGCGCCACTCAGGTCGACAAAGAGTAATACAGATGGGCGGCGTCTTCTGGCACCGCCCATTTTTTAGTATCCGCTTTACGCCTCTACCCTGCCCTTTCTGACGCGTTCCGCATACACCGCCAGCGTGCTTTTCAACACATCCAGCGTGACCGGCTTCGACAAACAGTTATCCATGCCCGCATCCATACAGCGCTGCTTCTCTTCCGCTAGCGCATTTGCCGTGACGCCAATCACCGGGAAAGTATGTCCCAGCTGACGCAGACGTTGCGTCAGGCGATAACCATCCATGTTCGGCATGTTCACGTCGCTCAGCACGATATCGATATGGTTGCGACTCAGCACGTTCAGCGCATCAACGCCATCCTGCGCGGTTTTGGTTTGATAGCCGACGGTGCCGAGCTGTTCTGATAGCAGCATGCGGTTGATCGGATGGTCATCAACAATCAGCACGATAATATCTTCGAAAGTCGCGGCGGCTTTTGGCGCGGTTAACGGCAGCGGCGTGGCGGTTTGGCTATTAATGTTGATGCGGTAGATGCGGCCCAGCAGCTGCGGCAGATCGTGGAGCATCGCGCTGCTCTGAATCCATTGCCCCGGCGCGGTTTCGTGCGGCATATCGATGTGCTCACCACAGATACGAATATGTGCGCGTCCAGTTTGCGCGGCAGGCTCATCGTGATCGCTGATGATCACATCATCAGCCGCCGCCTGGCCGTGGTAATACGCTGCCTGAATACCCTGCTGTTGCAGCAGACGCAGCAGGAAGCTGGCGAGATACTCATTACGCATATCCAGCCAGATGGCTTTTTCCTGCAAGCCGTCGAGCAGCGGTGGCGCCGCCAGCTGACCGGAATAGATCGGAATACGCACGATAAACTGGCTGCCCATACCCGGTTCGGAATCGACTTCGATGTCGCCGTCCATCATGTTGATCAGCTTTTCGCAGATCGCCAACCCTAAGCCGGTGCCCTGGAAGTTACGCTGCACGCCAGAACCCACCTGGAAGAACGGATCGAACAGGCGCGTTACCTCTTTGGCCGGAATACCGACGCCGGTATCGCGTACGCGGAATGCCAGATAACCCTCTTTGACGTAAGCATGCAGGATGATGCAGCCGGTATGCGTGAATTTAATGGCGTTGTTCAGCAGGTTGGATATCACCTGCTGCAGACGCATGGCGTCGCCATCCATAATCAGGGGCACATCGTTTTCAATAAACACATACAGCGCCAGGCGCTTACGCACCACCAGCGAGAGATAGTTGCTGGCAATGTGATTGACCACTTCACGCGGCGAGAACGGATGCGGTTCAATTTTCAGCTGTTCGGATTCAATCTTCGAGAAGTCGAGGATGTCGCTGATGATCTTCAGCAGCAGGCTCGACGAGTTGTTCATCGCCGTCACCAGTGAATCGACGCCTTTCGGCAGCACTTTGGTTTGCAGCAGATCGAGGTTACCGATAATGCCGTACAGCGGCGTGCGCAGTTCATGGCTGACGGTGGCGAGGAACATTGATTTCGACTGGCTGGCTTGCTCGGCCGAGTGCGCCATCTCCTGCAGCGACTGCTCCATACGCACGCGCGCCGAAACATCCACCAGCACGCAAATCGCCACGTTTTCATTACGGTAACGCGAATGCACAAAGCTGATTTGCAGGTTGGTGTTGCTGCCGGTCAGCACATCGACAAAGTTGACCTGCTGACCGCCAATGATTTCATTCAGACGCTGGCGATCTTCCTGCGTCAGCAGCGTCAGATAGTTATGCGCCAGTTCGTTACTCAGAATGTTGGTGCCGTCGCTGGTGCGCAGGATACAGATGCCGACCGGCGCCGAGGCGACAATCTTGCGGTTGAACTGCTCGTGCTCCTCCAGCCGATGCGCATTCTCCTCGGCCGGCAGGAACATGCGGCGCTCAAAAATCCACGCCAGCGTGAACAAAATCACCGCGGTTAAGATATTGAGTAGCAGCGCGTTGATCAGCATCAGCTTGAGCTGATCGGTTAACACGTCGGTGGAAAGCGACCACACCACATTGAGATTCGACGGCGGCAGCGGCTTTTTCAGCACCAGCTGGCGATAGCTGTCGAGATAGCCGAACCAGGTGCTGTTATCCGGCAGATCGTCGAGCGAGTAGCCCGGCCCGCCGCGACGCGAACTGATCAGCGGACGGTAGTTTTCATCGGTGATGGTGGCCACCAGCGGCAAACCGCCCGGCTGAATAAACTCATCAAGGCGAATATTCTGCTCCACGCCCAGCAGCGCCTGCAGCTTGTTCGCCACATATACCGGCATCACCATATAGAAGTTGCCGACGCCCGGCTGCGCGCTGCTGGTGATCCAATACATCGGCTGACGGCGCTCTTCTTCATTGCCGTTGCGATAATGCAGCACGCGTTCGCGCAGCGCTTTCAGGCTACGTTCACGATCGACCGAATTGTTGCTGCCGATGGTGAAATCAGCCAGACACTGATTCTCTCCGCCGATGAAGAACACGCGGTTCAATTCATACGCCGAGGCAAAATTGCTTTTCCAGTAATTGATGTAGTAGCTGAGCGAGTCCAGCGAGTTACGCCAGGTATTGCTCATTGACGTGCAGTCGCCATCGGAAAACAGCGGCGTGAACTGCGGCAGCGCACCTTTGCCCGGCGGCAAACCGTTGAGCACATCCAGACCATTAGCGCTACTGCTCAGGCGATTTTCGGTGATGTATTTCAGCTCGCGCATCACGTCCGCCGAATGGCGCACGTACCACTCAGCCTGACCATAATTGGCGGCAAACTCCTGACGCACCGCGTTCTCTTTCTCATGCAGCACGTTGATGATGTAGAAAGTGGTCAGCAGCGCACCCAGCGCCCAGAGCAGCAACGCCAGCGCACGAAACAGATAGCGCGAAATTCGAAGCGTAGTGCGAAAGGAGACAAGATATTTCAAAAGAGGCTCACTGGCGGTAAGAGGTTATCAGGATGTTGAAAAGCTTCCATACACTAGCTTTATCGGCCCTAAAAAGCCAGCTAGCCCGCGCCTTTAGGGGAAAACTCAGATAAAAAAACGGCAGGCCAGTTTCCTGACCTGCCGCTTATTAAAGCCGTTACGAATTACTCTTCGTCGTCAGCTTCTGGTGCTTCGTCGTCGCTGTCCACTTCCGGCGCGATATCCTCCTCGCCTTCCGCTACGCTACCGTCGATGGCGTCGAGTTCTTCCTCTTCCACCGGCTCCGCAACGCGTTGCAGACCCACCACGTTTTCATCTTCCGCAGTACGGATCAGAATCACGCCCTGAGTATTACGGCCTACCACGCTGACTTCCGATACGCGAGTACGCACCAGCGTACCGGCATCGGTGATCATCATGATCTGATCGCCATCCACCACCTGTACCGCGCCGATAACCGGTCCGTTACGTTCGGTGACTTTAATCGAGATCACGCCCTGGGTCGCACGCGACTTGGTTGGATACTCGCTGTTGGCGGTACGTTTACCGTAACCGTTCTGCGTCACGGTGAGGATCGCGCCCTCTTCGCGTGGCACAATCAGCGACACCACTTTGTCGCTTTCAGCCAGCTTGATACCGCGAACGCCCGAAGCCGAACGGCCCATCGCACGTACCGCCGTTTCAGCGAACCGCACCACTTTACCGGCGGCAGAGAACAGCATCGCTTCGTCGCTACCGTTGGTCAGCGCCACGCCAATCAGCTCGTCATCCTCACGCAGGTTGATGGCGATGATGCCCGCGCTACGCGGACGGCTGAACTCCTGCAGCGCGGTTTTCTTCACGGTACCGCTCGCAGTAGCCATGAAGATGTTGAAGCCTTCGGTGTATTCACGCACCGGCAGAATGGCGGTGATACGTTCGTTGGCTTCCAGCGGCAACAGGTTGACGATGGGACGACCGCGCGCACCACGGCTGGCTTCCGGCAGCTGATAGACCTTCATCCAGTAGAGACGGCCACGGCTGGAGAAGCACAGAATGGTGTCGTGGGTGTTGGCCACCAGCAGACGATCGATAAAGTCTTCTTCTTTAATACGTGCAGCGGATTTGCCTTTACCACCGCGGCGCTGGGCCTCATAGTCGGTCAGCGGTTGGTATTTGACATAACCCTGATGCGACAGCGTCACCACAACGTCTTCCTGATTGATCAGGTCTTCGATGTTGATGTCTGCACTGTTCGCCGTAATTTCAGTACGACGTGCGTCGCCGAACTGATCGCGCATCAGCTCCAGCTCTTCACGGATTACTTCCATCAGGCGCTCAGCGCTTTGCAGGATGTGCAGCAGTTCAGCGATCTGATCCAGCAGCTCTTTGTATTCGTCGAGCAGCTTTTCGTGCTCGAGGCCGGTCAGTTTCTGCAGACGCAGATCCAGAATCGCCTGCGCTTGCTGTTCAGTCAGATAATATTGACCATCGCGAATACCGAACTCGGCTTCCAGCCATTCCGGACGTGCAGCGTCATTACCGGCACGTTCCAGCATCGCGGCAACGTTACCCAGATCCCACGACTGCGCCAGCAGGCCCAGTTTCGCTTCGGCTGGCGTTGGTGCACGACGAATCAGTTCGATGATCGGATCGATGTTAGCCAGCGCAATCGCCAGGCCTTCAAGGATGTGAGCACGATCGCGCGCTTTACGCAGTTCGAAAATGGTACGACGCGTAACCACTTCACGACGGTGACGCACGAAGGCTTCGATGATGCCTTTCAGCGTCATGATCTTCGGCTGGCCCTGATGCAGCGCCACCATGTTGATGCCGAAAGAGACCTGCAGCTGTGTCAGCGAGTAGAGGTTGTTGAGAACCACTTCACCCACCGCATCGCGTTTGATCTCAATGACAACACGCATGCCGTCTTTATCAGATTCGTCACGTAGTGCGCTGATGCCTTCCACGCGCTTCTCTTTCACCAGCTCGGCGATCTTCTCGATCAGACGCGCTTTGTTCACCTGATACGGCAGTTCGTGCACGATGATGGTTTCACGGCCGGTCTTGGCATCAGTTTCCACTTCGCCACGTGCGCGAATGTAAATCTTACCGCGCCCGGTGCGATAGGCTTCTTCGATACCACGACGACCATTGATGAAGGCCGCCGTCGGGAAGTCTGGCCCGGTGATGTGCTCCATCAGACCTTCAACGGTGATGTCTTCATCTTCAATAAACGCCAGACAGCCGTTGATCACTTCCGTCAGGTTGTGCGGTGGAATGTTGGTTGCCATACCAACGGCGATACCGGAAGAACCGTTTACCAGCAGGTTAGGAATTTTAGTTGGCAGGACTTCAGGGATCTGCTCGGTGCCGTCATAGTTCGGCACGAAATCGACGGTTTCCTTTTCCAGGTCAGCCAGCAGCTCCGAAGAGATCTTTGCCATGCGGACTTCGGTATAACGCATCGCTGCGGCGGAGTCGCCGTCGACCGAACCAAAGTTACCCTGACCGTCAACCAGCATGTAGCGCAGGGAGAATGGCTGGGCCATACGCACGATACTTTCGTATACCGCGGAATCGCCGTGCGGGTGATATTTACCGATGACGTCACCGACCACACGGGCGGATTTTTTATAGGGTTTATTCCAGTCGTTGCCCAGTTCGCTCATGGCAAAAAGCACACGGCGGTGTACCGGCTTCAGACCATCACGCACATCGGGTAAGGCTCGGCCAACAATGACCGACATGGCGTAATCGAGGTAGGAGTTTTTCAACTCTTCTTCGATATTGACCGGTGTAATTTCTCTCGCAAGGTCGCTCATGGAGCCGCTATCCCTCTACATAATCCCGGATTTAAAGGTGCGAAAGTATATCACATTGCTTCCCTTCGGTGAACGTTAACCAGGCCTTAATCCCGCTTTTCCTTGAGCGTGAGAGATGCGTTCGCGTGAGTTAAGCGTTTATACTGAGGGAATATTTTGTCTGGAGTGATGATTCAATGAGTGAACAACCGCAGGAAAGCCGCCAGAACGTCGACCACGCCGAGATCGCCAAGTTTGAGGCCGTGGCATCCCGCTGGTGGGATTTAGAGGGTGAATTTAAGCCGTTGCACCGTATTAACCCCCTGCGACTTGGCTGGATAGCGCAGCATAGTAATGGCCTGTTCGGCAAGAAAGTGCTCGATGTCGGCTGCGGCGGCGGCATTCTGGCGGAGAGCATGGCGCGTGAAGGCGCTGAGGTTACCGGCCTGGATATGGGCGCTGAGCCGCTGGAAGTGGCGCGTCTGCATGCGCTGGAGAGCGGCGTTAGCGTTAACTACGTGCAGAAAACCGTGGAAGATCACGCCGCAAGTCACGCCGGGCAGTATGATGTGGTGACCTGCATGGAGATGCTGGAGCATGTGCCGGATCCGCGCTCGGTAGTCTTAGCCTGCGCGCAGCTGGTGAAGCCCGGCGGCGAAGTGTTTTTCTCCACCATCAACCGCAATCCAAAAGCCTGGCTGCTGGCGGTATTTGGTGCCGAGTATGTGCTGCGCATGGTGCCGCGCGGGACGCACGACGTGAAGAAATTCATCCGTCCCGCCGAGTTGCTGAACTGGGTGGATGAAACGCCGCTGCGTGAAAGAAATATGATTGGCCTGCACTACAATCCGCTGACCAACCAGTTCCGTCTGGGTCGCGGTGTCGATGTGAACTACATGATTCATACGCATCGTCAGGAGTGATGACTGCCAGCTTAGATTTCAGAAAGTACGTTCATCATACGTGCGGGCCCTTGCACATCTGCTTCACGGGCAAATGAGCCCTTTTCAACAACACGCACTGGAGCTTACGAGCAGGCCGGGGCCACTTTTGGTCCGGCAATCCGCAGCGCTGAACGAAGCGAGGAAGCCAGGAGAGCCCGCAGGACGCGGGCGAAAGGCGGAGCCGGGACATGGAAGTCCCGTCTCCGCCGGTCCGTCAGGCAGACGAACGAAGTGAAGGTACTGCGCTAGCGGGGCGAGGACCGCCGGCCCAAAAGTGGCCCCGGCCAGCGCACTCGTCGTTGGCTTAACTAACAAACATTACGTCATTCATGGCGACCTCTTATCCCCTAATTTTGGCCCTATCCAGATCAATTTCCTTTTAGACGCGTACCAGCCTTTTTTATAGGCTAAGCAAGTCACAAAAAATTCATAAGCACTTTTAGATAAGTTCGCTGCTGGCGGCCTTGTCGGGGCTTTTTTTGTCTAAGAAAATTCCTGAGGCGCGGTGGTTGAGCAAGAAACACGCGTCCGATCATAAAGTGAAAAAAAAGTGTTGAGCGGTTGACACTAAGTGCAGGCCTTGCGGCATGCGGATCCAGGATTTTAGCCAGCCGGTAATGACGATTTTTTAGTGAAAATCAACTCTTGTTAAGAAGAGATTGCTGACTAGAATACTCACCATATTGTTGTTCAAACTTCCCGCACCCCCTATATATAGTGTTTATCCACAGGCTTACTCACAACGAGCGGCTTGTGCATAAACCTTGTGCATACATGGGGGATAAATACGTCATTCATGCATGGACAGGTAAAAACGCGACATGAACCAAAGTCTGCTCGTTACTAAACGCGATGGCCGCCAGGAGCGCATTGATCTCGACAAAATTCATCGTGTACTGGATTGGGCAGCCGAAGGGCTGAACAATGTTTCAGTTTCACAGGTTGAACTGCGCTCACACATTCAGTTCTACGATGGCATCAGAACTTCTGACATTCATGAGACCATCATCAAGGCTGCCGCAGACCTGATCTCGCGTGATGCGCCGGATTACCAATACCTGGCTGCGCGTCTGGCTATCTTCCACCTGCGTAAAAAAGCCTACGGCCAGTTTGAGCCGCCGAAGCTGTACGATCAGGTGGTGAAAATGGTTGAGATGGGCAAATACGACCGCCATCTGCTGGAAGATTACAGCACCGAAGAGTTCGAGCAGATGGACGCGTTTATCGACCATTGGCGCGACATGAATTTCTCCTACGCAGCGGTTAAGCAGCTGGAAGGGAAATATCTGGTGCAGAACCGCGTCAGCGGCGAAATCTACGAAAGCGCCCAGTTCCTCTACATTCTGGTGGCGGCGTGCCTGTTCTCTGGCTATCCGCGCGAAACCCGTATGGATTACGTGAAGCGTTTCTACGATGCGATCTCAACCTTCAAAATCTCGCTGCCAACGCCAATCATGTCCGGCGTGCGTACCCCAACGCGTCAGTTCAGCTCTTGCGTACTGATTGAGTGCGGCGACAGCCTCGACTCTATCAATGCCACCTCCAGCGCCATTGTGAAATACGTCTCTCAGCGCGCCGGTATCGGCATCAACGCCGGCCGCATTCGTGCGCTGGGTAGCCCGATTCGCGGTGGCGAAGCGTTCCACACCGGTTGTATTCCGTTCTACAAACATTTCCAGACTGCCGTGAAGTCTTGCTCACAAGGCGGCGTACGTGGCGGCGCAGCGACGCTGTTCTACCCAATGTGGCATCTGGAAGTTGAAAGCCTGCTGGTGCTGAAAAACAACCGCGGTGTTGAAGGCAACCGCGTGCGTCACATGGATTACGGCGTACAGATCAACAAACTGATGTACACCCGCCTGCTGAAAGGTGAAGACATCACGCTGTTCAGCCCGTCTGACGTGCCTGGCCTGTACGATGCGTTCTTCGCCGATCAGGACGAGTTCGAGCGTCTGTACACCAAATACGAGAAAGACGACAGCATCCGCAAACAGCGCGTGAAAGCCGTTGAGCTGTTCTCACTGATGATGCAGGAGCGTGCGTCAACTGGCCGTATCTACATTCAGAACGTCGATCACTGCAACACGCACAGCCCGTTCGATCCAAGTATCGCGCCAGTTCGTCAGTCGAATCTGTGCCTCGAGATCGCACTGCCGACCAAACCGCTGAACGACGTCAATGACGAAAGCGGCGAAATCGCCCTGTGTACGCTGTCTGCCTTTAACCTGGGCGCGATTAACAGCCTTGACGATCTGGAAGAGCTGGCCACCCTTGCGGTGCGTGCGCTTGATGCACTGCTGGATTATCAGGATTACCCCATTCCGGCAGCACAACGCGGCGCCATGGGCCGCCGTACGCTGGGTATTGGCGTGATCAACTACGCGTATTACCTGGCGAAAAACGGCGTGCGTTACTCTGATGGCAGCGCCAATAATCTGACGCACAAAACTTTCGAAGCCATTCAGTACTACTTGCTGAAAGCCTCGAACGAATTGGCGAAAGAGCAAGGTGCGTGCCCGTGGTTTAAAGAGACCACTTACTCGCAGGGCATTCTGCCGATCGATACCTATAAAAAGGATCTCGACGCGGTGTGCAACGAGCCGCTGCATCTGGATTGGGAAGGCCTGCGTAAGTCAATCACCACGCACGGTCTGCGCAACTCAACGCTCTCTGCGCTGATGCCGTCTGAAACCTCTTCGCAGATTTCGAACGCCACCAACGGCATTGAGCCGCCGCGCGGACACATCAGCATCAAAGCATCGAAAGACGGCATTCTGCGTCAGGTGGTGCCAGAGTATGAGCGTCTGAAAGACCAGTACGAACTGCTGTGGGAAATGCCGTCCAACGACGGTTATCTGCAGCTGGTTGGCGTGATGCAGAAGTTCATCGATCAGGCGATTTCGTCGAACACCAACTACGATCCGAGCCGCTTTGCGAATGGCAAAGTGCCGATGAAACAGCTGCTGAAAGACCTGCTGACCGCGTACAAGTTCGGCGTGAAAACCCTGTATTATCAAAACACCCGCGACGGTGCGGAAGATGCACAGGACGATCTGGCACCTTCCATTCAGGATGATGGCTGCGAAAGCGGCGCATGTAAGATCTAATCTCATCTTGTCAGGGCCGACATTGGTCGGCCCTCTTCACATTTGGACTCAAAATGGCTTACACCACATTCTCGCAGAACAAAAATGACCAGCTGAAAGAGCCGATGTTCTTTGGCCAGTCCGTTAACGTTGCCCGTTTCGATCAGCAGAAATATGACATCTTTGAAAAGCTGATTGAGAAGCAGCTCTCCTTCTTTTGGCGTCCGGAAGAAGTGGACGTCTCGCGCGATCGCATCGATTACCAGGCGCTGCCGGAGCATGAAAAGCACATCTTCATCAGCAACCTGAAGTATCAAACGCTGCTGGACTCGATTCAGGGCCGTAGCCCGAACGTGGCGCTGCTGCCGCTGATTTCCATCCCTGAGCTGGAAACCTGGATTGAAACCTGGGCGTTCTCCGAGACCATTCACTCGCGCTCTTACACGCACATCATCCGTAACATCGTTAACGATCCGGCGGTGGTGTTTGACGATATCGTCACCAACGAGCAGATTCTGGCGCGCGCCGAAGATATCTCGAAGTACTACGACGACCTGATCGAGATGACGAGTTACTGGCATCTGCTGGGTGAAGGTACGCATCAGGTCAACGGTAAAACCGTTACCGTTAACCTGCGCGATCTGAAAAAGCAGCTCTATATCTGCCTGATGAGCGTCAACGCGCTGGAAGCGATTCGCTTCTACGTCAGCTTCGCCTGTTCATTTGCTTTCGCCGAGCGCGAGCTGATGGAAGGCAACGCCAAAATCATCAAGCTGATTGCACGCGATGAAGCGCTGCATCTGACCGGCACCCAGCATATGCTGAACCTGCTGCGCACCGGTGAAGACGATCCAGAGATGAAAGCCATCGCCGCGGAGTGTCGTGATGAATGCTTCGATCTGTTCAAGAAGGCAGCCGAGCAGGAAAAAGAGTGGGCAGACTACCTGTTCAGCGGCGGCTCGATGATTGGCCTGAACAAAGACATTCTGTGCCAGTACATCGAGTACATCACCAACATCCGTATGCAGGCGGTGGGTCTCGATCTGCCGTTCCAGACGCGCTCTAACCCCATTCCATGGATCAACTCGTGGCTGGTGTCGGACAACGTGCAGGTTGCACCACAGGAAGTTGAAGTGAGCTCGTATTTGGTCGGTCAGATTGATTCTGAAGTGGGCGAAGACGATTTCGACGGCTTCCAGCTGTAAGCATGAGCCGCTCTGTTGTTATTCTGCGTAGCTCCGGCTCCCGGCTGGAGTGCGCAGAAGATCACCCTAATCTGCTGGCGACGCTGGAAGCCAATAATCTGTGCGTTGAGTTTCAGTGTCGCGAGGGCTACTGCGGCTCTTGCCGCATGCGTTTGCTAAAAGGCGAAGTGGATTATGCCGAAACCCCGTTGGCGTTTGTGCAGCAAGGCGAGATTTTGCCGTGCTGCTGTCGCGCCAAAGGGGAGATTGAGATCGAGCTGTGATTGACCAGGCCGCCATTTATGGCGACCTGGTGATCAATCAGCTTTTCACCGTTTCCAGCACATCAATCCAACCGTGACCGGTGCTGACTTCACTGCCGTGTAGCCAGCGACGCAACATGTTCATCGCCATCATCGCCACCACTTTCTGCCGCGTTTCCACGTTATGACGTCCATGAGTGAACTTTACGCGTTGGCCCCAGCTGGCTTCCGGCGTATGCAGCGCAATCGATACTTCGCCTTCCACTAAATTTCCCACCGATAAAGCCAGCGCCGCGCCCTGCTGTTTCGCCCAGTCACGCGTGCGCGCAACCTGCGCTTCCAGATCTTCATCCTGCGGCGGCAGAATCTCTGCTTTGCTGAGCGCCACGTCCGCAGCTGCCAGCTGCCAGTTAAGTAAGCCGGCGGTGAACTGCTCGCTCAGCGCCAAATGGAAGCCACGCTGCTGCAACTCGCGCGCCAGCAGCGCCGGTAAACCTTCGGTGCCCTCAAAGATGGTGCATTCAGCCAGCAACAGTTTTACCTGCTGCCACACTTGCTCCATCGCCACGCGCTGGCTGGCGGGTCCGGTGAGTTTGATTTCAATAATCGGCATCGATGAGCGATAGCCCATCACCACGCCTTCCGGCAGCGGGAGCGGCTCCAGCTCGGCGGCAATGTCACTTTCCCCACGTCCAAAGGTGGTGAGGCGCAAACACAATGGTGGCTCAGGCAGTTCAAAGCGTGCTTTGAGGCGCGGAATAATCTCCTGCTCAACCATCACTTTAAATTCCGACGGCACGCCAGGGGTGAAGAAAATCCAGCAGCGATTGAGCTGCAGCGCGAAGCCGCATGCGGTGCCGACCGGATTATCCAGCATCTCAGCAATGGCGGGGATTTCTGCCTGCTTGCGGTTGCTCGGCGCCATCACACGTCCGCGGCTGGCGAACCAGTCTTCCATTTTTTCCAGCCAGGCTTGCTGGATAACTAACTCGCTGCCACTGGCAATAGCTGCGGCCTGCGCGCTGAGATCGTCACTGGTCGGTCCTAAACCGCCATTCACGATCAGCACGTCAGCAATCTGGCTGCGGCTCTGCAGCGCCTCCACCAGCGAGGTCATTGCATCACCGACGGTGCTACGGCTGGTCATCGGCAAACCGTGCTGGAACAGTACATCGGCCAGCCACGCGGCGTTGGTATCGACAATCTGCCCATGTAACACTTCATCGCCCGTTGAGAGCATTTCTACACGTATCACGTTGCGTTCTCCTTTTCCCTGTCGCTTTACTGTAGGAAGCGCGCAGGCGAAACACAATCGCGGATGATGCGAAACAGGGATTTAGCGGGAAAAGCGGCGAGGAAATCAGGAAGCGGGCGCGAAGCGTGTCGCGCCCGTTGGAACTTAACGTCGAGCCAGTAGTAAACCGACAAACAGGCCAGCGGCGGCACCGATGCCAATCCCCTGCCACGGTTTTTCATGCACATAATCATCGGCGCGATAGGCCGCATTTTTGGCACGATAGTAATAACTGTCTGACGCCTGGCTAACGCGCGATTTCACGTCTTCCAGCGCTTGCTCAGCTTTGAGTTTCAGCTCGATATATTTCTGATCGGCCGGATCGCCTGATGCGCGTAACACTTCTTCCAGCGTTTCCGTTAGCAGCGCCAGGTCGTCGTCAAGGTGCGTTTCAAATTGATCTGAAGATGACACTATGTAGTTCCTCCATGTTCCTTGCTCGTTGTGGTTTAACTATAGTCATAAATTGCAGATTTGCTGGATGGCGACTGCAAGGTTTTCACCAAGTTTCATCCACCACAGTGCAAAGTTGTGTCATGTACGCTGCCGCTACGCGAATTCTGCTTCGCTTATTTGATTAATCTGATAAATTTTCCGCAGACTGAATTATTTATTTTCACGACTGTCGTAACCCCCTGTAGTCAGACGCTTCTCGTCTTACGAGAGTCAAAATACACCCGAGCAGCTAAGGATTAGATTTCCGGCATGAATCGTAGAAAATTTATGAAAGCGTCCATGGCCCTCTCCGCTGTTAGCGGCATGACGGGTCTCTCCACGCTGTTTGCACAATCCGCCTGGGCCGATGATGGTATCGCCGACGGTACCGCGGTTCGCTTCGATTTCGACTCACTGAAAAAGAAAGCCTCCGCGCTGGCAAAACAGCCCTGGGGCGGCGCCCCCGGCCCCTTGCCCGACACCCTGGCCAATCTCACTCCGCAGGCCTATAACGAAATTCAGTACGACGCCAATCACTCGCTGTGGAATAACATCCCCGATCGTCAGCTGGACGTGCAATTCTTCCACGTCGGTATGGGCTTCAAGCGCCGCATCCGCATGTTCTCGGTCGATGCCCAGAGCCGTGAAGCGCGTGAGATCCACTTCCGTCCGGAGCTGTTCAATTATCACAACGCCAACGTTGATACCAGGCAGCTGGTCGGTAAAACCGATCTCGGCTTTGCCGGTTTCCGTGCGTTTAAGAAGCCTGAACTGGCGCGCCGCGATATCGTCTCTTTCCTTGGCGCCAGCTATTTCCGTGCGGTTGATGAAACCTTACAGTACGGCCTCTCCGCGCGCGGCGTGGCGGTCAACACCTTCAGCAACGGCAAAGAAGAGTTTCCGGACTTCACCGCGTTCTGGTTCGAAACACCAAAAGCGGATGACACTACTTTCGTGGTCTACGCCCTGCTGGATGGCGCGAGCGTCACCGGTGCCTACAAGTTCACCATTCACTGCGAGGAGAAACGCGTCGTGATGGAGGTGGAAAACCACCTGTTTGCGCGTAACGACATTCGCCAGCTTGGCATTGCGCCAATGACCAGCATGTTCAGTTGTGGCACCAACGAGCGCCGCATGTGTAACACTTACCATCCACAAATCCACGACTCCGATCGTCTGGCGATGTGGACCGGTGAAGGCGAATGGATTGCACGTCCGCTGAACAACCCGCAGCGTTTGCAGTTCAACGCCTATCAGGACGAAAACCCGCGTGGTTTTGGCCTGTTGCAGCTCGATCATGACTTCAAAAATTATCAGGATGTGATTGGCTGGTACGACAAACGTCCAAGCCTGTGGGTAGAACCGATTGGTAAATGGGGCAAAGGCGCCATTAACGTGATGGAGATTCCTACCACCGGGGAAACGCTGGATAACGTGGTGTGCTTCTGGCAGCCGTCAGAACCGGTGAAAGCCGGTAGCGAGTTCAGCTTCCAGTACAAACTCTACTGGAGCCAGTTGCCACCAGTGCGCAGTGGTTTGGCGCGTGTCGATGCCACGCGCACCGGTATCGGCGGCTTCCCGGAAGGTTGGGCGCCAGGCGAACACTTCCCGGATACCTGGTCACGTCGTTTTGCCATTGATTTTGTTGGTGGCGATCTGAAAGCCGCAGCGCCGAAAGGTATTGAGCCGGTGATTACCGTTTCAGAAGGCACATTCAAGCAGGTTGAGATTCTTTACGTCGAGCCACTCAACGGTTACCGCATTCTGTTTGACTGGTATCCAAACAGCGACTCTACCAAACCGGTTGATATGCGCCTGTTCCTGCGTACCAAAGATGAAACGCTGAGTGAAACCTGGCTTTATCAGTACTTCCCGCCGCCGCCAGATCAACGTAAATACGTTGATGACCGGCAGATGACGCCAGGCTGATTGATTAACGGCGAGGAGCAATCCTCGCCGTTATGCTTTCTGCATGCCGATGTGGGGAATCTCATCTTCCATATACACTTCGGTCACCGCTTCAAAGCCCAGACGACCGTAGAAACCTTCCAGATGTGCCTGCGCAGAGAGATAAATAGCGCGCTGCGGCCAGTACTTCTCACAGCTCTCCAGCGCCTTCTCCATCAAGCGATAGCCCAGCTTCAAACCGCGTGCTTCTTCAGAAACAATCACACGACCAATCATTACCGGCGCAGAGTCTAGCGCTGGCGTTAACACGCGCGCATAGGCCAGCAGCTTACCGTCGAGAAATCCGAGAATGTGGCGATTTTCGGCAGCTAGATCCTGGCCATCAATATCCTGATAAGGACAGTTTTGTTCCACGATGAAGACATGATTGCGCAGTGCCAGCAAAGTGTAGAGTTGTTGCGCTGTCAGTTCACTGTGGTGGCAATCAAGCCAAAGCATTTCCATGGTGCTTCCTTGTCTGAGCGAAAAAAGGGATCCGATGAGAATATCACACCGGCTACGCCAAACGCAGTGAGCAGCAGCGGCAGCTGAAAACCTCGTGGTGACTCTGTGCTCAACCTCTCACTACGCCGTGAACTGCAGGCAAAAAAAATCAGGCCCGCAGGCCTGATTCAGTGGTTTCGTGAATCTGAATTACATGAGCGGCTGAGCCATCTGCACCAGTGTAATCAGCGGCTGCGGATAAACACCAAGCAGCAGCACCAGAATCGCAGATATCAGCACCACAACGCCGCCGGCCGTAAATGCCCAATTGGCTTGCGTATCGCGGTTGTGCAGTTCCGGCGGACTGAGATACAGACTCACCGTCACACGCAGATAGTAATAAAGCCCAATCGCACTACCCGCTACCACCGCACCACTCAACCACCACAGATGTGCGTTCACACTCGAGGCGATAACGTAGAACTTACCGATGAAGCCGAGCGTCATTGGGATACCCGCCAGTGACAACATCATCACCGTCATTACTGCAGACAGAATCGGACGATGCCAGAACAGACCACGATAGGAATAGAGCGTATCGGCATCCGGACCGCGATAAGGGCTCGACATCAGACTCACTACGCCGAACGCGCCAAGGCTGCTGAACAGGTAACCGGCCAGATAAACGCCTGCGGTTTCCAGCGACAGCTGATGGGTTTTCACCGCAATCAGCGCCACCAACAGATAACCAAGGTGCGCGATAGAGGAGTAACCGAGCAGACGCTTGATGTTGCTCTGGGAAATCGCCATCAGGTTGCCGAACAGAATCGACGCAAACGCAATGATGCCCAGCACGGTACGCACCGCTTCGCTGTCAGTGACGGGCGCGTACATGAACAGGCGCATAATCACACCAAAGATGGCGATCTTGCTGGCGGTAGCGAGGAAGGTTGAAACCGGCGCTGGCGCACCCTGATAAACATCTGGCGTCCACAGGTGGAAAGGAACCAGCGACAGTTTAAAGCCCAGTCCGATAATCATCATGCCCAGACCGAGCAGCAACAGCGGCTCCTGAATCATGCTATCGCTCAGACTTTTGCCCAGCTGCACAAAGCTCAGGCTGCCGGAATCAGCATAAATCAGCGCGATACCGAACAGCAGGAACGATGAGGCCGCCGCCGACAGAATGGTGTATTTCAGCGACGCTTCCAGCGAACGTTTCTGGCGGAAAGCATAACCAATCAAACCAAACAGCGGCAGTGACAGCAGTTCGATACCGATGAACAGCGCTGCCAGATGGTTGGCGCTCGCCAGCACGATCCCGCCGAGTGCTGCAATCAGCACCAGCAGATAGAACTCATCTTTGTTGTCCGGGAAACCGGCCAGCCACGGATAAGCGAAGGTGCAGGTGGCTAAACTCGCCAGCACCACCAGCGCGGTGTAGAACATCGAATAGCCATCAACGCGCAGCAGCGGCGTGACGTCCATCGCTCCCGCCTGGCCTACAAACCACAGAGAAAACAGCGCAATGTTAAGTCCGATCACCGTCAGCGTGGCATTAACAAAGTGATTGCGTCGCCACGCAATGGACAGCATCACCACCACCACCGTCAATCCGACGATTAACAGCGGCAGTAACGCGATCAGATGTTGAGGAGTTATTGTCATGGCGAATTACGGCCTTGTAGTTGAAATTGAAGCGGTAAACCACTGCTGAATATTGCTCATCGCAGCATGGGATGTGTCGAGGATCGGCTGAGGATAAATCCCCAGCAGTACCAGCAACATCACCAATACGCCGATAGTCATGAACTCACGCGGTGACATGCCTGGCAGCGGATCTTTCGACTTTGCTTCGCCGAAGTAAGCGCGCTGCATCATGATCAGGGAGTAAACCGAAGCAAACACCAGACCAAAGGTTGCAATGACGATAATCACCGGTACCACCTGGAAGCTGCCGGTCAGAATCATAAATTCGCCAACAAAGTTACCGGTGCCCGGCATACCAAGGTTTGCAACCGCGAAGAACAGTGACAGACCCGGAATCCATTTGATACGTGACCACAAACCGCCCATCTGACGCAGGTCGCGGGTGTGCAGACGTTCATACAGCTGACCACACAAGATGAACAGTGCCGCAGCAGAGAGACCGTGCGCAATCATCTGAATCACCGCGCCCTGGAAGGCCAGCTGGCTGCCAGTGTAGATGGCGATGAGCACGAAGCCCATGTGCGAAATAGAGGTGTAAGCGATCAGTCGCTTGATATCAGTTTGTGAGAATGCCATCCACGCACCGTAGAAGATGCCGATGATACCCAGCCACATGGCAATCGGTGCGAACTCTGCTGACGCATTCGGGAACAGCGGCAGGCTAAAGCGCAGCAAACCGTAAGCCGCAGTTTTTAGCAAGATACCTGCGAGGTCAACTGAACCAGCGGTTGGTGCCTGGCTGTGCGCATCGGGTAACCAACCGTGTAATGGCACCACCGGCATTTTCACCGCAAAGGCAATAAAGAAGCCAAGCATCAGCAGATATTCAACGGTGTGCGACATCGGGGTTTTCAGCAGTTCTTCGTAGCTGAAAGTCCATACGCCGGTGGCGTTGTAATGGACAAAGACCAGCGCCAGAATCGCCACCAACATGATCAGACCCGATGCCTGGGTGTAGATGAAGAACTTGGTCGCCGCGCTGATACGCGTTTTACCGTCGGATGCTTTATGGCCCCACAGTGCGATGAGGAAATACATCGGCACCAGCATCATTTCCCAGAAGAAGAAGAACAGGAACATATCGATGGAGAGGAACACGCCAATCACACCACCGAGAATCCACATCAGGTTGAGGTGGAAAAAGCCCTGATATTTCTCAATTTCGTTCCAGGAGCACAGCACCGCCATCAAACCGAGCAGTCCGGTTAGCACCACCATCAGCAGCGACAGACCATCAATTGCCAGATGGAAGTTGATGCCAAAGCGCGGAATCCACGGTACGGAGAAAGTCGATTGCCATTGCGGAATGCCCGCAGCCTGCGTCAGTGAATAGCCTCCCTGCAACCACAGCTGCAGACCAAGCGCTAGCGTCAGGCCCATGGTGATCATGGCAATCCAGCGCGGAACTTTTGCGCCAAGACGCTCCGCAAGCCAGCAGAGCAAGCCACCGACAAAAGGTATGATAATTAGCCAAGGTAATAACACGGCAAACTTCCCTTTTTATTGCCTTACTTCAGGCAATTTTTGACATTCTAATTGGGCGAGCGAACCCGCCCCGCTCATCAATCTTTAAATCACCAGCAGCAGCGCCAGCACCACAACGGCACCCACACTCATCGAGGCCACGTACCAGCGCAGATAACCGTTTTCGCTCACCACCAAACCTTTATTACCAACACGCGACAGCAGCGCAGGCAGGTTCATCAGTGAGTTAAGCGGATCGCGCTTCAGCAACCAGGCAATGCCGAGATAAGGTTTTACAAACACCTTGTCATACAGCCAGTCGAAGCCCCAGGCCGCGAACCACCAGGTGCCGAAGAAACGACCCGGCGCGCTGTTAGCAATACTGGTCACCAGTTGACGTTTACCCAGCCACAGAGCTGCTGCGATCAGGATACCGACAATGGCCACCACGCCTGAGGTGATTTCCAGCATCACTTTGCCGCCTTCACCAAACTCGTTCTGCGGCAGAACCCCCGCCAGAGGAGGCGTGATCAGCGCACCAATAAAGGTGGAGAGCACCATCAGAACAATCAGCGGCAGGTGATGCGTAATGCCTTTACCGGCGTGGGCATGAATTTTCTCTTCACCGTGGAACACGATAAAGATCATGCGGAAGGTGTAGATCGAAGTGAGGAATGCACCCACCAGACCCGCCACCATCAGATTGATGTGACCATTCGCCATCGCACCAAACAGGATTTCATCTTTACTGTAGAAACCTGCGGTGATCAGCGGCAGCGCAGCCAACGCGGCACCGCCCACCAGGAAGCAGACATACACCAGCGGGATGCTCTTACGCAGGCCGCCCATTTTGAAAATATTCTGCTCGTGATGGCAAGCCAGAATGACCGAGCCTGAAGAGAGGAACAGCAAGGCTTTGAAGAATGCATGCGTCATCAGGTGGAAAATCGCCGCGTCCCATGCCTGCACGCCAAGCGCGAGGAACATGTAGCCGATCTGACTCATGGTGGAGTAAGCCAGCACGCGTTTGATGTCGGTTTGCACCAGCGCAGCAAAACCTGCCAGCACCAGAGTAATCGCACCAATGATACCCACCAGATGCAGCACTTCCGGCGTCAACAGGAACAGGCCGTGAGTACGTGCAATCAGATAAACACCGGCGGTTACCATGGTCGCGGCGTGAATCAGAGCCGAAACCGGGGTTGGACCGGCCATCGCATCCGCCAGCCAGGTTTGTAATGGCAGCTGTGCCGATTTACCGACCGCGCCCCCCAACAGCATCAGGGTTGCCCACTGCAGCATGTGGTTGTCTGCAGCGAAGTGCGCGGGTGCCAGTTCCACCAGTTCGCGGAAGTTCAGCGTGCCCAGTTCGTTGTAGAGGATGAACAAGGCGAAAGCGAGGAACACATCACCGACACGGGTGATGATAAAGGCTTTCATCGCCGCTTTGCCGTTCTCTGGATTGCTGTAATAGAAGCCAATCAGCAGATAGGAGCACAGGCCCACGCCTTCCCAACCGAGATACATCAGCATCAGGTTATCGGCCAGCACCAACACCACCATGCTCGCGATGAACAGGTTGGTGTAAGCGAAGAAGCGCGAATAACCCTCTTCACCACGCATGTACCATGAAGCGAACATGTGGATGAAGAAACCAACGCCGGTGACGACGGACAGCATGGTCAGAGAAAGACCATCCAGCACCAGATTCACTTTAATGTCAAAGTTGCCGACGTGAATCCAGGTCCACAGCGCCTGAGTGAACGGCTGCTGACCCTGATTGAAGAAGTCGAAACCGGCATAAATAGTGGTTAATGCGGCAAGACCAACAGAACCCATACCGATTGCTGCCGACAGGTTCTCCGACCAGCGACCGCGTGAAAACGCCAATAGCAGGAAGCCAATCAGCGGAAATAATACGGTTAAATAGAGAAGATTCATCCGCGCATCTCGCTCACTGTGTCAATGTTCAGCGTCTGACGACGACGATAGAGCTGGAGCAACAGCGCCAGACCAATACTCGCTTCCGCCGCCGCAAGGCTGATCGCCAGGATGTACATCACCTGACCATCAGCTTGTCCCCAATAGCTGCCTGCTACCACCAGCGCTAACGCGGAGGCATTGATCATGATTTCCAGACCAATCAGCATAAACAGGATGTTACGACGCAGCACCACGGAGGTCAGGCCGAGAACAAACAGCACAGCGGCCAGCATCAGGCCGTGTTGTAACGGGATCATGCGTGATCCTCCTTATTTGCTTGCGCATCAGCTTGACGATTGCTCAACACTTCGCCGTGACGCTCTTCACGTCCAATATGGAAGGCCACGACCAGACCCGCGAGCAGTAGCATCGATGCCAATTCAACCGCCAGAACATAGGGACCAAACAAGCTGATACCGACTGCTTTCGCGTCGATGACGGTGCCATCAATGCCCTGATCGGTTGCCGTGCTAATCGCGTAAATCATCACTGCCAGCAGCAGTAAAGAGACGATGCCCGGACCAATCCACAGCGAAGGTTTGAGCCACTCGCGCTCTTGATCCTGCTGCGTTTTGCCGAGGTTCAGCATCATCACCACAAAGACGAACAGCACCATGATGGCACCCGCGTAGACGATGATTTCCAGTGCACCGGCAAAGTAGGCGCCCATTGAGAAGAACACGCCGGCAATCGACAGCAGCGAAACGATCAGGTACAGCAGCGCATGTACCGGATTGGTGTGGGTGATGACGCGCAGCGTCGTCAGCACCGCCACCAGTCCGCAAAGATAAAACGCAAATTCCATACCTGGCTCCTTAAGGTAACAACCCTTTGACGTCGATCGGCTTGGCTTCGTTTTCCGCTTCGCCCTTCTCTTTTCCGTCGATCGCCATACCAGCCATACGATAGAAGTTGTACTCCGGATATTTACCCGGACCGGAAATCAGCAAGTCTTCTTTCTCATACACCAGATCCTGACGCTTAAACTCACCCAGTTCGAAATCGGGTGTCAGCTGAATCGCGGTGGTTGGGCAAGCCTCTTCACACAGGCCGCAGAAGATGCAGCGTGAGAAGTTGATGCGGAAGAACTCAGGATACCAACGTCCATCCTGCGTCTCGGCTTTCTGCAGCGAGATACAGCCGACAGGACAAGCTACCGCGCACAAGTTACAGGCAACGCAACGCTCTGCGCCGTCCGGATCGCGCGTCAGCACAATACGGCCACGGTAACGCGGCGGCAGATAAACCGGTTCTTCCGGATACATTTGGGTTTCGCGCTTGGCGAAGGCATGCATGCCTATCATCCAGATACTGCGCACTGTCGTGCCGAAGCCAACGACAATATCTTTTAAAGTCATCTCAATGTCCCTTACTGCGCGGTGTACAGAATCACTGCGGCGGTCGCCAGCAGGTTCAATAGCGTCAACGGCAGACACACTTTCCAGCCGAACGACAGCACCTGGTCATAGCGTGGACGCGGCAGCGCAGCACGAATCAGGATAAACATCACCATAAAGAACGCTGTTTTCAGAGCGAACCAGATGAATGGCGGCAGGAACGGGCCGTGCCAGCCACCGAAGAACAGCGTCACGATCAGCGCTGAAACGGTGGTTATCGCCACGTATTCACCGACGAAGAACAGGCCGAACTTCATACCGGCGTATTCGATGTGGTAACCGTCCGCCAGTTCCTGCTCCGCTTCTGGTTGGTCAAACGGATGACGGTGACATACCGCTACGCCCGCGATGCAGAAGGTAAGGAAGCCGAAGAACTGAGGAATGATGTTCCACAGATGCGCCTGGCTTTCGACAATGGCATTCATATTGAACGAGCCGGCTTGCGCCACCACGCCCATCAGTGACAGACCAAGGAACACTTCGTAGCTCAGCGTCTGCGCCGATGCACGCATCGCACCCAACAGTGAGTATTTGTTATTACTCGACCAGCCAGCGAACAGCACCGCATACACCGCCAGGCCCGCCATCATCAGGAAGAACAGCAGACCGATGTTCAGATCGGTGACCATCCAGGTCGGCGAAACTGGCACAATGGCGAAAGCCAGCAGCAGCGATACGAAGGCGATAACCGGTGCCAGCGTAAAGATGAAGCGGTCGGTAAACGGCGGAACCCAGTCCTCTTTAAAGAACATTTTGATCATGTCAGCAGCCAGCTGCAGCGAGCCGCCCCAGCCAACACGGTTTGGTCCATAACGGTTCTGCCACAGGCCGAGCAGACGACGCTCGGCGAAACTCATGAAAGCACCGCAACCGACAACCACCAACAAGATGACCAGCGCTTTGCCGATGTTGATGAGGATTTCAATAACGTCCGGTGTCAGCCAACTCATTGCGCGGCCTCCTGCAGTTTGTCAATGTGCGCACCTGAGAGGAACGGCGGCACGCCCGGCATACCGAGCGGTAAACCAACCTGCCCTGCTTGCAGCGACGCAGAGAAACGTACCGGCAAGCGCAGTGTTTCGCCTGCACACACCAGCTCAACGGAAGCACCGCTATTAACGCCCAGTTTCTCAGCATCAGCCGGGTTGATCACCAGCGTGGCCGGGGACATGCGTTTCTGGAAGGTGGTTGAGCGCTGGGTCATCTCCTCGCTACCAAACAGCTGGTAGTAAGGTGCAACGCGCCACTGGCTGCCTTCAACGAAGCTTTCAGGAATCGCGGTAAACCACGGCAATGAACGATCGCTGGCTTCAAACAGACGCACGCCCGGATCGCCATGACGCAGTTTGCCGCCCACTTCAGCCTGGAACTTGTTCCATGCCTGCGGTGAGTTCCAGCCCGGCGCCCAGGCAAATGGAATCTGCGAACGCGGTGCGCTGGGTTGGTTGTTCCCTTCCATCGAGAAGGCAAACATGGTGTCTTTATCTTGCGGCTGACGCGGTTCATGCACGCTGATGTTGGCGCGCATCGCAGTACGGCCACTGTTGCGGTGCGGTGAACGTGCCAGTTTTTGACCACGGATACGGAAGCTCGCGTCTGGCGCGGCATCCTTAATGCCTTTCAGCTGTGGCAGCGCCGCAACGGTGGCATCAATCACGTGATCCAGCTGAGTCCAGTCGATGTGACGGCTCTCAACCGCGCTGTGCAGCGAACGCAACCAGCGCCAGCTCTCCAGCATCACTACGCTGTCATCGTAATAAGCGGGATCGTAAACCTGGAAGAAGCGCTGCGCGCGGCCTTCGTGGTTGATTGAGGTGCCATCGCTCTCCGCAAAGCTGGCGGTTGAAAGTACCAAACCGGCTTTTTCCAGCGTTGCGGTACGCTGATGATCGACCACAATCACGTTAGCGGTAGTATCGAGCGCCGCATCCACGTTGGCTTTCGGTGCATGACGATAGAGATCGTTTTCCAGCACCACCAGCGCATCGGCTTCGCCTTTGCTCAGCTTTTCCAGCGCGCTGTCCAGCGATTGACCGCCCATCAGGCCGAGGCCAAAGCTGTTCGCCGCACCCGCGAGGAAGGTAATACCGACATCGGCACCGCGCGCTTTCAGGGCTTTTGCCACGTTAGCAGCAGCTTCAATCATCGCGATGCTACCGGAATGGGTACCGGAGATAATCAGCGGTTTTTTTGCACCTGCCAGCGCCTGAACCACCACATCAACTTTGCCGTTGAGTTTGCTGTCGAAGCCGCTGACTGCCGGCGCGCTTTCATCCAGTGCATTGGCAATCGCGAAGCCGAGACGAGCTTGATCTTCCACCGGTGCGCGATAGCTCCACGCAGCGATATCATCCAGGCGGGTTTCGTCGACGTTGGTTACGAACAGCGGATGTTTGGCATGCTGACCGATGTTAAGGATTGCCGCGATCTGCCAGTCAGCCACTTTCTGTGCCGCAGCCATCTCACGCGCTTTACCTTTTACTGCCTGACGTACAGACAACGCCACGCGTGCGCCAACCTGAGTCAAATCTTCACCCAGCACCAGCACCGCATCGTAGCTCTCAATTTCGCGCAGTGATGGCGTGTAGATGCCGCCGTCCTGCAGGACTTTCAGCATCAGCTCAACGCGAGCTTGCTCACCGGCTGGCATACCGGTTGAGAAGTTTTCTGCGCCAACCAGCTCACGCAACGCGAAGTTGCTTTCAATGCTGGCGCGCGGAGAACCGATACCGATCACTTTTTTCGCCCGACGCAACACATCCGCCGCCGCATTCACCGCTTGTTCAGCATTCAGGCTGACCCAATCGTTGCCGCGTTGCTGTACCGGATGACGTGGGCGATCTTTGCGGTTGACGTAGCCGTAACCGAAACGACCGCGATCGCAGAGGAAATAGTGGTTTACGGTGCCGTTATAGCGGTTTTCGATACGACGCAATTCGCCATAGCGTTCGCCCGGGCTGGTGTTACAACCCACGCTGCACTGCTGACAGATGCTTGGTGCGAACTGCATATCCCATTTACGGTTATAGCGTTCGGAGTGCGTTTTATCGGTGAAAACGCCGGTCGGACAGATTTCCACCAGGTTACCGGAGAATTCGCTTTCCAGCGTGCCATCTTCCGGACGACCAAAGTAGACGTTGTCGTGAGCGCCATAAACGCCAAGATCTTTGCCGTCGGCATAATCTTTGTAGTAACGCACGCAGCGATAGCAGGCGATACAGCGGTTCATTTCATGCGAAATGAACGGGCCGAGGTCCTGGTTCTGGTGAGTACGTTTAGTGAAGCGATAACGACGGAAACTGTGTCCGGTCATTACCGTCATATCCTGCAGATGGCAGTTACCGCCCTCTTCGCACACCGGGCAGTCGTGCGGATGGTTGGTCATCAGCCATTCCACCACGCTTTCACGAAACTCTTTCGCTTCGCCATCGTCGATGGAGATAAAGGTGCCGTCCGACGCTGGTGTCATGCAGGACATGACAAGGCGACCGCGGGTATCTTCGGCATTCTGGAATTGCTTCACCGCGCACTGGCGGCAGGCCCCTACGCTTCCCAGCGCCGGATGCCAGCAAAAATAAGGAATATCAAGGCCCAGAGAGAGACACGCCTGTAGCAGGTTGTCCGCTCCGTTCACATCATATTCTTTACCGTCTACATGGATTGTAGCCATAGTGAACATGCTTCCGTAAGGCTCGCCCTAAGACGAGCGTTAAACATCTAATTCTTTCCCCACGCCATGTCGGCATGAGGTGAATTCCGTGTACGGCGGCTGATTACCAGCGCGCTTTCAGCAGGTTGGGCTGAATACCGCCGATGGCTCGGGTATTGCCAAACACCTGCGGCGCAATGCCAGCTTCAAACTCTTCACGGAAATATTTAATCGCGCTCTGCAATGGCTCGACGGCGCCCGGTGCGTGGGCACAGAAGGTTTTACCTGGGCCAAGCTGGCGGCAAAGTTGCTGCAGGGTTTCAATATCACCCGGCTGACCTTTCTTCTGCTCCAGCGCACGCAGGATCTTCACGCTCCATGGCAATCCATCACGGCACGGCGTACACCAGCCACAGGATTCGCGCGCAAAGAACTCTTCCAGATTACGCACCAGCGAAACCATGTTGATTTCGTGATCGACTGCCATCGCCAGCGCAGTACCTAAACGGCTGCCAGCTTTACCAATACTGGCAAATTCCATCGGCAGATCGAGGTGCTGATCGGTGAGGAAGTCAGTTCCTGCGCCGCCTGGCTGCCAGGCTTTGAATTTCAGGCCATCGCGCATGCCACCGGCGTAATCCTCAAGAATTTCACGTGCGGTGGTGCCGAACGGCAATTCCCAGACGCCAGGATTTTTTACGCGGCCAGAAAAGCCCATCATTTTGGTGCCGGTGTCTTCGCTGGTAGAGATGTTTTTGTACCAGTCAACGCCGTTAAGGAAGATGGCAGGCACGTTCGACAGCGTTTCCACGTTGTTCACGCAGGTCGGCTTGCCCCACACGCCGGCACTCGCCGGGAATGGCGGCTTAGAGCGCGGATTAGCACGACGTCCTTCCAGCGAGTTAATCAGTGCTGTCTCTTCACCGCAGATATAACGACCTGCGCCGGTGTGGACGATCAGCTCGAAATCAAAACCGGTACCAAGAATATTTTTGCCGAGATAGCCCGCTTCGGTGGCTTCAGCAATCGCGCGACGCAGATTAACGGCCGCTTCGATGTACTCACCACGTAAGAAGATGTAGCCACGATAGGCTTTCAGCGCGAACGCACTGATCAGCATGCCTTCCACCAGCTGGTGCGGCAGTTGCTCCATCAGCAAGCGGTCTTTGTACGTGCCCGGCTCCATTTCATCGGCATTACACAGCAGGTAACGGATGTTCATGGATTCGTCTTTCGGCATCAGGCTCCACTTCAGGCCGGTGTTAAAGCCTGCACCACCGCGGCCTTTCAGGCCGGAGTCTTTTACCGCCGCGACGATTTCGTCCTGGCTGAAATCTTTCAACGCTTTTTCTGCGCCGACATAACCGTTTTTACTGCGATATTCTTCGATCCAGATCGGCTGCTTGTCGTCACGGAGACGCCAGGTCAGTGGATGGGTTTCGGCAGTACGAATGATCTGTTTAATGGTCATTGATACTGCTCCAGCAAGTTGGCGATGCCTTCAGGCGTCAGATGAACGTGGGTATCTTCATCCACCATCATGGTTGGCCCTTTATCGCAGTTACCCAGGCAGCAAGTTGGCAGCAACGTAAAGCGTCCATCCGCCGTAGTCTGGCCCGGCTTGATGTTCAGATTTTGCTCCAGCGCATCCTGAATCCCCTGATAACCCGTGATGTGGCACACCACGCTGTCACAGTAGCGAATAACGTGACGGCCAACCGGCGTACGGTAGATTTGGCTATAGAAAGTCGCTACGCCTTCAACATCACTGGCTGGAATCCCCAGAACATCTGCGATGGCGTTAATCGCGCCGTCCGGCACCCAGCCACGCTGTTTCTGCACGATCTTCAACGCTTCGATCGAAGCGGCGCGTGCATCTTCGTAATGGTGTTTCTCGTGCTCGATAGCGTGGTGCTCGGCCTCGCTCAGCACGAAGACCTCAGTAGGGTCAATGGTGTGAATAGCAATTTTTTGATCGTGCATAATTAGCGGTCCACGTCTGACATAACAAAATCGATACTACCGAGGTAAACGATCAAGTCGGATACCAGGCTGCCGCGGATCACCGATGGGATCTGCTGCAGATGCGGGAAGCTCGGCGTACGCACGCGGGTGCGATAGCTCATGGTGCTGCCATCGCTGGTCAGGTAGTAACTGTTGATCCCTTTGGTCGCCTCAATCATCTGGAAGGATTCGTTGGCCGGCATGATTGGGCCCCACGAAACCTGCAGGAAGTGAGTGATCAGGGTTTCAATGTGCTGCAGCGTGCGCTCTTTCGGCGGCGGCGTTGTCAGCGGATGGTCCGCTTTGAACGGGCCTTCAGGCATGTTGTTCAGGCACTGTTCCAGAATGCGCAGTGACTGCCACATCTCTTCCATTTTCAGCTGCACGCGGGTGTACGCATCACTGATGCCAGCGCCAACCGGAATTTCGAAATCGAAGTTTTCGTAACCTGAATATGGACGCCATTTGCGCACGTCAAAATCTAAACCAGTGGCGCGCAGACCTGCGCCGGTGGTGCCCCACGCCAGTGCTTCATCCATGTTGTACGCCGCAACGCCTTGCGAACGGCCCATCAACACGGTATTGCGCAGTGCGGCTTTGTCGTACTCTTTCAGACGCTTCGGCATCCAGTCGAGGAAGTCGCGCAGCAGACGTTCCCAACCTTTCGGCAGGTCATGCGCGACGCCGCCGATGCGGAACCACGCCGGGTGCATACGGAAACCGGTAATCGCTTCCACCACATCATAAATTTTCTGACGATCGGTAAAGGCGAAGAACACCGGCGTCATCGCGCCGACGTCCTGAATAAAGGTGGAGATATAGAGCAGATGGCTGTTGATGCGGAACAGTTCAGACAGCATCACGCGGATCACATTGACGCGATCCGGCACGGTAATGCCCGCCAGTTTTTCCACCGCCAGCACGTACGGCATTTCGTTCACGCAGCCGCCGAGGTACTCGATACGGTCGGTGTACGGAATGTAGCTGTGCCAGGATTGGCGCTCGCCCATCTTCTCCGCGCCACGATGGTGGTAGCCGACATCGGGAACGCAATCGACGATTTCTTCACCATCTAACTGCAGAATGATGCGGAAAGCACCGTGCGCAGAGGGGTGGTTCGGACCGAGGTTGAGGAACATGAAGTCCTCATTAGTGGTGCTGCGCTTCATGCCCCAATCTTCAGGCTTGAAGGTCAGCGCCTCCATCTCCAGATCTTCTTTCTGCTTGGTCAGCTCGAAGGGATCGAACTCGGTAGCGCGCGCCGGATAATCTTTACGCAGTGGATGGCCTTCCCACGTCTGCGGCATCATGATGCGCGTCAGGTGCGGGTGACCATTGAAAGTGATGCCAAACATCTCCCAGGTTTCGCGCTCATACCAGTTGGCGTTAGCGAAAATTTTGGTGATGGTTGGCACATTCAGATCGTTTTCAGATAAAGCGACCTTGAGCATGATGTCGCGGTTGCGTTCAATGGAAAGCAGGTGATAGAAAACGGAAAAATCCGCGGCGGGCAAACCGGCGCGGTTAGTGCGTAAACGCTCATCAAAACCGTGTAAGTCATACAGCATGACATAGGGCTTTGGCAGCTTGCGCAGGAATTCAACGATTTCTAATAGCTGTTCACGCTTCACCCAGACAACCGGAATCCCGGTGCGGGTAGCCTGAACGGTAAAGGCATCCGGCCCAAAACGGTTACGCAGCTCGCCGACCACTGGGTCATCCAGGTGATCGCGGGTTTGCCATGAAGGCTGAGCGAGATCTTGCGTGGTTAAATCAGTCATACGTTACTCACCATTCCGGCCTGTAATCAGGCGCTCAAAAGAAGGCGTCAGGATGGCGGCGCACATTAAATTGTGATGTTTTGCTGTGGCCGTGGCTCCATCCGTGTACGGGAAGCTTAAACTTCGTCTGGCGATCTCAGGTTGGTGACGGCAATACGCTCGCCACGCTTTCTTTCACGCTCTGGCTGCATATTGGCGCGATAAACACCCTGATCACCAACCACCCAAGACAGTGGACGACGCTCTTTGCCAATCGACTCGCGCAGCAGCAGCAATGCCTGCATATACGCTTCTGGACGCGGCGGGCAGCCAGGAATGTACACGTCAACCGGCAGGAATTTATCCACCCCCTGCACCACCGAGTAGATGTCATACATGCCACCCGAGTTAGCGCATGCGCCCATGGAAATCACCCATTTCGGCTCCAGCATTTGGTCATATAGACGCTGAATAACCGGCGCCATTTTGGTAAATGGCGTACCGGCGATCACCATGAAGTCAGCCTGACGTGGCGAGGCGCGCATAACTTCGGCGCCAAATCGTGCCACGTCATGCACTGCGGTGAAGGATGTGGTCATTTCCACGTAGCAACAGGAAAGGCCGAAGTTATACGGCCAGAGTGAGTTTTTACGACCCCAGTTCACCATGTCATGCAGGGCGTGCTCGAGCTTGCCCATGTAGACGCTGCGGTGAACGTGTTGCTCCAGCGGATCGGTAACCGTTTCCTGTTTCTGCAGAGGATAACGATCGTTGTCGCCGCCCCCGTTCGGGTCTACGCGTGTCAGCGTGTAGTCCATCTTATTGCCTCGCTTTTACTGCTTATGAGGGTTGGTGTGGCTGTGACTGACCGGGACAGATTTGACCACTACGCGACGACGCGCAGGAGCCCAATCCAGCGCACCGATGCGCACCAGATAAACCAGGCCTGCCAAGAGCACCAAAATGAAAATTGCGGCTTCGACAAAGCCGACCCAACCGCTTTCGCGGATGGAAGTCGACCATGCGTATAAATAGAGGGCTTCGACGTCGAATATGACGAAGAACATCGCAACCAGATAGAATTTTGCAGAGAGGCGAATATGAGTGTCACCGACCGACTCAATACCCGATTCGAACGGGGTGTCCTTGTGTCGCGCACGCGCACGACCACCTAACAACCAGCCCCCGGTCAACATAAAGGCACACAGGCCGAATGCGATAACGATAAAAACAATAAATGCCCAGTGATGAGCGATCACTTCTGTAGTTGTCGACATACTCTTTGCTTACTCATCAAAAGTGGTGATGGCATCCTGCGCTGTTGCAGCAAACACACCACATCGATTCAAGGGAAGGATAAAAAACCTTATAAATTTTGCTGTCATTAGCAATAAAGCAGCAATTTTATAGGGGTTTTTACTCCTTTCTATAACCTTTTGTCAACTTTGACAAAAGTATCCAAACATTATTTTACAGCTGCATCATATTATTAACATTCAACCCTCTGAGCGCCAGCTAAATCGCTTCAGTTTGTGAGGTTAATTTTAGTGTAGCGGGTATTCACATGCGTGGATCGTGCATTTAACAATCATATTTTGACAGGTCTCGCCCGAGATTCCCCCCCCTTATCAGGGGTATTTTTTTGATCTAAAGCACATAACTGGGTTTTATGCTGCAAAAAACAGCGGAGTGGACGGGCAATTGCCCTGGGAAAGTTGGCACGAATTGATAAAATCATTCCATGTGGAGCAAAAATAGAACACATTTCATTTTTAAGATGTTGAGTGAAATCTTTTTCTGGAAATCGCTCTAAAAAGGACGTGTTAAAAGGCATAAAAAAAGCCTTAGCGGATAATTATCCAGCTAAGGCTTATTTTTATCGGTTTTAACAATTAACCGGTATTCCAATTGAGAGGAATTACCAGTAACTGCAACCCTTACTCTTCATCATCCAGTAACAAGGTACCGTCTGGATTAGCACTCAGATTATAAGGATCGTTGGTGGACTGCATGGCATTGAAGATCGCCAGCGCCAGTTCGTTATCGCTGTCTGGATTACGGCACAGCAGATACTGGGTGTCAGGCAATACTGGCAAACCTTCTGCCGCGCCCATCACGCGCAGTTCTGGACTCATCATCTCAACAGGACGCGCTGTCACACCCAAACCGGCTTTAACCGCTGCACGGACGGCAGCCAGCGTTGAGGCAACATACGAGATGCGCCACGGAATGCCAGCCTCGTTGAGGTGATCAATGGCCATATCGCGATACGGACTTGGCTCATCCAACAGAACCAAAGGAATGGCCTCTCCACGCTGGAAGATATAATCTGCCGCGCAGTACCACAACGTTGGTGAAGTACGCAGTACCTGATAAGTAAAGTTTCCTGGGCTGGACGTGGTCACAACCAGATCGACTTCACCTTGATTAAGCATTTCCATCATGAACGGGTTGCGCTTAACACGCACATCAATGGCCAGCTTCGGATAGACCGACGTTACGCGGTTAAGCAGGAACGGCAGAATGGTATCTGAGGTATCATCTGAAGCGCCGATGGTCAGAACGCCCTGAATGTTGCTGTACATTAAAGAGGTGCAAGCTTCGTCATTAAAACGAAGGATTTTCCTGGCGTAACCCAGCAGTTGAATGCCATGCTCCGTCAGCAATTTATTACGTCCATGTCTGGCAAACAGCTCTTTACCTACCAATTGTTCCAGACGTTGCATCTGCTGGCTCACTGCGGACTGCGTTCTGCACACGGCGGCAGCGGCGGCTGCGAAAGTGTTCAGATCGGCAACGGCAACAAATGTACGCAGCAGATCGAGGTCGAGATTCAGTATCGGACGATTTGCATTAGTCATGTTTTTTCTTCACTTATAAGATTTTTTAAAACTACTACCCTGGTGTATTACCCGACTTATCAAAGAGATAAGAGGCAATGGTGCTTAATGACAGCCCTGTGTGGAGCTGCCATGAAAAAAATTTGTCAGGCGGATGCCGACGATCGCACCACTCTGAGATCAGAGCAGCGTCGTCATTATAGACAGCAGAACTTCTGGGCCGAAAACGTAAGTCGTACAGGTGCTGGAAGCTGCGTAGTTGTCTATGTATCCCGCACAAAGTCCCTGCGGGTTAAAAAGAAATAACATCATGTTATGTAGATGCGAAGCGATAAAGTGCATCAAATAATAAATTATACTTAATCATTTTTACGCTATAAATGGAAATGTTTTTATTCAAAACATCGCAATTTTTGACCAAAAGTCTTTTCGCACACATCCTGCCATAATGCTGCTCTTTTTTTAACCCCTCCAGGTTCTGAATCTCAAACACTTACGTTAAAGATACAGCGCAAATGCTATTTTACGCGTGTTTTACACTGAGTTGCAGCTGATGGTGGTGCTTAATTCTGCCAATAAAAAGTGTATGAGAATGAACTCTATTTTGTGACGCCAAACAGTGCTTAATCATTACCAGACAATTTTTCGCCATCCAACAAGATTCATTTAACTATTTCGTCTGGTCGCTAATGTTTTTTTAAGCCAGTTTTGACTGAAAAATTTCTGAATAGTCTCGGATGTCGATGGAAGAAGGCATTTACACGTCAGGCACACCTTACCAGCGTTTAATATTAACATTCTTCACATTTGTGGACTAATGAACCAGATTAATCGATTTCCAATGACTTTTACGCCACGTGAAAGGGGAAAAAATGGCAAACACGCCAAAACCAAGCGCTGCCCTTCTTTTGTTAAGGTGAGAAGAGTAAATTGGGCGAGTTTGATTTTTGGTGGCAGGTTAAAGGACTCTGCCCATAAAGGCGGTAACAATGAATTTTCAAATTGATAAATCCGGCAAGCTGGAAAATGTCTGTTATGACATCCGTGGCCCGGTACTGAAAGAAGCTAAACGTCTCGAAGAAGAAGGCAACAAAGTTCTCAAGCTGAACATCGGCAACCCTGCCCCGTTTGGTTTCGAAGCACCTGATGAAATTCTGGTCGATGTCATTCGCAATCTGCCGAGCTCGCAGGGTTATTGCGATTCAAAGGGGCTGTATTCGGCGCGTAAAGCGATCATGCAGCATTACCAGGCGCGTGACATGCGCGATGTCACTGTCGAAGACATCTATATAGGTAACGGCGTATCCGAACTGATTGTGCAAGCGATGCAGGCATTGCTCAACAGCGGTGATGAAATGCTGGTGCCTGCGCCGGATTATCCGCTGTGGACCGCTGCCGTTTCGCTGTCGAGCGGTAAAGCGGTGCATTATTTGTGTGATGAATCAGCAGGTTGGTTCCCTGACCTGGATGATATTCGCAGCAAGATTACCCCGCGCACGCGTGGCATTGTCATCATTAACCCGAATAACCCGACCGGCGCGGTTTACAGCAAAGAGTTGTTGCTTGAGATTGTTGAAATTGCGCGCCAGCACAATCTGATTATTTTCGCCGATGAAATCTACGACAAGATTCTCTACGACGAAGCACAACATCATTCGATTGCTGCGCTGGCACCCGATCTGCTGACGGTGACCTTCAACGGCTTGTCCAAAACCTATCGCGTGGCGGGTTTCCGTCAGGGCTGGATGGTTTTAAATGGTCCGAAGAAACACGCCAAAGGTTACATTGAAGGGCTGGAGATGCTGGCGTCGATGCGCCTGTGTGCCAACGTTCCTGCACAACACGCGATTCAGACCGCATTGGGTGGTTATCAAAGCATTAGTGAATTTATCGCGCCCGGCGGACGTTTGTATGAACAGCGCCAGCGTGCATGGGAATTGATTAACGATATTCCTGGCGTCAGCTGTGTGAAGCCGCAAGGTGCGCTCTATATGTTCCCGCGTATTGACGCCAAGAAATTCAACATTTTCGACGATCAGAAGATGGTGCTGGATTTCCTGTTGCAGGAAAAAGTGCTGCTGGTACAGGGCACCGCGTTCAACTGGCCGTGGCCGGATCACGTACGCATCGTTACGCTGCCGCGCGTGGACGATTTGGAAATGGCCGTCAGCAAGTTTGGTCGTTTCTTACAAGGGTATCGCCAGTAAATTGTGACGCGTATACTGTTCGCATTTCGGGGAAAAGATATCTTCCCCGCCGTGCGAACAGGAACCGTCCATGACTCGTAGCCATTTTTTCGCCCACCTCTCCCGTCTCAAACTGATTAACCGCTGGCCATTAATGCGCAATGTGCGCACTGAAAACGTTTCCGAGCATAGTCTGCAGGTGGCGATGGTTGCTCACGCGCTCGCCATCATCAAAAACAAAAAGTTTAACGGCAACCTCAACGCCGAGCGCATTGCCATGCTAGCGCTGTATCATGATGCCAGCGAAGTATTGACCGGGGATTTACCGACGCCGGTGAAGTACTACAACGCGCAAATTGCGCACGAATATAAAAAGATCGAGAAAATTGCCCAGCAGAAACTCATCGATATGCTGCCGCCCGAACTGCAGGACGCTTATCGGCCGCTGATAGATGAACACATGCATAGCGAAAGTGAACAATCCGTGGTTAAGCAAGCGGATGCACTTTGCGCCTATGTGAAGTGTCTGGAAGAGTTGTCGGCGGGTAATAACGAGTTTTTGCTGGCCAAAGCGCGCCTGGAGAAAACCCTGACGCAGCGGCGCTCGCCGGAAATGGATTATTTTGTTGAGGTGTTTATTCCCAGCTTTAGCCTGTCGCTGGATGAAATCTCACAGGATACGCCGCTGTAAAAAAACGGGCCGCAGCGGCCCGTTTTTTTATGCGGTGATAGAAAGGGTAAATTCACCGCTATCTTCTTTAGCGACATTTACCGGTTCAAGCGAAGCGACGCGGAAGGTGACTTCATCAATGCGCGGCGCATCGGCTGGCGCATTGATGGCGATCACCGCACTGCCCGCATCCAATCCTGAAATGATGCCCGCTGGCGCATCCTCAACCACCACGCATTGCGTCGCTGAAAGCCCCAAACGCTCGGCGCCCAGCAAATAAGGCTCGGGATTCGGCTTACCGTGCTTGATGTTCTCCGCAGTGATGAACACCTCTGGCATAGGTAGATTGGCGGCTTTATGGCGCGCATGGGCAACAGGGATCGAACCCGATGTGACAATCGCCCATGGGATCTGCAACTCGTTCAACGTTGAAAGTAACGCTAATGCGCCCGGAATCGCCTGTACGCCATGCGTGTCTTCCGCTTCGAGGCGTTCAAGCCAGAGAAATTCCGCCTGAATCGCCTCTTCAGATTGTCCCGCCATGAAATGGCGCAGCGAGTTGATCGCAGGCTTCCCATGGATATAGCTCAGGACCTCTTCCGCAGACAAACCATGGCGCTCACCCCACAATGACCATGCGCGAATCACAGCAGGCAGTGAATCCACCAGCGTACCGTCTAAATCAAACAGAAAACCCCTGTACTTCACGCGTCGCTCCTTATTCAGGCATTGATAATCTGCGCGATCTCATTCGCGCTGAGATGATATTGACGCGGACAAGTGTGCCACACCGTAAGCATGCGTTGGTATTTTTCCCACATCGGCGTTTGGGCATTGAAGCCGTGTGTGCCGGAATCAAAATGGGTATAGCGCCCTTCTACGTTCACCATAAAACGCACGTAGCCGAGATAACGCGCTTCGGTGGCCGCATCAAAGCCGAGAAACGCCAGGCGACGCTCATCAATCGCGCTGCCATCTTTGAGGTTCGACCACGAAACATGCAGCGCATGATGCATTTCCATAATATCGATCAGTAAGCGACAGGTCGCTTCGGTTAGCTCGCCGAATTCCTTATCGAGCTCGCGTAACTGCAAGCCATAGCCGCGTTCAATAATGGTTTGATAACGACGATAGCGCTCGGCGTTATCGGGTTCCAGCATGGCCATCATTTTGTATTGATTGGAGAGGATCAATCGTTGTGCGTGGGTCATTTCCATGGTTTGCTCCCGGGCCAGGCGGCCGCTTAAGATTTAAACAATGAAGAAATGATTACACAAGGAGAGTGATGCGTGTATGTCCGCACCACTTTTCTTTGATTTGAACCGGGATTTGGCTCAAATTCTCTGGCAGGTAAAAGCGTCCGCGGATCAAAGATCGTCGAGGAAAGTGCGATCAAGCTGTTTAAACGCGCGCTTCAACACATCGGCGAGCGACTGATATGTCGGCTTACCGTCAACGGGTGCAATCGCCTGCCCCGCTTCTTGCAGTTTGGTACGCACTTCATGGAACCACTGCAGCAGCGTCGGCGGCAACGGCGTTACCGAACGTTTACCTAACCACCATAATCCTTGCATCGGCAGGCTGCAGGCAAACAGCGCGGTGGCAATTGCTGGACCAAGTTGTCCCCCCATCGCGATTTGCCATGTCAAGGTGAAAATCGCCAGCGGCGGCATAAAGCGAATGGCAAAACGCGTTGCATTCACCACGCGATTTTCAGGAAATACCGGCGCCAGGCGCTTGTCTGCAGGCCAGGTCTTCATGTATCGCTGTCCGCGCTGGAACAAGCCGAACCAGCCGGGTTTGTCTGTCTCATTCGCCATGATAGACCTCAACTAAATCTGTAATATTTAAAATAAACCGATAACTACACAACTTTACGTGACATCCTTCAAAAGTTTTTGTCTTTGCGGGTGACAGTGAGTATTCTGACGCCGTTTGAGTAACATTACCGGAAGCTTTAGCTCAATAAAAGAGCGGCCAGAGCCATGTTTCGCTAAGTGCTTATCAAAAATAAGCGTAAAATCACCAAAATTTTTTGCATGTCACTGAATTTTTGACTAGCACATGATGTTTATCATTAACCTACCAGCTTTCATGGGCTACGCTGTTAGTCTGATTGCGTTTTTTTTAGCCACTATTTAACAAAAATAGGTACTTCCATGTCGACGAAGTTAGTTCTGGTTCTGAACTGCGGCAGTTCTTCACTTAAGTTTGCCATCCTTAACCCTGTTACCGGCGACGAATACCTCTCCGGTTTGGCTGAATGTTTCCATTTACCGGAAGCACGTATTAAGTGGAAACTGGACGGCAGCAAACAAGAAGCTCAGCTTGGCGCGGGTGCGGCACACAGCGAAGCACTGAATTTCATGGTCAAAACTATTCTGGCACAAAAACCAGAGCTTTCGGCACAAATCGCTGCAATCGGCCATCGAATTGTTCACGGCGGCGAGCAGCTGACCAAATCGGTCATCATCGACGAATCTGTTATTCAGGGCATCAAAGACGCCTCTTCTTTTGCGCCGCTGCACAATCCTGCGCATCTGATCGGTATAGATGAAGCGCTGAAAAACTTCCCACATCTTTCTGATAAAAATGTCGCGGTTTTTGACACCGCATTCCATCAGACAATGCCGGAAGAGTCCTATCTCTATGCTCTGCCGTACAAATTGTATAAAGAGCACGGCGTTCGTCGCTACGGCGCACACGGCACCAGCCACTACTATGTGACGCAGGAAGCCGCGAAAATGCTGAACAAACCCGTTAGCGAACTGAACGTCATCACCTGCCACTTGGGTAATGGCGGTTCCGTTTCTGCTATTCGCAATGGTCAGTGTGTTGATACTTCCATGGGCCTGACGCCATTGGAAGGTTTGGTGATGGGCACGCGCAGCGGCGACATCGATCCTGCGATTATCTTCTTCCTGCATGATGCCCTGGGCATGAGCGTTGATGCCATCAATAAGTTGCTGACCAAAGAGTCTGGCCTGTTAGGTCTGACCGAAGTCACCAGCGACTGCCGCTATGTGGAAGACAACTACAGCACCAAAGAAGATGCTAAGCGTGCGATGGATGTGTTCTGCCACCGCCTGGCGAAATACATCGGCAGCTACACTGCGCTGATGGAAGGCCGTCTGGACGCCGTGGTCTTCACCGGTGGTATCGGTGAAAACGCGGCGATGGTGCGCGAGCTGGCGCTGCAGAAACTGGGTCTGCTCGACTTCGAAGTCGATCACGAGCGCAACCTGGCAGCACGCTTCGGCAAATCGGGTTTCATCAACAAAGAAGGCACGCGCGCAGCCGTGGTGATCCCAACCAACGAAGAGTTGGTGATTGCTCAAGACGCCGCGCGTCTCACCGCTTAAAAACACTTCTCTCCGTCAGCTTAGGCTGACGGAGTTGTTTTAGACAGTCTGCAACACCTGAGAGGTTTCTATCGTGTCACGTACAATTATGCTCATTCCTACCGGCACCAGCGTCGGTCTGACCAGCGTCAGCCTCGGCGTGATCCGTGCCATGGAGCGCAAAGGCGTGCGCCTGAGCGTATTCAAGCCAATTGCCCAGCCACGTGCGGGTGGCGATGCGCCAGACCAAACCACCAGCATTATCCGTAAAAGCTCCGCGATTCCTGCCGCAGAACCGCTGCAGATGTCACGCGTTGAGTCGCTGCTTGGATCTAACCAGCAAGACGTGTTGATGGAAGAGATCATTGCCAACTATCACGCAAACGCTAAAAACGCGGAAGTGGTGCTGGTTGAAGGTCTGGTCCCCACGCGTAAACATCAGTTCGCATCTGCTCTGAACTATGAGATCGCTAAAACCCTGAACGCCGAAATCGTCTTCGTGATGGCGCTGGGCAACGATTCTCCGGCGCAGCTCAAAGAGCGTATCGAACTGACGCAAAGCAGCTTTGGCGGCAGCAAAAACAAAAACATCACTGGCGTGATCATCAACAAACTGAATGCGCCGGTGGATGAGCAAGGTCGTACGCGCCCGGATCTGTCAGAAATTTTTGATGACTCCTCTAAAGCCAGCATCGCCAACATCGATCCAAAGCAGCTGTTTGCCAACAGTCCGCTGCCGGTGCTGGGTTGTGTACCGTGGAGCTTTGATCTGATCGCCACTCGCGCCATCGATATGTGCCGTCACCTGAACGCCGATATCATCAACGAAGGTGAAATCCAGACGCGCCGTGTGAAATCTGTCACCTTCTGTGCGCGTAGCATTCCACACATGCTGGAGCACTTCCGTCCGGGTTCACTGCTGGTAACCTCCGCCGATCGTCCTGATGTACTGGTTGCCGCCTGTTTGGCCGCGATGAACGGCGTAGAAATCGGTGCCGTGCTGTTGACCGGTGGCTATCAGATTGAAGCGCCCATCGCACGCCTGTGTGAACGTGCGTTTCAGACCGGCCTGCCGGTGTTTATGGTGAAAACCAACACCTGGCAGACGTCGCTTAGCCTGCAAAGCTTCAACCTTGAAGTCCCGACTGACGATACGCAGCGCATCGAGAAAGTGCAGGAGTACGTAGCTAGCTTCATCAATGAAGATTGGGTGGAATCGCTGACCGCCACGTCCGAGCGCAGCCGTCGCCTGTCTCCACCGGCATTCCGCTACCAGCTCACCGAGCTGGCGCGCAAAGCAGGCAAACGCATCGTGCTGCCAGAAGGCGACGAGCCGCGTACCGTCAAAGCGGCAGCAATTTGCGCCGAACGCGGCATCGCTACCTGTGTGCTGCTCGGCAATCCGGAAGAGATTCAGCGTGTTGCGGCGGCGCAGGGTGTTGAACTCGGCACAGGCATCGTGATCGTGGATCCAGAAGTGGTACGTGAAAACTACGTGCCACGTTTGGTTGAGCTGCGTAAGAGCAAAGGCATGACCGAAGTGGTGGCGCAGGAGCAGCTGGAAGACAACGTGGTGCTCGGCACCATGATGCTGGAGAGCGGCGAAGTTGACGGTCTGGTCTCCGGCGCGGTTCACACCACTGCGAATACCATTCGTCCACCGCTGCAGTTGATCAAAACCGCGCCAAACAGCTCGCTGGTGTCGTCGGTGTTCTTCATGCTGCTGCCGGAGCAGGTTCTGGTGTATGGCGACTGCGCCATCAACCCGGATCCCAATCCAGAACAGCTGGCAGAGATCGCGATTCAGTCTGCCGACTCAGCTAAAGCCTTCGGTATCGATCCACGCGTCGCGATGATCTCCTACTCAACCGGTAACTCCGGTGCCGGTAGCGACGTAGAGAAAGTACGTGAAGCCACGCGCATCGCGCAGGAAAAACGCCCGGATCTGGTGATCGATGGTCCGCTGCAGTACGACGCCGCGATTATGGAAGACGTCGCCAAATCCAAAGCGCCAAACTCTGCGGTTGCCGGCCGCGCTACCGTGTTCATCTTCCCGGATCTGAACACCGGTAACACCACTTACAAAGCGGTACAGCGTTCTGCCGATCTGATCTCCATCGGACCGATGCTGCAAGGCATGCGTAAGCCGGTGAACGACCTGTCGCGCGGCGCACTGGTGGATGATATCGTCTACACCATCGCATTGACGGCGATTCAATCGCAGCAGGCCGAAGGCTAATCCCCTTTCCCGCCCACCAAAAAAGCATGCACTTCGGTGCGTGCTTTTTTTTTGCCCCGTACTTCACTGGCATAAACCTCACGCTGCGTTAACACTGATTGAAGTCTGCCGCTAATTGCGAGGTGAATAATGAGCAACAGTGATGTGCACCGCCGTCGTTTACAAGCCACGCCGCGCGGCGTGGGTGTGATGTGTGATTTCTATGCGGTAAAAGCCGAGAATGCCACGGTTTGGGATCAACGTGGACGCGAATACACCGATTTTTCCGCAGGCATCGCAGTGCTTAACACCGGGCATCGTCACCCGAAAGTGATGGCTGCGGTGCAACAGCAGCTAGAATGCTTTACCCACACCGCATTTCAAATCATCCCTTATGAGAACTACATTCATCTCGCTGAGCGACTAAATGCGCTGGTGCCGATTAGCGGGCCGGTGAAAACCACCTTTTTCTCAACCGGTGCTGAAGCGGTCGAAAACGCGGTCAAAATAGCGCGTGCGGCCACCGGTCGTCCCGGCATCATCGCCTTCACCGGCGCGTTTCATGGCCGCACCAATATGACAATGTCGCTGACCGGGAAAGTGGTGCCGTATAAAACCGGCTTCGGCCCCTTCGCCAGCCCGGTGTTTCACGCGCGCTATCCCAACGCGCTGCACAAGGTCAGCGTGAGCGATGCGCTCGACAGCCTGGAAGCGATTTTCCGCAGCGATATCAGCCCGCAGCAGGTGGCAGCCATTATCTTTGAACCGGTTCAGGGCGAAGGCGGTTTCTACGGTGCGCCGCCAGAGTTTGTCGTTGCGCTACGGGAGTTGTGCGATCGCCACGGCATACTGCTGATCGCCGATGAGATCCAGAGCGGTTTTGCGCGCACTGGCAAGCTGTTCGCCAGCGACTATTACGCCGTGCAGCCTGATATCATCACCATGGCGAAAAGTCTGGCTGGCGGTTTCCCGCTCTCGGCGGTATCGGGACGCGCAGAAGTCATGGATGCGCCAGAACCCGGCGGCCTGGGCGGAACCTATGCTGGCAGTCCACCGGCGATTGCGGCGGCGCTGGCGGTGTTAGACATTATCGAAGAAGAGGCGCTGTGCAGCCGCGCCAACCAGCTTGGCAGCCGATTAAAACAGACGTTGCAGCGAGCAGATTGTAAAGCGCTGGCGGAAATTCGTGGTTATGGCTCAATGATGGCGGCGGAATTCAATGATGCGGCGGGCAAGCCGTCGGCGGAGATTGCCAAAGCTATTCAGCAGCAGGCGCTGGAAAAAGGTTTGATTCTGCTAACCTGTGGCGTGTACGGCAACGTGATCCGCTTCCTCTATCCGCTGACTATTCCCGATGCGCAGTTCGAGGATGCGTTGGCACTGTTGGCGGGGATTCTGCGGGAACATTAACAATGTTGTATATAAGGTCGCCAAAAATGGCGACCTTACGGCAAGATTACGCTTCGCTGCTCTGTTTACGACGTGCAGCATCACTGTTTCGGCTCAGCCACAGCGACAGCGCCTTAAGCGAATCATCGGTGAACTCGTCACAGCGCGCGGTGATCTCTTCCGGCGTCATCCAGAAGATCTCATCCACTTCCTCTTCCTGCATGGCAAACGGGCCATGGGAAACGCAGCTGAACAGCCCGCCCCATACGCGGCAATGCTGATCTTCAAAATAGAACTGGCCGTGTTCGGCGAATGGAACGGCCGCGATACCCAATTCCTCTTCCGCTTCACGACGCGCCGATTCCAGCAGGTCTTCCCCACTCTGCACCACGCCACCGGCAGTGGCGTCCAGCATACCCGGCATGAAGTCTTTGATTTCAGTACGACGCTGCACCAGAATTTTGCCCATACCATCGTGCACCACAATATAAGTAGCGCGATGACGCAGACACTGCGCACGCATCTGCGCACGGCTGGCCTGCGCAATGACTTCGTTCTCTTCGTTAACGATATCAACCCACTCGATACCGTCACCTGCCGTTTGATCCACCATCCGTAACCCTTTTCTGTTTTCGGCGTGCCCAGCACGCGCCTGTTTGCCATGCTTTATTAGAATGAGCGGTAAGGTAAAGCGTTCTTTTCGCCATCGCAAGGCGCATCGTGCTCAGCGTGTTTTACCCGATTCCGCTAACCAGAGTTGCACCGAAGCACGCTGCCACTGGAACTCCGCATAGTGTTGCAGCTTCACCGGCAGCGCATCGCCGTGCAGCGCCAGGCGATTAATCATCACGGCTAAATCGGTATCCGCAATCGACCATTCGCCAAACAGATTTTGCTGTCCATCAGGCAAAAGGCGCTGCACCGCAGCAATGAGTTTGTTGGCAGCTTGCTCACCTGCCGGCGTAAGCGGCGCAAAGCGTTCGCCGGCGAACAGCACTTCGGTTGGACGCTCAGAGCGCAGCGCCATTAAGTCGCTGCGCAGCCATGCCTGCACTTCGCGCGCATGCGCCCGTTTCTCACGATCGCGCGGATAGAGCCGCTCGAACTCTGGCGCCGGAAAACGCTCTTCCAGGTACTCAGCAATCGCTGAAGATTCCGTCAGCAGCACATCATCGATTTGCAGCGTCGGCACACGGCAGGTCAGCGACAGCGCGCGGTATTCCTCATCCCACTGCGCATTCTGCGATAAATCGACGCGCTTAAGGGTGAAGGGAATGCCCTTCTCGGTGAGCGCAACATAAACCGACATGGCGTAAGGGCTGAAAAAGCAAGAATCTGACCACAAAGTAATGGTTGGATAATTCATTGGCTGCCTCAGAAAAGCGTCAGGTGTGCATCATGTTTACCGATTTTTATTTATTAAGGCAATGGTGCGCTGGTCGGATCTTTAGCTGCTAAGACCAGCGCTGACTTTTCCTTTTTCTTCATAAGCGTAAGCCGAGTCACGCCGCGCGCACGCTTCTCTTCTATGCTCAATCTGAGCAGATAAAAAATGACAAGGAGGCTCAACATGCATTTACTGATCACCGGCGGCACCGGCCTGATTGGCCGCCATCTGATTCCGCGTCTGTTGCAGCTTGGCCATCAGGTGAGCGTCGTCACGCGCGATGTCGCCGCCGCACGCGAGAAACTCGACGCCAGCGTGGCGCTGTGGTCCGGCATCAATCAGCAAACCGATTTAAACGGTATTGATGGTGTGATTAATCTTGCGGGCGAACCGATCGCCGATAAACGCTGGACCGAACAGCAGAAGCAGCGGCTGTGCGAAAGCCGCTGGCAGATCACCGAGCAGCTGGTCTCGCTGATTCACGCCAGCAGCAATCCCCCGCAATTTTTGATTTCCGGCTCGGCTACCGGCTTTTATGGCGATACCGGCGACCTGGTGCTGACCGAAGAGGATCCAGGCCAGGATGAATTTACCCATACGCTGTGCGCGCGTTGGGAACAATTGGCGTTAACTGCACAGAGCGATCGCACGCGCGTCTGTTTGCTGCGCACCGGCGTGGTGCTGGCGAAAGAAGGCGGCGCGTTATCGAAGATGAAACTGCCGTTTAAGCTTGGCGTAGGCGGTCCGATTGGTAGCGGCAAACAGTATTTACCGTGGATTCACATCGACGATTTGGTTAACGCGCTGCTGTGGTTAATCGATCACTCTGAACTGCGCGGCCCGTTCAACATGGTTGCGCCCTATGCGGTGCGCAATGAGCAGTTCGCCGCCACGCTCGGCCATGTGATGCATCGCCCAGCCTTTATGCGCACGCCCGCCAGCGCCATCAAGCTGATGATGGGGGAATCAGCGGTGCTGGTGCTCGGCGGCCAACATGTGTTGCCGAAGCGCCTGGAAGAGTCAGGCTTTGGTTTTCGCTGGTACGATTTGGAGGAAGCGTTGCGGGATGTCGTGTAGGGGCGCCATTAATGGCGCCCGCCTATCACAGATTAACTTCTTTGCTGCGCCACGCGTGATTTCACTGCCGCCGGTTCATGCGTATGTCCCGGCTGCGGCACGCGGATGATAAAGGTCAGCACGCCAGCAAACACGTACAGCGCGGTATACGCCCACACCACGCCGACGATATCGAAAAACGGCAGCAACACCGACGCAATCGCGGGCGCGACAAAATTACTCAGTCCGGCCGACAGGTTATAAATCGACACGGCGGCGCCTTTGTGATGCGGCTCCAGTGTCGGAAACACTGCGGTCATCGGCACGAAGGCGGCGACAAAAATTCCTAACATCACCGCCGGAATCAGCGCCACCCAGAAGTTATGTCCGGCATACAGCGGCAGGTAGTAAAACGCCAGACTGGAGATGGCCATACCGAGACAGCCAAACCAGCGCACCTGACGGATCCAACCCAGTTTCTCGCCGGTAATGCCCCAGAAGATGTTGGTAAAAATGGTGACGAAGAAGAACACCGCCCAGATTTGCAGCCATTCGGAAATGGTGAAACCAAGACGATCAACGAACAGCAGCGGCATGATAATGGCGAAACCAAACAGCGACAGCGTGTTAATGATGCGAATCAGGCAGGCATAAAACACGTGCTGGTTGGTAAACAGAATAGTTACCGCCCGCGACATTTCGGTCATTTTATCGCGCATCGGCAAATTGACGCGCGAACGATCAACCGGCACATGGCGCAAGCTGAAATAGGCCAGCACGCCACCACAGGCAACCCAAATAATCGCCAGCCACAGCGTACCGGTTTCGCCGAGCATCGGGATGGTCAGACTCGGTAAATAGCTGCCGACCACACCGATACCGACGGAATACATTGCCCAGAACCAACCGGTGGCTGCCGCCAGTTTTTCACGCGGCAGCACCTGCACCAGCATCATCATGAATGAGTAAATGAATAGCGGATACGCCAGACCGCGAATGCCGTAAAATAGCACCATCAGCGTATAGTTGCGCATGCCAAGTCCCAGCGACATAAACAGCGTGTGCATGACAATCCACAGCACGAAGCCAATCATCATGGCACGCTGGGGCGTAATCAGTTCCGCTACCACGCCCGATGCCCACGCCGCTAGCGCTGCCGCCAGTCCGTAAAAAGTAAATACTACCGCCGACTGCGCTGGCGTGAAGCCCATATCGGTGATGTGACGCGACAGAAATGCCATTTCAAAGCCGTCACCCGCCATAAAAATAGCGATGGCGAGGAAGCCCCAGAACATCTTTTTCGGTAAGCCAAACCAGTAATCATTCGATTGCATCTCATTCATCCTCTGTCTGGAATTATTCAGGCAACAACACTCGCGCCTGCTGCTGTTGTGCATAGAGCGTGCGGAACAGCTGCAATCGCTGCTGCAGCACCTTGCCGCGCGCAGCATCTGGTTGATATCGCGCCTGCACCGGCGGTTTTAGGCAAACTTCGCTCTCCACACCACCCGCGGCCAGCCATGCCAGACGCGCAGCCCCCAATGCGCCGGACGCGCTGGCGGGATGCGTGACGATCGGCAGTTGCAGCACATCGGCGATCAACTGCGCCCACAACGTGCTGCGCGCCCCACCGCCGGTCAGGCTGCACTGCTGAATCTGGCGCTGCGCATCACCAAGCACCGCGAACCCGTCGGCCAGACCAAAAGCTACGCCTTCAATTACTGCGTAGCCGAGCAGCGCACGCGGTGTTTCGTGGCGCAGATTGAAGAAAGAACCGGAGGCGTCAGGATCGTTGTGTGGCGTGCGTTCACCGGAAAGATAGGGCAGGAAAACCGGGGCATGACGCCGCTGCTCTTCACTGAGCTGTGCCATCTCTTCCATCAGTTGGCTTTCGGTAACGGAGAGCAGATTACACAGCCAGCGCAGGCAGCTGGCGGCGCTGAGCATCACGCTCATCTGGTGCCAGCGTCCGGGCAAGGCGTGACAAAAGGCGTGCACGCCCGATTGCGGATCGGCCAGCAAACGATCGTTGACGACAAAAATCACGCCGGAGGTACCCAGCGAGATAAAAGCATCACCCGGATTAACCGCGCCGACACCAACCGCCGATGCGGCATTGTCGCCACCGCCGCCCGCCACGCAGACCGCGGCCGACAAGCCCCATTCACTTGCCAGATCGGCTTTCAATGGGGCGCTCACCGCGCTGCCTTCCACCAGCGCCGGCATATTGGCGCGCGTGAGACCGGTGATGGCTAACAGTTCGTCGGACCAGTCGCGCTGAGCCACATCGAGCCACAACGTGCCTGCCGCGTCTGAAGGTTCACTGATAAATTGTCCGGTTAAACGCCAGCGTAGGTAGTCTTTCGGCAATAGCACTTTATCGATGCGACGGAAAATCTCAGGCTCATGTTCTGCCACCCAACGCAGTTTAGGTGCGGTGAAGCCCGGCATAATCATATTGCCGCTGAGCTGCATCATTTCCGGATGTTGGGCACTGAGCGCGGCACATTGCGGCGCACTGCGTGTGTCATTCCACAGAATGCACGGGCGCAGCACCTTACCCTGCGCATCCAGCAGCACCGCGCCGTGCATCTGCCCGGACAAACCCATCGCGCGAATCTCGCTCCAGGCCAGCGCATCCTGCTGGCGCAATCCAGCAAGGACATCACCGCACGCTTGCCACCAGCGCTCGGGATCCTGTTCTGCCCAGTGCGCATGCGGGCGCTGCACGTTGAGCGTGGCGTGATTCGAGGCAATGATCTCACCCTGCGCATTGATGATCAGCGCTTTGAGCTCGGAGGTGCCAATATCAATCCCAAGATACATAACGCGCTCCTTACACCGCAGCCAGCATGCGTTCTGGCTGTTTCAGCCACAGTTGCAGATCCGCCACGCTGCGCGTCACCAGCGCATGAAACGCCTTGTCCTGTGCCAGTTCGCCAAATAGCGCGCTATCGCTGAGGAAAGCGTTCAGTGCATCGGAGCGGCTAAACTGCTGGCGCAGCGCATCGGCTTGCAGCACGCCATCCTGATAGGTGTAAGGCAAATCATCACAGGCCCAGCGCTGCAGGAACAGGAAGAACAGTGCAGGCAGCACGGCAGTGGCCGCCGGTTCTGCGCCACGCTGGTAGCATTCGCGCAGTGTTGGCGTCACCATGCCGGGGATTTTCGACAAACCGTCCGCGCCAACACGTTGATTGGTGTCTTTAATGTAGGGATTGCTAAAACGCGCCAGAACTACATCGCGATAATCGGCTAAATCCAGCGGGCTCGGCGACAGCGATGGCATCACATCCTGGGTCACGTAGTCATAGGCCAGTTGGTAAATCGCCGGCTGACGCGTGCTGTCATCAATGTAATTGAGGCCAATCAGCGTGCCTGCCCAGGCAATCGCCGCATGCGTGGCGTTAAGGATGCGGATTTTCGCCTCTTCCCACGGCAATACCGATTCCACCAGCTCAACGCCAACCTTCTCCAGCGCCGGCCGACCGGCAATGAAGTCATCTTCAATCACCCATTGAATAAAGGATTCGGCCATCACCGATGCACCATCCTCTTTACCCGTAGCGGCTTTAACGCGCTCAGCCACATCCGGCGTTGGACGCGGCGTAATACGATCCACCATGGTGTTAGGCGAGGTGGTATTTTCGCGCACCCAATTCGCTAAGGCGTTGTCACCTTTGGCGGTAAGAAACGCGAGGAAGCCGTGACGGAAACGTTCGCCGTTGTGGCGCAGGTTATCGCAGTTGAGCAGCGTAACGGGCGCGCCACCGTTGGCCACGCGCTGCGTGAGGATGCGTGCCAGCGCGCCATAAATCGTGCGGATGTCGCCTTTCACATCGGCCTGCACATCCGGTTGCGTCAGGTCCAGTTCGAATTCCGGTGTCAAATAGTAACCGGCTTCGGTGACGGTAAAACCTATCACGCGGGTTTCACTTTTCGCTCCCTGCTCCACCAGCGCGCTGATGTCGCTATCCCACGGCAGGATTTTGCGCAGTGACGTGATGGTTTCGTAGGCGCGTTCGCCATCGGGTGTAACGGTTTCCAGCACATATTCGCCCTCTTGCGCAGCGAGTTGCTTTAGCAACGGCGCGGCATCATTGCGGATATTGCCGAGGGCAATGCTCCAGCTGTCATCGCCCTGCTCGCGTAGTTTATGCAGATACCACGCCTGATGAGCGCGGTGAAAAGATCCTGCGCCGATATGCATCCACACTGATTGATTGGTCATAGTCGCCTCAAAATAAACATTTGCCACGATTAAGGGCATTTGCCCGATTAGGCGTAGCATAGTGCGAGCGAGCAGCCTTGTTCTGCGAGCTCAATCACAATTAATACTTTTGCTCTTTTTTAGGGCTTTTGCTCAATTAACACTTCATCGGCATCTCGCGTTAACATGGCGCACCGGTTTTGACGGAACAGCGCGATGAGCAGAGAAGAGAAAAAACAAGAACTGGCAGCACGTGCGGCCTGGATGTATTACGTGGCGGGCGTGACGCAGCAAGAGATTGCACGCGCGTTAGGATTGTCACGTCAGGTGGCGCAGCGATTGGTCTCCAGCGCGCGTGAAATGGGCATGGTGAGCGTAAAGATTGATCATCCGGTTACCCATTGCTTGCATCTGGCGCGCGACGTTCAGGAGAAATTTGGCCTGCAACTGTGCCGTGTGGTGCCATCCGCCAATCTGGATGATGACGCTATTCAGCAGATGCTGGCAGTGGAAGGCGCGGCGGTGATGGCGCAATACATCAGCGAGGAGCAGCCGCAGGTATTTGGCATTGGTTCCGGTAAGACGCTGCGCTCGATGATTGATGCACTTCCCTGGGTTGAACGACCGCAGCATCAGTGCGTTTCGATGATTGGCGCGATTGCGCGGGACGACTCGGGTACGCGCTACGACGTGCCGCTGAAGATGGCGGAGAAGATGCAGGGCAAGTATTTCTTCATTCCTGCGCCGCTGTATGCGGATACGCCCGAAGATAAAGAGATGTGGATTCAGCATCAGGTTTATCAGCGCGTGACGTTACGCGCCTTGCAGGCGAATGTGGCCTTCGTTGGCATCGGCGAAGTGCAGCCCGGCTGCCCGCTGCATGCCGAAGGCTTTATCACCGATGCGCAAGTTGCTGCGCTCAACGCGCGCGGCGTGGTGGGCGAAATGCTCGGGCACTTTTTCAATCAGCAAGGTGAACGCGTGTGGGGTGAAACCGATGAACTGCTCACCAGCGTGTTGCTGGAGAGCCAGACGCAACGCCAGATTATTGGCTTTGCCGGCAGCGAGCGTAAATATCCGGCGATTCGCGCGGCGTTGCAGGGCGGCTGGGTGTCAGGTCTGGTGACCGATGAGGATACGGCGCTGAAGTTGTTGCGGGGATAGAGGGTGCTTGCTGTCCCCCATCCCGGCCTTCCCCCGCCCGCGGGGGAAGGAGACGCTGCCAAATGCCACTTCAACACCCACAGATAGCAGCATCTTCCTCCCCCAATTTTGGGGGAGGACCGAGGAGGGGGACAGCGAGCACTGGCCGGGATGGGGGACAGCGGGCACAAAACTACTTCAACGATCCCTTCAAAAACTGCTGCAAACGTGGGCTTTTTGGATTGCCGAACAGCTCATCCGGCGTGCCCTGCTCTTCAATTTTGCCCTGATGCAGGAAGATCACATGATTAGAGACGTGACGAGCAAACTCCATCTCATGCGTCACCACCACCATGGTTTTGCCCTCTTCCGCCAGTTTCTGCATAATGCGCAGCACTTCGCCGACCAGTTCCGGATCGAGCGCAGAAGTGGGTTCGTCAAACAGTAACACTTCAGGCTCCATCGCCAACGCACGCGCAATCGACACGCGCTGCTGCTGACCACCGGAAAGGTGCACCGGATATTTGGCACGCGCACGCGCATCAATGCCGACTTTATCCAGATACTTGATCGCACGCTCACGCGCTTCCGCCTTGCTCAGCCCCAGCACCTGAATCGGCGCTTCGGTAACGTTGTCCAGCACCGTCATGTGGCTCCACAGGTTGAAGTGCTGAAACACCATGGTCAGGCGCGTGCGCAGCATACGCAGCTGCTCTTTGTTCGCGACTTTCAGTTGACCATCGGTGTCGCGCACCAGATTGATCTGCTGGTTGTTGACCGCAATGGTGCCTTCGCTCGGTTTCTCGAGGAAGTTAATGCAGCGTAAAAAGGTACTTTTCCCGGAACCGGACGAGCCAATAATGCTGATCACATCGCCGGCATTTGCCTGCAGCGATACGCCTTTCAGAACTTCATGTTCACCGTAACGTTTGTGCAGTTCGGTAACGCTTAATTTATTGTCAGCCATAGTGATACTCAATGCGATGAAGAAGGTTTTACGTGCGCCAGGAAGCGTTGTTCAGCTTTGCGGAACAAGCTAATCAGCCCGTAAGAGATAATCAGATACAGCACCGCAGCGATGCCAAACGCGGTAAACGGCTGATAGGTGGCCGAGTTGATATCGCGCGCGATTTTTAACAGATCCGGCACCGTCGCGGTAAACGCCAGCGCGGTGGAGTGCAGCATCAGGATCACTTCATTGCTGTACGCCGGCAGCGCGGTGCGCAGTGCCGACGGCAGAATGATGCAGCGATACAATTTAAACGGTGAGAAGCCATAGGCGCGCGCCGCTTCGATTTCACCGTGCGGCACCGAACGAATCGCACCGGCAAAGATTTCGGTGGTATAGGCGCAGGTGTTCAGCGTGAACGCCAGCAGCGTACAGTTCAATCCACTGCGGAAGAAGGCGTTCAGCAGCTCGGTGCCCTTCACAACTTCCAGCGTGTACATGCCGGAGTAGAACACCAGCAGCTGCACATACAGCGGCGTACCGCGAAACACATAGGTGAACAGCCAAACCGGCGTGGAGATAAAGCGGTTAGAGGAGACGCGCGCAATCGCCAGCAGCACCGCGAGCGAACCGCCAATCACCACCGAGATGATCAATAACCACAGCGTAATCGCGATGCCGGTAAAACGGTAACCATCGGTCCAGAGCAGCTGTTTCCAATACTCCTGAATAATCTCAATCATAGCTCTGCCCTTTTCACACCCACCGTGTAGCGACGTTCAAGCCACCACAGCACGCCATTCGACAGCGTGGTAAACACCAGATAAATCACACCTGCCACAATGGCGAAGTAGAACGGCTGCCAGGTACTTTTACCTGCCAGCTGCGTGGCTTTCACCACATCTTCCAGCCCCAGCAGCGAAACCAGCGCCGTGGCTTTGAGAATAACCTGCCAGTTGTTGCCGATGCCCGGCAGCGCGAAGCGCATCATGGCCGGGAACAGAATGCGACGGAAGGTTTGCGAGCCGGTGAAACCGAAGGCGGTTGCCGCTTCGATCTGCCCTTTTGGCACCGCGAGGAACGCACCACGGAAGGTTTCAGTGAAGTAAGCACCGTAGATAAAGCCGAGCGTGATGATACCGGCGACCATCGGGTCGATATCAAATTGCGCCAGTCCCAGCGCATCAGTGAGGGTATTCAAGGCGATCTGCAGACCGTAGAAGATCAGCAGCATCAACACCAAATCGGGCACACCGCGGATTAAGGTGGTGTAGCCTTCAAACAGCATCGCCAGCGGGCGACTGCGGGAAAGTTTGGCGCCAGCGCCAATCAAGCCGAGCACCACCGCCAGCAACACGGAACTGAGCGCCAGCTCCAGCGTTACAAGGGTGCCCTTGAGGATTACTTCGGAATAGCCATACAACATGGGTTCAATCCTGTCGTGAGGGTAAGTTACAAACGCTGCCCAACTGACGGACAGTCCTAACCAGGAAATTTGAATCGCAGGATGGATGGCGGCAAGCGTATGAAGCCGGGCAGTTTACATAGGTAAGCGCCCGGAGTGAATACTTATGTGCAACCTTCCTGCCTTTCACAGACCAGGATTAGGAAACAGGATAATTAATCGCCGTACACGTTGAAATCAAAGTACTTCTTAGCAATCTTGTCGTAAGTGCCGTCTTTACGCATCTCAACAAAAGCTTTATCGATCGCGGCCTTCAGATCGGCATCATCTTTACGCAAGCCCATACCGGTACCGACGCCAAAGATCTTGTCGTCTTTCACTGCCGGGCCGGCAAACGCATATTTAGCGCCAACAGGCTGCTTCAGGAAACCTTCGCTCGCCTGCACTTCGTCCTGGAACGCGGCATCAATACGACCGGCATTCAGATCCTGATACACCAGATCCTGGTTAGCGTAAGGCGTAACGGTGACACCTTTTGGCTGCCAGTACTCTTTTGCATAGGTTTCCTGGGTGGTGCCCTGCAGCAGACCGATGTTTTTCCCTTTCAGGGATTCAATGGTCGGTTGCAGCGTAGAACCTTTCGGTGCCACTAAGCGCGCGTTCGCCGCATACAGTTTTTCAGAGAAGTTGATCTCTTCCTGACGCTTTTCGGTAATTGACAGAGAAGAGATGATGGCGTCGATCTTCTTCGCTTTCAGCGACGGGATCAGCGCATCGAAATCACTTTCCACATAAGTACATTTAGTCTTGATACGTTTACAAATTTCGTTCGCCAGATCGATATCAAAGCCCACCAGCTGACCTTGCGCGTTCTTGGATTCGAATGGCGGATAAGTCGGGTCAGTTCCGATGCGCAGCGACTGCGGCACAGCGGCGAAGACGCTCGCGCTACTTACCATTGTCAGCATCAGAGAAAGAGCCAGAACTCGCTTTTTCATAGGTAACCCTCAAGTGAAGTGCTTATTGTTATGTGGTGCGTGATGTGTTGGTTTGCGCTGTAAGCTGTGCACGTTTCATGCCAGTTGTGCGAATTGGCTAAACGCTGCGCAAGCGCGCTAAATACTGCGCCGGTTAGCGGCGCAAGCACTTAGTTTGTGAGGGAAATATAACAGTGGTGTGAGGAAGAAAAAGCGACATTGTTAACTTTTGGTGCACAAGATGCACGAAGAGTGATCGCACACGCGAATTTGCACACGAGCAGTGCATTAATGCACCATTATGCACCACTCCAGCGAGTGAAAAGATCTTCTGGCAGCTCAATATCGAACTGATCAAGCACACGATTCACCGTTTGATCGACTAAATCGCCGATGGATTGCGGACGATGATAGAACGCTGGCACCGGCGGCATGATCAGCGCGCCCAGCTCTGCGGCGGTGGTCATCATGCGCAAATGTCCCAAATGCAGCGGCGTTTCGCGTACGCACAGCACCAGCTTACGCTGCTCTTTCAGCACTACATCCGCCGCGCGGGTTAGCAGGCTATCGCTGTAGCTGTGCACGATCCCTGACAGCGTTTTCATCGAGCACGGCGCGATCGCCATGCCGAGAGTCTTGTAAGATCCGGATGAGATGCTGGCGGCGATGTCGCGCACGTCATGCACCACATCGGCCATCGCTTGCACCTCGCGCAGGCTGAAATCGGTCTCCAGCGCCAGCGTTTGCCGCGCGGCGGGGCTGATCACCAAATGGGTTTCCACCTCCGCCAGCGGTTGCAGCACTTGCAACATGCGCACGCCGTAGATCGCGCCGCTGGCGCCGGAAATACCAATGATCAGTCGTTTCATAATTCAGCCTTGCAGGTTCAGATTGCGGCAATGATAGCGGCTCACTGAACAAAAATACAAAAACAAACAGGGCGGGATTGCGCCCGCCCTGCTTTTACTCTGCCATAACCTCTGGCTTAGCCTTCGTTGTGCAGCTCCAGACCTTCCACTTCTGTCTGACGCGCGATGGCTTTGGAATCGTCATTACGTAGCGACTGCAGATACTCAAGGTACTGTTGATCGACATCTTTGGTGACGTAGATGCCGTTGAATACCGAGCACTCAAAGTTGGCGATATCCGGGTTCTCTTCACGCACCGCTTCAATCAGGTCGTTGAGATCCTGGAAAATCAACGCATCCGCTTTAATCAGCTGGCAGATCTCATTCACTTCACGGCCATGCGCAATCAGTTCGGTAGCGCTTGGCATATCAATGCCATAGACGTTCGGGAAACGGATTTCCGGTGCCGCCGAGGCGAGATAGACTTTTTTCGCGCCCGCTTCACGTGCCATCTCAATGATCTGCTCGGATGTGGTGCCGCGAACGATGGAGTCATCCACCAGCAACACATTCTTATCACGGAACTCAGCACGGTTGGCGTTCAGCTTGCGGCGAACGGCGCTGCGGCGCTGCTGCTGGCCGGGCATGATAAAGGTACGGCCAACGTAGCGGTTCTTCACGAAGCCCTGACGATATGGCTTGTCGAGGATACGTGCGATTTCCAGCGCGATATCGGTTGAGGTTTCCGGAATCGGGATCACCACATCGATATCCAGATCTTCCCACTCGCGGGCAATTTTGTTACCCAACTTGGTGCCCATACGCACGCGTGCGCTGTACACCGAGATTTTGTCGAGGAACGAGTCCGGACGCGCAAAGTAGACGTATTCGAACAGGCACGGATTGGTTTTCGGGTTCTCGGCGCATTGACGCGTAGAGAGCTGGCCCTGCTCGGTGATGTACACGGCTTCGCCAGGCGCTACGTCACGAATGAACTCGAAGCCCAGCGTATCCAGCGCGACGCTCTCTGACGCCACCATGTATTCGGTGCGGCCATCGGCGATAACGCGCTTGCCCAGCACCAGCGGACGAATACCGTTGGGATCGCGGAAGGCGACCATTCCGTGTCCGATAATCATTGAAACCACTGCGTAAGCGCCGCGCACCTGCTGATGCACAGCCGCCACCGCAGCAAAAATGTTGTCAGCTTCCAGCGGATAGTGCTGAAAACGGTCCAGCTCCTGCGCGAAGATGTTCAGCAGGATTTCGGAATCTGAGGTGGTATTAACGTGACGGCGACCCGTTTCGAACAGCTGTTTACGCAGTTCGTGGGCGTTAGTCAGGTTGCCGTTATGCGCCAACGTGATGCCGTAAGGAGAGTTCACGTAGAAAGGTTGCGCTTCAGAGGCGCTGGAGCTGCCTGCCGTTGGGTAGCGCACATGACCAATCCCGATGTTGCCCTGCAGACGCTGCATATGGCGCGCTTCGAACACATCGCTGACCAGGCCGTTGGCTTTACGCAAACGGAAGCAGTTAATAGCATCGATGGTACAAATGCCGGCGGCATCCTGCCCGCGGTGCTGAAGCACCGTTAACGCGTCATAGATTGACTGGTTTACTGGCATGAAACCGGTGATACCAACAATACCGCACATATTGTCATTTCCTCATTAGCCGCACTCCCGATGGTGTCACCGGGGTAAAAAACTCGACGTGCTTTTCAGGTAATCGAAAAACCACCTGATGATGTAACTGAACTGGGGAATGAGTTGCGACTGTTGCCAGTCCGGGCTTTTAGAAAAGCCGGTGAATGTATCGAGAAAGAACAGCATAGCAGACACGATCAGCACACCGCGCAACGCCCCGAAACAGACACCCAACACCCTGTCGGTTCCCGACAAGCCGGTTTTTTCAACCAGCGAGCCGATCACATAGTTCACGATGGCACCCACAATCAGGGTGGCAACAAACAACACCGCGATAGCGATGCCGTTGCGAACCAGTTCGTCGTCAAAACCTGTAAACCAGACTGCAAGGTAGGCGTAATAATGACTGGCGACAAAAAACGCGCATCCCCAGGTAACGAGAGATAAGGCTTCCCGGACAAACCCGCGAATCAGGCTGACCAGAGCCGAAAAACCAACTACCGCAATAATGACGTAATCAATCCAGATCATGAACTCTTCCAGCCCAGTGCTATCGCACCCCTGCATCCAGTTCGGGGCGCATTCTAACAGAAAAAGAAAACGTTTGCGTAGGGTTTTCCGGTTCTGTTTCCGCAAAAAGGGCGATGAAAAAAACTTTCCTCGCCCTGTGTATTATCAGTGATTTAATCCACTGATATTCAATGATTTTCCTGTCGCGCTTCGCTACAAAAACTTTGTAAAGCCGCGCCTTTTTCTGCTATTGGCGCGGCTTATCAGCGCGTTATCGCGCGCTATACGGTTTCACCACGCCACCGAGGCCGGAGATGCTTTGCAACTCACTCAGCGAGCCTTGCAGCTTCGCTTTATTGGCATCCGGACCGACGTAAATGCGGGTGATTTGTCCCTGCACCGGCGTAGACGGCACGGTAAAGGCGCGATAACCGGAAAGACGCAGTTGCGCCACAATCTCGCTCACTTTCGCCGCATTCTTCAGCGCTCCGAGCTGCACCACAAATGCCTGACCAGCTGGCGCTGCGGGTTCGCTCTGCTTCGGCGTTTCCACCGGTTTCGCCTGCTCTACCGGTTTCGGCTGCTCGACGGGCTTCGGCTTCGGTTGCTCCACCGGTTTTGGCTTTGGCTGTTCAACCGGCTTCGGTTTCGGCTGCTCGACCGCTTTTGGCTTCGGCTGTTCCACCGGTTTCGGTTGCACTTGCTGATGCACCGGCGGCGGCGTAACCACGCTGGGCTCGCTATTCTGCGTGGGCTGCGCGCTGCCGTTAGTGGCGGTTTTACCACCGTTCTGATTCTGGGCCGCGCCCGCCCCTTCCGGCGGCTGCGCCGGCAAGGGTTGCGTCACCGGCGGCACCATTTCGCTATCCTGCTGATCGTCCGGTTTTGGCACCAGCGGAATGGCGGCGAACTCTTCTTTATAATGTTTCTTCTTACCGTCCAGTAGGCCGGGCAAGACGATGACACCAATCGCCACCAGAATGACCGTACCGACTAAGCGATTTTGGAACTTACTTGCCACTGCCGTTCTCCGCTGCCATCGATTCCATAACCTGCGCTACGGTGTGGAAAGAGCCACACACCAGAATCACATCTTCGGGACGCGCCTGCTGACGCGCCGCTTGCCAGGCTGCATCAACGTTGCTGTAAGCCACACCGCCGTCCAGATGAGCCAGCAGCTCATCGGCGGAGGCACCGCGCGGACCGTCGAGCGGCGCGCAGTACCAGCGATCAACCTGTGGTGCCAGCGCCGCCAGCGTGCCCGCGATATCTTTGTCGTGCAGCATGCCGACCACCGCATGCACTTCACCGCTGTGCGGCTCTTCAGCCAGACGCGAAGCCAGATAATAAGCGGCATGCGGATTGTGCGCCACATCGAGAATGACGCGCGGCGCTTCGCTGACGGTCTGGAAGCGCCCCGGCAAAATCGCCAGCGGCAGATGCTGACGAATAATCGCTTCGCTTACCGTTAAACCCGACGCACGCAGCGCGGTCAGCGCGGTGGCGGCATTGGGTAACGGCACCTGCGGCAGCGGTAAATCGCGCAGCTCGCCGTGCGCATCCTGCAACGTCCAGCTGGTACCCGTTTGCTGCCACTGCCAGTCGCGATTGCGCTGCAGCAACACCGCGCCCTTCTCCGCTGCAACGTCGGCGATGGTGCCCGGCATATCGGCTTCACCGACAATTGCTGGTTTACCTGCGCGGAACACGCCGGCTTTTTCCCGGCCGATACTTTCACGATCCGGACCCAGCCAATCGGTGTGGTCGAGCGCGATGCTGGTGATCACTGCCACGTCGGCATCGACAATATTGGTGGCATCAAGACGTCCGCCCAGGCCGACTTCAAGGATCACCACGTCGAGATTCGCCGCGCGGAACAGATTGAAGGCCGACAAGGTGCCGAACTCAAAATAGGTGAGCGAAATATCACCGCGCCCGGCTTCAATCGCGGCAAAACTGGCGCTGTGCTGCGCTTCATCCAGTTCAGCGCCCTGCACCCGTACACGTTCGGTGTAACGCACCAGATGTGGCGAGCTGTAAACGCCCACGCGATAGCCCGCGGCCATCAATAGCGTTTCCAGCGTGCGGCAGGTGGTGCCTTTGCCGTTGGTGCCGGCGACGGTGAAGACAAAAGGAGCGGGTTTGAGCAGGTCGAGGCGTGCGGCGACGCGTTGAATACGATCCAGACCCAGTTCAATGGCCTGCGAATGCAGATGCTCAAGATAATGAAGCCACGTGGCCAAAGGCGACGTGGCTTGAGGAAGAGATTTGTCCATGTGTCCCGTTCAAAATCAATACATCGAGTAACTTAAGGTCGCGGACCACGTTGGATGCAACCTTAAGTATTCTATGTAGACGGTGCATTGGAGGAAGGAAACATTACTGCCTCATTCCGTTGCCTGTCAGGCTTCGTTGCTCTCCGGCTCAGCCACATTTGGCTGATCACCATCCAGCTGCGGCGCTGGCAGGTTCATCATTTTCGCCAGCAGGCTTGCCAGCTTAAAGCGCATTTCCGGACGACGGATGATCATGTCGATCGCGCCTTTCTCGATCAGGAACTCACTGCGCTGAAAGCCCGGCGGCAGTTTTTCACGCACGGTCTGCTCGATAACGCGTGGACCGGCAAAGCCAATCAGCGCTTTCGGTTCCGCCACGTTGAGATCGCCCAGCATCGCGAAGCTGGCTGAAACGCCGCCCATGGTTGGGTCAGTCAGCACGGAGATATACGGCAAGCCGCGCTCCTGCATTTTCGCCAGTGCCGCACTGGTTTTCGCCATCTGCATCAGCGACTGCAGCGCTTCCTGCATACGTGCACCGCCTGACGCGGAGAAGCAGATCAGTGGGCAGTTGTCTTCCAACGCCTGCTCAACGCCACGCACAAAGCGCGCGCCAACCACTGAACCCATTGAGCCGCCCATAAAGGAGAACTCAAAGGCCACAGCGACAATTGGCATGCCGTGCAGCGTGCCTTTCATCGCCACCAGCGCATCTTTCTCACCGGTGTCTTTCTGTGCGGCGACCAAACGGTCTTTATACTTCTTCGAGTCGCGGAACTTCAGCAGATCTTTCGGTTCCAGCTCGCTGCCCAGCTCAACCAGCGAACCTTCATCCAGCATGCTATGCAGACGCTCACGGGCGTGCATGCGCATGTGATGGTCGCACTTCGGGCAGACCTCGAGGTTACGCTCCAGCTCGGCGCGGTACAGCACCTGCCCACAACTATCGCACTTGGTCCACACCCCTTCCGGGATGCTGGCTTTGCGCGTTGGCGTGGCAGTGCTTTTATTCAGTATGCGTTCAATCCAGCTCATTGATGACCTTTCTATTTAATGCTGACCTGGTCCAGTCTTCTCATTGCTGCTGAAATCACCTTCAGCAGGCCGTAAATGTCGCTCATTAAACCACAACCCGTTCACGCTGTGGATAAAAATCTGGTAACGAGCTTACTGCGACTTCTGCTGGCGGCGATGACGCCACACTTCAATTACGCCTGGCAGTATCGAAACCACGATGATGCCGACAATCAGCAGCTTCAGGTTCTCCTGCACAATCGGCAGGTCGCCAAACAGATAACCGGCGTAAGAGAACAGCAGCACCCACAGCAGTGCGCCCGTCACATTGTAGAGCGCGAAGTGGCGATAAGACATGTGTCCCATCCCCGCCACAAAGGGGGCAAAGGTTCGCACGATTGGTACAAAGCGCGCAAGTATAATGGTTTTGCCGCCGTGGCGATCGTAGAACGCGTGGGTTTTATCCAAATAACTGCGACGGAAAATTTTCGAGTTCGGATTGCTGAACAGCTTCTCGCCGAACAGACGCCCAATCGTGTAGTTCACCGCATCACCCAGGATGGCAGCGATCACCAACAGCGTTACCATCAGGTGCACGTTGAGATCGTTACCCGGCAAGGCCGCCAGCGCACCGGCAACAAACAGCAGGGAATCGCCTGGCAGGAACGGCGTGACCACCAAACCCGTTTCACAAAACAGAATCAGGAACAGAATGGCGTAAATCCAGATGCCGTACTGCGCCACCAGCTCGGCCAAATGCACATCAATATGCAGAATAAAATCGACTAAAAAGTGGATGAAATCCATATAACCACAACTCCCCTAACACCCAACAATTAACGGTTAATCCGCGAGGAACAACGGTCCCAACGCAGGCTGAGGTAATGCAAAGTGGGATGGATAATCCACCGCTACCAGATAAAGCCCCTCGGCTTTGGCGGTCGCCGCCGCCAGCTTACGATCTTTGGCCGCGAGCAGCGTCGCCATCCACTCTTCCGGCTGGTTGCCGGTGCCGATTTCCATCAGGCTGCCGACAATGTTACGCACCATGTGATGCACAAATGCATTGGCTTTGATATCCACCACCACATACGGCCCATGACGCGTGACGTTGAGATGCATCACGTTGCGCCACGGCGTGCGTGACTGACACTGCACCGCACGGAACGAAGTGAAGTCATTCTCGCCAATCAGCGCCTGACCAGCGCGCTGCATCTTATCTGCATCCAGCGGATGGTAATAATGGGTAATGCCATTGCCCAGAATCGCTGGACGCAGCCGATGGTTGTAAATCACGTAGCGATAGCGGCGTGCCGTGGCGCTAAAACGCGCATGAAAGTCGTCCGGCACCGCTTTCACCCAGCGCACCGCGATGTCATCGGGCAGATTGGCATTCACGCCCAACGTCCAGGCTGCGTCAGCACGCGGTGAGGTGGTTTCGAAATGCACCACTTGTCCGGTGCCATGCACACCAGCATCGGTACGGCCCGCGCAGAACACCACCACCGGATGATCGGCCACTTTCGACAACGCCTTTTCCAGCTTTTCCTGCACGCTGCGCACTTCATTTTGCCGCTGCCAGCCGTAATAACGGCTGCCATCGTATTCAATACCCAACGCCAGCTTAAGCGTTTTCCCTTCAGGCAACATTAATAGAAATACTCCTGCACCAGTTTCTCAGCCGTTTTCACCGCCATCAGTGCACCGCCGAAACGGATGTTATCTGCCACAGACCAGAACTGCAGCAGCTCTGGGATGCCGTAATCATTGCGCACGCAGCCAATGCTCAGCACGTCGCTGCCGGACGCATCGCCCACCTGCGTGGGGTAATCGCTCTCTTCAGTCAGGTTGATATCACCGGAGCGGCCCAGTTCATCGCGCGCTTCTTCTGCAGAGAGCGGACGCAGATTCTCCACGTGTACGATCTGCGCATTGCCGTAGAACACCGGCGCCTGCACGCTGCTTACCGCGATCGGCAAACCTTCGTCCTGCAGCACTTTACGTACCTGCTCAACCACGCGACGTTCGCTCTCGACGCTGCCATTGCTGTCCGCCAGCAGCGGCAAAATGTTGAACGCCAGCTGGCGGCCAAAATAGTGCGTTTCCGCCGGCACGCCGTTCAGCAAACGCGCACTTTCACCGGCCAAACCATCAACCGCCGCTTTACCATGGCTTGAGGCCGCAATCAGGTTGGTAACCTGCAAACGGCTCAGACCAGCCAGATCCACCAGCGGTTTGATTGAGCACAGCAGCTGGCTTACCAGGCTGTCGGCAACGGTAATGATGTTGCGATTGCGGTAATCTGCCAGCACCTGTGGATTCACATCCGGCACCACCAGCGGCACATCCGGTTCGAGCGCAAACAGATCGCTGCTATCGATCACCAGACACCCCTGGCTGGCGGCTTCTTCGGCATAGCGCGCCGAGGCTTCACGACCCGCAGTGAAGAACGCCAGCTGCACTTGCGTCCAGTCAAATTCGGCCACGTCCTGCACCAGCACGGTACGTCCCTCAAAACGTTTGTTCTCACCGGCACCGTTTTCACTCGCCAGCAAATACAACTCACCAACCGGGAACTGGCGTTCAGCCAGCAGTTCCAGTACAGCGTTCCCTACTGCGCCTGTTGCGCCCAAAAGCGCGATATTCCAGCCGTCAGACATGTTGGTTACTCCAGAGATTGACACAAAAACAGAAGGCGATGAAAACATCGCCCGAGATTTAGGAATTATCCCCCGCAATAGTGCAGGTGATTGAAATTTCTTTACAAACTGGCGCGGAAGCCAAGCTGATTGAGCATCGCCGCCGTCTCCGCATCATCGCAATGCACCTGCAGCGATGACCACTCACGACGCTCTTGATATTGCTTGCGCAGGCGATCAAACTCGCCTGGCTTTGCCGCCACTTTACGCAGTGGCGCATCATCGCGGCGCACATCATACACCAGATGCACTAAGCGTTTTAGCGTTGGCTGATCGAGTTTGCCGCGCAGAGTGACAGAACCGAATTCAGGTGCCGGCAGCAGGCTTTCCAACGCCACCTGCTGCGGCTGGCCGATAAAGTCGCACCAGGCTTCAAACACTTGCGTGGTGCCGCGCGCTTTACCTTCCAGCGTGTAGCCAGCGATATGGGCGGTGGCGATATCCACTTTATCCAGCAGATCGAGCGACAGATCCGGCTCCGGCTCCCACACATCCAATACCACGCTAAGATCGTGGCGCATCTTCAGCACTGCCTGCAGCGCCGCGTTATCTACCACCGCACCGCGGCAGGCGTTGATCAGAATAGTGTTGGGTTTGAGCGCCATCAGCAGCACCGCATCGGCCAAATGCCAGCTTTTATATGGGCCATCTTTAAACAGCGGCGTGTGGAAGGTCAGGATGTCGGCTTGCGCCACCAGATCATCCAGCGAATGGAAGGTTTCCTGATCGCCACGATCGGCGCGCGGTGGATCGCACAGCAGCGTTTTCACGCCCCAGGCTTGCAGACGCTTCTGCAGGCGGCCGCCAACATTCCCCACGCCAACGATGCCCACCGTGCGATCGCGCAGTGCAAAACCATCGCGCTCCGCCAGCAGCAGCAGCGAGGAGAACACATACTCCACCACCGCAATGGCATTACAGCCAGGCGCCGCAGAGAAGCTGATGCCTGCCGCCGCCAGTGATGCTTCATCAATGTGATCGGTGCCGGCGGTCGCGGTGCCGACAAACTTCACCGGCGTACCGGCCAGCAGTGCCGCATTCACTTTGGTGACGGAACGCACCATCAATCCGCTGGCGTCCTGCAGCTCAGCTTCCGGCAACGGACGTCCCGGCACCGCGAGCACATCGCCGGTGCGGCTGAAGAGTTCACGGGCATAAGGCATATTTTCATCGACGAGAATTTTCACTGCGGCGGTCCTGTCTGCAAAAATTTAAGGCGCGTATTTTGCCATAAAGCCGGGGATTAACCTAACCGACTACGATAGCGATCGGGCGTGGTACCGGCCTGCTGCTGGAACATCACAATGAGCGCCGACGCCGAGCTGTAACCCAGCTCGTGAGCGATGCCCTGCACGCTGCAACCCTACTCCAGCAGCGCGATAGCACGCAGAAAGCGTAAACGCTGCCGCCACTCGCTGAATGACATATTCAACTGCTGCTGACAGCGTCGCGCTAGCGTACGCTCGGTGGTGAACACGCGCTTCGCCCATTGTGCCAGCGTGGTGTTATCGCCGGGATGCGCTTCGAGCGCGCGCAGAATCGGCGCGAGGAATTTGTCATCCGACATCGGCAAATAGCTGTTATGCACCGGCGCCAGACGCAGGCGATCGATCAACACTTCACACATGCGCCAGTCGGCTTGCGTTTGCGGCTGCTCCAGTTCACGGCGGGCAAAATCATTCATGATGGCGTGGCCAATGGCATCAACATGCAATAAACAGGCTTTATCCGGCAGGCCCGCGCAGAGATCGGCGGCAAGATTAAAGGTGCGAAAACGCGCTTCGTTGTGGTTGTAGCTGCTGTGACGATGGCCGGCCGGAATCCAGATTGGGATATCTGCGGGCGTCAGCAGACGTTCGCCCTCCACTTCCATCTCCAGCACGTGGCTGGTGACGAAAATCACCTGGCCCCAATCATGCGCATGGGTGAGGTATTCGGTTTTGGCGTTGACCTCGTCATAACGCATGAAGAAGCGCAGCAAAGGCGCATCAATCGGCGGCTGGTATTCGACTTGTAGATTCATTCTGTCCGGTCACTAACAAATATTGTCCGATTTTAACTATCTGCTTTAAACCGGTCAAACGTAAACTATTCGCGATTATCTGAGGAGCTGTATCATGAATTTACTGTTTCCGCTGATCGCGGTATTGATCTGGTCGATCAACACTATCGTCAGCAAACTCTCGGCGGGAAGTATCGATCCTGCGGCGATCTCCTTCTATCGCTGGCTGCTGGCGCTGGTAGTACTAACACCGTTTTGCCTGCCGGGCGTGTGGCGCCATCGTCACACCATTAAAGCCAACGGCTGGCGATTGCTGTTCCTGGGTCTGCTTGGCATGGTGCTGTATCAAAGTCTCGCCTATTACGCGGCGCACAGCGTTTCTGCGGTGATGATGGGAATTCTCGGCGCGACCATTCCGCTGCTGACCATCCTGCTCAGTCTGGTTGTGCTGCGCCTCGCGCCGACGCGCGGCATTCTGATTGGCGGCGTGTTGTCGTTCGCCGGTTTGGTATGGCTGGTGAGCGAAGGCAACCCGGCACAGTTGCTAAATCAACGGCTCGGCAATGGCGAATTGATGATGCTGGCAGCATCGACCTCGTACGCCTTGTACGGCGTGCTGACCAAACGTTGGGCGATTCCGCTGCCGACCTGGCAAAGCCTGTATGTGCAGATTTTCTTTGGCGTACTGCTGTTGCTGCCTGGCTTCCTGCGCGCGCCGGATGTCACGCTCAACGAGCACAATCTGCCGCTGGTGCTGTATGCCGGGCTGTTTGCGTCGATCATCGCGCCGTTCCTGTGGATCCTTGGCGTGCAGCGTCTGGGCGCCAGCACCACCAGCATTTTTATGAACTTCGTACCGGCGTTTACGGCCATTATTGCCGTGATGTTCCTGCATGAGCAGCTGCATGGCTATCACTGGATTGGCGGTGGTATGACATTAGTCGGTGTTATTCTGGCGCAACGGCTGAAAACCCCGCTGTGTAAGCCGCGCAGCGCGAACCTTCCCGATCCCGCCGCCTGATTTTATTATCCGGAAAGGCCGCAGCCCCCGTGGATTTCCTGGGGGCTTTTGCTATGATGTGGCCTCTTTTTTCCGGCGCACCCGGATCTGACCCGTTTTCAAGGATTCCGCCATGCAACCTCTCAGCGGTCCCGGTGTGCCCGCGGGCGATCGTTCCCCTTTATCTCAGGCCACTGGCCCAACGCGACCTGGCGGTCCAGCCGGTGAGCAGCCGCTCTCTCCTGCCCAGCGCACCACGCTGGAACGTCTGATTGTTCGCATTATGTCTTTGAGTACGCTAAAAGCGCCGGAACTCTGGGCTGGCGTGCGGCATGAAGTCGGGGTGAAGAGTGAGGCGGAGCTGCAATCGCGCCACTTCCCGGCGGCGGAGCAGCATCTCAACGGTCGCTTAACCCAGGTGCAAAACAGTCTTGCTACGCGCCAGCTGCTGCAACAGCTGCTGGAAAAATTGCCGCAGGGCAATAATCGTCAGGCGGTGAGCGATTTTATTCGTCAGCAGTTTAACCAAACGGTGTTGAGCGCGTTGTCGCAGGATCAGCTGCGTCAGGTGCTGACCATGTTGCAAAACGGTCAGATGGCGATCCCGCAGCCGCAGCAAACGCGCGTGTCCGATCGCAGCTTGTTGCCGGCAGAACAGCAGTCGCTGAATCAGCAGGTGACGCGCCTTGCGGCGAAAACCGGTGAATCGCCGGTGAAACTGCTGGCCGATACGCTGAAGCTGGTGAATCTGAAAAGTGGCGATCCGATTCCCTCACGCCACTTCCCGCTGCTGACGCAATATTTGCAGGTGCGCCAGACGCTGGCTCAGCACAGTGCGCCAACCTTACAGATGCTGGAAACCTCACTGCGCCAGCCGTTAACCCATGATGAGCAGCGGCTGCTGGAAGATTACAGCCAGCAACGTTTCCAGGCGCTGCCGACCACCGTGCTGACGCCAGCGCAGACGCAGGATCTGCTGAATCTGCTGTTTAGCCGCCGCGCCGAGAAACTGCACGAACAGCCGCTGGCCGATAGCGAAATTCGGCCGCAGCCAATCTGGTCGCCGTTTATCCAGATGCTGCCGCAGCCGCTGGCGCAGCGCCCGGCGTTAACGCTGATTGTCGGCATCTTCCTGTTTATCTTCCTGCTGTGGCTGTTTATTTAGCAGCCACAGTTGGCAGCGGGCGTGGCGAGAATTGCCGTCCAGCTGCCAGTTAGCCAGCGACTGGGCTTTGCGGCGCTGACACCCGGGGAGATTGTCAGCGCCTGCGATAAGCTGGTTACGCTGTTGTCGCAGCCCGCGCAAAGCTCCAGGTAACCAGAATGCCCAGCGCCGCACAACAGGCTCCCGCGACATAGACCGAGCCGTAACCCAGCGCCGTCGCCAGTAAGCCGGTCAACGGGCCGCTGGCACCGTACGCGATATCCTGAAATGCAGAGAAACCGCCAAGCGCGGTGCCGCGAATCTGTGGCGATACGCGTTTAATCACTTCAACGCCCAGCGCCGGGAAGATCAGCGAGCAGCCGCAGCCGGTCAAAGCCGCGCCAATCAGCGCCATCCAGCCAGAAGTGGCGAACGCCAGTAGCAGCAGACCGGCGGTTTCCACCAGCAAGGAAACCATCGCCACTTTTACGCCGCCGTGACGATCCGGCAAGCCGCCGAAGAATACGCGCACCAGCACAAACGCACAGCCGAAGGCGGTCAGCGCGAAACCGGCATTGCCCCAGTTTTCCGCAGCAAAATAGAGTGACGTAAAGGTGCCGATCACCGCAAAACCGGTGCCCTGCAGCGCCAGCGCCAGTCCCGGCTGAAAGATGGTTTTCACTACGCTAAGCAGCGATGGCCGCTCGCCGCCCACCACCGGCACTTTGCGGATCCAGCCATTAATCGCCAGCGACAGCAGCGGCAACAGCAGCGCAACCGCGCCGAGAGCAGCAAAGCCGCCGTTCTGATTGATCAGCAAGCCGAGCGGTGCGCCAGCCGCCAGCGATCCATAAATCGCCATGCCGTTCCATGACATCACTAATCCGGAACGTTTGCTGCCCACCAATCCCATGCCCCAGGTCAAATTGCCGGTCAGCAGCAGGCTTTCGCCGAATCCCAACAGCAAGCGCCCCACTGCCAACAAACCAAACTTCGTCCACGGAGAAACCGGTAACAACACCGCCGCCAGATACGCCACGCCCACCAGCGCGATGGCCAGCATGCCGTGCTGGGTGGTGAGTTTCGCACCGTGTTGATCGGCTCGACGCCCGGCAAAGCTACGCGTCAACAGCGTGGCGAAGAACTGTATTCCCACTGCCACGCCAACCATCAGGTTGCTCATACCGAGTTCATGATGGACATACAGCGGGATGACCGGCAGCGCGAGGCCAGCGGTCAGATAGGTGAGGAATACCGCAAAGGAGGTGCAGGCCAGCGGCATAACGGATTGCGCCTGCGCGTCAGCAGTCGTGGTCATGGTGGGTCGAACTCCTTGTAATAACCAGACACGCGCTTGCTGCCAAAACAGAAACGGGATATTTGGTTCACACTAAGCTAAAAGCGATAATTTTGTTTCGTATGGAGTGGGAGTGTAGGCAAGCTGAAGGTGGAATGTCAAAACAACAAGGGCCGGATAACCGGCCCTTGTGATATTGCTAGCATAATTAGGTCGCCATGAATAGCGATCCTACGGGATTATGCTGGCAGCTTACGCATGATACTTACGCATGGTCAGAGTGGCGTTAGTCCCGCCGAAACCAAAGCTGTTGGACATCACGGTGGTCAGTGCTTTATCAGTCGGTTTGGTCACGATGTTCAGACCTTTGCCCGCTTCATCCAGCTCTTCCACGTTGATGCTTGGCGCGATGAAACCGTGCTCCAGCATCAGCAAGGTGTAGATCGCTTCCTGCACGCCCGCCGCACCCAGTGAATGACCGGTCATGGCTTTAGTGGCAGACAGTGATGGGCAGTTATCGCCGAACACTTCGCGAATCGCACCCAGCTCTTTCACATCACCAACCGGCGTAGAAGTGCCGTGGGTGTTGAGGTAATCGATTGGGGTATCCAGACCTTGCATCGCCATCTTCATGCAGCGCACTGCGCCTTCGCCTGAAGGAGCTACCATGTCTGCGCCATCTGAGGTTGCGCCGTAGCCCACGATCTCAGCATAAATGTGTGCACCACGTGCCAGAGCGTGCTCCAGCTCTTCAACCACCACCATACCGCCGCCGCCGGCAATGACGAAACCGTCACGGTTGGCATCGTAAGTACGTGAGGCTTTTTCTGGCGTTTCGTTGTATTTGGTCGACAGTGCGCCCATCGCATCGAACTCACAGGCCATTTCCCAGCTCAGCTCTTCACCGCCGCCAGCAAACACAATGTCCTGTTTACCCAGCTGAATCTGCTCAACCGCGTTACCGATGCAGTGTGCAGAAGTAGCACAGGCTGAACTGATGGAGTAGTTCACGCCGTGAATTTTGAACGGGGTTGCCAGGCAAGCAGAAACGCCTGAACCCATCGCCTTGGTCACCACATAAGGACCGACCGCTTTCAGGCCGCGTGGGCTACGCATGGCGTCAGCACCAAATACCTGATAACGCGGAGAACCGCCGCCAGAACCGGCAATCAAACCCACACGTGGGTTTTGCTGATACTGTTCTTCAGTCAGGCCAGAGTCTTTGATCGCTTCGGCCATTGAAAGGTAGGCATAAATAGAGGCATCACTCATAAAACGCACGATTTTGCGATCGATGAGCCCGTTGGTATCCAGTTTGACGTTGCCCCATACGTGGCTGCGCATACCGGCATCTCTCATCTCTTCAGAGAAAGTAATACCGGAACGGCCTTCACGCAGAGAAGCCAGCACTTCTTGCTGGTTATTACCAATGCTGGAAACAATACCCAGGCCAGTAATCACTGCACGTTTCATTCAATAATCCTCGTTCCACATATTTGGATGTGGTGCACTCTAGCGTACAGTTGTAAGCCGAACAAGTCCGATCAGCCATTTCCCTTTGTAAATTTGCGTCATGTGACGTCTATCGCTAAACTCGCGCCACTGCCTGAAATATGAGCCTTTCCCGTGAAATTAACCCCGGTTGAACACGCCCAAATAAACTGGAATGAACAGGGTACACCTGTGTCCCGAGCGTTCGGCGACGTCTATTTCTCCAACGATAATGGACTGGAGGAAACGCGCTATGTGTTCCTCGATGGCAACCATATTCCGCACCGTTTTGCTGAACATTCACGCGATTTATTTATTGTCGCCGAGAGCGGTTTTGGGACTGGTCTGAACTTTCTCACCCTGTGGCAAGCCTTCGATCGCTTCCGCAATGAGCAACCCAACGCCACTTTGCAGCGTCTGCACTTCATCAGCTGCGAGAAATTCCCGCTGACGCACGCCGATCTGGTGGCTGCGCATGCCCATTGGCCGGAGCTAAAGCCGTGGGCCGAACAGCTGCAACAGCAGTGGCCGCAGGCGCTGCCGGGTTGTCAGCGCCTGCTGTTCAACGGCGGCGAAGTCACGCTGGACCTCTGGCTTGGTGATATTAACGCGCTAATTCACACCTTTGATGACAGCCTCAATCGTCAGGTGGATGCGTGGTTCCTTGATGGCTTCGCGCCGGCAAAAAATCCTGAGATGTGGACGCCAGCGCTGTTCGCCGCGATGGCGCGCCTCGCCCGGCCGGGCGGCACGCTGGCGACTTTTACCGCGTCGGGGTTTGTGCGACGCGGGTTGCAGGACGCCGGTTTCAGTATGCAGAAGCGCAAAGGCTTTGGTCACAAGCGTGAAATGCTGGTCGGCGTGCTGGAGCAAGCCGCTGCATTGCCGCACAGCCAACCGTGGTATGCGCGCCCGCCGGCAGGCAGCAATGAAGTGGCGCTGATTGGCGGCGGCGTCGCCAGCGCAGTATTGGCGCTGGCGCTGCTGCGACGCGGTTGGCGCGTAACGCTCTACTGCGCCGATGACGCGCCCGCGCTGGGCGCATCCGGCAATCGTCAGGGCGCGCTCTATCCGCTGCTGAATCAGCACGATCCCGCGCTGGCCACCTTCTTCCCGGCCGCTTTTGGTTTTGCCCGACGTCTGTACGATCGGCTGCCAGTGGAGTTTGAACATGACTGGAGCGGCGTGTTGCAGCTGGGGTGGGATGATAAAAGCGCGGAGAAAATTGCGCAGATGCTCAACATGGCACTGCCGCATGACATCGCGTACGGTGTTAATAAAGAAGAAGCGCAACAGCTGGCGGGCGTTGAACTTGATGTCGGCGGGATTTTTTATCCGCAAGGCGGCTGGTTGTCGCCTGCACAACTGACCAGCAATCTGCTGGAGTACGCGCAATCGCGGGGATTACGCCTGCACTGGCTGCATCGCGTCACGCAATTAACGCGCGATGAAGATCGCTGGACGCTGCACTTTAGCGAGCAGCCGCCGGTGCAGCATTCCCAAGTGGTGCTGGCGAATGGTCACGCGTTGCTGGAACTTGAGCACAGCAAAACGCTGCCGGTGTACGCGGTGGCGGGACAAGTGAGCCACGCGCCGACTAATACGTCGTTGGGTGCGCTGCGCACCGTGCTGTGTTACGACGGCTATCTCACGCCGGTCAGCCCGAACTTCGCCACCCATTGCATCGGCGCCAGCTATCATCGCGGCGATACCGCCACAGATTTCCGCGCCGACGATCAGCAGGAGAATCGCCAACGGCTGATTAACTGTCTGCCGCAGAGCCAATGGCCGCAACAGGTTGATGTGTCCGATAACCAGGCGCGCAACGGCGTGCGCTGTGCCACGCGCGATCATCTGCCGATGAGCGGCAGCGCGCCAGATTATGAAGCGACACTCACGCAATACGCCGATCTGCCAGAACAGTGTGCGCGCGGTGCAAGCGTAGCCGATGCGCCGGTGCATAACGGTTTGTTTGTGTTGGGCGCATTAGGTTCGCGTGGTTTGTGCAGCGCACCGCTGGCGGCCGAAGTGCTGGCGGCGCAGATGAGCGGCGAACCGCAGCCGCTGGATGCAGCCACGCTGGCGGCGATGAGTCCGAATCGCTATTGGGTGCGAAAACTGCTGAAGGGTAAAAAAGCGGGTCGATAATCTGCGGGGCGAGCGATCGCCCCGAGACGTTAAGCGGTTTGACGTGCCTGCAGGAACAGATTGTCCCACATGCCGGTGACCAGCGCCTGATCGCGTGGCGACAGTTCGCCAGCAGCAATGGCTTTTTGCAGGCTGTTGGTGACGTGAGTTTGCAGCGCTTCCGGCGTGTGTTCACCGCTCAGCTCAATCTCCGCCACTGCCAGGGTCAGATGACCACGCAGATAGCCGCCTGCAAACAGCTCGTCATCGCTGGCGTGATCGACCATGTCATCAATCAGGGCCAGAATGCGGGTTTCAAATTCTACGATCATCTCTTCCTCTCTTCTTATAACCTTCGCGGATTACAGATCTTCCGGCCAAGGGAATTGTGCCGCCGTCAGTGGCGGCGTGCCGTAATAATTCGTCAGTGCATCGATGAAGCGAGCTGGTCGTGCCGGAATGCCCTGCTGCAGATACGTCATCACCTGTGCATGCACTTTGCGCTGAAACGCTATGCGATCTGGCTCACAATCGCCTTCGAGATTGTCACAACTTACGTTGAAGGGAAAGCCCGCCGCCACGCAGAATAACCACTCCAGCGCCTGCGGTTTTACCTCAACCGATTCGAACTGGCTCTGCGTTTGCGCATCGCGTCCGTCCGGACAATACCAATAACCAAAATCCACCAGCTTGCGGCGCGCTTCACCGGCAATGCACCAGTGGGAAATTTCATGCAGTCCGCTGGCGTAGTAGCCGTGCGCGAACACCACGCGATTCCACGGTGAGGTTTCATCCGCTGGAAGATAAATAGGTTCGTCGTCGCCTTTAATTAGACGGGTCTGAAAATCGTCAACGAAACAGCCATCAAAGATGGTAATCAGCTGATCGTAATGGTGTGTTGTACTCATAATTTTTAATCTTAAAAAAAAACCGGCGCCATTGTCGCATTGGCAGCCGGTCTTGACGAGTGTTGGATTACAGCGTGGCCAGCCAGGCCATCAATTCTGCGCCGTGACTGTCCCATAACAATTTAGCGCTCATTACCGCAGAAACGATCACTACCATGGGGCGAATCAGTTTCTGACCACGGCTCAATACCAGCCTGGCGCCGAGGCGCGCGCCAATAAAGGCGCCGAGCAACATAATCGCGCCGGTGCCCCACACCACTTTTCCGCCGAACATAAAGAACAGCAAACTGCCAAAATTCGAGGTGAAATTTAGGATTTTGGCGTGGGCGGTGGCTTTCGCCAGATTGAAGCCGCACAGCGTAACAAAGGCCAGCGCATAGAACGAGCCGGCGCCGGGACCAAAAAAGCCATCGTAGAAGCCGACGCAGCCGCCGCCTACCAGCGCATAGGGCAAACCGTGCAGACGACGTTCGCGATCGGCTTCGCCCAAACGCGGCATCAGCAGGAACCACAAACCGATGCAGATCAGCAGCAGCGGTAAGATTTGGCGCAGTACATCCGCTTGTAAGTGCTGAATCAGAATGGTGCCAGCAATCGCGCCGAGGAAGGTCATGGCGATATTCAGCCACTGCTCGCTCAGATTCACCGCACCACGTCGGATGAAATAGAGGCTGGCGGAGAACGATCCGCCGACCGATTGCAGCTTATTGGTGGCTAACGCCTGTGCCGGCGACAGCCCAGCAGCCAATAAGGAAGGCACGGTGAGTAAACCACCGCCACCAGCAATGGAGTCGATAAACGCCGCCAGCACCGCCACAAAAAACAGCACACAGATGATCAGTGGGCTGACAACGAACCAATCCATTTTAATCCTCAAATAACCGCGATCCTTTGAGCTGCAGCTGCGTTGGCTGCGCTCGCCCACTCCAGTCACTTACTTAAGTAAGCTCCTGGAGATGAACGAACTTGCCGCCTTGCCGCAACTCAAATTCTCACGGTTATAATAAATGACGGTCTAATAAAGCCTGGCAAGACGGCGGCAATGGCGGCGGCGTTTTCTTCACCGGCGGCGTGCTGCCTGGTTTTTTCGGCAGGAACCAGCTGTCCAGCTCAGCGCCACAGCCATCGCCCGCTGGTTGAGGTGCCTGGTCTTCACATTCAAGGCTCCCCGCCGGACAACGCAGACGCACGTGCATGTGCGCGCGATGGGCGAACCACGGACGCACTTTATTCAACCACGCGCGATCGCTGCCAGCATCGGCGCAAAGCTGCCTTTTGATTGCCGGATTGACGAAGATACGCGTCACTTCATCATCTTTCGCCGCCAGTTTAATCAGGCTATCGATTTGCGGCTGCCAGTGACGCGCAATCACCTGTTTATCATCGGCAGAAACCAGATCGAGCGGCTGCGGCTTGAGCAATTGCTGCGCCGTCCAGCGGGTTTTCGGCAGCTGCAGCCAGATATCGACGTCTAAACCCGTTTGATGGCTGGCGTGGCCGCTGCTAAAACGTCCACCCGCCGCCATGCCCATATCGCCAATCAGCACTTGTCCCAGCTGAAGCTGATGAACCTGGGTGCTGAGACGCTGAATAAAGGCGATCAGATCGGGATGGCCGAAATAGCGGCGCTGATCCTGGCGCATCACCTGATAATTGGGTGAGTTAAGCGGCAACTGCTGCGCACCCACAATACAGCCGTTGGCGAAGCCGCCAATTGACTGCGGGCTGCCGGCAATCGGCTGATGAATTTGCTGCCACGGCGTGGCAGCAACGGCGGCCGCACTGCATAGCAGCGCGGCACAGATAATGAGCAGACGGCGCATCATCGGGTTTACCAGCGCGGAACGCTGCTGTTGACGTCACCGTTTTGCGCACGCTGGCGCAGCAGGTGATCCATCAACACAATCGCCATCATCGCTTCGGCAATCGGCACAGCGCGAATGCCGACGCAGGGATCGTGACGACCTTTGGTGATCATCTCGACTTCTTCACCCTCGCGGGTGATGGTGTTGCCTGGCACGGTGATGCTGGAGGTCGGTTTCATCGCCAGATTGGCGCTAATGGTTTGGCCGCTGCTGATGCCGCCCAGAATGCCGCCCGCGTGATTGCTCTGGAAACCGTTGGCACGGATCTCATCGCGATGTTGACTGCCGCGCTGATTGATCACCGCAAAACCGTCACCGATCTCCACGCCTTTTACCGCGTTGATGCTCATCAGCGCATGCGCTAAATCCGCATCCAGACGATCAAATACCGGCTCGCCCAGGCCCGGCGGCACGTTCTCTGCCAGCACGGTAACTTTGGCGCCGATAGAGTCACCCTCTTTTTTCAGGCCGCGCATCAGCTCATCCAGCGCTTCCAGTTTAGAGGCATCCGGGCAGAAGAACGGGTTCTCTTCCACGATGCTCCAGTCTTTCAGCTCGCAGGCCACATCGCCAATCTGCGCCAGATAGCCGCGCACCACGATGCCATGCTTCATCTGCAGATACTTCTTGGCAATCGCCCCTGCTGCCACGCGCATCGCGGTTTCACGCGCCGAAGAGCGGCCGCCGCCACGGTAGTCGCGCAGGCCATATTTCTGCTCGTAGGTATAATCGGCATGGCCAGGACGGAACAGATCTTTGATGGTGCCGTAATCCTGTGAACGCTGGTCGGTGTTCTCAATCAGCAAACCGATTGAGGTTCCCGTCGTCACGCCCTCAAACACGCCAGACAAAATTTTCACCTGATCCGGCTCGCGGCGCTGCGTGGTATAGCGCGAAGTGCCAGGACGACGACGATCGAGATCGTGCTGGATGTCGGCTTCCGTCAGCGGAATGCCGGGTGGCACACCGTCAACGATGCAGCCCAGCGCAATACCATGCGACTCGCCAAAAGTGGTTACGCGAAAAACTTGTCCGATGCTGTTTCCGGCCATGCTGGTTCCTTGTTGCGATGTTGCGGGCGAGCGCTCGCCCTCTTATTTAGTCTTTGTAAAATGAGAAGTGATGCTGTGCCGCCACGATTTGCTCGCGCGTCAGCATAAACACGCCGTCACCGCCATTATCAAACTCCAGCCAGGTAAACGGCACGTCTGGATACTGATCGATCATGTGCACCATGCTGTTACCCACTTCGCAAATCAGCACGCCTTGCTCAGTGAGGTAATCCGGCGCACAGGCCAGAATGCGACGCACCAGTTTCAGGCCGTCGCTGCCCGCCGCCAGACCCAGTTCTGGCTCGTGGCGATATTCGTTCGGCAGATCGTCCATATCTTCCGCATCCACGTACGGTGGATTGGTGACGATCAGATCGTATTTCACCGGCGGCAAGTTGCGGAACAGATCGGCGCGGATTGGCGTGACGTGGTTCAGCAGGCCGTGCTCTTCAATGTTCTGCTCGGCGACAGCCAGTGCATCGGTGGAGATATCGACTGCATCCACTTCCGCTTCCGGGAAGGCGTAAGCGCAGGCAATGGCGATGCAGCCGCTGCCGGTACACATATCCAGAATGTGATGAGGCGAATCGCTGATCAAACCGGCAAAGCGGTTCTCAATCAGTTCACCAATCGGTGAACGCGGCACTAATACGCGCTCATCAACGTAAAATTCGTGGCCGCAGAACCAGGCTTTGTTGGTGAGATACGCCACCGGAATGCGCTCGTTGACGCGGCGAATCACGCGCTCAACAATGCGATGACGCTCGCTGGCAGTCAGGCGCGCATTGCGCATATCTTCTGGAATATCCAGCGGTAGCCACAGCGTTGGCAGAACCAGTTGGACTGCTTCGTCCCAGGGATTATCCGTGCCGTGGCCGTACCAAATGCCTGCCGCCGAAAAACGGCTGACAGCCCAGCGCAGCATGTCCTGAATGGTGTGCAGTTCATTCACTGCCTCATCGACGAATATCTTGTCCACGTAGCCCTCCGCAGGCCATAAAATCAATCGGCCGATAGTGTGCCACGAAGCCGGGCAGAATTCAGCGCAGCGAGGCGAAAAAGCTGACATTTGTTAACAGTAACGGTTAAGGTATGCCACCGGCTGTTTAACCAGCCTTTTCTGACCCAATCACAGAGCCATGAGTAAGAAAACGCCGCTAAGCCAGGACGATCAGGAGATGTTCCGCCAGTTAATGAGTGGAACCCGCAAGCTGAAACAGGACACTATCGTGCATAAACCGGTAGTGAAAACGCGCGAAGTACCGCTTAAACGCCTGCTTTCAGAACAGGTCGATAACAGCCATTATTTTTCAGACGAGTTTCAGCCGTTGCTGTCGAGCGAAGGTCCGGTGCGCTACGTGCGCGCGGATGTCAGCCATTACGAGCAGAAGAAATTGCGTCGTGGCGATTACACGCCGGAAATTTTTCTCGATCTGCATGGCTTAACGCAGATGCAGGCCAAGCAGGAACTCGGCGCGTTGATTGCCGCCTGTCGTCGCGAACATCTGTTCTGCGCCAGCGTGATGACCGGGCACGGTAAACACATCCTCAAGCAGCAAACACCGCTGTGGCTGGCACAACATCCGCATGTGATGGCGTTTCATCAGGCACCGAAAATGTTTGGCGGCGACGCCGCACTGCTGGTGTTGATTGAGGTGGAAGAGTGGCAACCGCCTGAACTGCCGTAAAGGCTACGGTAAAAAGGATAGGGCCGCATTTGTAAGCGGCCCATAGAGCGGAATTACATCGCTTTAGCCAATTTTGACGGGCTGACCTGCCACTCCAGCTTGCCTTCGCAGGCCTCTGCATCAAAGTTTACGCAGGCTATTGCCGAGGTCGCGAACATCGGCGGCGCTTCCTGCGGGCAGAGTTCAGACACCAGATAACCCACCAGCGGCAGATGCGAAATCACCAGCGCCGATTTAACCCCTTTTTGTGCCAGCGCCTGCAGATAGCAGGCCACCATGCCTGGATCGCCGCCCGGCGTCAGTTCCGGCAAGACATCCTGCCCTTCTGGCAATTTCAGGGTTTCGCGTACCGTGGCGAGCGTTTGCTCGGCACGCAGGTAAGGACTGACTAATACCCGATCAATTTCTGGCGTTTTGCCGTTGAGCCAGCTCGCCATCGCTCTCGATTCATCACAGCCACAGAGTGTGAGAGGTCGAACAGAATCACTCGCTGCTTCCAGAGCTGCATCGCCATGACGCATGATAAAAACTTGCATAAAGCACCGCTGTTGTTTGTCGATATCGGCCGGTACCACAGCACCAGACGCTTCATTCTGCGAATGAACGGTGTGTTTTACCCCAATGGCTTCAGTATAGTCAACCGGTTGTTTATTAAATAAGCATATCTCAGAATGGTGCCGCGCTTACCGCTGCACGGCCCGCTGACTAACCCGCTGAATCTGTGCGCCTATTCACGATTGTGCAGAAGTGTAAAAATTCGTTTGCTGTTCTGACATTGCAATCAGCGCCTCACTCGGCGTAAAACGCTCGCCGTGCTGCTGCATTAATGACCTTAATGCTTTGACGATATCGCCAATGCCGCGCTGATCCATATAGCGGAACGGACCGCCAAGGAACGGCGGAAAACCGATGCCAAATACCGCCGCAATATCGCCATCACGTGCGTTGCGGATCACCGCTTCATCCAGACAGCGTGCCGCTTCGTTCAGCATTATCAATACGCAGCGATCTGCGATCTGCGCTTCGCTCTGCCTCGCCTGCGGTTTGATATTCAGCAGTGAATAAAGGGAAGCATCGACTTTGCGTTTTCCCGGCCAGCGCGAACGTTGATAGAGGTAAAACCCTTTGTGATTTTTGCGCCCTTTTCTGCCGTCGGCCAGAATGGCGTTCGCGGCGTTGGGGGCGCTGAAACGTATACCGTAAGCCTGCTCAAGAATCGGGCTGATTTTGCTGCCGACATCAATGCCCACTTCATCCAGCAGCTGCAGCGGCCCAACCGGGAAACCAAACTTCACTAGAGCGCGATCGATATGCTCAATCGGCTCACCTTCCTGCAAGCAGTGCATCGCTTCATTTATATAGGGCGCGAGAATGCGGTTAACGTAAAAGCCGGGACGATCCGCCACCACCACCGCCGTTTTGCCCTGCTGACGCGCCAGCTGCACCGTATTTGCCAGCGTTTGCGCCGAGGTATTGGCGTGAGGAATCACCTCCACCAGCGGCATTTTGTCCACAGGACTGAAGAAATGCAGACCGATCACGTTTTCAGGCCGCTGGGCTTTGGCTGCGATATCAGCAATTGGCAGCGACGAAGTATTGGAGGCGAAAATGGTGTGCGGCTGGCAATGGCTTTCGATTTCGCTGACCATCTGCTGCTTGAGCGCCAGATCCTCAAATACCGCTTCAATCACCAGATCGCGCTGGCTGAACCCCTGGTAATCGGTGCCGCCGCTGATGCGCGCCATCTGCTGCTGACGTTCGGCGGCTTTTAGCTGACGCCGCTTCACCTTGTTGCTCAGCAGATCCCAGCTGTATTGCAGCGCATGATTCACGCCGACCAGATTGATGTCTTTAATGCGCACCGGCAAACCGGCTTTCAGCGCCGTAACGCTGGCGATGCCACCGCCCATCAAACCGCCGCCGAGCACGCCAATCTGCTTCAGCACTTGCGGCTCGACACTGGCCATCGACTCTTTCTTTAAGGCCGTTGAGGCGAAGAACAAACTGCGCAGCGCGGCCGATTCTGGCGTCATCGCCAGTTGGCCAAAGGCGCGCGCTTCCGCTTCATGCCCGGCGCTGCTGCCCTGCTCCAGACCGATGCGCACCACGTCAAGAATGCGCTGGGCCGCTGGATAGTTGCCCTGGGTTTTGCTGTGGGTTTGCCGCTGCGCCAGCGAGAACAGCACCTGACGCGCGATTGGTCCCTGCAGCAAACGATCGCGGCGCGAAAGCTCCCGCCGTGCGCCTTTTCCTTTGTGTACGCGCGCAAGCGCCGTTTCCAGCAGAATTGATTGCGGCACCGCGTCATCGACAATCCCCAGCTTGAGCGCCTGTTTAGCGCGCAGCTGTTTGCCGGTAAGGATCAGCGGCAGCGCCTGCTGTACGCCAATCAGGCGCGGCAAACGTTGCGTACCGCCAGAACCCGGCAGCAGACCGAGCTGTACTTCCGGCAAACCGAGGCGCGTTTTGTCATCCAGCGAACAGATGCGCGCATCGCAGGCCAGCGCCAGTTCCAGACCGCCGCCGAGGCAGGCACCGTGAATCGCCGCCACCACTGGAAACGGCAGCGCGGCAATCATCGCCATCACATCTTGTCCCTGTTTTGCCAGCGCCTCAGCTTCCTGCGCCGTTTTGCAGTTGGCGATCATGCTGATATCCGCACCAGCAACAAAGTTGTCTGGCTTGCCGGAGATCAACACTAATCCAGCCAACTGCTGATGGCTGCGAGCTTCGTCCAGCACCGCTTTGATCTGCGGCACAAACTCGGCCTTCAGCGTGTTCATCTTCTCGTCCGGCACATCGATGGTGATCACACCGACGTGGTCGAGGCGCATGTGTAAATGAAAGGCGGATTCGCTCATTATTCGGCCTCCAAAACCATTGCCGTGCCCAGGCCGCCCGCCGCGCAGGCGGTGACCAATCCCAATCCGCCACCGCGCCGCCGCAGTTCCTGCAGCGTTTGCGTAATCATGCGTGCGCCAGTAGCGGCAAACGGATGACCATAAGCAATCGATCCGCCGAGCACGTTAAAGCGTTCTTCATTGACTTCACCTAACGCATGCGGACGATTCAGCACCTCGCGCGCAAAGCGTTCGTCACGGAACATCTTCAGGTTGGCTAAGGTTTGTGCGGCAAAGGCTTCGTGCATATCAATCAGCGTCAGATCGTTGAGCGTGATGCCGGCGCGCTCCAGCGCCAGCGGCGAGGCGTAGGCCGGTCCAAGCAGCATATCGTGCCAGACATCAATCGCCGTAAAAGCATAGCTGCGCAGATAGCCGAGCGGCTGAATGCCGAGTTCGCGCGCGCGCCCTTCACGCATCAGGATCACCGCTGCGGCGCCATCGGTCAGCGGCGTGCTGTTGGCGGCGGTCACCGAACCGTGGCGACGATCAAACGCCGGGCGCAGTTTGGCGTAATCGGCGGCGCTGGCGTTGAAGCGAATATTGTTGTCCTGCTCGATGGGCGCTTTCCACGGCGGCACAAATGCGGGCATCACTTCCTGGCTTAACACGCCCGATTGCCAGGCGCGCGCCGCATGCCGGTGCGAACGCAGCGCTAACGCGTCCTGCTGTTCACGCGTGATGCCGTGACTTTTCGCCATCTGCTCGGCGGTATCGCCCATGCGTAATCCGGTAGAATACTCCGCTACCGCCGGTGGCACCGGCAACAGATCGCGCGGGCGCAAACGACGCAGGATGCTGAGTTTTTGACTAAAGCTGCGCGCTTTGTTGAGATCCACCAGCGCACGCGCCAGAGTTTTACTGACGCCAATCGGCAGCACCGAGGATGAATCCGCGCCACCGGCAATGCCGGCATCGATGGTGCCCGCCACTAAACTTTCCGCCACGTTTGCCACCGCCTGAAAACTGGTGGCGCAGGCGCGGCTAACGCTATAGGCATCGGTATGCACGCCTAATCCGCTGCTCAGAACAATTTCACGCGCAATATTGGGCGCTTCCGGCATCTGCACCACCTGGCCAAACACCAGTTGATCGATAATCTCGACCGGTAATTCGCTGCGCGCCATCAGTTCGCTGATCACCATGCGCCCCAACTCCAGCGCGGGAATGCCGTGGAAATCGGTCGCCTGGCGGGCAAAAGGGGTGCGTAATCCGTGGGTTATGGCGATACGTTCGCCCTGACGCGTCAGCAGCGGCTGCGCTTTGCTCATTGCAATCACCTGTATTTTTCGACCGGGGCATCATTGCCAAACAGGTCTGACCTGATCATCAGTGTTAACTAAGTGTTGCTAAGTAGCCAATAAGCAGAGGAAAAAAGTGCGAGGGAATACACGAAAATGAGTTAAGGCTGCCGAAGGGGTTTCGGCAGCAGGGAGATTAGCGTAGGCCGAGCTGGAAAATCAGGGTTTCGGCCTGGCAGGCAAAGGTGAAGTCGATAGACAGGCGCACCGCGTCGCCTTCATTGGCAAAATCCGCGCGAATATCGCAAGGATCGGATTCCACCTGACGCGCGCGCTCAGTCAAATGCGCCAGCATCGCTTCCGCCGCATGGCGATCGGCAAACACGCCAGACCAGCTTGCGGTGCAATCGGTGTTATCCATCACGGTTCCCACATCAACACAGCAGCAGGCCGCCGTTTCGTTGGCATTACACTTTTTAATGGCATCAGTCATGATTCTCTCCTGACGATAATTTCAACATAATCGGATTATTTTCTGCCGCAAAGTGTACGCCTGCTGCGTTTTCACATCCACGATCAAGCCGCTAAGTGACGAATATCACACTAAAAATTGATCCACAGCAAAATTGAACGCTATGTTTAAGTCGAACCGCTAAGATTTTGTTAAGCAGATCTGATTTTATCGATCAAATCAGAAATATTTAAAAAACAATATTGCAACAAATACACAGGTCGGACCTATACTCGTCGCACTGGTCTGATATGTGGTTTTGCCATCAGTCCCTACAATTCGCCGCTCTTTGTTACGCGACGTAACAACGTTAAATAATAAATCTGGATGAGGTTGTGGTCATGAACCATAAAAACCTGTTTGCAAAGTCAGCTGTGGCAGCTGCAGTAACGCTCGTCTGTTCACATGTTTACGCCGCGGGCTTTCAACTGAATGAATTCTCAGCAATTGGTTTAGGTCGTGCATATTCCGGCGAAGGTGCGATGGGTGATACCGCCGCCTCTGCCAGCCGTAACCCGGCAACCATGGCATTAATGGATCGCCCTTCTTTCTCTATCGGCGCGGTTTATATTGATCCCGAAGTGGATATTAGCGGTCAGAGCCCGACAGGTCGCAGCCTCGATGCCAAAAATATCGCCCCAAATCAGTGGATCCCTAATCTTCACTACGTGCACCCAATTAACGATCAGTGGTGGATTGGTGCATCTGCGACCTCAAACTATGGTTTAGCAACCGAATTTAATGACGGCTATACCGCAGGTGGTTATGGCGGCAAAACCGACCTGATGACCGGTAATTTTAATATCAGCACCGCTTATCGACTGAATGAGAATTTCAGCTTCGGTATCGGCTTTGATGCGGTCTACGCAAAAGCGAAAATTGAGCGTTATGCAGGTGAAGCAGGTGCCGTGGCAGGATTGCCAGCCGATACCCAGATTGCGCATTTAAAAGGTGATGAATGGGGCTACGGCTGGAACGCCGGCATCCTGTACGAAGTGGATAAAAATAACCGCTTTGGCTTTACCTACCGCTCAGAAGTAAAAGTCGACTTTGATGGTGACTACAAGAGCAACATCCCCACCGCCTTTAACGGTACACCGCAGGCACTGGCTTTAGGCCTGCCTTACGGCACCAGCGGCACCACGATTCCGGGTTCTCTGACTTTGAATCTGCCAGAGATGTGGGAAGTGTCAGGCTGGCATAAAGTGGCGCCGCAATGGGCGGTTCACTACAGCCTGACGTATACCAGCTGGAGCCAATTCCAGGAGCTGAAAGCCACCGGCAGCAATGGCCAGACGCTGTTCTATAAGGATGAAGGTTTCCACGATGCCTACCGTATCGCGTTGGGTACCACTTACTTCTACGACGATAACTGGACCTTCCGTACCGGTATCGCCTTTGATGACAGCCCGGTTCCGGCCGATAAGCGTTCAATCTCTATACCGGATCAGGATCGTCTGTGGCTGAGCGCCGGTGCGTCTTACGCGTTCAATGAAGATGCTTCCGTAGACCTGGGTATTTCTTACATGCACGGTCAGAAAGTCACCGTCAAAGAAGGCCCGTATACCTTTAACTCTGAAGGTAAAGCCTGGCTGTACGGCGCGAACTTTAACTACAAGTTCTGATACGTAGCTTGATAAAAAAAGGCGACTCATTGAGTCGCCTTTTTGTTTTATTCAGAATCGATATCTTTCAGATCGTCCTGAATCGCACTGGCGTTCGGATTATCTTCCGGCTTCAGCTTACCGCCGTTGGCAATAAAGTCATGTCGCTGGAAGTAGGCATTACGAATAAAGGCGTACGGATCTTGCTGCTGACGCAAAATGGCGTCCGAATCCAGCAACTGCGCACGGGTTTCAATCCCTTCCAGCGTCCATTTACCTACCGAGATCGGCCAGCTCAACCAGCTTAAGACCGGATAGAGCGTATCAACGAAGTCACCGCCATCTTCACGGATGGTGAAGCTACCGTAGGCCGGCAATTCAACATACGGGCCGTAACCGACGCCATAACGTCCCAGCGTGCTACCAAAGCGATGCGGCACTTCACGCGCCAGTGCCGGATTGGCTTTGCCCGCCACGTCGATAAAGCCACCCAGCCCTAACACGGTGTTCAGGAAGAAGCGGGTAAAGTGGATGCCTGCCTGGCGCGGTTCACCCACCAGAATGGCGTTGACCATGCTGGCGGGCTCTTCAACGTTGGATAACACATTACTGATGCCGCTACGTGCCGGCACCGGCACATAATCGCGCCAGGCGACTGCCACCGGACGCAGAACATACGGATCCAGCACGTTGTAGTTGAAGTTAAACATCGTGCGGTTAAAGCCTTCCAGCGGATCGCTGCGCTGCGCAGGTTCCGTATTTTCAGCCGGTTTTGAGCTGGCACAACCCACCAGCAGTAAGCTGGCTAGCGCCAAACCGGTCAGGCGGTTATTCATTCTTCTCTCCCTGTGCGGATCAGTAAGGTATCGCTTCAGGGCTGCTGTTGATTAATTTCCACAGCCAGTTGCTGATGACCATCCCAGGGTGTGACCGCGCTTAAACCCAACCAGTCGCCAGACTGTGGATTGGCACTGCCATCGCGCGAAATGCGCACCCTGACTTGCACCTGATGCTGTGCCGAAAGCAGGCGATCGGGCATCATGGCATTGCTGTCATCGAGCGTGAGCGATAACGGGAAGTGGCTCAGCGGTAAACGCTTCACAGCCACAGGCACCGGTGAAACACCGTCAGACACAGAAATATACAACACTCCGCCTTGCGGTAACATTTTTTCTGCCGGCGGCGTCAAACTCACCGTCAATGCCAGGCTGCTATTTTGCTGTCCCGCGTCAGTTTTCGCTTGTTCAATGCTGCGCTCGATCATGGTGATGCGACGATCGCCTGCCGGTAACAGTTTCAACATCACCTGCCATGCACCAATCGCCTCATTGTACTGCTGCTGCTCAAAGGCATTAAACGCCAGCAGACTCAGCGTGCGCACATCGCTGTGATCGCGTTTAAGCAGCGCTTTCAGCAACACGTTGGCCTGACGGTTATCCTGCGGATCGCTGGAGCGCGTCAGCACTTCGGCATAATCCTGCTGCAGTTCGATATTGTCTGGCGCCAGCTGTAGCGCATGTTCAAATGCCTGGCTGGCATCGGTGGCATTATTCAGCACCATGCCTAAGCGGCCCAGCATCGCCCAATCGTTGAGGTTCGTTGCGTCGTGCTGCAGCGAACTGCGCAGACCCAGTTGCAGACGCGCCAACTCTTCCATGGTTAGCGGCTGAGCTTTAGTATCCATCACGCGCGCACGTAACGCAGGATACTCCTGCTGTACGCTGACAAACGCGGTTTGCTGCGTAAGTCCGCCGGTTTTCAGATACATGCCAACCGACACCACCAGCAGCACAATCACGCCCGGCAGCAACACCCAGCGACTGCTGCGATGAATGGTCGCGGCATCCTGCTGCGGCACATCGGTTAACAGCGTTTGTTGCAGTTCGCGCACCATTTCCGGGCGCTCAGCCACCACGCCCTCTTCTTCATCACGCTCCAGCTCGCGCAGGCGTTGCTGATAGAAATCGGTGTTGAGACGATCGCGATCGCCACTGCTGGCCTCGCGCTGACGCCAGCCAGCACGCAGAAACAGCGCGATAGCCGCCAGCAGTAAAATAATCAGGGTAATCCAGAATCCAGTCATTACGGCTTCCCGTCACGCTTGAGTAACGCCGCAAGGCGCTGTTGTTCACTGTCGTCGAGTTCGCTACGCGCTTTGCCGCGACGATTACGCAGAATAATGATCAGCGCGCCCAGCACCACAAACAGCGCTGGCCCCACCCACAAAATCAGCGTGGAAGGCGTTACCGGCGGCTCATACGTCACGAAATTACCGTAACGCGCCACCATGTAATCAATGATCTGCTGGCGGCTTTCGCCCTGCTTCATTAACTCGTAGACTTTGAGACGCATATCCGACGCGATCATCGCATTGGAATCGGCAATGCTGTTGTTCTGGCATTTTGGGCAACGCAGCGATGCGGTGAGATCGCGGTATTGTTCTTCCTGCTGCACCGAATCGAACTGATACGTATCAATCGCCGCCCACAGGCTGGTGCTGAGCAGAATGCCCGCTAACAGTAGAAGCAGCCGTTTCATACGCCCGCCTCCTTGTTGTATTTGTCCCACAGCGGTTTCACTTCTTCGAGCCAGACACGATCGTTCATGTCGCCTGCGTGGCGATAACGAATGATCCCTTTGCCGTCGATCAGAAAGGTTTCCGGTGCGCCGTAAACGCCGAGATCGAGACCGAGCATCCCGTTGCCGTCATACAGGCTGAGCGCATAAGGATTGCCCAGCGTGTTCAGCCAGGTCACCGCTTTGGTGCGATCGTCTTTATAGTTGAGGCCAACCACGCGAATGCCTTTTTCCGCCAGCGTGTTGAGGTATTGATGCTCCGCGCGGCAGGTTGGGCACCAGGTTGCCCAGACGTTGAGCAGAATCGGTTTGCCGTCGGTCAGCACCTGCTGATCGTAGATTTTGCCGGGCTGATCCAGCGCTTCCAGTTTGAATACGGGTACCGGTTTGCCGATCAACGCTGATTCGAGACGCGTTGGATCATCGCCGTTGGCGTTGCGCGACAGCTGCCACAGCAGCGCCGCGGCCAGCAGCAAAAACAGAACTAACGGGATAAACAGGATTTTTTTGTTCATGCCAGCTCCTCGCGCTGCTCTTTTTTGCGTGAGCGATAGCGCGGATCGAACAGGCAGAACAAGCCGCCCACCGCCATAAACACGCCGCCGTACCAGATCCAGCGCACAAACGGTTTGTAGTAAATCCGCACCGCCCACGAACCGTCATCCAGCTCTTCGCCCAGCGCCGCATACAGATCGCGGGTGAAACCGCCGCTGATCGCCGCTTCGGTCATCATGGTGCGCGCGGCTGCATAGAAGCGTTTTTCCGCCTGCATCACCGCCTCCAGCTTGCCGTTGCGCGTCACTTCAATCACCGCCACGCCGCCGCTGTAGTTCGGCCCTTGCAGGTTGCGCACGCCGTGGAAGGTAAAGTGATAATTGTGGATATCAACGGTATCACCCGCCTTCATGCGCACATCACGCTCAACGCTGTATTGGGTGCTAAAGGCGATACCGACCACGGTCACCGCCACGCCTAAATGCCCCAGCACCATGCCCCAATGGCTGCGCGATAGATGGCGTAAACCTTTGAAGAAAGAGTGGCGATGGGTGGCGCGCTCGTGCAGTTCCATCAACGTCAGCATGATCACCCAGATCGACATCAGCAGGCCGATAACCGTCATCGCCTCAATGCGATCCTGCAGCAGCCACGGCAGGGCGATCGACAGAATCAGCGTCACCAACAGGCCCACGCCAAGGCGTTTCCACAGTTTCTGTGGTTGGTCACGACGCCAGCGCACCAGCGGACCGATACCGAGCATCAGCGCGAACGGTGCCATCAGCCAGGTAAACATGGTGTTGAAGAACGGCTCGCCCACCGAGATGCTGCCGAGACCGAGCTGTTTATGCACCAGCGGCAGCAGCGTACCGAGTAACACCACCAGCATCGCGGCGATCAGCAGCACGTTATTACCCAGCAGGAAGGATTCGCGTGACCAGGCTTCGCTCTGTACGCGGCTGCGCACCTGACCACCTTTCAGCGCGTACAGCAGCAGCGAGCTGCCAATCACAATCACCAGGAAGGCGAGAATAAACATGCCGCGCGCCGGATCGGAGGCGAACGAGTGCACGGAAACCAGCACGCCGGAGCGCACGAGGAAAGTGCCAAGCAGGCTTAACGAGAACGCGGTGATCGCCAGTAACACCGTCCACGACTTGAAGCTGCCGCGCTTTTCCGTCACCGCCAGCGAGTGCATCAGCGCTGTTCCGGCCAGCCACGGCATAAAAGAGGCGTTTTCGACCGGGTCCCAGAACCACCAGCCGCCCCAGCCGAGTTCGTAATAAGCCCACGCCGAACCGAGCACGATACCGATGGTCAGGAAGACCCACGCGGCGGTGGTCCACGGACGTGACCAGCGCGCCCATGCGGTATCCAGACGTCCGGCCATCAGCGAGGCAATGGCAAACGCAAAGGCCACCGAGAAGCCGACGTAACCCATGTACAGCAGCGGCGGATGGAAGATCAGCCCGATATCCTGCAGCATTGGGTTGAGATCGCGCCCGTCAATCGGGAAGTTTGGTAAGGTGCGGGTAAATGGATTCGAGGTGAGAATGATAAACAGCAGGAAGCCGAGATTAATCATGCCCATCACCGCCAGCACGCGTGCTAGCGCATCCTGCGGCATCCCGCGACTGAAGATCGCCACCGCCAGCGTCCAGGTGCTGAGCAGCAGCACCCACAACAGCAGTGAACCTTCGTGCGCACCCCAGGTTGCCGCGATGCGATAATAGACCGGCAGCAAGGTGTTGGAGTTGGTGGCGACATAGCCAACGGTAAAGTCATTCACCACAAAGGCGTGCACCAACACCACAAAAGAGGCGGCGACACAGATAAACATGCCCCAGGTTAACGGGCGCGCCATGGCCATCAAACGCGCATCCTGCCGCGCAGCGCCCCACAACGGATAGACGCTCAACAGGAGCGCTAAAGCCAGCGCCAGACACAGCAGAAAGCTACCAATTTCTGGCATCATGATTGCGCACCCGACTGCTGATAGGCTGCTGCAGGTCCTGTGTGATTCTTCTTCATGGCATCTTCAATTTCGGGAGGCGTATATTTTTCATCGTGTTTCGCCAGCACTTCTTTGGCGTTCACCAGATTGCCCTCTTCCAGCACGCCTTGCGCTACCACGCCTTGCCCTTCACGGAACAGGTCCGGCAGAATGCCTTCATAGGTCACACTGACCACGCCGTTGGCGTCATACAGTTTGAAAGAGACGGCGAGCGTTTTCGGATCGCGCTTTACGCTGCCCGGCATCACCATGCCGCCAATGCGCAAGCGCTGGCCCGGCTCAGGCTTCTGATGATCTTCACCTTTGCCGTTGATAATTTCACTCGGGGTATAAAACAGGTCGATGTTGGAACGCAGCGCGTACATCACCAGCGCAGTCGCCAGGCCAAGCCCGATCAACACCGCGATCGCCACATAGAGGCGATTACGACGACGGATATTCACACGGATTCTCCCGCTGCTCCACTGGCAGCTTTTTTCGATTTAGCCGCGCGAATGCGGCGCTCCCTGGACTGACGCTGGCGAATTTCCGCCAGCAAACGGCGGCGGAACAGTATGGTGTGCAGCACCAGACCGAATAACGGGATCAACGTAAGGATAACGGCGAGCCAGACGTAAAAGGCATAGCCGCCCATGGCGAAGAAATCGCTCCACGATGCAAAGGCTGGCGTCATGATTTGCTTCCTCCCTGCGCCACATCAATCGCCCACGGACGATGACGCTCGGTGAATAGAATTAAATTGCGCAGGCGCATTAAGGTCAGCGCACCAAACACCAGCAGGTAACCGAGAATGGACCAGCGCAGCGGTGTGCGCATGCTTGGATCGATAGCCTGCTGCAGAATGCCTGATGAGCCCTGATGCAGCGTGTTCCACCATTGCACCGAGAAGTGAATGATCGGCAGATTAACCACGCCAACCAGAATCAAAATGCCGGCGGCGCGCCCGGCGATGCGGCGGTCTTCAAAGGAGTGATACAGCGCGATAACGCCCATATAGAGGAACAGCAGCACCAGCTCAGATGTCAGGCGTGCATCCCAGATCCACCAGGTTCCCCACATCGGTTTACCCCAGGCGGAACCGGTAATCAGCGCGATAAAGGTGAACACCGCGCCAATCGGCGCCATCGCCGCTGAGACCAGATCGGCCATCTTCATCTGCCACACCAGGCCGATAAATGCCGCAATAGCCATTGATGCATACACGCCCATCGACCACATCGCTGCAGGCACGTGAATGTACATAATCCGGAAGCTGTTGCCCTGCTGATAATCCGCCGGTGCAAAGCCGAATCCCCAGACCCAACCGAGTAACAGCGTGCCAACACCCAGCACCGCGAACCACGGAATCAAGCGACCGCATAGCTGGTAAAGCCGCTCAGGCTTTGCCCACTGGTATAACCATTTCCACATTTTGCATAGCTCACAATAAAGAGAATTCAGGTTTCGACCGCTCTGGGGCGGCACGAATTAATGCAGACTGATACGCAAGGCCGCTGCCGTCGCGAACGGAGACAGCGTTGCGCTTACCGCCAGCATCGCGCCAAGAATCGCCAGATAACCCCCGATCGGCAATCCCATTGCGGCGGCATCAATCGCCGCGCTGGCAAATATCAAAACCGGTATCGACAACGGCAATACCAGCAAACTCAGTAATACGCCGCCGCGCCGCAACCCAACGGTTAATCCGGTCCCAATCGCGCCGAGAAAACTCAGCGTTGGCGTGCCAAGTAATAACGTCAATGCCATCGCGCGCCAGCCGGCAAAATCCAGCGACAGTAACAATGCCGCCAGCGGCGACAATAAAATCAGCGGTAGCCCGGTAATCAGCCAGTGCGCAATCACTTTGCCCAGCACCGTGATCGGCAGCGGCGTCGGCAACAGAAGTAGTTGCTCAAGCGAACCATCAAGAAAATCGTCACGAAACAGCCGTTCCAGCGCCAGCAATGAGGCGAGTAACGCGGCAACCCACGCCACGCCCGGCGCAATCCGCGCCAGCTGCTGTGGCTCCGGTCCGATACCTAACGGAAACAGCGTGATAACAATCAGGAAAAACCACAGCGGATTGATCACTTCCCCGCCGCTACGAAAGGCGATTTTTAATTCACGCTGAATGACCCGGCCTAACATCAAGCCCACTCCGAAGTAAGACGAATTTTACGCACGCGCGCGCTGTGATCGGGCAGATCCTGATGCGTGGTCAGAATCACCGCTCCGCCGTTATCGGCATGGCTGACGAATCGCGCCATTAATTTTTCCACACCGCCTTTATCGATGGCGGTTAAGGGTTCATCGAGGATCCATATCGACGCTGGGCTAAGCCATAAGCGTGCTAATGCCACGCGCCGCTGCTGTCCGGCGGAGAGTTGTGCCACCGGCACCTCTTCAAAACCCAGCAGATCGACCTGCTCGAGCGCAGCAAAAATCGCGTCTTCTTTGCTGCTACCGTGCCAGAAATGCAGGTTCTCCAGCGGTGAGAGTACCGATTTCACGCCGGGGTGATGGCCAAGATAGAGCAGATTTTGTTGCCATACTTCGCGCTGTTGACGAAGGGGCTGTGACTGCCACGTTACGTCGCCCTCTTCCGCCCGGCTTAATCCGGCCAGCAGGCGCAACAGCGAAGTTTTCCCGGCTCCGTTTGGCCCTTCAATTTGCACAATGTCACCCGGTTGCACGCGGAAGCTCAACCCATGAAACAAGGTTCGCTCATCACGAACGCATGAGAGATTAATGACTTCGAGCATAGAAGGGAGAATCGCGGCAATGAATGAGGCGGGGATAATACCACATTGAATCTGTGGGCCGAAGTCTGTGAGCTGGCTCCCACTTACCCCAAATGGGGTATTCGTGCGCCCCAGATCAACAAATTGCTCAAAAATCCAACTCAGTTAAAATTTCGTTACTCTTAATTTGAATCTTCGTAACAAATCGACCTTGCAAAAACCAGCTACGCTTATGACGCAATGGCATTATCACCTGAGGAAAACATGAAACAATCACCATCGATTTCAAACAGTGACAACGATGTAGAGAGTGATGAGAAGGAGCAAGGCAAGGAGATAGAAGTCGATGAAGATGCCCTGCCCTCGCAGGCTGCGGCGATTCATGAAGAGATACGCCAGGATGGGGAAAAAGAACTCGAGCGTGACGGCATGGCGCTGCTCTGGTCCGCGGTTGCGGCGGGACTGTCAATGAGCGCTTCGCTGATGGCGAAAGGCATTTTTCAGGTCCATCTTAAAGGCGTGCCGGGCGCATTTTTACTGGAAAATTTGGGTTATACCTTTGGCTTTGTCATCGTGATTATGGCGCGCCAGCAACTGTTTACCGAGAATACCGTTACCGCCGTTTTGCCGGTGATGCACAAACCGACCGGCAGCAACTTTGCGCTGCTGTTACGGCTCTGGTGCGTGGTGCTGCTCGGCAATCTGATTGGCACTGCATTGGGGGCGCTGGCCTTTAATCATATGCCAATATTCGACGATGCGACGCGTCAGGCCTTTACCGCCATCAGTGAAAAAGTGATGGTGAACTCACCAAGCGAAATGTTCGCTAATGCGGTGATATCAGGCTGGATTATCGCCACCATGGTGTGGATGTTCCCGTATGCGGGTGGCGCAAAGATTGTAGTGATTGTGATGATGACCTGGCTGGTGGCGTTAGGTGATTTAGCGCATATCGTGGTCGGTTCGGTCGAGGTGCTATATCTGGTGTTTGCGGGCACGCTGCCGTGGTACGAATTCTTTTGGCCATTTGCCTTGCCTACGCTGCTTGGCAACATCACGGGCGGTACGCTGATATTTGCGTTGATCAGCCATGCGCAGATTCGTAACGACATGAGTGAAGCGGCGAAAGCCAAAGCGCGTGCGGAACAGAAGCGGAAAGAGAAGCAAAAACAGGCGTAAGCCTGGTCTTAAATTGCTGATAGATTGAGCAAACAACCGCTACATAGTTAAAATCAGGTTCGCGGTGCGCTATACTGCGCGCCCGGCGTCTCCTTAGTTAAATGGATATAACGAGCCCCTCCTAAGGGCTAGTTGCAGGTTCGATTCCTGCAGGGGACACCAGATTTTCATCGTTCTCCCGCCTAAAACAGCCATCTCGCCAGAGCAAGTGTCAGTCCAGCGGTGCTCATTATTCCCGCCACAATCCATTTCGTTTGTTGATTTATCGCCTGATGAAGATCGCTTTTAGTGGCGTAGTTCGATTTAATCTCCGCAATATCCGTTTTCATCAGCGCCATATCGGTTTTGATATCGTCGATATCCGCTTCAAGCTTTGAAACGCGCTTTTCCATGTTCACTCCTTGATCATCAATTCACTCAAAACAACCAGCGAGCCAGTGCCAGCGTCATACCTGCGGTACTCAGCATCCCCGCGACTATCCATTTTGTCTGTTTGCTCAACTCCTGATGAATTCTCCCAATATCCTGATGCACTTTGCCGATCTCCTGATAAAGATCGCTTTTGGTGACGTAATTCGATTTGATCACCGCGATATCCATTTTCATTTCATGAATATCCGCTTCCAGCTTTGACACGCGCTTTTCCATAATTATGGCTTCTCGTAACTTGTTATTTTAATCAATGGGATAGATTGAATTTCCTGCAAAGCATCCTACTCCGAAATCCATCGAAAAAATGCCTCACTGAGTGTGAGAATGCCTAATTGAGAGGTGTGTTCAGAAAAAAACAGGGGTTCTTGCAGCCGATTACAACGTTTTAAAAGTGAGATCGTAATTAGACGTGATCTTGGCGCCATGCCGATGGCGTCACGCCATGCAGCTGACGGAAGCGGTTACTGAAGTGACTCGAGGAGTGAAAACCGCAGCGCAATGCGATTTCTGTTAGCGGTAAACGGCTGAATTTCAGCAACTGCAGCGCCGCATCCATGCGGCGGCGCATCACATATTGATGCGGGGCCTCGCCAACGCTGCTGCGGAACATGCGGGCAAAATGGTATTCGCTCAGCGCCGCTTCAGCTGCCAGTTGCGCCAGCGTTAATGGCTGATCGAGCTGCGCATCAATATACGCCATGACTCGCCGCAACACGGCGGGCGCCAGTCCGCCACGCACCTGCGGCGCTTGCCATTGCACATCGCTGTAGCGTTGCAGCAGATGCGTCATCAGCAACGTTGATGCACTGCTGAGCATCAATTGGTTCGCTGGCTGTTGCCAGTCGGTGCTCAGCAAGAAGTGGCGATAAAGTTGGGTGATGCGATCGTCCGCCGCGAAGATCTTTTCATGCAGATTGAGCCGCGACGGACTGCGATCCCAAATCTGCTCGCCCAAATGCCGCAGATGTTCGTCGGTGCAATAGAGATGCACAAACGACAAATCGGCGCGAATATCCCACACCGATTCTACCCCGCTGGGCATCAGGCAAAAGCGATCCGGGCCGCCGCCGTTGCGCCAGCCGTTTTGGGTTTTATGCCAGGTTTCATAGCCGTCGGCGGTATACAGGCTCAGCGTATGATGATCGCTAAGATTGGTGACGCGATCGCCGCTGTTAAACCAGGCCGCCAGCTTAATGCCGCTCGACAACTGCACACTGTCGCGCAGCTGCGCTTTGTGGCGCTGCAGCATGTTGAAGGTCTGGTAATCGGCCATGGTTCATATCACTCGAAGTTCATGAGCGCCCAGTGTACGGATCTCCGCAGACAGAAAACAGGTCACAGCCGGACACAGAAGTAAAAAGCGCAAGATTTTGCAATTGCCGCGCAAAAACGTGCAAGCCGCAGGTTGCTTTTCACGCCACACTGCGGGCCAGATTATGTCGGAGAGTGCGCTATGAATGTGATGTTATACCTTGCCGTGGTGATGATTTGGGGAACCACCTGGATTGCCATTTTCCTGCAGCAGGAAGCGGGCGATACGCCCGTTTTAGTGGCGGTATTTTGGCGTTTCTTACTGGCGTCGCTGGTGATGCTGGTGATCCTTAAACTGTTGCGTCGCCTGCGAATACTGGATAAACGCGATCATCTGTTTTGTCTGCTGCAGGGCTGCTGCGTGTTTGGCTTCAACTTTGTCTGCTTCTATCATGCTGCCGCGTGGATCAGCAGCGGACTCGAGTCGGTGATATTCTCGATGGCCTTGCTGTATAACGCGCATAACAGCTGGATCTTCTTCCGTCAGCGCCCATCGTTTCGCCTGTTGCCAGCGGCGGTGCTTGGCCTGGGCGGTATTGTCGCACTGTTCTGGAATGATATTCAGGCGGCGCATCCGGCTCCACAGTTGCTATGGGGCGTGGGCCTCAGCGCGCTTGGCACGCTGGGCTTCTCCTTCGGCAATATGATTTCGCTGCGCCATCAACGCCGTCAGCGTGATGTGTTGACCACCAATAGCTACGCGATGCTGTATGGCGCTTTGGTGATGGCCGCACTGGCATTCATTAACGGCGATTCGCTGGCGCCAGCGCTGAATATGCAGTGGTTAGGCGCGATGAGCTACCTGGCGATATTTGGTTCGGTCTTGGGATTTGGGGCCTACTTCACGCTGGTGGGCCGTATTGGTGCCAGCCAGGCCGCTTACAGTACTTTGCTGTTCCCGCTGGTGGCGCTAACGCTCTCCACGCTATACGAAGGTTATCACTGGCACAGTAATGCGATTGTCGGGTTGGTGATGATTCTGGCGGGGAATATGGTGATGTTTGTACGCTGGCCGACGATGGGGCGATTACGGACCGCATAAATAACGAGAGCGGGCATTGCGCCCGCTCTTTTGTTCCTCTAGCGCCAGCCCTGAACGCCGATATTGAGCTGGTGAGGTTTAGTTATGGCTTTTCTGGCAATCCAGTAAAGCAGGACGCGTTCATCATCTTTGTCGCGGTCGGCCATTGCCAGTAATTTCAGCGACAACGTGGATTTATTCACTGGTTGATGCTCATCGCTTAACTCGATCACCGCCTGACCGATAATGCAGCAAACCTCATCCTCATTTGACGCGGATTCATATGTTCGGTCTTTCATATTTCCTCCTTTTGAATGAATTCTAAGCCTGGCAAACATCCACAACTTTGCAGGCGATACGGCGCGATCGATACAAACACTTACAGATGGTTACCCGTAGCAACCGCTACGGCTTAAATGACATCACTTACTGTCATCACAATGCCATTCATACCCGCTTTACTGCATTTCGTTCCACCATCCGGTTCATTCACGCCTCTGCATCCCCCGCACGCGCGAGAGCAATTTATTATCTCCACAGATTCCGCTTTCTCGAGTGAGAGATAAAAATGACAACAGCAACCCCCGCGAATGACCAACGTACTCGCATGCTCACCCTTATCGGCACTATTATCACGCAGTTCGCTTTGGGCTCGGTTTATACCTGGAGCCTGTTTAACGGCCCGCTGGCAAATAAGCTGAATGCGCCGATCAGTGAAGTGGCTTTCTCGTTCGGTTTACTCAGTCTTGGCCTAGCGATTGCGTCATCGCTTGCCGGGAAATTGCAGGAGCGCTTTGGCGTGCGCAACGTCACCATCGGTGCGGGCATGCTGATGGCGGTAGGTTTCTGGCTGACCGCGCATGCCGATAATCTGATGATGCTCTACCTCAGCGCGGGGATTCTGGTGGGATTGGCCGATGGCGCCGGTTATCTGATGACGCTCTCTAACTGCGTGAAGTGGTTCCCGGAGCGCAAAGGGCTCATTTCCGCCTGCTCGATTGGTGCGTACGGTTTGGGTAGCCTCGGCTTTAAATTCATCTGCGGCGCACTGCTGAGCGCACAAGGTCTGGAGAATACCTTCATGATCTGGGGCGTGCTGGCGATGAGCATGATCATTGTCGGCGCGTTGCTGATGCGTGACGCACCGATGCAGAAGAACAGAGGTAATACGCAGCTGGAAGCCAAAGATTACACGCTGGCGCAATCGGTGCGTTTACCGCAGTACTGGATGCTGGCGCTGATGTTCCTGACTGCCTGCATGAGCGGCCTGTACGTGATTGGCGTGGCGAAAGATATCGGTGAAGGCATGGTGCATCTGAGCGCGCAAACCGCCGCCAATGCGGTCACGGTGATTGCGATTGCCAACCTCAGCGGCCGTCTGATTCTTGGCGTGCTATCGGATAAAATGGCGCGCATCCGCGTGATTATGCTGGCGCAAATCGTCTCGCTGCTGGGCATGAGCATTTTGCTATTCACCCATATGAGTGAATCGACCTTCTTCCTCTCCTTAGCCTGCGTAGCCTTCAGCTTCGGCGGCACCATTACCGTGTTCCCATCGCTGGTCAGCGATTTCTTTGGCCTGAACAACCTGACCAAAAACTATGGTCTGATTTACCTGGGCTTCGGTATCGGCAGCGTGCTGGGTTCGCTGGTTGCTTCCGCCTTTGGCGGCTTCACCGTCACCTTCAGCCTGATTATGACCTTGCTGGTGATTTCGCTGGTGTTGTCGCTGAGCATCCGTCTGCCAAATCGCCAAAACGTGGCAGAACCTTTACTGCATAATTAAATTCGCTGGGATGCCGCATGAATATGCGGTATCCCATTTCTCCACAATTGATCCACAATAAAAAGTTAATTGAGAACCACTATTATTAAGCCTTGCCTTTCGGAGTAATCTCGTTATTATTATCAGGCATTCAGCTTATTCCGATTGGTTTATTTTATCCCGCGACTTTTTTAGCATTTAATTGACACACTCCGTAATACATTCCGTAATAACTCTACATTTCCTGCATCTTCACTCCACTATTCCCCTGTAATCTGGCGTCATTGGAACAGAGGAGGACTCTCCATGAAGAAAGTAATTAAGCTTGCATCGGTTGTAGCCATTATGACGATGTTGAGTGGCTGTATTATCGATCATCATCGTGGAGGCGGCGGCCCAGGCTGGGGCCATCATGGTGGTGGCGGCGGCTGGCATCATGGGCACGGCGGTCATGGACACCGCAGATAGTTGGGCAAAGCACACACAGCAAATAATAAGAAAATAAAAAGGGCGGGAAATTATCCCGCCCTATTTTTTTAGCTTTTTACCGCGTAATTACATTGATACCAGGCTTTCTTTAGTCCGGGCAAATGGCTATTTTGCGACGGCAGGGATTCCACCTTATCAAATCCACGCTGACTGCAATAATTAGCAAGGTCGATCTCCATTGCGTCTTTATTCAGCGTGTGCGGATCGTAACGATACTGCACGGTATTTGAGCTGGTATCTTCATCAACACGCTCAAATCCTCCTGGTTTGCTGACGCTACAACCCGCCAACATAAAAAGCGCCAATGCGCTAATAAGCATTTTTTTCATTAGGGTTTCCTCTTGAGCGTAGCAGTCTAAAAGGCAACGCCGCGCTTATCTATAGGAATAAAGCGCGAAATGTCCGGGATTAGTGAAGCTTTCGCCAATCAAATCGATAAAACCAAACGGTTTCACTTATCAAGGTAAGAGTGCGATTATCTGTTCAGACAAAACGAAGTCTGCACCACACCAGGTGAATTAATAATAAACATACTGATAATGACCTTCATGCCCGCGCTGAGCGGGCTTTTTTTTTGCCTGCTAACCAGTAAGGCTGACCATCTTACGTAAAAGATTGGCCGCTTGTTTGTCAGGCAATGCGAGAATGCCGCTGTAGAGATCAATCGACATCGCGCACATGGCGCCGCGATCAACCGCGGTGTCCGCCGGCATATTCAGCTGTTGCAGCCGATCGCCCCACTTGCCATACAGTTTTTCCACCACGCTTTGTAAATCGCGCTGCGCCGCAGCCTGATCCAGCGGCTTTTCATTGCCGGTACTTTGCTGCAGCAGCGTTTCGAGTGCTTGCGCATCGCGCTGATTCAGTTCCGGTGACAGCACCTGTTGCAAATTGACGCCGCCATTCACCTGCGGATAGAGGAAACGGAAGCAGCGCTGCGGTTCCTGCTGCTGCAACGCCCGCATTTCCTCGACCGAGACGCGGATGTAATCAATGATCGCCGCATCGCTGGCGCGCGTCAGACGCTGATTAACCAGATCCATCAACCAGCCGCGCATATCTCCCAGCGCCTGATTGGCGGGCACACCTTCCAGCCGTTTATGCAGCAGCTCGCGATTAAGCAACTGCCACAATGCGGGTTCCTGAATTTTTAGCAGACGATAACCGGGCGCAAGGCTGAGTTGGGTTGCGACCTCTTCCATCAGCGCCTGCCGCTCCTGACGTGGATGAAGCCAGCTGAACCACAGTAAATTCGCCAGTATCAGCGGCAAGATAAACAACAGAACGCCTTGCCACAGTCGCAGCGAGGTGGTGCGCACCAGCAGAATAATAATGATCGCCAGCAGCGCGAACGCCGCTAGCGTAATCGGAAAAAGCGAGAGCATCGAGCGGGGTTAATCCTTACGTACATCAATTAAAACGGGGCAATTGGCGCGTTCAATCACCGCAGCGCTGACCGAACCTTTCAGCAGACGATTAAACGGCGACAGATGACGGCGTCCCATGATGATCATGCTGGCATGCAAAAGTGTGGATTGCGCCACAATGGTTTCCGCTGCTTCCCCCGCCAGAATCAACCCCTTTGCCGCCACGCCCGCGCGTAAAAGCGGCGCCAGCGCGTGACGCACCACCATTTCGGCGGTGTTCTGCTCATCTTTCGCCGCCACAAAATCATCCGGATCTTCACCGGCATCAATCTCAATCGGTTGATTGCAGGAGGAGTATGCGGGATCAACGCAGCACAGCACCGTGACCTGTGCCTGATGCGCCAGCGCTTGTTCAATGGTCAACGCAATCACTTTTTCCGCCACCGGAGAGTTATCGATGGCCATCAGCAAGGTTTTCATCAGTTGGTTATCCTTCCACAGCGGTCATTTTGCCAATTTCACGAATCAAGGCGTCTTTGCACTTGATGATTTGCTCACGATAATGCGCTTCCTGCTTATGAAAACGCGCGGTCGGCACCAATAATGAGATGGAGAAGCGGCCAAACAGCGTATCAATGGCGACCGCCATGGTCGAAATGCCCTCCAGCGTCTCACCGCGATCGATCGCCAATCCGCTAGCGCGTACCTCGGCAATCAGCTCCAGCAATTGCGGCAGCGTTTTCACCGTCATCTCGGTTAACTCTTTATAGGCTTCGCCCACCATCACGCGCACATCTTCATCGCTCTCCAGCGCCAGCAACGCGCGGCCGCCCGATGTGCTGTAAAGCGGCAAATTCAGCCCGATGCGCGGCACCACGCGCAGTTCGCGCGAGGCCACCACATAATGCACGATAGCCAGCTGCGTGCCGCTGGCCCGCGCCAGCGATACCGTTTCGTTAATCTCTGCAGAGAGTTGTTCGAGGAATGGACGCACGATTTCCACCACGTCGCTGTGCACGCTGGAGATCAGCTTGAGCAGCGCCGGACCGAGACGTAACCCGCCAGCACCGCTGCTGCGCACCAGCTGTGCGCTGTCCAGCGCACCAATAATGCGCTGCACCGTCGAGCGCGGCAGATCAACCACCTGCGCAATTTCACCCAAACTCATGCCGCCGGGATGCTCACCCAGCGCGTTCAGAATTTTTGCCGCACGCGCGATGACCTGAATGCCACCCGCTTTTTCATCCTCACGGCTTGAGGGAAGTTCAACCATGATGCGTTCCTTTTTGGCCTGCCCTACTTTAACGCGAATGATCGCACTTTTACACCCTGTATCACATTGCAATACAGCATATCGATATGTAAGATGCCACCTGTATCACATCGCAATACACTGCATCAACATCATAACGAGAAGCCTGCTATGAACGCCCAGCCCATTGCGGCTCCGGCCCCCCATCCGTTTACTCTGCGCCTGGCGCTGGGATTGGTTGGCGTGCTGATTGCCGCGCTCACATCGGGATTAAACGATCGCGTCACCGATATCGCGTTAGCCGATATCCGCGCTGCCATCGGCATCAGTTACGATCAAGGCAGCTGGATCATCTCCGCGTATCAGGCCGCTGAAGTGGCGGCAATGATGATTGCGCCCTGGTTCGCCGTCACCTTTTCGCTGCGCCGCTTTGCGCTCACCGTCTCCGCTGGTTTTATGCTGAGCGGTCTGCTGCTGCCGCTGATGCCTAACGCCACGCTGTTTATCGCATTGCGCGTGGTGCAGGGGTTATTTGGCGGCGCGCTGCCGCCAATGCTGATGACCGTTGCGCTGCGCTTTCTTCCGCCGCCGATCAAATTATACGGTTTAGCCGGATATGCGCTGACCGCCACCTTCGGTCCGAATATGGCCGCTTCGCTGGCGGCGTTCTGGACCGATGACGTCAGCTGGCTGTTTGTCTTCTGGCAAGTGGTGCCCGCCATGCTGATTGCCATGCTGCTGATTAGCTGGGGTTTGCCGCAGGATCCGCTGCGCCTTGAGCGTTTTAAACAGATCGACCTGTTTGGCATGCTGACCGGCTGCTCCGGTATGGCGCTGTTGATTCTGGCGCTGACGCAGGGCGAGCGACTCGACTGGCTCGAATCGCCGTTATTTTGCGGCCTATTATTCAGCGCACTGGCGTTGCTGACTGTGTTCTTTATTAATGAATGGTTTCACCCGCTGCCGCTGTTCAAATTGCAGATGCTGGGGCGGCGCAATCTCGCGCACGGATTGCTGGTGCTGGCGGGCGTGCTGATTCTGTCGCTGTCAGGTTCGGCGCTGCCGTCGGCCTATCTGGCGCAGGTGCAAGGCTTCCGCACGCTGCAGTTCGCCCCGCTGGCGTTGACCATCGGATTGCCGCAGTTGCTGATCGCGCCTTTTGTTGCGGCGCTACTGAATATTCGCTGGGTGGATTGCCGCTGGATGTTGACAGCGGGCGTAGCGCTGTTGGTGACGTCCTGCCTGATGGGCATGCACATCACCACCGATTGGGCGCGGCAGAATTTCTGGCTGATTCAGATTTTGCAGGCGTTCGGCCAGCCCATGGTGATTTTGCCGGTGCTGATGAGTGCCACCAGCGTGGTTGCACCACCAGAAGGCCCCTTTGCCTCGGCGATGTTCAACACGGTGCGCGGTTTCTCCAGCATCGCCGCCAGCACGCTGGTGGAATGGTTTATCAGCCACCGTGAAAAATTCCACTCCAACGTGCTGGTCGATAGCGCCGCCAGCCGTTCATGGCTGATGACGGCGCCGAACAGCGCACAATCCAGCAGCAGCGCGCCGTTGCTGCCGGACGGCAGCGTCAGCAGCGCGGAAAATCTCAGCGGCTTCGCCACCTTGCTGAAACAGCAGGCGATGGTGCTGAGCCTGAGTGATTGCTACCAGATGCTGATTGCCTTCGCCGCCCTGCTTTTACTGTTAACCGCCTGGCTGCCAAAACGCGTGTGGCCACCACAAACACTGATTCAACCTGTTACGACGACGTCGAGATAATTGATATGCAAGCTTTTGCTTTGAAGAGAACGGTGCTGTTGAGCGCCTTATTACTGGTGTTATTAGCGATGGCCTTTTTTGTCTGGTCATCAATGACCGGCAACGATCACCGCACCACCGATGCCTACGTGAATGCCGATTACACGCTGGTTGCACCGAAAGTTTCCGGCTACATCGCCAGCGTCAACGTGCAAGACAACCAGCGCGTAAAGGCCGGCGAACTGCTGGCGACACTCGATGATCGCGATTACCGCGTGGCATTAGAGACCGCGCAGGCCAATTTGCAGGTCAGCGAGGCGAAGCGTTTGAGTAGCCAGGCGCAGCTGGAACAGCAGCAATCCACTATCGACCAGGCGAAGGCCACGTTAGCGGCGAGCCAGGCTTCCGCGCAGTACGCCGGACAAAGCGCCGCGCGTTACAACCAGCTGTATAAAAGTGGCACCATCGCCGCAGACGATCAGCAAAAAGCCAACTCAACGCAGCGCTCCGCCTCGGCTACCGTCCGCCAGAGCGAAGCGGCGCTGGCTTCCGCCGTCAAGCAGGTTGGCGTGCTACAAGCTGCGGTGCGTCAGGCCGCTGCCGATGTCGCTGCCGCGCAGGCCAGCGTCGATCAGGCGCAGCTCAATCTTTCCTATACACGGATTGTGGCGCCGGTGGATGGCATGGTCGGTCAACGTTCGGTGCGCCTCGGCGCCTACGTTAGCGCAGGCACGCGTTTGCTGGCGGTGGTGCCGCTGCAGCAAACCTATATCACCGCTAATTATCTGGAAACCCAGTTGGCGGATGTGCAGCAAGGGCAGAAAGTGAGCGTGAAGGTGGACGCCTTGCCAGGCAAGGTATTTAGCGGCCGCGTCGACAGCATCGCTCCGGCGACGGGCGCGACCTTTTCCGCCATTTCGCCGGACAACGCCACCGGCAATTACACCAAAGTGGTACAACGTTTACCGGTGAAAATTGTGCTCGATGAGAACCAGCCGGATCTGGCAAAACTGCGCGTGGGGATGTCGGCGATACCGGAGATTGAGACCCGCTGAAAATGTGAGCGATATCTCAGAAGCGGCCTATTTATTTTTGGGACAAATCCGCGTAAATTAGCCCTCGATCCTGTTCCGGGCTTGCCTGGAGCGACCTGAGAAGAAAGCGTGTAGCGATGATGAACTCCACCTTTCTCTTATTCTGTTCGGGTTACGCGGGTTTGGGATCGCCCGCCGGGTAGCCGCTCAGAGGAGTTGTTTTGTGAGATACGCTTTGATGGGAATATCTTTCTTCCTGTTGCTTTGGGTCGGTACTTTTGTACTGATGCTGTAGAGCCGCCAGGCGGGGCGACGCTGAGTCGCCCCACTTAATGGTTATTCCTCTTCTTCTTCCAGCGCTTTCACCGTTCCCGGCAAAATGCCATCGGCACGGAACATCGATTTAATCCCCCGCACCGCCTGACGAATACGATCGCTGTTTTCAATCAGCGCGAAACGCACGTGGGTATCACCGTAATCACCGAAACCGATGCCCGGCGAGACGCACACTTTGGCTTCCTGCATCAGTAATTTGGCGAACTCCAGTGAGCCAAGATGCGCGTAGTGATCGGGAATTTTCGCCCAGACGTACATCGACGCCTTCGGCAGATCGACCATCCAGCCCGCTTCGTGCAGGCCTTTCACCAGCACATCGCGGCGGCGTTTGTATTGTTCAGCGATATCGCGCACGCACTGTTGATCGCCTTCCAGCGCCGCAATCGCCGCGACCTGCAGTGGCGTGAAGGTGCCGTAATCGTGATAACTTTTGATGCGTGCCAGCGCGGAGACCAGCTCTTTGTTACCGACCATAAAGCCGATGCGCCAGCCCGCCATGTTGTAGCTTTTCGACAGGGTAAAGAATTCTACCGCCACATCACGCGCGCCTGGCACCTGCATAATCGACGGCGCTTTCCAGCCATCGTAGGTGATATCAGCGTAGGCGAGATCGTGGATGACCAGCACGTTGTACTGCTTCGCCAGCGCGATGACGCGCTCAAAGAAGTCGAGCTCAACGCATTGCGCTGTAGGGTTCGACGGGAAGCCGAGAATCATCATTTTCGGTTTGGGATAGCTTTCGCGAATCGCCCGCTCCAGCTCGTTGAAGAAATCAACGCCCGCTACCAACGGAACAGAACGCACCTGCGCGCCGGCAATGACCGCGCCGTAAATGTGAATTGGATAGCTGGGATTCGGCACCAGCACGGTGTCGCCGTGATCGAGCGTGGCCAGCATCAAGTGCGCCAAACCCTCTTTGGAGCCGATGGTGACTATTGCTTCCGATTCTGGATCGATCTCTACCTGATAACGGTCTGCGTACCAGCGCGAAATCGCGCGACGCAAACGGGGAATACCTTTCGAGGTTGAGTAACCGTGCGTGTCTTCGCGCTGCGCCACCTGGCAGAGTTTTTCGACGATGTGCGGCGGCGTGGGGCCATCCGGATTGCCCATCGAAAAATCGATGATGTCTTCGCCGCGCCGACGCGCAGCCATCTTCAATTCAGCGGTAATGTTAAAAACATACGGGGGAAGGCGTTCAATACGCGAGAAACGACGGGGTGTGCTGTTATCAGCCATGATGTCCTCTGGTTTACGTAAGCGCCCGGACCGTCCGAGCGACGTGGGTCACTGTGGTGACCGCACCAAGAACATAACGCGCTGATAACAAGATTGTCGAGAGCAGACGGAAATTTTTTTAATGTTGCGGATTCAGGCGGCCAAACACCCAATCGCTTACCCATTGGCCGTTTAGCAGATAATTATCCCGCAGCGTACCCTCAAGGACGAAACCATTCTTCTCCAGAATGCGGCGTGACGGCCAATTCCCCTCAATCACCATCGCTTTCAACTTATGAAATTCTGCCTGCAGCAAAAACTGGCACAGCGCGTCGAGCGCTTCACTGCCATAACCCATTCCGGTAAACGCCGCGCGCAGCATGTAACCCACTTCGGCCTGACGATAGGGATGCCACTCGGCGCTGCAGCCAAACAGGCCAATCGGCTCGCCGGTTTCCCGGATGCGCGCCACCAGACACAGCATATGAAAACTGCTCGCCTGCCATGGCGCCAGACGCTCAGTAAAGCGTTGACGAATATCGTTTTCATCCGGGATTTCACTGACCCACGTCATGGTCGCGCGGTCCTGATGTACCGTTTTGAAAATCCGCCAGTCTTCAGGTTGAAGCCGACTGAGGGACAAACGTGGCGTGAGTAATTGCATGGCTGAGCTCCCCTTTTTTATCCGGCAACATAGCAAACCGGCGTATTGACAACCAGCGATCGGCGCACGCTTTCGCTAATCCTCTTTTTGTTACTCAAGTTTTCCTCTTTTGGCGGATGTCGCTATTTATGGCGACCAGGCATGCTCAAAATTGATCCCGGCTACGAGAAAGGTCTGCAGATTGCCGTGGCGCTGGCGGATCGTGACCACATTTTTTATCATAGCCTCCCGTTTCTTGCCTGAGAGATGCCCTTGCCTTCCCACTTCGACATGCTGCTGGCGGTTTTTGACCGCGCGGCGCTGATGCTGATCTGTCTGTTCTTCCTCACGCGCACGCGGGTGTTTCGTCAGCTGTTGCAAAAAGATGAGCATTCGGTGCGAGAAAAACTGGTGGTAACGGCAATATTCTCGCTGTTTGCGCTGTTCAGCACCTGGTCAGGCATTAACGTCGACGGCTCGCTGCTCAATGTGCGCGTGATTGCGGTGATGTCCGGCGGCATTCTGTTTGGTCCGTGGGTAGGCATCGCCACCGGCGTGATTGCCGGTTTGCATCGCTATCTAATTGATATGGATGGCGTCACGGCGGTGCCTTGCCTGATCACCAGCATTATTGCCGGTATCGCTTCGGGCGTGATCAACCGCCGGGTGAATAAAGAGCAGCGCTGGCGCGCCGGTATTCTTGGCGGCATGTTGTGCGAAAGCCTGACCATGCTGCTGATTGTGCTGTGGGCCAAGCCGATGACGCTGGGACTGGCGATTGTGTCCGAGATTGCGCTGCCGATGATTCTGGGCGCCTCAAGCATCGGTTTAATCGTGCTGCTGGTGCAGAGCGTCGAAGGTGAAAAAGAGGCGATTGCGGCGCGTCAGGCCAAGCTGGCGCTGGAGATCGCTAACAAAACATTGCCGCTGTTTCGCCAGGTTGATAGCCAGTCGCTGCATAAAGTGTGCGATATCATCCGCACCGACATTCACGCCGATGCAGTCGCCATCACCAATAACAAACAGATTCTCGCTTACGTCGGCTACGGCGAGCAGAACTATCACAACGGCGATGATGCCATCAGCCCGACCACCGCGCAGGCAATCGCCAGCGGTAAAATCATTATTAAAAACAACGACGAGGCGCATCGTACCAAAGATATTCACTCGATGCTGGTTATTCCCCTTTGGGAAAAAGGGGAAGTCACCGGCACGCTAAAAATCTATTATCGCCGTGCGCATCGCATCACCGGTTCGCTGAAAGAGATGGCGATTGGGCTGTCGCAAATCATCTCCACCCAGCTGGAAGTCTCGCGGGCTGAACAGCTGCGCGAGATGGCGAACAAGGCAGAATTGCGCGCGCTGCAAAGCAAAATTAACCCGCATTTCCTGTTTAACGCCCTGAATGCTATTTCCTCTTCGATTCGCCTTAATCCGGACACCGCGCGCCAGTTGGTGATCAATCTGTCACGTTATCTGCGTTACAACCTCGAACTCAACGATGACGAGCTTATCGATATCAAGAAAGAGTTGTGGCAGGTGAAGGATTATATCGCGATTGAGCAGGCGCGTTTCGGCGATAAGCTGTCGATGATTTATGACGTGGATGAAGATCTGCACTTCACGCTGCCCAGCCTACTGATTCAGCCGCTGGTAGAGAACGCGATTGTGCACGGCATTCAGCCTTGCCGCGGCAAAGGCGTAGTGACGCTGAGCGTAAAGGATTTAGGCGATCGAGTGCGCGTTGCGGTGCGCGATACCGGCGATGGCATCAGCGATGATGTGATGAGCCGCGTGGCGCGAAACGAGATGCCCGGCAACAAAATTGGTCTGCTGAATGTGCATCATCGCGTTAAGCTGCTCTCCGGCCAGGGTTTGGTCATCACCCGCCATCATCCCGGCACGGAAATCGCCTTTACGCTTAGCAAGAATGGCCAGCGGCTGCCTGCCCCGCTGCGCCCCACCACGGAAACCGCCACGTGAAAGCCATCATCGTTGAAGACGAGTTTCTCGCCCAGCAAGAGTTAAGCTGGATGATTCAGCAACATAGCCAAATCAGCGTTGAGGCCTGCTTTGATGATGGGCTGGAAGTGCTGAAATATCTGCAGAACCATCGTGTGGATGTGATTTTCCTCGATATCAACATTCCTTCGCTTGATGGCATGCTGCTGGCGCAAAACATCAACCAGTTTGCTCATAAGCCATTGATTGTGTTTATCACCGCGTGGAAAGAGCATGCGGTTGAAGCGTTTGAGCTGGATGCGTTTGACTACATTCTCAAGCCGTATCATGAGTCGCGCATCATGACCATGCTGCGGAAACTGGAAGCCAGCGCGCAACAACAGTTGCAACCACAAAACGCGGCGGCCAGCTCGCCACAAACCGTCAATCTGGTGAAAGATGAACGCATTATCGTCACCGATATCAACGAGATTTATTACGTTGAGGCGCACGAGAAGTTGACGTTTGTGTATACGCGGCGCGAAGCCTATGTGATGTCGATGGTGATCAGTGAGTTTTGCAGCCGTTTACCGGAACAGCAGTTCTTCCGCTGCCATCGCTCTTACTGCGTCAACCTGAGCAAGATTCGTGAAATCGAGCCGTGGTTTAACAATACCTATTTGGTGAAGTTGCGTGATTTGGATGCGCAGGTGCCGGTGAGTCGCAGCAAGGTGAAAGCCTTTCGGCAGTTGATGAGATTATAAGGCGAACGGCGGATGCCGCTCGCCTGCGTGTTTACAGCTCGCGGCCCAACACCTGACGCAGGTGCGCACCGGCGCCGAGTAAGCCCGGCTGATCGTGAGTGATCATATATACCGGAATATCGACCAGGTAATCGCGGAAGCGACCTTTATCTTCAAATGCCGCGCGGAAACCGGAAGCTTTAAAGAAATCGAGGAAGCGCGGCACAATACCGCCCGCGATATAAACGCCGCCGAAGGTGCCCAGATTCAGCGCCAGGTTGCCGCCAAAACGGCCCATGATCACGCAGAACAACGACAGCGCGCGACGGCAATCAATGCAGGTATCTTTTAATGCGCGTTCGGTGACATCTTTAGGCTTGAGGTTTTCTGGCTCACGCTCATCTGACTTCACGATGGCGCGATACAGATTAACCAAACCGGCACCGGACAGCACGCGTTCCGCCGAAACGTGGCCAATCTCCGCGCGCAGCACTTCGAGAATTTCACCCTCTTCTTCGCTATTTGGCGCGAAGTCAACGTGACCGCCCTCGCCCGGCAAGCTGATCCAGCGCTTATCCACGTGCACTAAATGGCTGACGCCGAGGCCGGTACCCGCACCATAAATCGCGATAGGCTTGCCTTCAACCGGCGCTCTACCGCCAAACTGAATCACTTCCTGTTCGCTCAGCATCGGAATCGCCATCGAAACGGCGGTGAAATCATTGATGATTTCCAGGCTTTCCAGCGCCAGATGCTCTTTCATCACTTTGGTCGAGAACGCCCAATCGTGGTTGGTCATCTCCACCCAATCGCCGGTAATCGGACAGGCAATAGCGATACAGGCGTGCTTAATGTCCTGTTTTTGCTCGTCCAGATAGTGGCGAATCACCGCTTCGAGATTGTCGTAGTCTGATGTTGAGAAAGTTTGGGCTTGCGAGATAGCGCCGTTTTCTACCTCACACAATGCGAGACGGGCATTGGTACCGCCCACATCGCCGACCAGGGCGTATGTTGTCATTCTTCTGCTGCTCCGCTTGGGTCATAAACAATTGCAGGACACTATAAAAGCCTGCCAATAAAACAACAACGCCCACCTGCACGATGGGCGTAATCCATTCAAAGATGCTGCACAGCCTACCGATCACCTGCCCGACTTCCCAGCGGCAACTTTCCGAAATTTAGCCACTATTACGCTGATGCAGTGCGGCGGTGACTTTACGCAGCAGCGGCGGCAAGTCCTGTTTGTCCATCACCACTTCCACCAGCGACAGACGTCGATTCCGCATTAATTGTTCCATCACCGCGTCGAGTTGCACCGTTTCGCTGACGCGCCAGCTTTGCGCCGCACAGTGCTGGCTCAGCGCCTGCGGTAGCGCGGTCCAGTTCCATTGCGCGATATCATTGTAACGTTGCTCAGCACCGTGAATCGCGCGCTCAACGGTATAACCATCGTTATTAATCAAGAAGATAATCGGCTGCTGGCCGTCGCGTAGCATCGAACCTAACTCCTGAATCGTCAGCTGCGCAGAGCCATCGCCAATGATCAGGATGACCCGCCGATCTGGCTGCGCGGTTTGCGCACCAAAAGTGGCGGGTAAAGTATAGCCAATCGATCCCCACAGCGGTTGCACCAACAGTTGTGCATCCTGCGGTAAACGCAGCGCCGCCGCACCAAAGGCCGCAGTGCCTTGATCGGCAAGGATAATATCACCGTGTTGCAGGAAGCGCTGCATCGCCTGCCAGAATGCCTGCTGACTGATTACCGCCGCAGCAATTTGCTCACTTTCCTCGCACTCAGGCGCATCTGCCAGCCGCCAGTGCGCGCAGTGACGCTGATAAATCGGCGTCAGCGCCGCCAGCGCCTGCTGCATGCTCAACGGCGCAAACACCTCGCCAGCGACCGTGGCCTGAAACGGCTGCAAATCGATCACGCGCTCAGCGGGCAGATTTTGTGTGAAGCCGGCGGTTAAGGTGTCGGTAAACCGCACGCCGACGCACAGCGTAACGTCGGTATCTTCGATGGCCTGACGCACCGCATCGCTGCTGCCTTGCGCGGCATACGTACCGACGAAGCCCGGCTGCTGCTCGTTCAGCACGCCCTTGCCCATCAACAAGGTGGCGGCAGGAATCGCACGCAGCTGGCGCAACGCCTCAAGCTGTGGCTGCAACTGCCAGCGTGAGGCCAGGAAATCAGCCAACAGCGCCACGCGCTGTGCCGGTGCCAGCAAGCGTTCTGCCGCATCGGCAAAGGCCACGGCAACCTGCTGATGGTTATCTGCGGCTGTATTTTTTTCTTCTGGTAGCGAAATCTCAGCCGCCGCCACATCCACCGCCAGCAATAAATAGCCGGGGCGATGTTGCGTTAGCGCCTCGCTGATAACGCGATCAATCTCAGTCACTGCGTTTTCCGCCGTCAGCACCGCCGATGCCACACTGACTTCCTGCGCCATACGCAGGAAGTGACCAAAATCGCCGTCGCCCAGCGAATGGTGCACACAATCGCCCTGTTGTTGCGCCTGACTGGCGGGGGCGCCAACGATATGAATCACCGGCACATATTCGGCATAGCTGCCGGCGATGCCGTTGATTGCGCTGAGCTCGCCGACGCCAAAGGTGGTCAGCAGTGCCGCCGCACCGTTGCAGCGCCCGTAACCATCCGCCGCATACGCCGCATTCAGTTCATTGGCACAGCCAACCCAGGCAATGTCGGGATGCGCAATCACGCTGTCGAGAAATTGCAGGTTGTAATCGCCGGGCACGCCGAACAGATGACGGATGCCAGCTTGCTGTAATCGGTGCAGTAAATAATCGCCAACGTTCGGGTTTTTCATCGACAGCTCCTTGTTAAGGGGATAATCAGGAGTATTAGCGATGTGGCTGAATTGGCGAGATATTCATCATCGTGGCGTGGTGATTTGTGGCAAGCATTCGTTACGACGACAGATAATTCTGTAAGTTGCGATCTTCGGCGCGTTTCACCTTAGTGTAAACGCATACACTGATAGGCTGATGTCACTTTCTCCCCTATGAGACAGGAACGCTGCATGAGTGCTTTTCCCCATCCCGAACGTTATCAACAGATGCAATACCGCCGCAGTGGCCGTAGCGGCCTGAAGTTACCGGCGATTTCACTGGGTTTATGGCATAACTTTGGCGACAGTACCCGCGTCGATAACAGCCGTGAACTGCTGCGCCATGCCTTTGATCGCGGCATTACCCATTTCGATCTCGCCAATAATTACGGCCCGCCGCCGGGATCGGCGGAATCCAACTTTGGTCGCATTCTGCGCGAGGATTTTCAGGGGCTGCGTGACGAGCTGGTGATTTCAACTAAAGCCGGTTACACCATGTGGGACGGCCCATACGGCGATTGGGGTTCGCGCAAGTATCTGATTTCCAGTCTCGATCAAAGCCTGAAGCGCATGGGATTGGAGTACGTTGATATCTTCTATCATCACCGCCCCGATCCCGAAACGCCGCTGGAAGAGACCATGCGTGCGCTGGATCAGGTGGTGCGTCAGGGCAAAGCGCTGTATGCCGCCATCTCCAACTATCCGGCAGACAAAGCCGCCGAAGCGATTGCGATTCTGCGCGATCTCGGCACGCCTTGCCTGATCCACCAGCCGCGTTATTCGATGTTTGAACGTACGCCTGAACAGGGTTTACTGGATGTGCTGGGCGACAACGGCGTTGGTTGCATCGCCTTCTCGCCGCTGGCGGGAGGCGTGTTAACCGACCGCTATTTGCAGGGTATTCCACAAGACTCGCGCATCGCCAGCGGCAGTAAGTTCCTGAATGAAAACCAGCTGACGCAAGAGAAGATGGAAAAAGTGCGTCAGCTGCAGGCGATTGCCCAACAGCGCGGCCAGAAGCTGGCGCAGATGGCGCTGAGCTGGGTGCTGCGCGATGCGCGTGTTACCTCGGTGCTGATTGGCGCCAGTAAAACCACGCAAATTGATGATGCGGTTGAGATGTTGAGCCAGCCGGAACTAAGCCAGGATGAGATCGACGCTATCCACAATATCTTAGTGTAAACGTTTACCCGCCCGGCATTGGTCGGGCGTTTTCCGCAGCAGAAAATTCTCATTTCAGATTTCCCTCAGCGTTTTCAGACGGATTCTCAAGGCTTCCCTGGTCCGATGTGGCAAACTAGCGCAACGGTGGCAGTTATAAGCTACTGAAAAGGAGAAGTTATGAAACGTGCCATTTTGTTTGCCGCCTTGCTGGCAACCTTATCCCCATTGGCTATCAGCACAGCACAAGCCGACAGCGCCACCATCAATTTGGGTCCGGGCGTTACGCTGCATCTCGGCGATCGCGATCGTCACGGTAATTACTGGGACGGGGGGCGCTGGCGCGAGCCGCGCTGGTGGAACGATCGTTATCAGTACAACGATCATCGCTGGTGGCGTCACGAAGAGTGGAAACGTCATCGCGCCTATGAACGTGAGCGCGAACGCCGCTGGCATGAGCGTGAACGTCGTGAACATCACCGCCACGATCATCGCCATGATGATCGTCGAGGTCACCACGATCACCATCATCACTAAACAAAAAATCCCGCACAATGGCGGGATTTTTCTTTTCTCTGGCAGTTACCAACCGAGCGCTTCGCCGACCAGCAAATAGAGATTGAGGGCGATCACCAGCATCACAATCAGCCGCCCGGCATTTTGCATCAGGCGTGAGTTCACCATCTCATCGCCCATCAATTCGCGGTTGCCGGTAAAGGAGAGCAGCGGAATCAGCGCCAGCGCGATACCGAAACTCAACAGCACCTGACTCATTACCAGAATGCGCGTGGGATCCCAGCCCGCCCAAATTACTATAAAAGAGGGCAACATGGTGATAGTGCGGCGGAACCACAGCGGAATGTGGAAACGGATAAAGCCCTGCATCACCACTTGTCCCGCCAGCGTGCCAACCACGGTTGAGGAGAGACCAGCAGCCACCAGACTCAAACCGAACACAATCGCTGCCGCTTCACCCAACAGCGGTTGCAGCGTTAAGTATGCCTGATCGAGATCGACGATGCTGGAGTGACCGCTAAAGTGAAATGCCGCAGCGGCGGTGGCCATCATCGCCAGATTCACAAAGCCAGCGATGGTCATGGCGATAGCCACATCCAGCTTGGTTGAACTGTAACGTTGCGCCTTGCTGCCTTTATTGCCGTGCTGCGTCAGCGCCGAGTGCAGATAAATCACGTGCGGCATAATGGTGGCGCCTAACACACCAGCTGCGAGGAATACCGCATCCGATGTTGGCAGCGATGGCAGCGCCATGCCAACCACCAGCTCACTCACTTTAGGCTGGGAGAAAAACAGCTCCACAATATAAGCCGCCGCTACAAACAGCAGCAGACCGCCAATCACCAGTTCCAGCGGCTTCTGCCCGCGACTTTGCAGCATCAGAATCAGGTAGGTCGCGATACCGGTTAACACCGCCCCCTGCAGCAGGGAAATGCCAAGTAATAGCTTGAAGCCGAGCGCCGCGCCGATAAATTCAGCGAGATCGGTGGCCATGGCGATGATTTCCGCCTGCACCCAATAGAACCACACCGCCGGGCGCGGGAAGCGATCGCGGATGTGTTCTGCAAGATTTTTGCCGGTAGCAATGCCCAGCTTGGCGGACATCAGCTGGATCAGCATCGCCATGACGTTGGCCCACACCACCACCCATAACAGCTTGTAGCCGTAGGCGGCGCCGGCCTGAATGTTGGTCGCGAAGTTGCCGGGATCGATGTAGCCAATCGCCGCAATAAAGGCGGGGCCCAGCAGCGCGAGTTTGATCTTTCTGGCTCCGCGAGCGGCGCGCTCGGCGGTGCGGCTTTCTAGCATAGTTTTACCCTGTCCTAATGCTTGTTGACCTGTTCAGATTAAGGGTCATTCAAGGCAGATGAAATTTGGTTATAGTTATTGTAGTAATAGATGGTGCTATAAAGTATAGCCATTGCTATACATTGCGGTAAAGTCAGTTCTTGCTAAAAACAAGTGCAACGCAAAAGACTCTACTCTTGGGTTATTTTATAGACAATGTTTTTGTGGATATTTCTTGTGATGAATTTGTAATAGGGTTGTGAGCGGTCAGACTTATCTGAGAAAAAACGCGATAGCGAATACTTATAATGTGGTTTTGATCTCGTTTTTAAGTAACGCGTTACATAGAATACGCAACAAAATACAACCCTCCTCAAATTTGGAGCCGACATGTCCCATGTTTTGCATTTTCTTTTAGCACTAGTGGTGGTAGCGGTGCTGGCCTTGCTGGTCAGCCACGATCGTAAAAGCATCCGTCTTCGTTATATCGTTCAACTTCTGGTAATCGAAATTCTGCTGGCCTGGTTCTTCCTGAACTCCTCCATCGGTCTCGGCTTTGTGCAGGGCTTCGCAGGATTCTTTGATCATCTGCTCAAATATGCCGCCGAAGGCACCAACTTCGTGTTTGGCAATATGAGCGAAAAAGGTCTCGCTTTCTTCTTCCTTAACGTGCTTTGCCCCATCATTTTCATCTCTGCGTTAATCGGTATTTTGCAGCATTTCCGCATCTTGCCGTGGGTGATTCGCGGCATTGGTACCGTGCTGTCCAAAGTAAACGGTATGGGCAAACTGGAATCCTTTAACGCCGTGAGTTCTCTGATTTTGGGACAGTCAGAAAACTTCATCGCTTATAAAGATATCCTTGGCAAAATGTCACAGCGCCGTATGTACACCATGGCAGCGACTGCCATGTCGACAGTTTCGATGTCGATTGTCGGCGCCTACATGACCATGCTGCAGCCAAAATATGTGGTGGCCGCGCTGGTATTGAACATGTTCAGCACCTTTATTGTGCTGTCGCTGATTAACCCGTACCGCGTGGACAGCGAAGAAGATCTGCAACTGCAGGACCTGCATAAAGGCCAGAGCTTCTTCGAAATGCTGGGCGAATACATCCTCGCCGGTTTTAAAGTTGCGATGATTGTTGCCGCAATGCTGATTGGTTTTATCGCCTTGATCACCGGTCTGAACGCGCTGTTCGACCTGATTTTCGGCATCAGCTTCCAGGGCGTGCTGGGTTATGTGTTCTATCCATTTGCGTGGGTGATGGGTGTTCCTTCACACGAAGCGCTGCAAGTAGGCAGCATCATGGCCACCAAACTGGTTTCCAACGAATTCGTGGCAATGATGGATCTGCAGAAAATCGCCGGTCAGCTGTCGCCACACTCGGAAGGTATTCTCTCGGTGTTCCTGGTCTCCTTTGCTAACTTCTCCTCTATCGGGATTGTGGCGGGCGCGATTAAAGGTCTGCACGAAGAGCAAGGTAACGTGGTTTCACGCTTCGGCCTGAAACTGCTGTACGGTTCAACGCTGGTGAGCGTGCTGTCAGCCGCTATCGCTGGTCTGGTATTGGCCTTCTGATATACGGGGCGAGCTGCGGCTCGCCCTTCTCTTCTTAATTATTTCCATCGGTTCTAATCCGCGTCGCTTCCGCTTTTCCCCCGCTATCACCCGCTTCACTGTTAAACGCAAAACCTTTGCACAATATTGAATTTCCGTTCACACCGCCTGCGCCCGTAGTTTTTCTCCATGACGTCACTTCAGGAGAACCGCATGAGCATTCAATTCCTTGGCATGATTGGCCACCGCCTCGCTTCCGAAATTATTCCGGCTAGCGGCCCGCTGTTCGATAAAGAGTACATTGCGCGTTTTGCGCGGGCGCACGAAGACGCCGGTTTTGATCGCATTCTGGTGGGCTATTGGTCGGATCAGCCGGATGGTTTTCTGGTCACCGCGCACGCGGCGGCGCACACCTCGACGCTGAAATTTTTGCTGGCGCATCGTCCCGGCTTTGTCTCGCCGACGTTAGCGGCGCGCAAACTGGCTTCGCTTGATCACCTCACCGACGGTCGCTTAGCGGTGCACATCATCAGCGGCGGCAGCGATGCTGAGCAGCGCCGCGACGGTGACTTCCTCAATAAAGCCGAGCGCTATGCGCGTAGCGATGAGTTCCTCACCGTATTGAAGCAGAGCCTCGAATCCGCGCAGCCGTACGATCATCAAGGCCAGTTTTATCAGGCCGAGCAGGCGTTCTCAGCCATCAAACCGCTGCAGAATAAACTGCCCATCTATTTTGGCGGATCGTCGCAGGAGGCGATTGATGTTGCAGCACGCCATGCCGATGTGTTTGCGCTGTGGGGCGAGCCGCTGAAAGGCGCGGAAGAGACGGTACGCAACGTGCGTGCCGCTGCCGCCAGACAGGGCCGCGAAATTAACTTCAACATCTCGTTCCGGCCGATTCTTGGCACAACTGAAAAAGAAGCCTGGGAACGTGCGGAGCACATCCGCGCCACGGCCGAAAAACAGCTTAACGAAAGTGGCTTTGCCTTTGGTAAGGCGAAGCCGCAGAGCGTTGGCGCGCAGCGTTTACTCGCCGCCGCCAATGAAGGCGATCGTCTGGATAAAGTGCTGTGGACCGGCGTCGCAAAATTGGTCCAGGGCGGCTACAACTCCACTGCGCTGGTGGGAACGCCGGAGCAAGTTTCCGATGCACTGCTGGAATATTATCGCCTTGGCATTCATAGCGTGCTGATTCGCGGCTTCGATCCGCTTAACGATGCGGTGGAATATGGTCGCGAGCTGATTCCGCTGACGCGCGAGAAAGTCGATGCGCTCTCAGCCGCCGATAAAAGGAGCGCCTGAAGCTTATGAGCCAGTATCAGCACCAGCGCCTGCGTGATTTTGTCACCAATCTTGCCAACTTACTGGATGCGCAGCCGGAGGAAGCCACGGTGTTGCAGCGTGGCAGCGCGTGGCTTGTCGAGTTGATTCGCCACGACGACTGGCTGGACGACGCCTTTACCCAACCTCATCCCGAACACTATCAACAATATTTGTTGTATGCCGATGCGCAGCAGCGCTTTTCGGTGGTGAGTTTCGTCTGGGGGCCAGGCCAGCAAACGCCGATTCACGACCATCGCGTATGGGGATTGATTGGCATGCTGCGCGGCGCAGAGATTTCACAATCCTGGCAGCCGGGGCCAAACGGATTGCAGCCGGAAGGCGCGCCAGTCCGACTAGATCCCGGCCGCGTTGAAGCGGTGTCGCCGACGGTAGGCGATATTCATCGCGTCAGCAACGCCTATGACGACCGCGTCTCCATCAGCATTCACGTTTATGGCGCCAACATTGGCGCGGTCAAACGCGCGGTCTACCGCGAAGACGGCAGTGAAAAAACGTTTATCTCCGGTTACAGCAACCGTTACTTACCGAACATTTGGGACCTTTCACATGACTAAACCGGTTTTCCCTTTACGCCAGGCGGCGGAAATTATTGAGGCCCTGCGCCAGCAGCAGGAAGTGGCGATTGTCGATGTGCGCGATGAAGCGCTATTTGCCACCGCGCATCCGTTGTTTGCGGTGAATATTCCACTGTCAAAACTGGAGCTTGAGCTGCTGGACCGCATTCCGCAGCGCACCACCGCGATCACGCTGTATGACGGTAACGAAGGCCTGGCGCAAACCGCTGCCGAACGGATTGCCGCGCTGGGTTACAGCAACGTCGCGCTGCTGGCAGATGATTTGGCCGGCTGGCAAGCGGCGGGCGGCGAACTGTTTATCGACGTGAATTCACCCAGCAAAGCCTTTGGCGAGCTGGTTGAGCATCACAATCACACACCTTCTTTATCTGCGGACGAGGTGCATCAGCTGATTAACAGCGATGCTAACGTGGTGGTGCTCGATGCGCGTCGTTTCGATGAATATCAAACCATGAGTATTCCAGGCGCCACCAGCGTGCCGGGCGGTGAACTGGTGCTGCGCGTACGTGACATCGCGCCATCGCCGGAGACCACGGTGATAGTGAACTGCGCCGGCCGCACGCGCAGTATCATTGGTACGCAATCGCTGGTGAACGCCGGGATTCGCAATCCGGTGTTCGCACTGCGTAATGGTACCATCGGCTGGACGCTGGCCGGGCATGCGCTGGATAAAGGCCAGTCGCGCCGCTACGGTGAGGCCAGCGAAACCGCACAGCGTCAGGCGTCGAACAATGCGCGCATCATCGCCGATCGCGCCGGTGTGGAACGTATCCCACTCGCCACGCTGAAACGCTGGCAGCAGGAGACGCGCACCACTTATCTGTTTGATGTGCGCGGTGCCGACGAATACGCCGCCGGGCATCTGCCTGGTAGCCGCCATGTGCCGGGAGGTCAACTGGTGCAGGAGACCGATCATTACGCCAGCGTGCGCGGTGCGCGCATTGTGCTAATTGATGATGACGGCGTGCGCGCCAATATGACCGCATCCTGGCTGGCGCAGCTTGGCTGGCAGGTTTCGGTGCTGGAGGAGCTGCAGGCCAGTGATTTCAGTGAACGCGGTAACTGGAAAGCGCAGGTGCCGCCCGTCGCTCAACCCGAATTCATCTCACCGCAGCAGTTAGCGGAATGGCTGCAGGAAGGACAAACGCAGGTACTGGATTTCACCACGCGCGCGAACCATCTCAACAGCCATATTCCGGGCGCGGCCTGGTTGCTGCGCTCTACCCTGCAGCAGCAAGGCAAAGCGTTGTTGCCGGAGGCACGTCGCTATGTTCTGACCTGCGGCAGCAGCCTGCTAGCGGGTTATGCGGTGCAACAAGTGGCTGAGCTGACCGACAAGCCGGTGTTTGTGCTGGAGGGCGGTAACGCTGCCTGGCGCGAAGCGGGTTTGCCGACGGAGCAAGGAGAGCAGCAACTGCTGTCCCCGGCCATTGATCGCTATCGCCGCCCGTATGAAGGCACCGATATTGAAGCGGGCGTGATGCAGGCGTATCTGGACTGGGAATACGGTTTGGTGGCGCAGCTGGATCGCGATGGCACGCACGGTTTCCGGGTGCTGCAATGGCAGCCGCAGGCTGTTTCGGCCTGATGATAGTTTCGCGTGGTGAGCGATGAGGTCGCCAAAATGGCGGCCTTTCAAACGACAAAATCGCAGTTTACTGCGTTGCGTTTAAGAAGGTAATTTTTTGAATGTGTTCAGAATGAACAGAGATTTGGTGGAGATAAGCGGGATCGAACCGCTGACCTCTTGCATGCCATGCAAGCGCTCTCCCAGCTGAGCTATACCCCCACATCTGGAAATCATTTTTCGGTCAAACCGTTGGGAGCGGTTTGGTGGAGATAAGCGGGATCGAACCGCTGACCTCTTGCATGCCATGCAAGCGCTCTCCCAGCTGAGCTATACCCCCGAACCGAAAAACTGCCGAGTAAACTCGACGGACGGGATAATATGAAACCGCCCCTTGAGTGTCAACGTCAAATTCTCGTTCTGTGTTTGATCGCTGAAAAAGGCGTCAACCCCGCGTCAGCATGGCTTTTTTTTCAACACTCCATCCCGCTTCGCGACTATTTCTATGCAACCTCCGGCAATGCTTCCCTACTCTAACCTCAACCCAGCGTTAACTTTAGGTTAAAGATGTTAGAAGCAGTCTTGTTTTCGTTAAAAGTGCGTGTAAAACTTAGCGCGCTAATTAACCGGTCATCCTACCAGGGTGTTCTCTCAATGACCGGCCAGCAACGTCCCCATTAATCCATAAAAGAAAAGTGAACTATGTCGCTGCATACACCTAAAGAGATCGCCCAACTGGCGATTCAAGCTGGCGTGGCTAAAAGCCGCCTGCCTATCTCCACCTTGTTGATTCTTGGCTTTATGGCCGGTGCGTTTATCGCCACTGGCTTCCTGCTCGATCTGCATGTCATTAACCAACTGCCTGCTGAATGGGGTTCATTCGGCGTGCTGCTCGGCGCTGCGGTGTTCCCGGTCGGGTTGATCATGACGGTACTGGCGGGCGGCGAGCTGCTGACCGGCAATATGATGACGATGCCCATCGCCTGGTTCGCTCGTCGCATCAGTAGCTTCAACGTTCTGCGTAACTGGTTTTGGGTTACCCTCGCCAATTTCATTGGCAGCGTTGCGGTTGCATGGTTCTTTGGTCACATGCTGGGCATGACCGAAGGCGATTACCTGAAAAAAACCGTGGCGATTGCGCACGCTAAAGTGAATGCCGATTTCCTGCACGCCTTTATTTCCGGCGTGGGCTGCAACTGGCTGGTGTGTCTGGCGGTGTGGCTCGCCTTCGCCAGTAAAGATGTGGTAGGTAAAATCTTCGGTATGTGGTTCCCGGTGATGGCGTTCGTGGCGATTGGCTTCCAGCACGTCGTCGCAAACATGTTTATTGTTCCGGCGGCAATTTTTGCCGGGCAGATGAGCTGGGCGGAATTTGCGCCAAACGTGATCGCGGTGTTCCTCGGTAACGGCGTGGGCGGTGCAATTTTTGTTGGCCTCACCTATTTCATCGCTTTCCGTCCGGAACAACCCGCAGTGAGCCAGGCGCAATAACCTAATTTTGCCTTTTGTTGGAGAGCAGAAGGCATTTTCTGTTCAGGTTACTTTTCCCCGTTACGTTTTGTTGTAATATGTAGAACTAATGTATTTAACAGGGACAGCATCGTGAAAAAGGAATGGCTTACCCCCGAGGAGCTCGCGCAGGAAACGGGCTACAGTCGGCAAACGGTGAATAAATGGATCAAGCGTGAAAACTGGACAACCACGCCAAAGCCCGGTGTTCAGGGCGGTAAAGCGCGATTGATCCATATAGACGAGCGCGTAAAGAGCTTTGTTCAATCCACCCGCCACGCGAACGAACCGGCGGCTAATTACGGTGCACAACAAAATACGTTACCTGCGTTATTAATAAATTCTGTCCAGCAAATGACGGCAGCGGAGCAAGAGCAATTTGCGGCGTTGTTGTTGCGGGAGGGAATTCGAGGCGTAATGGAACGTCTGGGGATTCAGGAAGAATAAATAAGCCGGAAGCAGATGCTTCCGGCTTTTTCATATTATGCGTTTGCCTCGCGCTCCGCGATGAATGCCAGCGCTTTTTCGATTCGCGCAACGCTGCGGCTGCGACCAATTGCTTCCACCGTCACATCCAGCGCCGGTGACTGACCAGAACCGGTCACCGCTACACGCAGTGGCATACCGACTTTGCCCATCCCCAGCTCCAGCTCATCTGCCGCAGACTGAATTGCATGATGCACATTCTCTGCGTTCCAGTTGCTGTCGCTGATTGCAGCCAGTTTGTCGCGCACCACTTCCAGCGGCTGACGCGCGACCGGACGCAGATGCTTCTTCGCCGCGTCAGCATCAAAGGCTTCAAACTCTTCATAGAAGTAACGACAAGATGCCGCGATCTCTACCAGGGTTTTGCAACGCTCGCCCAACAAGGTAACCAGCTTTGCCAGCTCCGGACCGGTGCGGGTATCAATCTTCTGCTGCTCAATATGCCATTGCAGCTGCGTAGCAACGTACTCCGGCGGCAGCGTATTAATGTAGTGATGATTCAGCCACTGCAGTTTTTCAGTATTGAAAGCACTGGCCGACTTACTCACGGCATCCAGAGTGAACAGCTCTGCCATTTCCGGCACGCTGAAAATCTCCTGATCGCCATGTGACCAGCCAAGACGTACCAGATAGTTGAGCAGCGCTTCCGGCAAATAACCGTCATCACGATACTGCATCACGCCAACAGCGCCATGACGTTTGGACAACTTCTTACTGTCATCGCCGAGGATCATTGATACGTGCGCGTAGGTTGGCACTTCTGCACCGATCGCTTTCAGGATATTGATCTGGCGTGGCGTGTTGTTGATATGGTCTTCACCACGAATCACGTGAGTGATGCCCATATCCCAGTCATCCACCACCACACAGAAGTTATAGGTGGGTGAACCGTCGGTACGACGAATGATCAGGTCATCCAGTTCCTGATTGCTGAATTCAATCGGACCACGAATCTGATCGTCAAAGATGACAGAACCATCCTGCGGGTTACGGAAGCGCACCACGCACGGCTCATCAGCGGCGTGATGTTCATGGCTGTCGCGGCAGCGACCGTCATAACGCGGTTTTTCGCCTTTTTCCATCTGCTCTTCACGCAGCGCATCGAGACGTTCTTTGCTGCAGTAGCATTTATAGGCCGTGCCCGCTTCCAGCATATCGTCGATCACCGCGTTGTAGCGATCAAAACGCTTGGTCTGATAATACGGACCTTCATCCCAGTTAAGGCTCAGCCAGTTCATACCATCCATGATGGCTTCAATGGCTTCCGGTGTGGAACGCTCCAGATCGGTATCTTCGATACGCAGAACGAATTCGCCTTTGTTATGGCGAGCATAAAGCCAGGAGTAAAGAGCAGTACGAGCACCGCCTACGTGCAGATAGCCCGTTGGGCTGGGTGCGAAGCGAGTTTTGATTTTCATTCAGCATTGCCTTAAATGCGCAGGTTTCATTGTCTGGATGACAAAAAAACGGGTTAACGCGAAAAAACAGTGCGCACATTCTAGCAGGTGAGGCTGATTCCTCAATGATTGTCGCGGTGGCATCCCGGTTTGCTGTGCGCTTTTCTGCTAATAAAACCAGCACATTGGCGAAAAGCGCCCCACGATGATTATTTTTAAAGCGAACGCACATTTATGTTTTAAAAACCGTTGACTCACTTTGAAGGATCCCTATAATGCGACTCCACACAGCGGGGGTGATTAGCTCAGTTGGTAGAGCATCTCCCTTACAAGGAGGGGGTCGGCGGTTCGAGCCCGTCATCACCCACCACTCTTTTGAAGGTTTAAAGATGGCCCGCAGTGAACAAGAGATAAGATATGGGTGATTAGCTCAGTTGGTAGAGCATCTCCCTTACAAGGAGGGGGTCGGCGGTTCGAGCCCGTCATCACCCACCATATCTTAGTCAGATGACACTCTTGTTAAGCAGTACCGAAGTGGGTGATTAGCTCAGTTGGTAGAGCATCTCCCTTACAAGGAGGGGGTCGGCGGTTCGAGCCCGTCATCACCCACCACTTCGGGTCGTTAGCTCAGTTGGTAGAGCAGTTGACTTTTAATCAATTGGTCGCAGGTTCGAATCCTGCACGACCCACCAATGTAAAAAGGCGCCCTAAAGGCGCCTTTTTGCTGTGCGTTAAATCTGTGGTTAATGCGCTAAATCCCAACGAACCCTTTTCGCAAGTTTAACACTCCCTGCCCTCAAGCCTCCTTATACTCTGACCGATAACGATAATGGTCTATTGCAAGGAGAAAACCATGTCTGTATCCAGCGTAAGTAGTTTCAGCACCGCAAGTAGCGGCGGCGGTTCTACCTCAGAAATCGCCAGCCTGTATAAACAGATTCAATCCATCACTAAGCAGCTGAAAGATCTTTCCAGCGACGATACGCTCACCGATGAGCAAAAGTCTGAACAGGAGCAGATGCTGCAATCACAGATTCAAATGATTGAAGCGCAAATCGCGCAAATTGAGCAGCAGCAAGCTGAGAAAGCGCAACAGAAACAGGAAGCACAGCAACCTGCGGCCACCAAAGCTGATGGTATTAACCGCCCAACTGATACCAATCAAATCAACGTGTACGTTTAAAACGCCGGCTTTAGCATGCGTTGTTGCGTCAGCAGGGCTGCCTGCTGACGCACTTCCTGCCAGATCGCTTCTGCGGCGGGTGTCAGCGAGCGGTTTTTGCGCTTTATCAGCATCAGGCTGCGATTAATTTCCGGATAAAGACGCCGCACCGTGAGTTTGCGTCCTGACGGCAACGGCAAGGCCAGCGCAGGCAGAATGCTGATGCCAATTCCCGCTTCCACCATCGGATAAAGCGTAGCGGGATGACCGATTTCCTGCACCACATGCACACTCAACGCCAGCTGTTGCAGCGCGGCATCAACTAACACGCGACTGCCAGAGGCATAATCCTGTAGCACCATATTGCGTCCGGCCAGCATTGACCATTGCGCCTGTTCAATTTGCGCCAGCTCGTCATCTTCATGACACAGCAGTAAAAAAGGCTCCTGCAGAATCTCTTCGCTGTCGAAATCAGTGTCGTTGAGCGGGCCAATTACAATGCCAAAATCAACCTCCGCATTGCGTACGCTTTGCAGCACCCATTGCTGTACGCGGTCATGCAGGATGACGCGGATATCCGGATAGCGCTGCTGGCTGCTGGCCAGGCACTGCGGCATCAGATGGGCAGAAGGCGTTTGGCTGGCGGCAACACGCACCGTGCCGCTGCGCTGTTCGCCATAGCTGCGCACATCCAACACGGTGGTATTGAGGTCGTCCAGCAGACGATTAAGCCGTGTGGCCAGCTGCTGCCCCGCCTCGGTCAGCATTACTTCCCGCGTAGTGCGATCGAGTAAGCGCACGCCCATTTCCGCTTCCAGCTCTTTAATGCTATGGCTGACCGCCGACTGACTTAAACCAATCGCTTGGCCGGCCAGACTGAAGCTGCCGTGATGCGCCACCGCGACAAAGGTACGCAACTGACGTAAGGTGTAATTCATCGATATCGCTCATAGATTGATGCAATAAATCAATTTTATTTCTAAACCCAGCAGGCGCACAATCAGCACCATCATTTTTTTAAATTTAACCGGATTTTAACAATGGGATTTTTACGCCTCGATCCGATGATGATTAAACTCATCATTACCGTGCTGCTGGCCAGCTTTATTCCTGCCAAAGGCGTCTTTGTCGATATCTTCGAATATCTGACCACCGCCGCCATCGCCCTGCTGTTCTTTATGCATGGCGCCAAACTGTCGCGCGAGAAGATCATTGCCGGCAGCAGCCACTGGCGTTTGCACTTGTGGATTATGTGCAGCACCTTTGTGATTTTCCCGATTATTGGTTTGCTGATTGTCTGGTGGCATCCTGTTAACGTCGGCGCGGAGATTTACACCGGCTTTATCTATCTGTGTATTCTGCCAGCGACCGTGCAATCCTCAATCGCCTTCACCTCAATGGCGGGCGGCAACGTCGCCGCTGCGGTCTGTGCAGCTTCAGCCTCCAGCCTGCTCGGCGTATTTGTCTCGCCGCTGCTGGTGAATCTGGTGATGAATGTGCACAGCGAAATGCCGGGCAACGGTCTGGAGCAGATTGGCAAAATTATGCTGCAACTGCTGGTGCCGTTTGTTTTAGGACATCTGTCGCGTCGCTGGATTGGCGCGTGGGTCGAGAAGCATCGCAGCCTGATTGGTAAAACCGACCAAACCTCGATTCTGCTGGTGGTTTACTCCGCCTTCAGTGAAGCGGTGGTGAACGGCATTTGGCATCGCGTGGGCTTGGATACCTTGCTGTGGATTCTGGTTGGCAGCGTGCTGGTGCTGTTTATCGCACTGGCGATTAACCTGGCGGCATCGCGCCTGTTTGGCTTCAGCCGTGCGGACGAGATTGTGGTGCTGTTCTGTGGCTCGAAAAAGAGTCTGGCGAACGGTGTCCCGATGGCCAACATCCTGTTCCCGGCCAGTTCCGTGGGGGTTATCGTGCTGCCGCTGATGATCTTCCATCAGGTGCAGTTAATGGTGTGTTCTTTCATTGCCCAGCGCTATAAAGCCGGCAATGAAAAACTGCTGGCGCAGCAGCAAGTAGAAGCGCAGAAGTCCTAAATACAACGGCCCGCAAAAGCGGGCCGTTTTGTTATTCATTGCGCTTGAGCGGTTTGATTAAACCTTCCAGCCCTTCGATCTTGATGGTCAGCGTCAGCTGCATCAATTCGCCTAACTTACCGGCCGGGAATTCATCTTTGCGAGCGAACCACAGCAAATACTCCTCCGGCACGTCAATCAGCGCTCTGCCCTTGTACTTGCCGAACGGCATCACGGTGTTAGCGATTTCAACCAGTTGCTGTTTATCCACGTTACGCTCCGAGCAGGCGAATCATTTCCGCTTCGTCGATCACCGGAATGCCGAGCTCCTGCGCTTTCGCCAGCTTGGAACCGGCCGCTTCACCCGCAATCAGCAAATCGGTTTTCTTCGACACGCTACCGCTCACTTTAGCGCCCAACGCTACCAGACGCTCTTTGGCATCATCGCGATTCATCTGCGACAGAGAGCCGGTCAGTACCACGGTTTTACCGGCAAATGGACTATCAATTTCTTCGACATTGATCACTTCAACCTGCGGCCAATGCACGCCAATCTCTTCAGTAAGATCGTGAATAACGGCGCGGTTGCTCTCTTCATCCATAAAGTTACGCACATGCGTCGCCACCACTTTGCCAACATCCTGCACTTCAATCAGCGCATCGAGATCGGCATTCATCACCTTTTCCAGCTCGCCAAAGTGATTGGCAAGGTTGGCGGCAGTGGCTTCGCCCACTTCGCGAATACCCAGCGCATAGAGGAAACGTGCCAGCGTGGTGGATTTGGCCTTTTCCAGCGCATCAACCACGTTCTGAGCCGATTTAGGGCCCATGCGATCGAGTCCGGTTAGCTTACCGGCAGTAAGGCGGAACAGATCGGCAGGCGTTAAGACGTACTCTTTCTCCACCAACTGATCGATGATCTTATCGCCCATGCCATCGACATCCATCGCACGACGCGAAACGAAGTGTTTAAGTGCTTCTTTACGCTGCGCGCCACAAATCAGGCCGCCGGTGCAGCGCGTCACAACTTCACCTTCCACGCGTTCAACGTCTGAACCGCACACCGGGCAATGACCTGGGAAGACGATTTCACGCGTCTCTGCCGGGCGCTCCGATTCCACCACGTTGACCACTTGCGGAATCACGTCACCGGCGCGGCGAATCACCACCTTGTCGCCAATGCGCAAACCCAGTCGGGCAATTTCATCGGCGTTGTGCAGCGTGGCATTACTTACCACAACCCCCGCAACCTGAACCGGCTCCAGACGCGCGACGGGCGTAATCGCGCCGGTGCGGCCCACCTGGAATTCGACATCGCGCACGAACGTCATCTGTTCCTGCGCCGGGAATTTAAAGGCTACAGCCCAGCGCGGCGCTCGCGCCACAAAGCCGAGCTGCTCCTGCAGCGCCTGCGAATCGACCTTGATAACCACGCCATCGATATCGAAGCCGAGCGACGGGCGCTCCTGCTCAACCTGACGATAAAACGCCAGCACCTCATCGGCGCTGTGTGCCAGGCGAATACGATCGGTGACTGGCAATCCCCACGCCTTAAACTGTTGCAGACGTTGCCAATGGCTGGCAGGCATTTCACCGCCTTCCAGCAGACCAAAACCGTAGCAGAAGAAGGTCAGTGGACGTTTAGCGGTGATGCGTGGATCGAGCTGGCGCAGTGAACCGGCTGCGGCGTTGCGTGGGTTAGCAAAGACTTTCGCGCCGGTGCGACGCGCTTCTTCATTCAGCTTTTCAAAACCGCTTTCGGTGATAAACACTTCGCCACGCACTTCAACGCGTGCGGGGATGTTATCGCCATGCAGACGCAGCGGAATGGCGTGAATTGTGCGCACGTTCGCCGTGATGTTCTCGCCGGTGGTACCATCTCCGCGCGTCGCCGCACGCACCAGCAGGCCATCTTCATACAGCAAGCTCACGGCTAGACCATCCAGCTTGAGCTCGCAGCAGTAAGTCAATTCGTCAGTGCTTTTAAGGCGATCCTGCACGCGTTTATTAAAGGCAAGGAAGCCCGCTTCATCAAAGGTGTTGTCCAGCGACAACATCGGCACTTCATGACGCACTTGCTCAAAAGTGGCTAGCGGTGCCGCGCCCACGCGTTGGGTGGGTGAATCAGGGGTAATCAAATCAGGATGTGCGCTTTCCAGCTCACGCAGCTGAACCATCAATCGGTCATACTCTGCATCCGGAATTTCCGGCGTATCCATCACGTGGTAGAGATATTCGTGGTGACGTAACGTGGTGCGCAGCGCGGTGATCTGCTCCTGAACCGATTTCATAGTCTCTTATCCGATAAAAAACCCCCGACAGGCGGGGGTTATATTTGTTTTGACTCAGCTAACGGCGATTAACCGATAACTTCGCGAATACGCGTTTTGTAGGTTTCCAGCTTCTGCGGCGTCATCATGCGACGCTCATCATCCAGCACCACGCCGCCTACATCATCAGCGATACGCTGCGCGGATTGCAGCATCAGCTTGAAGTTCTGATTCGCATCGCCGTACGACGGCACCATCATGAAGATCGAGACGCCAGGCGTAGAGAAATTCCCCATTTGATCCGGATCGAATGAACCCGGCTTCACCATGTTCGCCAGGCTAAACAGCACCGGACCGCTGCCGGCTGGGCTAAGATGGCGATGGAAAATGTTCATCTCACCAAACTGGAATCCGGCCTGCAGGATGCCCTGCAACAGCGCTTCACCGTTCAGTTCGCCGCCCGCATGTGCAGCGACGTGCAGCACTAATACGGCCTCTTTTTTACTGCCAGGCGCAGCAGCCGCTGGCTGTGGCGCTTCTGGTTGATGTGCAACTGGCGCTTCAGGTTCGAATTCTGGCTCTTCTGCGGCGAGGAATTCAGGTGCAGGTTGAGTCGCGGAAAGCGGTTCGTTATCCAGCAATGGATCGGCCTGAATTGGTTGTGGTGCAGGCGCTGGCGCTGGCTTCGCCACTGGCGCTTGCGGCGCAGCCGGCTTACGCACGTCTGGCTCGTTATCCAGCAGCGGATCGCCTAATAATGGGTCAGCCTGACGTGATGCCGGTTGACGTACAGGTTCAGGCGCACGCGGCGCGCTCGCTGGACGTGCAGTGAATTCAGGTTCTTCATCCGCATCACGAGGACGACGTACACGGACTTCGCCGACGCCATCATCTTCTTCGCTCAGCAGATCTTCATCGGCTTCTTCGCGCTGTTTCAGACGTTTGTGCGGGCGATCACGAAACACGGAGGAGCGCTCTTTACGGCTGGTCCACAGTCCATGAAGTAGCAGCGCTATTATGGCGATCGCGCCAACAACGATTAATATCAGACGCAAATCCTGCATCATTGTATTCTCTGTTGTTCCAATACCTTGCCACCACGGCAAACTTTATCCTCTAACTGTATTTGCCCAGCTAAACAAGTGCAAGTCTGTGCAGTATTTTCTGACAAATTAGATAGCTGCCCCACGCTTTTTTGCTGTTTTTTCGCGCAAACACTGCCTGAAGCCGATAAAAAGCCAGGTTATGATGGTCGCGCCGCTATATTTAGGAGAAAGGCTCGCTATGCCCGCAGGAAATTCGGTCTCAACATTTAATGGTGTTCACTACTTCGCTGAAGGATGGAAACTGGTGCGCCTGCCCGGCATTCGTCGCTATGTCATCATGCCGCTACTGATCAACATCGTGCTACTTGGCGGTGCCTTTATCTGGTTGTTTCAGCGCTTGGGTCAGTGGATCCCGGCTTTAATGTCACATATCCCTGACTGGCTGCAATGGTTGAGTTATCTGCTGTGGCCGCTCTCAGTGATTTCGATTGTGTTGGTATTCAGTTACTTCTTTTCGACTCTGGCAAATCTGATTGCCGCGCCCTTCTGTGGCTTGCTCGCCGAGCAGCTTGAAGGGCGATTGACCGGAACGCCATTACCAGATAGCGGTTGGGTGGGCCTGATAAAAGACATACCGCGCATCATGAAGCGAGAGTTTCAGAAGCTCGGTTACTATTTGCCGCGTGCGCTTGGTTTGCTGTTGCTGCACTTTATCCCCGGCTTTGGACAAACGGTGGCGCCCGTTCTATGGTTTTTATTCAGTGCGTGGATGTTGTCCGTGCAGTATTGCGACTACCCATTTGATAACCACAAAGTGAGTTTCCAGCAGATGCGCCAGGCGTTGCGCCAGCACAAAAGCGCAAATATGCAATTTGGTGCGCTGGTTAGCCTGTTCACCATGATCCCGATTATCAATCTGGCGATTCTGCCGGTTGCGGTATGCGGTGCAACGGCCATGTGGGTGGATCGTTATCATGCACAACATGCACGCCGCTAAAGCTTTAAATCGTCTTATGCATTTTTGCGTAAGGCTTATGGTTGTGCGCTATATAGATATGCGATTTCTTTCCTTCCGCACATCATTAGAAAAGGTATGCTCTGAGGGTTCCCAATATTTCATACAGTTAAGGACGAGCTATGAGTAAGATCTATGAAGACAACTCTCTGACAATTGGTCATACGCCGCTGGTTCGACTGAACCGCATCGGTAACGGCCGCATTCTGGCTAAGGTCGAGTCGCGCAACCCGAGCTTCAGCATCAAATGCCGTATCGGTGCCAATATGATTTGGGACGCGGAAAAACGCGGTATTTTGAAGCCGGGCGTTGAGCTGGTTGAACCAACCAGCGGTAACACCGGTATTGCGCTGGCTTACGTCGCCGCAGCGCGCGGTTACAAGCTGACGCTAACCATGCCAGAAACCATGTCAATTGAGCGCCGCAAGCTGCTGAAAGCGCTGGGAGCTAACCTGGTGCTAACCGAAGGTCCTAAAGGCATGAAAGGTGCCATCGCGAAGGCGGAAGAGATTGTCGCCAGCGATCCGGACAAATATGTGCTGTTGCAGCAGTTCAGCAACCCAGCCAACCCGGAAATCCACGAAAAAACCACCGGTCCAGAAATTTGGGAAGACACCGACGGCGAAGTGGACGTGTTTATTGCGGGCGTGGGCACCGGCGGTACGCTGACAGGCGTGAGCCGCTATATCAAGAATACCAAAGGCAAGACCGAGTTGATTACCGTTGCCGTTGAGCCAACCGATTCACCGGTTATTGCTCAGGCACTGGCGGGCGAAGAGATCAAACCAGGCCCACATAAAATTCAGGGCATCGGTGCCGGCTTCATTCCTGGCAACCTTGATCTGGAATTGATCGACCGCGTAGTGGCGATCACCAATGAAGAAGCCATTAGCACCGCCCGTAAGCTGATGGAAGAAGAAGGTATTTTAGCAGGTATCTCTTCAGGTGCTGCCGTTGCTGCCGCGCTGAAGCTGCAAGAAGATGAAGCCTTCGCCAACAAGAACATCGTGGTGATTCTGCCCTCCTCCGGCGAACGTTATTTAAGTACCGCACTGTTTGCCGATCTCTTCACTGAGAAAGAACTCCAGCAGTGATGCCTAAAGTCTGAAACTGACGAAAAAAGCACCCGAATGGGTGCTTTTTTGTGGTGCAGATCTCACTTTTATCACCAGACAGATTGCTTTCAGTGATGCGGCTCTGGTATTTAAGCTTCCAATTATTTCGGTGCCTGAAATTAATCTGCCTTTGAAGTGGATCAAGCTGAATCGATTTACTGATTTGGCGAAACGGCGAATCACGGCATAATGAGAAGAGTGACGCATTCGTGCAGTTTTTGATCTGTCACTGTTAATGACGTACTCATTCGAGCGCATTTTATGGTGAGCTTAAAGCCATACCAGCGCACCTACACAGGCTAAAGTTACGGCTCCAGGCTAGACTTTAGATCCATAACACCAAACCTGATAAAGTTGGGGAAATAGAATGTTCCAGCAAGAAGTTACCATTACCGCACCTAACGGCCTTCATACTCGTCCTGCAGCCCAGTTCGTTAAAGAAGCAAAGGCTTTTAAGTCAGAAATCAATGTGACCTCTAATGGCAAATCTGCCAGCGCGAAAAGCCTTTTCAAACTGCAGACTTTGGGTCTGACTCAAGGTACGGTTGTTACGCTGTCTGCTGAAGGTGAAGACGAGCAGCAAGCGGTTGAGCACCTGGTCAAGCTGATGGCTGAGCTGGAGTAACCGGCTCAGTTCGCAACTAAACCAACCCCTTTGCCCCATTGAGTGCAAATATCTTGATCGCGGACAATCTGTCCGCGTTATTGCATCTTTAGAGTACTGCTCCGCGACAGTGGCGACGCATCGGGTCAATGAGCCATCGTGATTAAAAGGTAGGGTTATGATTTCAGGCATTTTAGCATCACCGGGTATCGCTTTCGGCAACGCACTTTTGCTGAAGGAAGATGAGATCGTCATCAGCCGTAAAAAAATTACTGACGATCAGGTTGAGCAGGAAGTCCAGCGCTTCCTTGATGGACGCAGCAAAGCTGCTTCACAGCTCGAAGCCATTCGCATTAAAGCCGGTGAAACCTTCGGTGAAGAGAAAGCGGCGATCTTTGAAGGTCACATCATGCTGCTCGAAGACGAAGAGCTTGAGCAGGAAATCATCGACCTCATCAAGAAAGACCACGCTACCGCGGACGCCGCTGCTCACACCGTGATTGAAGGCCAGGCCGTTGCACTGGAAGAGCTGGATGACGAATACCTGAAAGAGCGTGCGGCTGACGTACGTGATATTGGTAAGCGTCTGCTGCAGAACATTCTCGGTCTGCACATTGTCGACCTGAGCGCGATTGCTGACGAATCTATTCTGGTGGCGAAAGATTTAACGCCGTCAGAAACCGCACAGCTGAACCTGAAGAAGGTGCTGGGCTTTATTACCGATCTGGGTGGGCGTACTTCTCACACCTCGATCATGGCGCGTTCGCTTGAGCTGCCTGCGATTGTCGGCACCGGCAACGTGACTGCCACCGTAAAAAACGGTGATTTCCTGATCATTGATGGCGTGAACAACAAAATTTACGTCAATCCAACTGATGACGTGCAGGAAGAACTGAAAGCAATTCAGACTCAATATCTGTCTGAAAAGCATGAACTGGCGAAACTGAAAGATCTGCCAGCCATTACGCTGGACGGCCATCAGGTTGAAGTCTGCGCTAACATCGGTACCGTGCGTGATGTTGCCGGTGCTGAGCGCAACGGCGCGGAAGGTGTTGGCCTGTATCGTACCGAGTTCCTGTTTATGGACCGTGATTCACTGCCAACCGAAGAAGAACAGTTCCAGGCTTATAAAGCCGTGGCTGAAGCCGTGGGTTCGCAGGCGGTTATCGTGCGTACCATGGACATCGGCGGCGACAAAGATCTGCCTTACATGAACCTGCCGAAAGAAGACAACCCGTTCCTCGGCTGGCGCGCGATTCGTATCGCAATGGACCGTAAAGAGATTCTGCATGCGCAGCTGCGCGCGATTCTGCGTGCATCCTCATTCGGTAAACTGCGCATCATGTTCCCAATGATCATTTCAGTAGAAGAAGTTCGCATTCTGAAAGGCGAACTGGAGCTGCTGAAAGCGCAACTGCGTGAAGAAGGCAAATCCTTTGATGAGACCATCGAAGTCGGCATCATGGTTGAAACGCCAGCATCCGCAGTGATTGCTCGCCATCTGGCGAAAGAAGTCGACTTCTTTAGTATTGGGACAAATGACCTGACGCAGTATACTCTGGCGGTCGATCGTGGTAATGATTTGATTTCACACCTCTATAACCCAATGACGCCATCTGTTCTTGGCCTCATTAAGCAAGTGATCGACGCATCACATGCCGAAGGGAAATGGACCGGCATGTGTGGTGAGCTGGCTGGTGATGAACGTGCTACACTACTGTTACTGGGAATGGGGCTGGACGAATTCAGCATGAGCGCCATTTCAATCCCAAGCATCAAGAAAATCATTCGTAATACTAATTTCGAAGATGCGAAGGCATTGGCGGAGCAGGCTCTGGATCAACCAACAGCGGATGATTTGATGAATTTGGTCAACAAGTTCATTAAAGAAAAAACGCTCTGCTGATCCACGGACGCTAGCCTCAAATTACTGCTTAGGAGAAGATCATGGGTTTGTTTTCTAAACTTTTTGGCGAAAAATCAGAGAGCGCGTCAGGCACTATTGATATCGTTGCGCCTCTGTCAGGCGAAATCGTAAATATCGAAGACGTACCTGATGTGGTATTCGCTGAGAAAATCGTGGGTGACGGTATCGCAATCAAACCTACCGGCAACAAAATGGTTGCACCGGTTGATGGTACTATCGGCAAGATTTTCGAAACTAACCACGCATTTTCAATCGAGTCTGATAACGGTATCGAACTGTTTGTTCACTTCGGTATCGACACGGTTGAGCTCAAAGGTGAAGGTTTCAAACGCATCGCTGAAGAAGGCCAGAAGGTTAAGAAAGGCGACGTGGTGATCGAGTTTGATCTGGCACTGCTGGAAGAGAAAGCGAAATCCACGCTGACGCCGGTTGTGATCTCGAACATGGACGAGATTAAAGAGCTGATCAAACTCTCCGGTCAGGTAACTGTGGGCGAGACTCCGGTTATCCGCATTAAAAAGTAAACTTCGGCTGATTCGTGAGAATTGCAAAACGGCACCCAATGGGTGCCGTTTTTTGTTTACTTAACTCTGTATGTGCGAGCAGCGGTCAGGACGACGGGTCAGATCGTAAAGACGGCATAAACCGTCCCTGGGCCTCGGCCCGCGCCGTCCATGGCGCGGGACGCTTTACTCCTCTGCCCCGTCGTCCTGCCCGGTGTAGCAAATGTGCGCGTTATCAGGAAAAATCATTCCTGCTTCCAGCGCGGTAACCTTAACGTTAACTCCAGACCGCCTTCCGGGCGATTTACCGCCTGAACCTCACCGTGATGCGCCAGAATCACCTTACGCACAATCGATAACCCCAAACCGTAGCCTTTGCCCATCAGCGGAGAATTCACCCGTACGAAAGGATCGAAGATGCTCGAAAGCTTCTCATCGTCAACGCCCGGTCCTTGATCGCGCACGCTAATTGCCAGCCACTGATTTTCCGCCTGCAGCCGCACGTTGATGTGCTGCCCTTTGTGCGAGAAACGCAGCGCATTGCGCAGCACATTCTCCACACCACGGCGTATCAGTTCCGCATTGCCGTGAACGGTGTAATCCGCATTCTCATCCACCTGGAAATCGACATTCACGCCGGGAATCTGCGCCTCGTAGCGCACATCGGTGACCACCGCATGCAGCAAGCCGGTGAGATCGAAATACTGTTCGCCCGGCATACTTTCGTGCTCAGCGCGCGAAAGCGTCAGCAGCTCGCCAATCATCTTATCGAGGCGTCGCGCTTCCTCATCAATGCGATTGAGCGAGGATTCGACAGATTCTGGCGTCTGGCGCGCCAGGCCAGTCGCCAGCTGCAATCGCGCCAGCGGTGAGCGCAGCTCGTGGGAAATATCATGCAGCAGCTCCTCACGCGCTTTCACCAGCGTATCGAGGCGCTCTACCATCGCATCAAAATCCTGCGCAACGTTCGAGAGTTCATCATGGCGTTTACGCATCACCGGATAGAGCCGCACCGATAAATCACCGCTGGAGACGCGCGCAAAGCCCTCACGCAGCTGCCGCATGGGTCGCGTCAGGTTCCACGCCAGCAGCAGGCTAAACAGTAGCCCCAATGCGCCAGCGAAGGTAAACATCGGTTCGGGGATATTCAGGATGCGGCGCGGGCGGCCGCCGCCCATTGAGCTGTCTTCGCGCAAGCCTTTAACGTCGTAACGCAGCTCATACTGTTTGCCATCCTGCCCTTTCACCCAGCGCACAATCACATCAGGAAACGGTCCCTGAAAGGGTTCGTTGATGCTTTCTGGCGGCGCATTGTTGGGCGTCGCAGCGGGCTTATCGTGCTGGATCACCGAGAAGAATTGCCGATCGTTCGGTTCCCAGTCGGCCATCATGTCATCAAGCGAACTGGGACCACCGCGCTCCAGCACTGAAACCGCCGACGCCATCTGCAGATTGACGATACGACGAATCGCCACCAGCTCTGGCGGCTCATGTCGATTACCGGAGAGCGTAAAGCCCAGCCACAACAGCTGGCTGATGATGACGAACACAATCCAGAAGCCCAGCAAAATCTTCCAGAACATGCGGCCGCGATAGCTGTGTTTCATCGAATGCGATAACCAATACTGCGCACAGTTTCAATGTTGACGCTGTCGGCAGTTAACGCTGCCAGTTTTTGACGGATGTTGCTGATATGCACATCAACGCTACGATCGTAAGCTTCGCGCGGACGACCAAGGCCTTTTTCCGACAGCTCATCTTTCGACACCACGCGATCCGGCGCACGCAGCAGCAGATCCAGCAAGTTAAACTCTGAAGCCGTCAGATCGAACGCTTTGCCCTGCCATTCGGTGATACGCGTGGCGGGATTGAGGCTGAGATCGCCCCAGCGCAGCAGCTCTTTCTTATCCGGCAGCGGAGTCTGATCTTCAAAGCGACGCAGCACGGCGCGCAGACGGGCCACTAGTTCACGCGGATAGCACGGTTTCGGCATGTAATCATCCGCACCCATTTCCAGGCCGATCACCCGATCAATATTGTCGCCTTTCGCCGTCAGCATAATTACCGGTAATCGGCTGTTCTGCCGCACCTGGCGCAGCACATCGATGCCGCTCATATCAGGCAGCATGATGTCGAGAATCATTGCGGTATAGTTGCCCGATAACGCGCCTTCCACCCCGGCGCTACCGGTTAAAACCAGTTGTGTTTCAAAACCTTCAGCAATCAGGTATTGGCTCAACATGGTGCCAAGTTCTACATCATCATCAACCAGCAGAATTTTCATCGTTATCTCTCGTGTAAATTGCCGCTATTTTGTCCTGAGTCCACAACGAACGCAGCCGGTTTTACGCGATCCTTACGTTGCTAACGTCAGACGGATATTACGAAGACTATAGACAAAAATGGCCTGGACGTACCATCACAGTACGCGCAGGCCAGATCACCGACGGGAAGGTGGGATCAGTGGAAAACGCCGGTAGAGAGATAGCGGTCGCCGCGATCGCACACAATCGCCACCACCACGCTGCCAGGCTGGGCCGTGGCGATACGCAATGCGCCGGCCACCGCGCCGCCAGAGCTGACGCCACAGAAAATCCCTTCACGCTGCGCCAGCGCGCGCATGGTCTCTTCCGCCTCGCGCTGCGCCATATCTATTACCTCATCCACTAACTCCGGACGGAAAATGCCGGGCAGATAGGCTTCCGGCCAGCGACGTATACCGGGAATGCTGCTGCCCTCTTGCGGCTGCAGGCCAATTATCTGCACCGCTGGCGCGAACTCTTTCAGGTAACGCCCAACGCCGGTAATGGTGCCGGTGGTGCCCATGCTGGAGACAAAATGCGTCATGCGGCCAGCGCTTTGCTGCCAGATTTCCGGGCCCGTGGTGAGATAGTGGCCCAGCGGATTATCGGGATTGTTGAACTGATCCAGCACGCGTCCTTCGCCGCGATCGGCCATCGCCTGCGCCAAATCGCGTGCCCCTTCCATGCCCTGCTCGCGCGATACCAGCAGCAATTCAGCGCCATAGGCGCGCATCGCATCCTGGCGCTCCTGGCTCATGTTGTCGGGCATCAGCAGGCGTAGCTTGTAGCCCTTCATCGCCGCGATCATCGCCAGCGCAATGCCGGTATTGCCGCTGGTGGCTTCAATTAAGGTATCGCCCGGTTTGATGTCACCGCGCAACTCCGCCTGATGAATCATCGACCAGGCCGCACGATCTTTGACGGAACCGGCTGGATTGTTGCCTTCCAGCTTTAGCCAGATCTCGCTGCCGTTATCAGGCGTCAGGCGCTGCAACTTTATCAACGGCGTATTGCCGATGGTATTTTCCAGTGTGGTCACGGTTTAATTCCAGACGAAAGAGGGGCAAATAAAACGGGCGGGAAAGTCCCGCCCGAAGGAGTGTCAAAAATATCAGGCGCTCTCGGCAAAGGCAACCGGGCGCAGCGGCGTAGTGCCATGGTAAATTCGCGCCTGTTGCAGGCCAACGAACAGGCGTTCACCACGCATCGGCGCATGGTGATCGCCGTCGAACACCACGGAGAACACCTCGCCCTGCCAGCCGCTCGGCTGAACGACCAACTGCCAGAAGTGGCCGCGCGGGCTGATCTCCAGCACCTGCACCGGCAAAGGCGTTTCCAGGCTACTCTGGCGTGAAATATCGATTTCCCACGGACGCAGGAACAGTTCAACTTCGCCCTGATGCGCAGGCGTGTAGCCCAGCGGCCAGCGATGCGCGGCCACATGGAACTGCGAGCCATGTACTTCGCCTGTAAAGCGATTCACTTCGCCAAGGAATTCCAGCACAAAGCGCGTCGATGGATCGCGCCATACGTCATCTGGCGTACCAACCTGTTCAATGTTGCCCTGGCTCATCACCACCACGGTGTCCGCCACTTCCATCGCTTCTTCCTGGTCGTGGGTCACGAACACGCTGGTGAATTTCAACTCTTCATGCAACTGACGCAGCCAGCGACGCAACTCTTTACGCACCTGCGCATCCAACGCGCCAAACGGCTCATCCAGCAGCAGAATTTGCGGTTCTACCGCCAGTGCACGCGCCAGCGCTACACGCTGCTTCTGTCCACCCGACAACTGTGCCGGGAAGCGGTTGCCCAGATGGGAAAGTTGTACCATCTCAAGCAGACGCGTAACGCGCTGTTTGATCTCAGCAGCACCTGGACGTTCGCGACGTGGCAGAACGGTAAGGCCAAAGGCGATATTGTCGAACACCGTCATGTGGCGGAACAGCGCGTAGTGCTGGAACACAAAGCCCACCTGACGATCGCGCGCATGGATGCGGCTGACGTCTTTGCCATTGAAATGGATCTGTCCGCTGTTCTGATGTTCCAGCCCAGCGATAATGCGCAGCAGCGTGGTTTTACCAGAACCGGATGGCCCCAGCAGCCCCACCATCTTGCCGGAAGGAATATCCAGAGAGATGTCGTTAAGAACCGATGTGCGGTCAAACGATTTATTGATTTGTTTAATCTCAATGCTCATGATTTTCCTCCTGTAGGCGCTTCTGCTGATGCTCTAATCGCCACTGCACCACGCTTTTCAGAAACAGCGTTACGATTGCCATCAGGGTCAGCAGCGCGGCGGCAGTAAAGGCGCCCACGGTGTTGTAATCCTGATGCAGTAATTCAACCTGAAGCGGCAAGGTATAGGTTTCGCCGCGAATCGATCCCGAAACCACCGAGACCGCACCAAATTCGCCAATCGCACGTGCGTTGGTTAGCACCACGCCATACATCAGCGCCCAGCGGATATTCGGCAACGTCACGCGGCGGAACATCTGCCAGCCGGATGCGCCAAGCAGCACCGCCGCTTCATCTTCGTGACTGCCCTGGCTCAGCATCACCGGCACCAACTCACGCACCACAAACGGACAGGTAACGAAGATGGTGGCCAGCACCATGCCCGGCCAGGAGAACATAATCTGAATATTGTGCGCATCCAGCCAGCCACCGGCAGGACCGTTGACGCCCCAGAACAGCAGATACATCAAACCGGCAACCACCGGCGACACCGCAAACGGGATATCAAACAGCGTCAACAACAGCTGGCGGCCGGGAAAGGTGAAGCGCGTCACCAGCCACGCCAGCAGCGTACCGAACACCATGTTGACCGGTACGGTAATCAGCGCCACTAAGAGGGTCAGCCAGATGGCGTGCAGCATGTCGCCATCTTTCAGGTTACTCAGCGAGGCAACCAAACCCTGGTTGAGCGCTTCCCAGAAGATGGAAACCATCGGCACCACCAGCAGCAGGATGGAAACCAGCGCACCGATGCCAATCAGCAGCCACTTGCCCCAGTTGATTGGCTGGCGGTCGGCGTGATTGATGTGTGAAATTTCCGCCATCAGTGGCCTCCTAAGCGACGGCCAAAGCGGCTCTGCAAGGTGTTAATCGCGAACAGCAGCAGCAAGGAAGCCGCCATGATCACCGAGGCGATGGCACTCGCCGCCGGATAATCAAACTCCTGCAGACGCACGAAAATCATCAGCGAGGTCACTTCCGTTTTCCAGGCGATGTTGCCAGCGATAAAGATTACCGCGCCAAACTCACCGATGCTGCGGGTAAACGACAGCGCAGTGCCGGCAAGCAATGCCGGCGCCACTTCTGGCAGCACCACGCGACGGAAGCTCTGCCAGCGCGTTGCGCCCAGCGTTTCCGCGGCTTCTTCATATTCCGGACCTAACTCTTCCAGCACCGGCTGCACGGTACGCACCACAAACGGAATGCTGGTAAAGGCCATCGCCACAGCGATGCCGAGCCAGGTGTAAGAGACTTTGATATCAAAATGCGCCAGCCACTGACCGTACCAGCCGTTGACCGAAAACAGGCCCGCCAGCGTTAAACCTGCCACCGCAGTCGGCAGCGCAAATGGTAGATCCATCAAACCATCCAGCAGCGTGCGGCCGGGGAAGCGATAACGCGTCAGAATCCACGCCATCAGCATGCCGAAGACGGCGTTGAACAGCGAGGCCACGCCCGCCGCCAGAATCGTCACTTTATACGCGGCGATCAGCTGTGGATGGCTAATCACCGCCCAGTATTGCGCCAGCGTCATCTGCGACAGCTGCATCAGCAGCGCGCTGATCGGCAGCAGCAGAATCAGACAGGTGAAGAGTAAGCTGGTGCCGAGGCTCAATCCAAAGCCCGGCAAAACACGTTTTTGAGCGAGCGCGAACATTAACCGCGCCCCGCTGCCAGTAATTTGTCCAGCTCGCCATCATTGGCAAAATGGACTTTCATCACGTTATCCCAGCCGCCAAAGGCGTCTTTGACGTTGAACAGTTCTGTCTGCGGGAAGCGATCTTTCTGCTCCGCCATCAGCTGCGGGTTATTCACGCGATAATAATAATTAATGATGATTTTCTGCGCTTCAGGCGTGTAGAGATAATTCAGATAAGCTTTGGCCGCGTCTGCGGTGCCGTTGTGCTCGACATTTTTGTCGACCCACGCCACCGGGAACTCCGCCAGAATATTGGTTTTTGGCACGATCACTTCGTAGTCGTCTTTGCCGTACTGATTACGGATGTTATTCACTTCCGATTCAAAGCTGATCAGCACATCGCCCAGACCGCGCTCGGCAAAGGTGGTGGTCGCACCGCGACCGCCGGTATCAAACACTTCCACGTTCTTGAGGAACTTCGCCATAAAAGCTCTGGTTTTGGCTTTATCTTTGCCATCCGCCTGATCGGCAGCGCCCCACGCGGCGAGATAAGTGTAACGGCCGTTACCCGAGGTTTTTGGGTTAGGGAAAATCAGCTTCACGTTATCGCGCGCCAGATCGGCCCAGCTGTGAATCTGCTTCGGGTTACCTTTACGCACCAGAAACGCCATGGTGGAGTAAAACGGTGAACTGCTGTTTGGCAGACGTTGTTGCCAGTCAGCGGGAATCAGTTGGCCTTTGTCGTGCAACACCTGCACATCGGTCACCTGATTGTAGGTCACCACATCGGCGCGCAGCCCTTGCAGAATCGCCAGCGCCTGCTTAGAGGAACCGGCGTGAGACTGCTTGATGGTCAGCTTGTCATTAGGATGGGCAGCGTCCCACTGTTTTTCAAAGGGTGCATTCAGGGCAACGAACAGTTCGCGCGAAACGTCGTAAGAGCTATTCAGCAACTCGGTCGCTTGCGCCGCACCGGCTAAAGCACACGACAGCGCGATACCGCCAAGCCATTTTTTCGAAATCGGAAGTGTCATGCTGCACCCTGAAAGACGGCAGTTAAGCCAATGCCATTAGATGCTGTCAGTGTATTTATAACTCAGGGGAAAGCTGTAACGGTTTTATATATCGTTTAGGGATTTCAAAGTCTAAAAAGGCATAAGACGGCGGGAGAGTTTATGCGGCGAATGGAAATGTAAATCGGCATTAAGCGATTCATTGCGCAATAAATTGCGCCGCGACAAATAAGGGCTGATATCCGTAGCGGCGCGGTGAATCGCGCCAGGTTGACCTTAATACAAAGAGGTTACAGCGCTTGCAAAGCATCCAGCGACGGCGCAAAAAAGTAGCTGCCGCTAACCGGTTTGGTGAAACGCAACATGGCGTCCATTTTGCCGTCGCGCTCGCCGAACATGCTCAGCAGTTGCTGCTCAATATTGTAGAGACGATGACAATACGAGATGAAATAGAGGCCATGCGTGCCGCTGGCGCTGCCGTATGGCAGGCTCTGGCGCAGAATCTTTAGCCCTTTGCCCTCTTCTTTCAGATCGACGCGGCTGAGATGCGATGTCGCAGGACGCTGATCGCCCGGCAACTCTTCATCCGTCTCTTTAGTACGGCCAATAATCGCTTCCTGTTTCTCCACCGCCATGCGGTTCCACAGCTTAAGGTTGTGCTCCCAGCGCTGGGTAAACACATAGCTGCCGCCCGCATCCGCGCCTGCGCTGATAATCGCTACCTCCTTGCGCGCTTCGCCCTGCGGATTTTCCGTGCCATCGACGAAGCCCGATAGATCGCGATCTTCAATCCAGCGGAAACCGTGCGTCTCATCTTCGATATTGACCGCAGCGGCAAAGGCGCTAAGTGCCGCCTGAGCCAGCGCGAAGTTCACGTCGTGTCGTTGAGATTGAATATGAATCAGCAAATCGCGCTGCGTGGCAGGCGCAATGCCGTTACCAAGCGCGGCGAAAGCTTTGAGTTCAGGTGCAGAAGCGTTGCCTTGCAGATCGCGCCACAGCGCATCACCAAAGGCGATCACCGCGCCCAATCCGGCATCACTGAATTGCGTCTGCAGCGCTTCAAGCTGCTGTAAGAAGAATTTGCTGCCCTGGCGCAGCGCGTCAAGATCGCCCGTGACGCGGGCTTCGAGCCAAATGGCGAAACGGCGGTGCTCCAACAGGATCCCGCTCTGAAACTGAGACATTGCTATGCTCTCCGGCATGAAGGTTAGACGATATTTTTTCGCCCGCATCATACCGGAAAGCCACACTTTTTGAGCGGGTTTTTAAGCAAGTTTTATCTGGTTTAACGCTGCCAAACGATCTTGCTGATTTTCCAGCTTTTCAGGGTATCGTCCGACGGCATCAAGCCTTCCGGACCATGCCATTCACCGCTGTAAATGTAGGAGATGTGCTGGCTGCCCGGCGCACGGCACTCAACATCGCGTGCATCAAGACCGGTGGCCATTTTGCAGTTGTTAAAGGCTTTGCTGAACTTGTCGCTGAACAGATCGCCGATCTTGCTGCCGTCCGCCGCTTTGGCATCGGCATCCTGCACTTCGATGCGCTCCACGCTGCTGCTGCCGTTAATCACCAATTTAACGTTGTCGCCATCCAGCGCCTGCCAGAAATCCACCACCTGACCATTCTGCGTGCGCATGCCCTTACGCAGTTTGTAATCGCCGTTCAGCGCTTTATGGATGGCGTCTTCCGACATTGAGGTGGTGCTCGTCAGGCCCGCAACGCCTTGCTCGGTGACCTCCAGCGATCCACCAAACCAGCCGAGTGGATTGAGCGCCGACCAGTGATAGCTAAGCGGATTGTACCAATGGCTTTCGCTATCGCTCGCGCTGCCAGAGGAACCCGAACTGGCGCAGCCGGCCAGAACCATGCTGCTAACCAGCAGTGCGTGACGAACAACTTTCATGAAAACTCCTTGATCTGCTAAGCCGATTGGCGTGCCTGTTGGAGTCACAAACCGGCAAAAAGTTTATTCGACCTGCTGATGTTCCGGCAGAAAGCAGTCGCGCAGGCGAGGTTGCGTTTGCAGCCAGAACAACGCCAGCAGGTCAAACAGCGTCAATAACAGCGGCAGCGGCGAGTCGGGAAAGGCGCCTTGCAGCAGGCTGGAACCCTGCCACAGCAGGCTGGAACCCTGCCACAGCAGGCTGACAAGGAGCGATGCGCTCAACACATGACGCCAGCTTTGCCACAGGCGCGGCCAGCGCTGGCGATAGCCGGTCAGCAATAAGCCGATAGCCGCCGGAATGCCTAACGCCAGCCCCAGCCAGAAGCTTTGGCGGTCGGGATAGAACAGCGCCAGCAAATCATTGCCCTGCTGGCGTGATGCGCCCGCCATCACCAGCAGCAGACAGGTGCGCGCCTGCAATAACAGGATCAGCCAGAAAAGAAACGGCAGCCGCAGCTGCCCTTTCGCATCGTACTCTTCGGGAAGGTATTTCAAACCGACTCTCAATACTCGCGATCTTCAATCAAACGCTTGCCCAGCAGCAGCGAGTCCACCGGCTCGTATTCGAGCTTTTCGTAAAACGCCACCACCTGATCGTTCTCTTCGCGCACCATCAAATTGATTTTTGGGCAACCGCGCGCAATCAGCTTCTTCTCAAGACGATTCATCAACGCATTGGCAAAGCCACGGCCCTGATAATCAGGATGCACCGCCAGATAGTAGACGGAGCCGCGATGGCCGTCGTAGCCGCCCATCACCGTACCGACCACTTCGCCACCGACTTCCGCGACCAGAAACAGTTCCGCGTCGTGGTTCATTTTGCGTTCAATGTCCAGCTCCGGATCGTTCCATGGGCGTAACAAATCGCAACGCTCCCAGAGCGTGATCACTTCTTCAAAATCTTCCTGGCGGAAAGAACGGATTTCCATCGACGTTACCCTGCTGTTAGGCACAATTCGCTGATTATCACGCATTCTTTGCCAGGCGCAACCCTCACGCGTGACAACGGAGCAAAAAAAGCGCGACATCGCTGTTAGTCTGTTGCAATAGAAAGTAAACACTTGAAATAGTTGCGAGGTCGCCGCCTGGCAATTGTTACGCTATAACACGGGGCAGGATTTACCTGCCATGGACCCGTAAATGATGAAGATTTCACTGCTTAAGCGCCTTACCAATCGTCGCCAACTGATACTTTCCGGTTTAGCGCTGGCGGTGTTGTCACCGCGTGCGGTGCAGGCCAAAGAACAGAACAGCGATTTGCGCGTTAGTCCGCGTCATACGCCACCGAAACCCGCCAGCAACGGCAAACGTATCGTGATGATTGATCCCGGCCACGGCGGCATCGATTCCGGCGCCGTCGGCGAAGAGGGTTCGGAAGAGAAACACATTGTGCTGGCGATCGCCAATACCGTGAAGACGCTGCTGCAATCGCATCCCCGCATCGAAGTGCGCCTGACGCGCGACAGCGACCACTTTATTCCGCTCTATCAGCGCGTCGAAATCGCCCACCAGCACGGCGCTAACCTGTTTATGTCGATTCACGCCGATGGCTACATCAGCCCGGATGCTAACGGCGCATCGGTTTTTGCCCTTTCCAATCGCGGTGCCAGCAGCGCGATGGCGCGTTACCTTTCGCAGCGTGAAAACGATGCCGACAAAGTGGGCGGTGCTGAGGTGCAGGATAAAGATCATTACCTCAACCAGATTCTGTTCGATCTGGTGCAGACCGATACCATTCGCAACAGCCTGACGCTGGGTAAACACGTCCTCGATCAGATTCGCCCGGTGCATCATCTGCACAGCCAGCACACCGAACAGGCCGCGTTTGCGGTGCTGAAATCGCCGTCGATTCCTTCGGTGCTGGTGGAAACCTCCTTCATTACCAATCCGCGTGAAGAGCAGCTGCTTGGCACGCAAGCGTTCCGCCAGAAAATTGCCAGCGCCATTGCCGACGGCATCACCCGCTACTTCGATGAGGTCGATCGTCGCGAAGCATAGCCTTTATCCTGTGGTAGAATAGCGGCAAATTTCCGGAACGAGTGACTGATGAGCAATCCCGATATTTCCCGCGTCAAAGCCTTTTTGCTGGCGCTGCAAGATGATATTTGCGCCCAATTAGCGGCGGAAGATGGCAAGGCGAGCTTTGCCGAAGATGAGTGGCAACGTCCCGGCGGCGGCGGCGGACGCAGTCGCGTATTGCGTGATGGTGCGGTGTTTGAACAAGCCGGCGTTAACTTCTCGCACGTGCACGGCGATCAAATGCCCGCATCCGCCACCGCGCATCGTCCCGAACTGGCTGGCCGCAGCTTTGAAGCGATGGGCGTGTCGCTGGTGGTGCATCCATCCAATCCTTACGTGCCAACCAGCCACGCCAACGTGCGCTTCTTTATCGCGGAAAAACCGGGCGCCGATCCGGTGTGGTGGTTTGGCGGTGGTTTCGATCTCACGCCATATTACGGCTTCGAACAGGATGCGCTGCACTGGCATCAAACCGCGCACGATCTGTGCCAGCCGTTTGGTGAGGAGGTTTATCCGCGCTACAAAAAGTGGTGCGACGATTACTTCTACCTCAAGCATCGCGACGAGCAGCGCGGTATCGGCGGCCTGTTTTATGACGACCTGAACACGCCCGATTTCGATTACTGCTTCGATTTCATGCAGGCAGTCGGCAACGGTTTTGCCAACGCCTACCTGCCGATTGTGGCCAGGCGCAAAGCGCTGCCGTGGGGCGACCGCGAGCGCCAGTTCCAGCTCTATCGTCGTGGTCGCTACGTCGAGTTCAATCTGGTGTGGGATCGCGGCACGCTGTTTGGCCTGCAAACCGGCGGCCGCACCGAATCCATTTTGATGTCGATGCCGCCGCTGGTGCGCTGGGAATACGATTATCAGCCAGAAGCCGATTCCCCCGAAGCCGCCTTGTACCGCGATTTCCTGCCAGTCAAAGATTGGTTGAAGCTACATAATTAACAAACCGCACACCCCGTAGCGGCGCGATTTATCGCGCAATGAATTGCGCCGCGAAAAGGTTTGCAGAATTTCATTGCGGCGCAACACATTCGCCAATCAAGTCGTTACAACGGCTCGGTCTGCGCCTCCACCACCGCTAACGCCACCATATTCACGATGCGCCGCACCGAGGCGATACGCGTCAACACATGTACCGGCTTGCTGATCCCCATCAACACCGGTCCCACCGTGACACCTTCGGAGCAGGAGACGCGCAGCAGGTTATAGCTGATACGCGCCGCTTCGACGTTCGGCATAATCAGCAAATTCGCGGTGCCTTTCAGCGGGCTGTCCGGCATCAGTTCACGGCGAATGCTCTCGACCAGCGCCGCATCACCGTGCATTTCGCCGTCAATCTCCAGATCCGGGGCGCGTTGCTGAATCAACGCGAGTACGTCGCGCATTTTGCGCGCGCCCGGCGCATTTGAGGTGCCAAAGCTGGAGTGCGACAGCAGCGCCACGCGCGGTTCAATGCCGAAGCGTCGCACCGTTTCCGCCGCCAGCAGCGTGATATCCGCTAGCTGTTCTGCGCTGGGATCTTCATTAACGTAGGTGTCAGCTATAAAGGTATTACCGCTCGGCAATAGCAACGCATTCATCGCGCCCGCCACCTTCACGTCCTCTCGCAGCCCGAACACTTTCTCCACCACATCATAATGTTCCTGATAATCGCCGATGGTGCCGCAGATCAGCGCATCGGCCTCACCGCGATGCACCATGATCGCGCCAATCAGCGTGGGATTACCGATCACCGCGCGCTGGGCAGTTTCCGGCGTCACGCCGCGCCGTTTCATAATCTGGTAATACTCATTCCAGTACTCTTTGAAACGTGGATCGGACTCGTTATTGACGATCTCAAAATCTTTGCCCGCCTCGATCTTCAAACCCTGCTTTTGCAGACGCATAGCGATGACGTTCGGCCGGCCAATCAGAATCGGCTTCGCCAGCCCTAACGTTACCAGCTCCTGCGTGGCATGCAGCACGCGCACCTCTTCGCCTTCTGCCAGCACCACGCGTTTGGGATCTCTACGCGCCTGCGAAAAGATCGGCTTCATAAACAGGTTGGTTTTATAGACGAACTCGGTGAGCTGCTCACGATAAGCATCAAAGTCCTCAATCGGTCGCGTGGCGACGCCCGATTCCATCGCCGCTTTCGCCACCGCGGGCGCGATCTGCACGATTAAACGCGGATCGAACGGTTTGGGGATCAAGTATTCCGGGCCGAAACTCAGATCCTGATCGTCATACGCCGACGCCACCACATCGCTCTGTTCCGCCTGCGCCAGCGCCGCAATCGCGTGCACCGCCGCCAGCTTCATCTCTTCATTGATCGCCGTGGCACCCACGTCCAGCGCGCCACGGAAGATAAACGGGAAGCACAACACGTTGTTCACCTGATTGGGGAAATCAGAGCGCCCGGTGCAGATAATCGCGTCGGGCCGCACCTGTTTTGCCAGCGGCGGCATGATTTCCGGTTCGGGATTGGCCAGCGCCAGAATCAGCGGATCCTGCGCCATCTTCTGCACCATCTCCGGCGTCAGCGCTTTGGGGCCGGAACAGCCAAGGAAAATATCCGCGCCGCCAATCACCTCGTCCAGCGTGCGTGCGCCGCTGTCGGCCACCGCATAGGCCGCTTTGGTCGGCGTCATATTCGGCTCGCGATCGCGATAGATCACGCCTTTGGAATCGCACACCACAATGTTGTGCTGCTGCATGCCGAGCGCCACCAGCAGATTCAGGCAGGCAATCGCCGAGGCACCTGCGCCGGAAACCACCAGCCGCACCTCGCTGATGGCTTTTTTAACGATGGTTAAGCCGTTGAGCACCGCCGCCGTACAGATGATCGCCGTGCCGTGCTGATCGTCGTGGAATACTGGGATCTGCATGCGCTCACGCAGCTGTTGCTCAATATAGAAACACTCGGGCGCTTTGATATCTTCCAGATTGATGCCACCAAAAGTGGGTTCCAGCGCGGCAATCACCTCAATCAACTTATCGGGATCGCGCTCATCGATTTCGATATCAAACACGTCAATGCCGGCGAACTTTTTGAACAGCACGCCCTTGCCTTCCATCACCGGCTTACTCGCCAGTGCGCCAATGTTACCCAGCCCCAGCACCGCGGTGCCGTTGGAGATCACCGCCACCAGATTGCCACGCGCGGTGTATTTGCGCGCCGCCAGCGGATCGGCGGCAATTTCCAGACAAGGCGCAGCGACGCCAGGCGAATAGGCCAGCGCCAGATCGCGCTGCGTGGCTAACGGTTTGGTGGGTGAAACCTGAATTTTTCCGGGCGTAGGGAATTGATGAAAATCGAGCGCGCTTTGCTTGAGTTGATCGTCCATTGGGCATCCTTTGGCATCGCTAAATAGGCATTCAGTATAGGAATGTGCGGCACAAAAGAGGGTGAAGGCGCTCAAAGAACGCACAGACTGAAAGGCACGGATTGCCACCGCTTCGCCTGCGAGATCGGCACAGCCTGCTATCCTTATTGATGGCAAAAAGCGTAGCTGAACCGTTTAGGCCAGTCCTCCTTTCACTATCGCACCTCTTAAGCGCCACGACGCCACAATCAGAGAAAACGCATTTTCTTCGTGTAACGTCTGTAGCACTGTGTTGGACCAATACTTAACAGGAATGGGTGCAACACCTTTGCCCACATTATTGCTAATCAAGGAGTTAAGTGATGAACCAGCTAGATGCATTGAAACAATACACCACCGTGGTGGCGGACAGCGGCGATATCGAATCCATTCGCCATTACAATCCAGAAGACGCGACCACCAACCCCTCATTGATTCTGAAAGCCGCCGGTCTTGAGGGTTATAAACATCTGATTGATGACGCCATCGACTACGCGAAAAAACAGGGCGGCAGCAAAGAGACACAAATCATCAACGCCAGCGACAAAGTGGCGATTAACCTCGGTATGGAAATTCTGAAAAGCATACCGGGCCGTGTTTCGACCGAAGTGGATGCGCGCCTCTCCTTCGATCGTGGCATGTGTGTCACCAAAGCTGAGAAGCTGGTGCGTCTGTACGAAGAGCACGGCATCGACCGCTCACGCATTCTGATCAAACTGGCGTCAACCTGGGAAGGCATCAAAGCCGCTGAAGAGCTGGAGAAAAACGGCATTCAGTGCAACCTGACGCTGCTGTTCTCCTTCGCTCAGGCGCGAGCCTGTGCCGAAGCTGGTGTGTTCCTGATTTCGCCATTTGTTGGCCGTATTTACGACTGGTACAACACCCGCAAACCGATGGATCCGTATGTGGTCGATGAAGATCCGGGCGTGAAATCTGTGCGCCGTATCTACGATTACTACAAGAAGCACCGTTACAGCACCGTCATCATGGGTGCCAGCTTCCGTAAAGTGGAACAGATTCAGGCGCTGGCCGGCTGCGACCGTTTGACCATTTCCCCTAACCTGCTGGAAGAGCTGGCCAACAGCGACGCGCCGCTGGAGCGTAAGCTGGAGCCATCAACCGAAGGTTTCCATCAGCCGGCTTCACTTTCAGAAGCGGAATTCCGCTGGGAACACAATCAGGATCCGATGGCGGTAGAAAAACTGTCAGACGGCATCCGTCAGTTCGCCGTCGACCAGCAGAAGCTGGAAGACGTGCTCTCTTCTCGTCTGTAATCCGCACTCACTCTTATGGCGGATGGGCATTGGCTCATCCGCTATCGCCAAATCACAAGGGAGAACCTTATGTCTTCACGCAGAGAGTTGGCTAACGCAATTCGTGCACTCAGCATGGATGCGGTACAAAAAGCAAATTCCGGGCACCCAGGTATGCCGATGGGCATGGCAGATATCGCCGAAGTGTTATGGCGCGATGTGTTGAAACACAATCCCAACAATCCGGCGTGGGCCGATCGTGACCGTTTTATTCTTTCCAACGGTCACGGCTCGATGCTGCTCTACAGCCTGCTGCATCTCACCGGTTACGACCTGCCGATGGAAGAGTTGAAAAACTTCCGTCAGCTGCACTCTAAAACGCCGGGACACCCTGAACTCGGTTACACGCCAGGCGTGGAAACCACCACCGGCCCGCTCGGCCAGGGCCTGGCCAACGCGGTAGGTTTAGCGATTGCCGAACGCACGCTGGCGGCGCAGTTTAACCGTCCCGGCCACGACATCGTCGATCACCACACCTACGTGTTTATGGGCGATGGTTGTTTGATGGAAGGCATCTCGCACGAAGTGAGCTCGCTGGCCGGTACGCTCGGCCTCGGCAAACTGATTGGCTTCTACGATCACAACGGCATCTCCATCGATGGTGAAACCGAAGGCTGGTTCACCGACGACACGCACAAACGTTTCGAAGCCTACAACTGGCACGTCATCGGTAGCGCAGAAGGTATCGATGGCCACGATTCGGCAGCGATCGCTGCGGCGATTAAAGAGGCGCAAAGCGTTACCGACAAGCCGTCACTGATTATCTGTCGCACCACTATCGGTTTCGGCTCGCCGAACAAAGCCGGTAAAGAGGAGTCGCACGGCGCGGCGCTGGGCGAAGAAGAAGTGGCGTTGACGCGGCAGAAACTGGGCTGGCACTATCCGCCGTTTGAGATCCCGAAAGAGATTTATCAGCAGTGGGATGCCAAAGAAGCGGGCGCGCAGCGCGAGAAATCCTGGGATGATAAGTTTGCCGCTTATAAAGAGGCACACCCCGAGTTGGCGCAGGAGTTTACCCGTCGTCTGAGCGGTGAAATGCCGGCTAACTGGAGTAGCGAAGTGCAGAAGTTTGTTGAAGAGCTGCAGGCTAATCCACAGAAAATCGCCAGCCGTAAAGCCTCACAAAATACGCTGGAAGTGTTTGGCAAGCTGCTGCCGGAATTCCTCGGCGGCTCAGCGGATCTGGCACCCAGTAACCTCACCATCTGGTCGGGCTCAAAATCGATCAAAGAGGATAGTGCCGGTAACTACATTCACTACGGCGTACGTGAATTTGGTATGACGGCGATCGGCAACGGCATCGCGCATCACGGCGGCTTCGTGCCATACACCGCTACCTTCCTGATGTTCGTCGAGTACGCGCGTAATGCGGTGCGCATGGCCGCGCTGATGAAGGCGCGTCAGGTGCTGGTCTATACGCATGACTCCATCGGCCTCGGCGAAGATGGTCCGACACACCAGCCAGTTGAGCAGATTGCCAGCCTGCGCGTTACGCCAAACATGAGTGTGTGGCGTCCGTGCGATCAGGTGGAAACCGCCGTGGCGTGGCAAGCCGCCGTTGAGCGCCATCATGGGCCAACCGCGCTGATCCTGTCGCGTCAGAACCTGCTGCAGCCTGAGCGCAGCAAAGAGCAGGTGGCGAATATTGCGCGCGGTGGCTATGTGCTGCAGGACAGCAACGGCACGCCGGATGCGATCATCATCGCCACCGGTTCGGAGATTGAAATCGCGCTGGGCGCGGCGGATAAACTCACCGCTGCTGGCCATAAGATTCGCGTGGTTTCGCTGCCGAGCACCGACGTGTTTGATAAGCAGGATGTCGCGTATCGCGAATCGGTGCTGCCATCCGGCGTGAAAGCGCGTGTGGCAGTCGAAGCCGGCATTGCTGATTACTGGTACAAGTATGTTGGTCTGGATGGCGCGATTGTCGGTATGACCACCTTTGGTGAGTCAGCCCCCGCCGGCAAACTGTTCCCGGAATTCGGTTTCACCGTCGAGAACATCGTCAGCCATACTGAAGCTTTACTCAAGCCGCACTAATCGATCTGGCCCTGCGTCTTTTTGGCGTAAGGGCCATTTTTTGATCACAGCCTGAAACAGAAAAAAATCCGCCCTGCCCCCTTCACGCCTCGCGCAAACTGATTACTATAAGCTTTCCTCCGATTCTTATAGCGGACGCTTTCCCGTTGAAAAAACGTACTCCTTTTTTACTGGCCTTAATGGTTTCTGTGCTTCCATTAAAAAGCATGGCGCAGTCGTCGCCCGATCCGCTGTTGGCATCGCAAATTGTTGATCGCTACGCCGAGCACATTTTCTATGGCAGCGGCGCAACCGGCATGGCGCTGGTGGCGATTGATGGCAATCAGCGGGTTTTCGCCAGCTTTGGTGATACGCGCCCCGGCAACAACGTGCGTCCGCAGCCCGATTCGGTGATTCGTATTGCCTCGCTCAGCAAGCTGATGACCAGCGAAGTGATGGTGAAGATGGCCGAACGCGGTCAACTGCGTCTTGACGATCCGCTCAGCAAATACGCGCCGCCTGGCGCACGCGTGCCAAGCTATAACGGCCAGCCGATTCGCCTGATTAACCTCTCCACCCACACCAGCGGCCTGCCGCGCGAACAGCCTGGCGGTAAACCGCATCGTCCGGTGTTTGTCTGGCCGACCAAGTCCGATCGCTGGCAGTGGCTGAGCGGAGCGGCATTAAAGGCCGCGCCAGGCACCAATGCCGCCTATTCCAACCTGGGCTTTGATCTGCTGAGCGATGCGCTCGCCAAAGCGGCGGGCATGCCCTATCCAGCACTGTTCCAGCAGTTGATAACGCGCCCGTTAGGTATGAAAGACACCACCTTTACGCCGTCACCGGATCAGTGTCAGCGTCTGATGATTGCCGAGAAAGGTGCCAGTCCGTGTAACAACACGCTGGCGGCCATCGGTAGCGGCGGCGTTTACTCAACGCCAGACGATATGGGCCGCTGGATGCAGCAGTTCCTTAACTCGGCGGTGAATCACCGCACGCCGCAAATTGATCGCCTGCAAACGCTGATTTATCGTCGTGACCAGCTAACCAAAGTGGAAGGCATGGATGTGCCGGGCCGCGCCGATGCGCTGGGCATGGGTTGGGTCTATATGGGGCCGAAGGAAGGTCGTCCGGGGATTATTCAGAAAACCGGCGGTGGCGGCGGCTTCATTACCTATATGGCGATGGTGCCGCAGCACAACGTCGGCGTGTTTGTGGTGGTGACTCGCTCGCCGTTAACGCGTTTCACCCCGATGAGCGATGGCGTGAATAATATGCTGACCGAGCTGGTGGGCAATCAATCGGGTTCACCGATGACGGTGCAAGCCATCCGCTAACTGGGTTGTGGTGCAGGCTGTAGCGGCGCAATTCATTGCGCGATAAATCGCGCCGCTACGGAATGTGCAATGATTTAATGCTGCACGTGGTATTAACGCGACTGCACCGGATTTTGCGATTCAGTAACCCATAATGTTGGCCAATCCTCACTGCTGTGCCACGCATCGCAGGTCTTCTCTTCCGCATACTCCGCCAGCACAAACTCGTTGCCGTCATACTGCCAGCGCGTTGCCACGCCGCAATCCCCCAAACCACGTCCTTTACTGAAGGTGTAGAGCAATCCATGGCTGGCATCAAATTCCGCGTTCACCAACTCCAGCTGATTATCCCCGCGTGACGGCGGCGTAAACGGCAGCGTTAAGCTCAGACCGCGCGACACATAAGGCTGCGTGCGCGTCACTTCAAAGGCCAGATCGATCACGTTATACGCACCGGTTTCGCAGCTGATCAGCAGCAGCGCTTTGCTGTCGGTCAGCGGCGACACGCTCACTTCACGCCGCAGTGGATCGAGCGAGCAGTTATCGGTATTCACCCGCCAGGTACCAAAATCAATTAAACCGCTGGTCTCTTCCTGCGTCAGCGGCGGCGGCGGCGGCGGCGGTAATGGCGAAGGTAACGCCGGCAACGCTGGCTGCGGCGGTACATCCCACTGCACGCGGTCGCCACGCTTCACCCAGGCGCTGGCACCGTTGACGCGGCCCTGCACGTCATCCATCAACAGTAATGCCGCCTTCATACCGCTGAGCGGAATAGTGGCGTTGGCTTTATAGGTCAGCTGCAGATTTTGCGCATCCAGCGTCTGCGCCAGAAACTCGTCGATGGCGATAGCATTACTGGTCGCCAGATGATGCGGTTCCACCGTCCAGTGTTTAAGGTCTGGTGTGAGACGGCGTTGATCGAGTAGCAGGTTATCCTTGAGCGGGCCGCCCGGCAGCTCACCGCTGTATGCGCTGCCGTAATCAATACGCAGCAAGGGACGATCGTTGACGCCAGCATGACGTGAGAGCGTCATCACTAAGCCGTTGTCACCGGGAAAACTGCGTGCCACGCAAAAAGCCGCGTTGTTACAGGTCAGTTGCCAGTCAGAAAATGACTTTTGCAGTGGCTGAGCCTGAACGCACGCGACAAAAAGAAAGGGCATTAAAAGCAGTAACTTCATCCAATACGACATCAAAAAAATCGGTCCCCAAATTCCTGGAAAGAAAATAATAGCGCAACGGGAACGCTGTCAGCAGGCCTAAACTGTGAGCCGGCCCTAAAAGCGAGGTTAACCGCTGAAAAAGCCGTCACCTGTGGCGAACGGGTACTGGATGGGGCAAGCGCTCATCATCCGTTTTGACCAATTACTGCTCAATCGGATTCGTCGGACTCTTGTTAACTCATCACAAAACGGTCAAATACACACAAAAGGTCATAAGCGGTCATGTTAGGTTAAATCCATGTTTTGGATTTGCAACGCGCGTAGAACGCGGATTTCGCGCCATTAGGCTTATTTATGTGAGACATATCACTTAATTTTGATAACCAGACATCTCATTTACATATAAGACAGATCCAGATCACTCTAATCAGCTAAGGCGTTTTGGTGACTGTGGACTCGTGCGCAGCCCACACTTTCTAAATGCGCTATCCAGTAATTTATAGCCATCGGAGGTTAGTTATGTTGCCGATTGAAAGACAGCAGCGAATTATTGACGAATTAAATTTAAATGGTCGGGTCATTGTCGCTGAATTAGTCACGTTATGTCAGGTTTCACAAGAAACTATTCGGCGTGATTTAACGCAGCTGGAGAAACGTGGTCTGTTACAACGCAGTCACGGTGGTGCGGTACCCGCAAAACGACAGGCCGCCAACATTCAGGGAAATACGCGAGGTGTTAACGAGTATGAATTATCTTTCCGCCAGAGAGTCAATGAACATGTTGATGCAAAAATGGCTATTGCCAAACGCGCACTCGATTTCATTAGCCCCGGCGATTGTATATTACTCGATAGCAGCACCACTTGCTGGTATTTAGCGCGACAGCTGCCGGATATTGAATTAACGGTATTAACCAATTCCATCAGGATTGTGCAAACCCTTGCGGCGCGCGGCAGCATCCGCACCATCTGTCTGGGGGGAGAATATTCTGACCGTTATGAAGATTTCCACGGCGTCGTCGCCGAGCAACCGCTCAGGGAATTTCAGATCAATAAGATCTTTTTCTCCTGTAGCAGTTTAGGCAATGACGGTTATTTACGTGAAGGTAACGAAAACAACGCACATTTAAAACAGCAAATGTTATTAGCAGCGGAAAGAAAACATCTGCTGCTGGACGGGAGTAAATTCCTGCGGCCCTCATTCGCGCGTATTTGTCATTATCGCGATGTGGACTTTCTCATTACTGACCAATTAAAAGATAAAGAGCTGGAACAAGAATTAGCGTGGAACGGCGTCAATATTATTGATTGCTCCCAGCGCAGCCATTCTATGCAGCTAATAAAAAATTAAATCGGAGTCTTTATGAAAAAACATCTTATCGCCTGTTCTCTGCTCGCCCTGTTTGCCGCCTCCGGCGCGCAGGCTGCTGACAAATTACGCATGGGCATCGTGGTGAAAATTGGCGGTATTCCGTGGTTCAACGCCATGGAAGCGGGCATCAAGAGTGAAGCGGCGAAACGCGGCATTGACGCGTGGATGGTGGGACCAACGGCGGCCGATCCGGCTCTGCAGGTGCGCGCTATCGAAGATTTGATTGCCCAGAAGGTCGACATCATTGGCGTGGTGCCAAATGACCCGAAAGTACTGGAACCGGTGCTGAAGCGCGCCCGTGATGCCGGCATTGAAGTGATCACCCACGAATCGCCGGATCAGAAAGGCGCTAACTGGGACTTCGAACTGGTGGATGCGCCGACGCACGGCATCAACCATATGAAAGCGCTGGCGAAATGCATGCATGAAGAGGGCAAATACGCCATGTACGTCGGCAGCCTGACCGTGCCGTTGCACCAGCAGTGGACCGACGCCGCGCTGAATTATCAGAAAGAACACTATCCGAAGATGCAGATGGTCACCGACAAGTTTGGCGTCGGCGAATCGCTGGATGACTCGATTCGCACCACTAACGAACTGATGTCCAAGTATCCGGATTTGAAAGGAATTATGGCCTTTGGTTCACAAGGTCCGATTGGCGCCGGTCGCGCGGTGATGAACCGTAACAAGATCGATCAGGTCTGCGTAATTGGCGCCTTTAGTCCTGGCCAGGGCGCATCGCTGGTGCAGCGTGGCGCGATCAAAGGCGGCTACATCTGGAATCCACAAACCGCAGGCGAAGTGTTCGTACGTATCGCCGACATGATGCAGAAGAAAGAGCCAATCACCGACGGAATGACCATCGAGGGTTTGGGCAAAGTGAAAGTTGACGAGGCGACCCACACCATCCTCGGCAACAACACCGAAAGCCTGGACAAAGAGAACCTGCCAAAACTGGTGAAAATGGGGCTGTAATGATGAATGAGGTGATCCCACAGACGCTGATTGCGCTCGACAACCTGTCGAAAACATTTGGTGGCAACCGCGCACTGAGCGATATCTCGCTGACCTTACTGGCTGGCGAAGTGCACTGTCTCGCTGGCACCAACGGCTGTGGCAAGAGCACCTTAATCAAAGTCATTTCCGGGGTGCACGCCCCGGATAGCGGCAGCCGTATCACGCTGGGCGACGGCCCGAGCTTTCCGCGTCTGACCACTCGCCAGGCGCGTGACTTCGGTATCCAGGTGATTTATCAGGATCTGTCGCTGTTCCCCAACCTCAGCGTGGCGGAAAACATCGCCTTCGAGCACAACCTGAATAGCCTGCTCGGCTGGCACCGCAAAGCCAAACTGCGTGAAACCGCGCAGCGCATCATTGATGAACTGAAGTTTGAACTCGATCTCGATGAGAAAGTGGCGTCGCTGTCGATTGCGCAGCGTCAGCAGGTGGCGATCTGCCGCGCGCTGGTCGCCGATGCGCGGCTGGTGATCATGGATGAGCCGACGGCGTCGCTGACGCGCACCGAAGTGAATCAGCTGCTGCGCACCGTGCGTTACCTGAAAGACAAAAACATCTGCGTGGTGTTTGTCAGCCATCGTCTGGATGAGGTGCTGGAGATCTCAGATCGCGTGACGGTGATCCGCGACGGCCGCAAAATGGGCTGCTGGCCCGCCAAAGCGATGACGCCGCACCATCTGACCGAGCTGATGACCGGCCTGAAACTCGACTATCAGCTGAAAACGCCGACGCGCCATGACGATCGCCTGATCCTCGAAGTCGAAAAACTGACGCGCGCCGGACAATACCATGACGTTAATTTCAAACTCTATCAGGGCGAAGTGCTGGGCCTGTGCGGCCTGCTCGGCTCTGGCCGTACCGAACTGGCGCTGTCGCTGTTTGGCATGACCAAACCCGACAGCGGCAAGATCTGGCTCGACAGCAAACCGGTGCGCTTTCGTGGGCACGAAGATGCGATCAAAGCCGGCATCGGCTACGTCTCCGAAGATCGCTTAACCCTGGGTTTGGTGCAGCAACAATCGGTGGCCGACAACATGGTGCTGCCGATCCTCGACAAGCTGCAAAACCGTTTCCACCTGATTGATGAATACCGCAAGAACAAGCTGATCCTGCAGTGGATTCAGCAGCTTGGCGTGCGTGTTGCCGATCCCAATCTGGCCATCTCCACGCTCTCCGGCGGCAACCAGCAGAAAATCGTGCTGGCGAAATGGGTGCTGACCCAGCCGCGCATCCTGATCCTTGATTCGCCCACCGTTGGCGTGGATGTCGGCGCTAAAGCCAGCATCTATCAGCTAATTCATCTGCTGGCGAAAGAGGGTTTGTCGATCATCCTGATTTCCGACGAAGTGCCGGAGGTTTGGTACAACTGCGACCGCATCCTGCACTTCCGTGATGGCACCGTTCATGCCGAATACCAACCCGATACCGTTGAGCAACAGCAGCTGGCGGAGGTGATCAATGCCTGATTTTTCTCGTTTACGTCCGAGCTCCAGCCAGGGCTGGCTGGCCTGGGTTTTGCTGGCGTTCATTGTGTTTTTCTCTGCCGCCAGCGATCAGTTCCTGACGGTGCAAAACCTGCTGGATCTGGCAGAAAGCTACGCCGTGACCGGCATCTTTGCCCTCGGCCTGTTTGTGGTGCTGGTGACCGGCGGCATCGATATCTCCTTTGCTGCGGTGGCGTCGGTGGTGCAATACCTGATCGCCTCGCTGTTTGTGCAGTTCCAGTTTGATAACGCCCTGCTCAGCATCCTGCTGGCGGTGGTGTGCGGCACGCTGTTTGGCGTGATCAACGCCCTGCTGATCACCACGCTGCGCGTCGTCTCGATCATCATCACCATCAGCATGCAGTCGCTGCTGTTTGGCCTGTTGATGTGGGTAACCGGCGGCAAAAGCCTCTATTCGCTGCCGGACTGGTGGATCACGCTGCGCAGCGTGCTGCCATTCACCTGGCAAGGCAACAGCTTCCAGATTGGCTTGCCGCTGGTGACCATGCTGGTGATTGCCGGACTCACCGCGCTGCTGCTGAACAAAACCAATCTCGGTCGCCAACTGTATGCGGTGGGCGGCGATGCGGAATCGGCGCGCCGCATCGGTATTCGCGTCGGTCTGATTCATGTCTTCGCCTATGGCTGGCTGGGTGCCATGGCGGCGATTGGCGGCTTGGTGCAGGTCTATCGCATGGGCGAAGTGGTGCCAAATGCGCTGGTCGGCGGCGAGCTGGATGTGCTGGCCGCCACCGTTCTTGGCGGTGCCAGCCTGATGGGCGGCAAAGGCACGGTGAGCGGCACGCTGATGGGTGTCTTTCTTATCGCCATCCTGAAGAACGGCCTCAACCTGATTGGCGTCTCCAACTACTTCATGAACATCGTGGTGGGCGGCGTGATCATGGTGGCTATTGCCGTGACTCACTACAAAAAACGTAAAGAAACTGATGTCAGTTTCGTCTAACGGGAGCCGCATCAACATGAAATCACTCTCTGCTCTGCGTCCGGACGGCACCAATATCGGCCTGATGCTGTTAATCGCGCTGGCGCTGGCGATCTTTACCGTCATGTTGCCGGGTCGCTTTCTCACTGATTCGACCTTTATGAGTATGGCATTTCAGCTGCCTGAGCTGGGCTTGCTGACGCTGGCGATGTTTATCGCCATTCTCAGCGGCGGACTGAATCTGGCAATCATCGCCACCGCCAACCTGACGGCGCTGTTTATCGCCTGGACGCTGATGCGCGCCCTGCCCGCCGATGCCGGCACTGGCATGCAACTGCTGTGGCTGTTTATTGCGATTATCGGCGCGATGCTGATTGCGGCGGTGATCGGCGTGATTACCGGCGTGATGGTGACGCGCATCGGTGCGCACCCGATTCTGGTGACGCTCGCGACCATGATGACGCTGAACGGTATCGGCATCTGGCTGACCAAAGGCGCGGCCGTCAGCGGCATGCCGTCGGTGGTGCAGGCGCTCGGTTCCAACACGCTGCTTGGCGTTCCGCTGCCGCTGTGGGTGTTCCTGTTTGCCGCCGCGCTGCTGGCGCTGTTCCTCGGCAAAACCCGCGCCGGTAAATGCATCTATATGGGCGGCAGCAACATCAACGCCACCTGGTTTAGCGGCATCAATACGCATCGCATGGTGATTCTGGTGTACGTCATCTCCAGCCTGCTGTGCGTGTTGGCCGGTTTGATCATGATGGCGCGCTTCAACTCGGCGCGTATGGGTTACGGCGATGCGTATCTGCTGCTGACGGTGCTGGCCATTATCCTTGGCGGCACCGACCCGAATGGCGGGTTTGGTCGCGTGACCGGCGTGGTGCTGGCGCTGATCGCCCTGCAAGTGCTCTCCACCGGCTTCAACCTGATGAACATCAGCCAGCACGTTAGCCTGGCAATGTGGGGCGCGGTGCTGATTGTGGTGTTGGCCTTCAAACAATTCAAAACTCGCTTTAACGAACATCGTGCCGTCAAGCTCAGCAAACTGGCGGCGGCGCTTAACCCTTTGACCGAAAAAAAGGAAGTATGATGCGTATTCAAGTCTCCCCGTCGTTGATGTGTATGAATCTGATGGAGATCAAGCACCAGCTCGCCGTGCTGGACTCCCGCGCCGACTTCCTGCATATCGACATTATGGATGGTCACTACGTGAAAAATATCACGCTGTCACCGTTCTTTATTGAGCAGATTCGCCCGTTCACCAAAGTGGCGCTGGATGTGCATTTGATGGTCGAGCAGCCCACCGATTTCATTGAAGTAATTGCCAAAGCGGGTGCCGATTACATCTGCCCGCACGCCGAAACCATCAACCGCGATGCATTCCGGGTGATCAATATGATCCGCAGCTTCGGCAAGAAAGTTGGCGTGGTGCTTAATCCTGCTACGCCGGTCTCCTTTATTCATCACTACATTCATCTGGTGGATAAAATCACCGTGATGACGGTGGATCCCGGCTACGCCGGACAACCGTTTATTCCGGAAATGGTGCAGAAGGTGCAAGAGCTGAAAGCGCTGAAGCAGGCCAACGGCTATCAATATCTGATTGAGATCGACGGTTCCTGCAATACCCGCACCTACAACACGCTGGTCGGCGCGGGTGCAGAAGTGCTGATTGTCGGCACCTCCGGCCTGTTCAATATTCATGACGATCTGGAAACCGCCTGGAATATGATGCGCGAAAGCATTGATGAGGCTCAGGGATTGGCGCAGGTATCCGCATGAAAAAATGCTGGCTCGGTATCGACATTGGCGGCACCGGCACACGTCTGCAGCTGATGGAAGCAGGCCGCGTTTGGTCGAGCTTCCGTAAAGTGCCGACGGCCAGCTGGGCGCAGCAGCCTGATGCGCTTAACGCGTTGGGCCAGTTAATCAGCGAAACGCTGGAGCAGCAGCCAGTTAGCGGCGTGATGCTCGGATTACCCGGCATTCTCAGCCGTGACCGCCAGCAGGTGATTTCGCTGCCGTTTATTCAGGCGCTGGATCAGCAACCGGTTGCCGCGCGCCTCACCGAACGCCTTGGCGTACCGGTGGCGATGGACAAAGATGTTAACCATCTGATGCTGTGGGATTTACTGCAGCTGGAGCAGCTGCCAGACAGCGCGGTGGGTTTGTATCCCGGCACCGGCATGGGCAACAGCCTGTGGCTTAACGGCCAGTTTTATCATGGTCAACACGGTGGCGCGGGTGAGCTTGGTCATGTGCCTGTTGCCGGCAACGATCTGCCCTGCCCGTGCGGCAATCGTGGCTGTGCGGAAACCGTGACGTCGGGCCATTGGCTGAGTCGCTGGGCGAGCGCCCATGTGCCGGAAACTAACATGTCAGCGCTATTTACCCAGCATCGTGAGCATCCGGAGCTGCAGGCTTTTATACAGCGGCTGGCGCAACTGATTGCCACCGAGATGAACATCCTCGATCCGGAATACCTGATTCTGGGCGGCGGCGTGCTGGCGATGGCGGACTTCCCGCTGGCACAGCTGCGCAGCCAGATTCAGCAGCATCTTCGTCCACCCGCCACGCGTGAGGGTTTGAAGATTGTGTTTAGCCAATCCACCGACCACACCGGTTGTCGCGGTGCCTGTTTAGCCGCCGAACGTCTGTTCAGGAGTGCATGATGAAAGGAAAAGTGTGTGTGTTTGGCTCGTTCAACCTCGACGTAGTCGCGGTAATGAACCGCTTTCCAATGCCGGGCGAATCGCTCACCGCCCATACCAGCATGATGGGACCGGGCGGCAAAGGCGCGAACCAGGCGACGGCCGCGCTGCGCGCCGGCGCGCGCGTGCACTATATCGGTAAGATTGGTAATGATGACTTCGGCATGTTTGCGCGTCGCCATCTGGAAAAGACCGGTTTCGATGCCATTACCTTGTTTACCTGCAAGGAGAAACCGACCGGCAATGCGCTGATTTATGTCGCCGGGGACGATGCCGAGAACATGATTTCGGTCTATCCCGGCGCGAACACCACCGTAACAGCCGCCGAGGTGACGCGCTGCCAACCCACCGTTGCGGCAGCCGATATTCTGCTGGTGCAGCTGGAGAATAATCTCAGCGCCATCCAGCGCATGATCGACAACGCGCGCGCCGGCGGCACCTTTGTGATAATGAATCCCGCGCCCTGGCAAAAAGTCACCGATGCGCTGCTGGCAAAAGTGGATTTGCTGACGCCTAACAGTACCGAAGCGATGCAGCTGACCGGCGTGAAGGTCACCGACTTCGCCAGCGCGCAGCAAGCGGCAGAAAAGCTGCACCGTAAAGGCGCGCGTCAGGTAATTATTACGTTGGGGGTTTGCGGTGCGTTGCTGTCAGTAGCAGACCAGCCGCCGCTGCGTATTCCGCTGTTCCCGGCTCAGCCGCTGGATACCACCGGCGCGGGCGATGCGTTTAATGGCGCACTGGCGGCGCGGCTGGCTTCCGGCGATGAACTGCCACAGGCGGCGCTGTTTGCTTCAGCTTATGCTTCGCTGTGTGTGGAACGCTCCGGTGCAGCGCACTCGATGCCTTCGTATGCCGAAGCGCTGGCAAGACTGCAGGCGTATCCGGAATGTGTCCCGGAAACGTTGGGAGAGTGTGTTTAAGGCAAGATGGCCACACATTGCTGTAGCGGCGCAATAAATTGCGCATTTTCACATCGATGAAAAGGTCAAAAGAGCGCAATAAATTGCGCCGCTACGGTCAAAACTACGCCTGCAACCAACCGGCAATCTGCGCATGCTGCAGCAGCATAATGGCTTTACCGTCACGAATGCGGCCATCTTTCACCATCGCCAGCGCCTCCGGGAAACTCAGCTCCAGCACGGTAATCTCTTCATCCTCAACGCCACCGCCCTTGTTTGCGCGCTGTGCATCGCTGTATTCCGCGGCGAAGAAGTGGATCAGTTCAGTCACGCCGCCCGGCGACATGTAGGCTTCAAAAACTTTATCGACCTTACCCACCTGATAGCCGGTCTCTTCTATCGCTTCTTTGCGGATGCAATCTTCCGGCGAGTCGTCATCCAGCAGCCCGGCGCAGGTCTCAATCAACTCGCCACTTTCATTGCCATTGACATAAGTGGCAATGCGGAACTGACGCACCAGCAGCACGCTATTTTTTTCAGTGTTGTACAGCAGGATGGTGGCGCCGTTACCGCGATCGTACACTTCGCGCTTGTGACGCACGACTTCGCCGTTGTTGCGGGTGAGTTCGTAGGTGAAGTTGCGCAGCACAAACCAGTTTTCTGACAGCAACTTGTCTTTGATGATGTTGATCTTTAACGACATAACCGCTCCACTGCTAAATTGAGGGAGCCTGAGATGATAGGCCGAAGCGGTGGGGAAAACTATCTGAATTGTGAGGCCGGTCGCCGTGATGGGCGCTCCTGACTCAGTGCACAGAGTGTAGCGGCGCAATGGGTTGCGCGTTAAATCGCGCCGCTACGGATTGTGCAGTGGTTTGATGCGCTGCGGTAGTGATCGGCAGTACGCCAATTTATGCCGCGTTGTTAGGCCTCAAAAACCGTTGGGTTGGTCTTTCATATCGGGCAGATGGTGCGCGATACCTTTGTGGCAATCGATACAGGTTTTCCCTTCCTCAACTGCTTTGCTGTGCATCTTCGCGGCGACGGTTTTCTGCGCGGTGAAATCCATATAATCGAAGTTGTGGCAGTTACGACACTCCTGCGAATTATTGTTTTTCATCCTGCGCCACTCGTTTTGCGCCAGCTTGATGCGATGATCCTCGAACTTTTGCGGCGTATCGATGATGCCGAAAATCTTGGCATACACCTCTTTGCTCGCCTGGATCTTACGCAGCATTTTCGGGCCCCACTCGTGCGGCACGTGACAATCCGGACAGGTGGCGCGCACGCCGCTGCGGTTGTTGTAGTGCACCGTCTGCATATATTCCTGATAGACGTTATTGCGCATCTCATGGCAGCCGATACAGAACTGTTCGCGGTTGGTCATCTCCATCGCGGTGTTGAAGCCGCCCCAGAAAATGATGCCGCCAGCAAAGCCCAGAATCAGTAGCGTACCGAGCGCCAGACGGCTCGGACGCCGCCACCAGCGCCAGATGCGCAGAAGTTTCTCTTTCATCATGTCCTCACTTACCGAAGCCGTCAGCCGGTTTGAAGGTGTTTTCCACCACCGGTTTGGCATCGGTTTGCGGTACGTGACACTGCAGGCAGAAGTAGCGACGCGGCGACACGGTGCTGCTCACCAGTCCATCGCGATCGGTGAAGTGCGTTGGGCTTACGCGTGGCGCGCCGGTGGTGAGATAGCTCTGCGTGCCGTGACACTGCAGACAACGGTTGACGTTTTTCGTCACCTGATAGCCATCGACGCTATGCGGGATCACCGGCGGCTGATTCACATAGTTCAACGGCTTGCGGCTCTGCTCTTTGGGCTGATGAATGGTGCCCTGTTGCGTGGCCGTCACTTCCGGTGACTGATTGAGATCGACGCCGTTGTGGGCGTAAACCGTGCCGCCCAGCATCAGGGCGGCCAAAGTAACAAGTGTGATTAAGGGTTTCATTGCATCCTGCCTTAAATTTTTACCAGCTTGACGGCGCATTTTTTGTAATCGGTCTGCTTCGACAGCGGATCGGTGGCGTCCAGCGTGACGTTGTTGGCCAGCACGCCCGCATCAAAGAACGGCATAAATACCAGACCTTTGGGCGGCTGATTGCGACCGCGCGTTTCCACGGTGGCAAGGGTTTCGCCACGACGCGACACGACGCGGACTTTCTCGCCGCGACGGAAATTGCGCTCTTTGGCATCCAGCGGATGTATATAGAGTAGCGCCTGCGGCACTGCGCGGTGCAGCTCCGGCACGCGACGCGTCATGGTGCCGGTGTGCCAGTGCTCCAGCACGCGACCGGTACAGAACCACAGGTCGTACTCTTCATCCGGCGATTCGGCTGGCGCTTCGTAAGGCAGCGCGAAAATGGTGGCTTTACCATCCGGCTTACCGTAGAAACGCACGCCTTCACCGGCTTTGACGTAGCTGTCGTAACCTTCGCGATAGCGCCAGCGCGTCTCTTTGCCATCCACCACCGGCCAGCGCAGGCCGCGCGCCTGATGGTAAGCATCGAACGGCGCAAGATCGTGGCCGTGACCGCGTCCAAAGCTGGCGTACTCCTCGAACAAGCCTTTCTGGATGTAGAAGCCAAACTCGCGCGCTTCATCATTCAACTGGTCATCTGCCACTTCACTCAGTGGGAATTGGTTGACCTGGCCGTTGGCGTACAGCACATCAAACAGCGTTTTGTCGCGCAGCTCCGGATTCTGCGCCAGCAGCGCTTCCGGCCACACTTCCGCTACCTTGAAACGTTTGGAGAAATTCACCAGCTGCCACAGATCGGATTTTGCGTCGCCCGGCGCTTTCACCTGCTGATGCCAGAACTGAGTACGACGCTCGGCGTTGCCATACGCGCCCTCTTTCTCCACCCACATCGCAGTGGGCAGAATCAGGTCAGCCGACAAGGCGCTGACGGTGGGATAGGGATCGGAAACCACGATGAAGTTGCGCTCATCGCGCCAGCCCGGCATACGCTCCTGCGTCAGGTTCGGACCGGCCTGCATGTTGTTGTTACACATCACCCAGTAGGCGTTGAGCTTGCCATCTTTCAGCGCGCGATCCTGCGCCACGGCGTGCAAACCAATTTTGGCCGGCACCGTGCCCTGCGGCAGCTTCCACAGCTTCTCGGCGGTGGCGCGGTGTTTGTCATTATTGACCACCATGTCCGCCGGTAAACGGTGCGAGAAGGTGCCGACTTCACGCGCCGTGCCGCACGCCGATGGCTGGCCGGTGAGCGAGAACGGACCGGTGCCCGGACGTGAAATTTTGCCGGTCAATAAGTGCAGGTTGTAGCACAGGTTATTGGCCCACACGCCGCGCGTATGCTGGTTGAAGCCCATGGTCCAGTACGACACCACGTTGACTTTCGGATCGGCATACAGCTCGGCGAGGGCGATGAGTTGATCTTTCTCCACACCGCTCATTGCGCTGGCTTTTTCCACCGTGTACTCAGAGACAAACTTCGCAAACTCGTCAAAGCTCATCGGCGTGGATTCGCCGCTGTCCGGGTTCTTCGCCGAAGCCTGACGCGGATCGGTGGGGCGCAAACCGTAACCGATGTCGGTCACGCCTTTGCGTAGCGTAACGTGGTTCTGCAGGAAGGTTTTATCGACCTTGTTGTTCTGAATAATGTAGTTGGCGATGAAGTTGAGGATCGCCAGATCGCTCTGCGGTGTGAACACCATCGCGTTGTCGGCCAGCTCAAAACTGCGATGACGATAGGTGGAAAGCACCGCCACTTTGACATTCTCACTGCTGAGACGACGCGCGGTAATACGTGACCACAGAATCGGATGCATCTCCGCCATGTTCGAGCCCCACAGCACAAAGGCGTCGGCCTGCTCGATGTCGTCGTAGCAGCCCATCGGTTCGTCCATGCCGAAGGTGCGCATAAAGCCAACCACCGCTGAAGCCATGCAGTGACGCGCATTGGGATCGAGATTGTTGGTGCGGAAACCGGCTTTCATCAGCTTGGAGGCCGCGTAACCTTCCCACACCGTCCACTGACCGGAACCGAACATGCCGACCGAATCCGGGCCGTTGGCTTTCAGCGCCGCTTTGAACTTCTCTTCCATGATGTCGAAGGCTTGATCCCAGCTGACCGGGGTGAACTCGCCCTCTTTGGCATATTTACCGTCGGTCATGCGCAGCAGCGGCTGGGTCAGACGATCTTTCCCGTACATGATCTTCGGCAGGAAATAGCCTTTGATACAGTTCAGACCGCGGTTCACTTCTGCCTGCGGATCGCCCTGCGACGCCACTACGCGGCCATCCTGGGTGCCAACCAGCACGCCACAGCCGGTGCCGCAGAATCGGCACGGCGCTTTTTCCCAGCGAATTGGCGCAGCCAGCGAGGTCGCGGCTTTGGTGACGGTGGGAATGGTGAGTCCTGCAGCCGTTGCAGCAGCAGCCGCCGCATTGGCCTTCATAAAATCACGACGACTTATGCTCATGATGCTTCCTTACAAGGTTCTTCAATTTCGTCTTGCTGGTGATAGACCAGCGATACCGCCAACACGCCAGCGATGTTGCGGCTCTCTTCAATATTGCGCAGCAGTGCGGCGCTATCCGCGGCACCCAGCGTTACCGCCAGCGTGCCGCGCGCGGCGTCCTCCGCGGCGATGTCGCAATCGGCAAAGGCCAGCAGCGCACTTTTTACGGCGGGAATCGACGCCGGCCGCGCCTGAATCACCAGGCCGCAGACGTGCCAACTGTTTTCATGGTTCATGATGTAATCCTGTGGCTGAGACCGGGCAAGGCGCGATGCAGGCGCCGCAACCGGTGCAATGCTGCGGAAGGGTTTCAGGCTGTGCGATGCCGTTCGGCATCAGCAGGAAACGGATGGCTTGCTGTTCACAACTCTCCTGGCAGCTGCGGCAGTTCACGCCCAGGAAGGTGATGCAGCGGTTGTCGATGCGAATGCGCTGTGGAAACGGCTCGGTTTCACGCGCGTGGAATAGCGGCTGCGGGCAAGCGTCTACGCAGGCGGCGCAAAACGTGCATTCACCCTGCAGAAAATCGAGGTGCGGCACTTCACCGGCAGCCAGGCGGATGATGTGGGTTTCGCAGGCCGAGACGCATGTGCCGCAGCCATCACAACCCTTCTCTCCCCGCCACCATGGCAAAGCGATGCCGTCAGCAGACGCTACGCGCTGCCCGGTAAAGAGTTCACGTCGCGACAGCGCCATCGGTTCACCTTAAACGGGGGAAAGAGAGATGGTGCGTAAAATAACCTGACGCTAAAGAGGGCTATATCACCCCAAAGGGGTAAATCCCGACGTGGGATCAAGTGAAGGGGAATTGAAATAAAAACGGGGGCCAAAAGGCCCCCGTAGATGAGAATCGCTACGATTAACGCGCGTTATCGTCCGCCAGTTTCGGCGATACATCATCCTGGTCGTCAGCATGATGTTCGTGCTCTTTCATCGCTTCGGCATTAACGCGTTTGCGCACGCCAAACCAACCCAGCACGAGCACCACGGCAATCAGGGGAATCGAGGCGATGGTGTACGTGCCGTTCGGATAGTCGAACGCCATCAGCACCAGCACGCTCACCAGGAACAGCAGCGTCAACCAGGAGGTGAACGGCGCCCACGGTAGCTTAAAGCTGACATCTTCGGCTTTGCCCTCTTTGATCGCTTTGCGCAGACGCATCTGGCACACCACGATAAAGGCCCACGACGAGATGATGCCGAGTGAGGCCACGTTCAGAACGATTTCAAACACCTGCGACGGCACATAGTAGTTCAGCACCACGCCGATGATGTAAACGGCAACGGTGACCAGAATGCCGGCATACGGCACCTGCTGCTTGCTCATCTTCGACATAAACTGTGGCGCAGAACCGCCCATCGACATGGAGCGCAGAATACGGCCGGTGGAATAGAGACCCGAGTTAAGGCTCGACAACGCGGCGCTCAGCACCACGATGTTCATTACGCTACCGATATAAGGCACGCCCAGTTTGGAGAAGAAGGTCACGAACGGACTTTGCCCCGCCTGATAGGCATTCCACGGCAGCAGCAGTACCAGCAGCACCACGGAACCGACGTAGAACAGGCCGATACGCCAGATCACGCTGTTGATGGCTTTTGGCAGCATGGTCTTGGGATCTTTACATTCGCCTGCTGCGGTACCTACCAGCTCAATCGAGGCGAAGGCGAACACCACGCCCTGCACCAACACCAGCGCTGGCAGCAAGCCGTGCGGGAAGAAGCCGCCGTTATCGGTGATCAGATGGAAGCCGGTGGTATTGCCGTCCAGCGGTTTACCGCTGCCGAGGAACACCACGCCGACAATCAGGAACACCACGATAGCCAGCACTTTCACCAGCGCGAACCAGAACTCCATCTCGGCGAACCACTTCACGCCGATCATGTTCATGGTGCCGACAATCGCCAGCGCGCCTAGCGCAAACACCCACTGCGGCACATCGCCAAACGCGCCCCAATAGTGCATATAAAGCGCGACTGCGGTGATATCGACGATACCGGTCATCGCCCAGTTAACGAAATACATCCAGCCCGCAACGTAAGACGCTTTTTCCCCAAGGAATTCACGCGCATAAGAAACAAAGCTGCCGCTGGAAGGACGATGTAACACCAGTTCGCCCAACGCTCGGAGGATAAAGAAGGAGAAGATACCGCACACCAGATAAACCAGCGCCAGTGCAGGACCGGCCATTTGCAGGCGCGCGCCAGCACCGAGGAACAGACCGGTACCGATAGCACCGCCGATGGCGATCATTTGTACCTGACGATTACCCATTGCTTTGTGGTAACCGCTGTCATGCGAGTTGAGCCAGCGTCTTTTCGCAGCGCGTTGTTCGGCTGCGGTTTTTTTAGTTGATTTCATAGCTATCCTGTTTGTCCTGACCATCAATCACCGCGTAACCAAACGATTGCGTATGGCGGTGCGAAATGGGGTAAAAACCCGGTGTCACAGCGGCGGAACGATGTCGCGTGGCGGGCTGGGAATTTACGGCGATGAATCCTACCCGTTCTGCAAGAACGAAGCAAAAAATACCGCCAGGCTGCACAAGATGAATTGTAATAATCCGTCGCGGTGCACAAAAAAACCGGCCAGAGGGCTGACCGGTAAAGGGATGGCTACAGGGATAACTACTGGAGGGAATTAACGATAAATCTCTGCGGTGCCGCTCCACAGGCTGGAGTCGCCCGGAGTTTGTACACCAATAACACGATAGCCGCTGGCACCTTCCTCTTGCGCTTTTTGCGACAGATGGCGCGTTGCGTCATCCAGCGAGCCGCGTACGCCACTGATGGAAACGGTGCCCGCGCTTTGCAGGTTTTGCGCTTGCGTGGCGCTTACGGGCTGGGCCGCCAGCGTCGAGAAACTTGCGGTGGCAAGCAGTGCAGCAGTCAGAACGGCATAACGTCTCTTCATGTGATGCTCCTGTTGTCTTCCGTTAAGGGTTAAGCGTTACAGGACTTATTATCACGCAGGGAATGAAAACCAGGTTGAGCAAGCCGTAAAGCCGTTTAATAATTCGCCAGCTTAGCGCGGGTTATTTAGAGAAAGGTAAAGAGAAAGGGTTTTCTCTGTTAAAAGTAACCTGATGTGACGAGATCTCACTCGCCGTCACCGCACGGCTGCCCTATAATCCCCCGCTCTTACAAGGGTTATTACTGTGATTGTGAAACGTCCCGTTACTCGTACCATTGCGCGCGCACTCAGCGTGATTGTGCTGCTGTCGCTGTTGACCACCGGGCTGGCGCTGATGACGCTTTCCAGCAGCCTGCGCGATGCCGAAGCGGTGAATGTCGCCGGATCGCTGCGCATGCAGATATATCGTCTGGCGTGGGACAGCACGCGCGATCCGCAGCAGTTGAATCATCACATCCAACTTTACCGGCAAACGCTGGAATCCCCGGCGCTGCAGCATCTGGAGCGCGCGTGGGTACCGCTTGAAGTGAGTAGCCGCTATCGCTATCTGCGTCACAGTTGGCCGATGCTGCAGGAGACGTTGCAGCCCAGGCGAGCACAAATCTACCAGCAGCGTGTCGCGGGCTACGTCAGCGAGATCGACCGCTTCGTGCTGGCATTACAGCATTATGCTGAACTGAAGATGCATCTGGTGGCCGCCAGCAGCCTGTTCGGTTTTCTGGCGATTGTGGCGCTGGCGTTGTGGACGATTCGCTTTATCCGCCGCAACGTGGTGCGACCGCTCAACGCGCTGGTGACCGCCAGCCAATATGTTGAGCAGGCGAATTTCGCTTTTCCGCCGCTGCCGGTGCAACAGCCGAATGAACTGGGCGTGCTGGCGCAGGCTTTTACTACCATGGCCGAACGGCTGCATTCGCACTATCGCCTGCTGGAGTGCGCGGTGCGTGATAAAACCGAAGATCTCACTCAGGCCAATCGCACACTTTCTCTACTGTATGAAAGCTCACAAATTCTCACCAGCAGCCCACCCAATCCCGAACTGTTTCAGGGATTGCTGCGTCTGGTACAGCGCCGTGAAGCGTTGACGGTGCTGAAAATTGATAGCGAAGGGATTGAGTTTCAGGCCGGTGTGGCGGCGGATGAGGTGAGCTGGCAGCGTTTGCCGTTGATGCAGGAAGAGCAGCGGCTGGGCGAACTGTGCTGGCAAACCCACCGCGCACCGCCCGCCGACGAACTGATGCAGAGCCTGGCGAACATGCTGGCGCGCGCACTGTGGATTTGGCAGACGCAAAAGCAGTATCAGCAGATGCTATTAATAGAAGAGCGCGCCACCATTGCGCGCGAACTGCACGATTCGCTGGCGCAGTCGCTCTCTTTCCTGCGCATCCAGCTGGCGCTGCTGCGACGCAATGTCGATGGGTCGCAACCGCAGGCGCTGGCGATTATCGCTGATTTCGATCGCGCGCTGGCCGAAGCCTATCAGCAGCTGCGCGAACTGCTGACCACCTTCCGTCTGACCATCGAACAGGCTGATTTGGTGCAGGCGATGCAGGCGATGATTGCGCCGCTGCAGGAGCAATCGCAGGCGGCAATCGACTTCGATTATCAGCCCGGCTTGCAGATGCTGGATGCGCAGCAGCAAGTGCATGTGCTGCAGATTGCGCGCGAAGCGCTGCTCAACGCGATTCGCCACGCGCAGGCGCACAATATTCAGATTCACTATCAGCGTGTCGCTGATGAGGACCACTTACTGACCATCGAAGACGATGGCTGCGGCATCAGCAGCCTCGAAGAGCCGCCAGGACATTATGGTCTCACCATCATGGCGGAGCGCGCCGCGCGGTTATCCGGCACGCTGATGATTACCCCGCAGGCGCAAGGCACGCGCGTCACGCTGCGTTTTCCACCGCGCCCGACGCACCGGTTGAGCTGACAGATTATAGAGCGCACCTGCTGTAGCGGCGCGATTCATCGCGCAATAAACTGCGCCGCTACGGCAGATGCGTTAATGAAAGAAAGTTGCCTTTGATACTGGAGATATTATGGCTAACCCTTCCCTGACTATTATGATCGTTGACGATCATCCACTGATGCGCCGTGGTATTCGCCAGTTGCTGGCGCTGGAGCCCCGGCTGGACGTGGTAGCGGAAGCCAATAATGGCACTGAAGCGCTGGCCGAAGCACGCCGTTTATCGCCGGATGTCATTCTGCTGGATCTCAACATGAAAGGCATGTCCGGGCTGGACACGCTGAAAGCGCTGCGTAACGAAGGCATCGCCGCACGGATTCTGGTGCTGACGGTTTCCGATGCGCGCAGTGATATTTATGCGATGGTGGATGCTGGTGCCGATGGCTATCTGCTCAAGGACAGCGAACCCGAACTGCTGCTGGCGCAAGTGATGCGCGGCGCTAAAGGTGAAAACGTGTTTAGCGAGGTGGTGGCCGATTATCTGGCGACGCGCCAGCCGACGTCAAACCCGTTCAAACAGCTCACCGAACGCGAACTGGATGTGCTGCAGGAAGTGGCGCGTGGCTTATCGAATAAGGAAATTGCTGCCACCTTGCATATCTCCGAAGAGACGGTAAAAGTGCACATTCGCAACCTGCTGCGCAAGCTGGATGTCCGTTCGCGCGTTGCCGCTACGGTACTGTGGCTCGAAAGCCGACATCTGTAGTCGCGCACAAAAAACCGTCACTATATTTACACTTTCTCCATAATTTACTCACGATTCTCTAATTTGTGCCGCGTAGAGTGTCTGCAGCAGGAGTCTTTCGAGAGAGCAGTTTGCACTCCGCCAGCGTGACGCCGTCCGCGCATCGCGCTCATCATAATAAAAGTAAAAAATACGCAGTTGAGGAGTGTCGGTTTCATGTCGAATTTCTTTATCGACCGGCCCATTTTTGCCTGGGTTCTGTCTATTCTGCTCTGCCTGTGCGGTACGTTGGCGATCGTCTCGCTACCGGTTGAGCAATATCCCGACCTCGCGCCGCCTAACGTGCGTATCACCGCCAACTATCCCGGCGCATCCGCGGAAACGCTGGAAAACACCGTTACGCAAGTTATCGAACAGAACATGACCGGCATCGATAATTTGATGTACATGTCCTCCAACAGCAGCAACACCGGCCAGGCCCAGATTACCCTCACCTTTACCGCGGGCACCAATCCCGACGAAGCGCGCCAGCAGGTGCAAAACCAATTGCAAAGTGCACTGCGTAAACTGCCCGTGGCGGTACAGTCACAAGGTGTGACGGTGAATAAAACCGGTGACAGCAATATTCTGATGATTGCCTTCGTCTCTACCGACGGAAGCATGGACAAACAGGATATTTCAGATTACGTCGCCAGTAACATTCAGGATCCGCTCAGCCGTGTTGATGGTGTCGGCCAGGTGGATGCTTACGGCTCGCAATATGCGATGCGTATCTGGCTCGATCCCAACAAGCTGATTGCCTACGCGCTGACCACCGAAGACGTGGTGAGCGCGATTGAATCGCAAAATGCGCAGGTGGCGGTGGGTCAGGTAGGCGGATTGCCGTCGGTGGACAAGCAAGCGCTCAACGCCACGGTGAATGCGCAGTCGATGCTGCAAACCCCGGCGCAGTTCAAAGCGGTGACGCTGAAAACCAACAGCGACGGCTCGGTGGTGACGCTCGGCGATGTGGCGGATGTGGCGATGGGCGCGGAAAAATATGACTTCCTCAGCCGCTACAATGGTCAGGCGGCATCGGGGCTCGGCATTAAGCTGGCTTCCGGCGCCAATGAGATGAACACCGACAAACTGGTGCGTGAGCGTATTGCTGAGCTGTCGCACTACTTCCCTCACGGGCTGGAAGCCAAAGTCGCTTACGAAACCACGCCGTTTGTTAAGGCCTCGATTAAAGACGTGGTGAAGACCCTGCTGGAAGCGATCCTGCTGGTGTTCCTTGTGATGTATCTGTTCCTGCAAAACTTTCGTGCCACGCTAATTCCAACTATCGCCGTGCCGGTGGTGCTGCTCGGCACCTTTGCGGTGCTCTACGCCTTCGGCTACAGCATCAACACCCTGACGATGTTCGCCATGGTGCTCGCCATCGGCTTGCTGGTGGATGACGCTATCGTGGTGGTGGAAAACGTCGAGCGCATCATGAGCGAGGAAGGTCTGTCGCCGCGCGCCGCTACGCGTAAATCGATGGGCCAGATTCAGGGCGCGCTAGTCGGCATTGCGCTGGTGCTGTCGGCGGTGTTTGTGCCGATGGCGTTCTTTGGCGGGACCGTCGGCGCCATCTATCGCCAGTTTTCGATCACTATCGTTTCGGCGATGGTGCTGTCGGTATTGGTGGCGATGATTCTGACGCCCGCGCTCTGTTCCACGCTGCTGAAACCGCTGGAGCGAGGCCATCATCACGGTCGTCGTGGCTTCTTCGGCTGGTTTAACCGCACCTTCAACGCCAGCGCAGAACGTTACGAGCGCGGCGTCGCCAAAATTTTGCGTAAAGGCGGCCGCTGGCTGCTGCTCTATCTGGCGATTATCGGCGTGATGGCGTTCCTGTTTATTCGTCTGCCCACCTCGTTCCTGCCGCTGGAAGATCGCGGCGTGTTCCTGACGCAGGTGCAATTGCCGGCCGGTTCGACGCTGCAACAAACCTCGAATGTGGTGGCGAAGGTCGAGAATTATTATATGACCCAGGAGAAAGACAATGTGGTTTCGGTGTTCTCCACCATCGGAGCGGGTCCTGGCGGTAACGGTCAAAACGTCGCGCGCCTGTTCGTTCGCTTGAAAGATTGGGAGGAGCGTCCGGGCAGCGATCGCACCTCTTTCGCCATCATTGAGCGCGCGACTAAAGCCTTCCACAAGATCAACGAAGCGCGCGTTATCGCCAGCAGCCCGCCCGCGATTACCGGCATGGGCAGTTCGTCGGGCTTCGATATGGAGCTGCAGGATCACGGTGGCATCGGCCACACGCGGCTAATGGCAATGCGCGATAAGTTACTGGAGATGGCTGACAGCAATCCGGCGCTGTCGCGCGTGCGTCACAACGGCCTCGACGACAGCCCGCAGTTGCAGATTGATGTCGACCAGCGCAAAGCGCAGGCGCTTGGCGTGTCGCTGGATACCATCAATGACACCTTAACCACCGCCTGGGGCTCAACTTACGTTAATGACTTCCTCGATCGTGGTCGCGTGAAAAAAGTCTACGTGCAGGCAGCGGCTGAGTTCCGCATGCTGCCGGAAGACATAAATAAGTGGTATGTGCGTAACAACAGCGGCAGCATGGTGCCCTTCTCCGCCTTCGCCACCAGCAATTGGCAAACCGGTTCACCGCGTCTGGAGCGCTACAACGGTTACTCTGCGCTGGAGATTGTCGGTGAAGCGGCGAACGGCGTCAGCAGCGGTACCGCGATGGACGAGATGGAGAAACTGGTTGGGCAGCTGCCGCTGGGCGTAGGCTTCCAGTGGACCGGCGCCTCCTATCAGGAGCGCTTATCCGGTTCGCAGGCGCCGGCGCTGTATGCGATTTCGCTGCTGGTGGTATTCCTGTGTCTGGCGGCGTTGTATGAGAGCTGGTCAATTCCATTCTCAGTGATGCTGGTGGTGCCGCTCGGCGTGGTGGGCGCGCTGGTGGCAACCTGGATGCGCGGGCTGGAGAACGATGTCTATTTCCAGGTGGGCTTGCTCACGGTGATTGGCTTGTCGGCGAAGAATGCCATTTTGATTGTCGAGTTCGCCAATGAGATCAACAGTAAAGACCGCGAGCTGATGGAGTCGACGCTGGAAGCCTCGCGTCAGCGTCTGCGCCCGATTCTGATGACTTCGCTGGCGTTTATCTTCGGCGTGCTGCCGATGGCCATCAGCAGCGGTGCCGGTTCCGGCAGCCAGCACGCGGTGGGTACCGGCGTGATGGGCGGGATGATTTCTGCCACCGTGCTGGCGATTTTCTTTGTGCCGCTGTTCTTTGTGGTGGTACGCCGCCGCTTCCCGCTGAAAGAGAAGCCGCACGATTAAGCAGGCCATTGCGCCGCTAAGGCTTGTGCGGACATCAGGTTCCGCGCATATCAAGTGCACACACTTGTCGCGGCGTGATTCATCGCGCGCGGTTAAATGAATAAAAAAGCCGCCATGAACATCCATGGCGGCTTTATTGTTGTGTGTGGTAAGAATTACAGCAAGTTGGGAAGTGCCCTGCTTTTCTCTTCACGCGTTACTTACGTAACATCGCTTCGATGAATTCTTTCCAGTTTCCCATTTCGGTGTCGACCATAAAACCCTCTCTTATTGTAGCGGCAATTCTACGCCGTTTTTTTCTGGTGGTGAATACGTTTCCACCTGTTATCACTATCGGCAAAAGCGTAGAAAAGCTTCAATCTTTTGAAATTGTGTACTGACGCACATTTCAGCAACTCTATAATGCGGCAGGAAAAATGGCTGACTTAAATCGGGTAGCAGAAATCTGCGTTTAGGATAATCCTTAGTGGCTTAATGATGTCGCAGGCAATTATTAAGTGTGTAAGTGAAAGCGCTTCCTGGCCCTAAGTAATAAAATTTATAACGGCTTAAGGGTCATGAAAAATGGGTGAATAAGGCCGGCTTTCACTGTCAGCGCTCACAGCCCTTAGAGCGCTGTGGTAAACTCGCGCTTTATTTTTTACTCAACGGGAATAAGCGATGACAGCGCAGTGGGTGATGTACGGAATTAAAAATTGCGACACGATTAAAAAAGCACGCAACTATTTAGCGTCTTCCGGTATCGACTACTGTTTTCACGACTATCGCGTGGAGGGCATTGACGACGCGCTGCTGCAATCGTTTATCGATCAACTCGGTTATGAGGCGCTGCTGAATACGCGCGGTACCACGTGGCGCAAGCTGCCGGAAGCCGAACGCGACGCGGTAAACGATGCCGCCAGCGCCAAAGCGGTGATGCTGGCGCAGCCTGCCATCATCAAGCGTCCGGTGTTAGCCGCGCCGAATGGCGATCTGCTGGTCGGCTTCAAAGATTCCCTTTATTCCGCCTTTATCCAGGAGAAGTCATAACATGTTCTGTCCGGTTATTGAGCTGGCTCAGCAGCTTATTCGTCGCCCGTCACTCAGCCCGGATGATGCCGGTTGTCAGGCGCTGCTGATTGCGCGTCTGGAAGCCATCGGCTTCACGGTTGAGCCAATGCACATTGGCGATACGCTGAACTTTTGGGCGACGCGCGGCCAGGGCGAAACGCTGGCGTTTGCCGGTCATACCGATGTGGTGCCGCCGGGCGACGCCAACCGCTGGATCAGCCCGCCGTTTGAACCCAGCATCCGCGACGGCATGCTGTTTGGCCGCGGTGCCGCCGATATGAAAGGTTCGCTGGCGGCGATGGTGGTGGCAGCGGAACGCTTTGTGGCCGCTAATCCGCAGCATAAAGGTCGTCTGGCGTTTCTGATTACCTCCGATGAAGAAGCCAGCGCGGTTAACGGAACGGTGAAAGTGGTTGAGCGCTTGATGGCGCGCAACGAACGCATGGATTATTGCCTGGTCGGCGAACCGTCGAGCACCGAGATTGTGGGTGACGTTGTGAAGAATGGCCGTCGCGGCTCGATGACCGCGAATCTCACTATTCATGGCGTGCAGGGCCACGTAGCCTATCCGCATCTGGCGGATAATCCGGTGCATCGCGCCATGCCGGCGCTGAATGAACTGGTAGAAACCGTGTGGGATGAAGGCAACGAATTCTTCCCACCGACCAGCATGCAGATCGCCAACGTGCAGGCCGGAACCGGCAGCAACAACGTAATTCCTGGCGAATTCTTTGTGCAGTTCAACTTCCGTTTCAGCACGCAGTTGACCGATCAGATGATTAAAGATCGTGTGGCGGAGCTGCTCGATCGTCATCAGCTGCGCTATACGCTGGAGTGGAATGTTTCCGGCCAGCCATTCCTGACATCACGCGGTAAGCTGGTGGATGCCGTGGTGAACGCTGTGGCGCACTATAATGAAATTAAGCCGCAGTTGCTGACTACCGGCGGCACCTCCGATGGGCGCTTCATTGCGCGCATGGGTGCGCAGGTGGTGGAACTGGGCCCGGTGAACGCCACCATTCATAAGATCAATGAGTGCGTGAAAGCGTCAGATTTGCAGATGCTGAGCCGTATGTATCAGCGCATCATGGAACAGCTGATCGCCTAAGCGCGAAAGGAGAAAGGGGATGGAATTCTTTAAAGAGTACTGGTGGATCCTGGTGATCCTGCTGATGGTTGGTATTTTGATGAACGTTTACAAAGACCTAAAACGTATCGACCATAAAAAATTCATGGACAACAAACCGACGTTACCGCCGCATCGTGATTTCAACGATAAATGGGATGACGAGGACGACTGGCCGAAAAAGAAGTAATCGTCATATCGCAAACGGCGCGATAACTCGCGCCGTTACGCATCCTGCTACATCATCATCACCACATCATCATCGCCCGGCTTCGCACCGCTTAGCGCCTCATCGAAGTAACGACGCGGCACGGTATAACGCAGATGATTCAGCGCCAGTTCCATGCTGCGATCGTTAATCGCGTGCGGTAAATCTTCCACCACATCCAGCGTGACATCGCCGCCCAACGAAATCAGACGTTGCTTCGCCTCTTCAGCGTGCTGCAGCGGGATTTGTTCGTCGTAATCGCCATGAATCAGATGAATGGTATTGCGCGTGCTGGCCCGCAACGGCAGCGTGGCATAGCGGCCGCTGAACACAATCGCGCGTCCCGCCAAATCCGGCTGCGCTTTCATGCCTTCCAGCACCATGATGCCGCCCTGGGAAAAGCCCACCAGCGCCGTGGCTTCGGCACGCACGCCGCTCTCTTGCTGCCAGTGACGCACCGATGCCACGAACTCTGGCATGATCGCATCCACGCCCTGCTGTTCCGAACGATCGTGCGGCGGAATATCGGCAAACCACTGACGTCCTTGCGGCACGCTGCCCGCGTAAGGTGCGCCGACCGACACCACCAGCGCTTGCGGGAACGCTTTCGCGAACCAGCTACCAATCTGCGCCATCGAATCCGGGTTGTCGTTGATGCCGTGATACAGCAGAAACAGCTGTGCTGCACTGCTGGGTTGCTGAACAATTACATATCGTAGTGCCATAAGATCCTCCTCAAATCACTATACGCCGCTGCTGGCACAGAGATATCGGGAAAATTTGAACGAGATAATGGATTTATTGCAATGAACGCAGCCGCTGCGCCGCATCGGGATTGAGGTGAATCAGTGCTGCGCCAGCTTCCGATCGCAGCTGGTTTATCAAGGCTTTACGACCGCTGAGACCGGCATGTTGCGCGGCATCGGTTAGCGTCTGTTTTTGCAGCAGGATGGCATTCAACAACGGTGAAGGAGACTGGCGCACCAGCCGCTGTAGCGCCGCGTAGCTGGCTTCGAACGGGCGCTGCGCCCAGGCAAAGCCGGCCAGCAGCGCCCAGTCATCCTCGTTTAGCTGCTGGCTGGCATCGCTTACCAGCGTTAACGGTAAATCTATAATCGCTTGCAGCCACAGCCAATCACGCGCCAGGCGCTGCGCTGCCTGCTGTTGTAGCGCTTCACCTGCCGCAGAGATTGCCAGCAGCGCCATCGCGGCATAGCAGCCGCTGCTGGCTTCGCGCTGCGAGCCAATCCGCACCAGCGTAAAACCGCAGGCGCGCCAGAAGCGCCACAAAGATTCGGTGTAGCCAAAACTCACCGAGAGATAATCACAGTTCTGCGCCTGCTGTCGTGCGGTGGCCACCAGCGCTTTGCCGATCCCACGCTGACGCTGTGACGCCTGCACCGCAATCCGGCTAATGCGCAGTGAGCGCAGCGTTGCCGCCTGCGCGAAACCGGCATGGGCCGCCAGCGATTGCGCCACCAGATTGCCACGCGGCCGACGATGACCGGCCCACACCGCGTCAGCCAATGGCTGATCCAATCCGCCCTCTTCCACCAGCCACAGCGCGCCGGTTACCTTTTCGGCTTCACCCGCCAACCAAAAGCGCATGCCAGGCGCATCCAGCATGCGCCGCAAATCCAGTGGCGAAGTGCGATAGTGCGCACTGGCAAGCAGACGATAGCCCGCTTCCAGCGCCGTTATGTTGTGGTCCGGTGTGGCCGGATAAATGGCGATCTCACCGCTTGCGCGGCTCTCCTGCGCCTCTTCAAACAGCAACGCCTGGCTGAGCCATTGCTCCAGCGGATCGTTCGGCGACCAGCGCAACGGCTCGTCGAGCTGGAAGAGGCGCACATCCGGCAAGGTGGCGCAGAAGCGCAGCATAAAGCCGCGTCCGGTGCCTTCATAACCTTGCACGGTAGTGATAAGCAGTACGCGCGGGAAACGTTGCACCAGCTGTTGCAGGATGGGCGCGGGAATGGCGGCCGCTTCATCGACAATCAGCCACTGCGCCTGAGGCGTCGCTTCCTGCGCGAGAACGGCATCGGGAGCCATGAAACTGAAATGCTCACCAGCGAATTCTGCCAGCACCGCCGTGGAGACTTTGGCCGGTGCCGTGACTAAACAGTGTTGATTGCGCTGCGCCAGCATGCCGGCCAACGCCGATTTGCCGCGACCGCGCGCGGCGGTGATCACTGCCACGCCCGGCGGCATCGCTTCAAGCTGTTCAAGGATTCGCGCCTGCTGCTGCGGTACCTGACAGCGCCAGTCGGGCAGATGCGTTTCCACCGGATAACGCACCGCTTGATGCTGACGTTGCAACATCACCTGCGCGTCTTGCCGCATCAGCGATTGCAGATGGTGGATAAAATGCGGCGTGGCGATCGGTTCAGCGACATCCGCCCAGCGCAAGCTGTCGGCATCGGTTTGCCTGGGCCAGCTTTCCCAATCAGGCGTTAACAGCAATAACCAGCTGCCCGCGCGTAAGGTTCCGGCCAGTGCTGCAAAAGCTTCGGCGTGAAAACCGCGGCGGGCATCAAATATCGCATGCTGGAATTCACGCCCCAGCAAGGTGCGTAAAGCAGCGGGCGCAACGGCGTGCGGGAAATCGGCGCTGTCGCTCACCGTCAGCCAGTCGCCGGGCAGCGCGGTGTGCCAACCTGTGGCCTGCTGCTGCGCCCACTCCGCATCACCCGCTATCACGCAAAGGCGCCGAATGCCTGCACGCTGCATCGCCGCCGTTTGTTCAACCACGGAGATCACTTGCTAGCGAAGGTGTTGCACTGGCCGGGATCGCCGCTATCGAAACCGCGTTTCAGCCAGGTGTAACGCTGCTGAGAGGTGCCATGGGTGAAGCTATCCGGCACTACGCGGCCCTGACCTTTCTGCTGCAGACGATCGTCGCCAATCGCTTCAGCCGCGTTGAGTGCTTCCTGCAGATCGCCCACTTCCAGAACGTTTTGCTGCTCCATGTAATGGCCCCAAACGCCGGCGAAGCAATCCGCCTGCAGCTCCATTTTCACCGACAGCTGATTCACCTGCGCCTGGCTCGCGCCCTGCTGCATCTGGCGCACTTTTGGCTCAATGCCCAGCAGCTTTTGTACGTGATGACCCACTTCATGCGCAATCACGTAACCTTGCGCAAAGTCGCCACCGGCGCCGAGTTTGGTTTTCATGTCATCGTAGAATGACAAATCGATATACACGGTTTGATCGGCAGGACAGTAAAACGGCCCCATCGCCGATTGGCCGGTACCGCAGTTGGTACGCGTTGCCCCGCGATACATCACCAGCTTCGGCGGCACATACTGTTTGTTCATCTGCTGGAACAGCTTGCTCCAGGTATCTTCGGTGGTCGCCAGAATCACCGAGGTGAATTTGGCATCTTCGTTGCTCTGTGCGGTGTTTACCTGACGCTGCTGCGACGTTGGCGCGACACTGCCGCCGCCTTCCAATAACGCGGTGAGGTCGTAGCCGTAATAGCCGGCAACAGCGACCACCACCAGCAAGATAAGGCCGCCTTTGCCGCGTGGAATGCGGATTTGCCGTCCCCCGCCGCCGCCAAGGCCAGGTGAATCATTGCGTCGATCTTCTACATTGTCGCTTTCACGACGCCCTTGCCAGCGCATGGTCTAACTCCTTTAAACATGTTTGGCATGATTTTAGTTGGCGGCAGCGGTAAGCACCAGTGTTGTAGTGACAGCACGGTAAGAATGAGAGAAACGGTGTGATAAAGGAGGAAAGAATTTGTAGGGGCGCGATTTATCGCGCAATGTCTGGAAGGTGCACCGACCGTAAAAGAGCGCGATAAATCGCGCCGCTACGGGCCGGTGCAAACAGGACTTAATCCAGCTTCACACCCAAACGCTGTGCAACTTCTTCGTACGCTTCAACCAGGCCGCCAAGGCTCTGACGGAAACGGTCTTTGTCCATTTTATCCATGGTGTTTTTGTCCCACAGACGCGCGCCATCTGGCGAGAACTCATCGCCCAGCACCACTTCGCCGTTGAACAGACCAAACTCCAGCTTGAAGTCGACCAGAATCAAACCTGCGTCATCAAACAGTTTGCTCAGCACATCATTGGCTTTAAAGGTCAGCTCTTGCATGCGTGCCAGATTCGCTTTGCTCACCCAGCCGAAGGTTTCGCAATAGGATTCGTTGACCATCGGGTCGTGTTTGGCGTCATCTTTCAGGAAGAGATCAAACAGCGGTGGATTGAGCACAATGCCCTCTTCCACACCCAGACGTTTTACCAGCGATCCTGCCGCTCGGTTGCGCACCACGCACTCCACCGGCACCATCTCCAGCTTTTTCACCAGCGCTTCGTTATCTGACAGCAGCGCTTCCATCTGGGTCGGAATGCCCGCTTCCTGCAATTTGGTCATGATGAAATGGTTAAACTTGTTGTTTACCATTCCTTTGCGATCAAACTGCTCGATTCGTGCACCGTCTCCTGCTGACGTATCGTTGCGGAATTCAAGTACCAGCAGATCCGGATTATCGGTGCTGTATACGGTTTTCGCTTTACCGCGATACAACTCAGCTCGCTTTTGCATCTTGTTAACTCCAAACATGAAAGAACCCGTGTTCAGCGGTGTTTCACCGCGCGCCGATTGCGTGACGCAATCGTTTACTTCGCCGGGCGCTATTATGCCAAATCCAAAACAAAAAGGCCGGAGAATCTCCGGCCCTTTGGCAATTTATTTCAGCGCACCTTGAATCACCTGCACCAGCGCGTCGTTCTGCGCCTGGGTTAGCACGTGACCTTTCGGATCGATGAACTGCAGACTGCTGCGGTTATCCAGATCGCCAACCTGCAACTTGTAATCGCCGTTTGGCAGTTCTGGATCTTTGGCGCCAATCTGATCCCACACGCCGCTGCCCGGCTGTTTGTAGGTCACTTTCAGGCTGCCCTGCGAACGGTTGTCATCTGTGATTTCCATGCCCACGCGTTTCAGCGCCGCAGGCAAACGCTGCCAGGTGACGTTAAACGGTGCGCGCAGAATCAACAGCGGTAAACCGGTGTCATCCGCGCCGCTCTGCACATCAATCTGTCCGGTGGCACGGTTGGCCGCCGCATCCTGGCTGGCAGAATCAACTTTATCCAGACCGGTGCTGATGTCGTTCAACATCTGGCCGGTATAGCGTTGAATCTGTGCCGGAGAAGTAACGGCTTGACCAGACTGCTGCAGTTCCAGCAAACGTACGGTCAGCACTTGCTGATAGCTCTGATTCTGCACGCTGATCTGATAGCGACCGCGATACTGGTTATCTTCGTCAGCACGGTTCCACTGCACCCAATCGGTGGTCAGCTGTTGCGAAGCGTCATCACGCTGGGCAATCGGGAACTTGTAAGACTGAATCACACCCACAACCTGCGACCAGATAGAACCGCGGCTGCTTTCCACGGCCAGCACGCCCGTGTTACCGGTGAACTGCGCACGCGTGCCGTTCAGCAGCGCCAGCGGCTGGGCTGGCGGACGAATATCCAGCTCTTTGCCAACCGCGCCTTTCGCCACGCTGTGCGGAACATCGTAATCGCCATTCTGCAACGGCAGAATCATGCCCGCGGGTGCTTTTAAATCATGCAGCTCAGGCGCCTGCAGGTAAGATTCATCCCCGCTGACCTGGCGCTTATAACGCTGATCGTTGGAACACGCTGTGAGCAGCATCAGGGTGGAAAGGCCCACTACCGTTGCCAGCGTCGAGCGCTTAACTGAATAACTCATTGATTCTCCCTAAATTATCGCAGACCTGCTTTAATCAGCGCTTGCGCCGTTTTCGTCTGACCGGCTTCGGTCAGTGGCGTCATTGGCAAGCGCAGCGTGTCATCCGCGATTAATCCTAGCTGTTTTGCTGCCCATTTCACCGGGATTGGATTGGGTTCACAGAAAAGCGTCTGGTGCAGGTGCATCAGACGCTGATTCAGGCGACGCGCTTCGGCGAATTTGCCCTGTTGCGCTAAGGCACAGAGTTCAACCATTTCACGCGCTGCAATGTTAGCCGTGACCGAAATTACGCCTTTGCCGCCCAGTTGCATGGAGTCCAGCGCCGTAGCGTCATCGCCGCTGACGATGATGAACTCATCATTAACCAGCTCTTGGATCTGTGAGACACGCGATAAGTTCCCGGTGGCCTCTTTGATTCCGATAATATTTTTAATTTCGGCCAAGCGCGCGACGGTTTCCGGCAGCATGTCGCAACCGGTACGCGAAGGAACGTTATACAGCATCTGCGGCAGATCGGTACTTTCCGCAATAGCTTTAAAGTGCTGGAACAGACCTTCCTGCGTCGGACGGTTGTAATAAGGCGTGACCGTTAAACAGCCCACCACACCGCTGCCGGTAAAGCGTTTGGTCAGAGAGATGCCTTCAGCCGTGGCATTTGCGCCGGTGCCGGCTATAACCGGAATACGGCCATCCGCCAGTTCCAGGGTTTGCATAACCACATCACCGTGCTCGTCATGGCTGAGCGTGGCTGATTCGCCGGTGGTGCCAACAGAAACAATCGCCGCGGTGCCGCTGGCAACATGATAATCAATCAGTTTTTTCAAACTTTCGCGGCAGACATTACCTTTTTCATTCATTGGCGTAATGAGCGCAACAATACTTCCGGTGAACATGGGCTATCCCCTCGACAAACAAGTGCCTCATGTTACGTTTTACATTGAAAGAAAAGCAAGCGAGCCACGCCATTCCCGCGCTTGTCAGCAGTTTTTTTTATGTTTACCTTATAGTTATTAGCGAACGTACAGGAAATGCCATTTTGTCGCAGTCACAGCCTCACCATCTGGTGATCACCGCACTGGGCGTTGATCGTCCGGGTATCGTCAATACCATCACCCGTCACGTCAGCAGCTGCGGCTGCAATATCGAGGACAGCCGTTTAGCAATGCTGGGCGATGAGTTCACTTTTATCATGCTGCTGTCCGGTAGCTGGAACGCGATCACCCTGATTGAATCAACGCTGCCGATGAAAGGTGCCGAGCTGGAGTTGCTAATTGTAATGAAGCGCACCAATGCGCGCGCCACGCCACCGATGCCCGCCACCGTATGGGTGCAAATCGAAGTGCCGGATTCACCGCATATCATTGAGCGCTTCACCGATCTGTTCGATAAACATCAGATGAACATTGCCGAACTGGTGTCCAGAATTAAACCGGCGCAGGATGGCGTGGCACCGACGCTCTATATTCAAATAACGGCGCACAGCCCGGCCAATCAGTTCAGTGCGCCCATCGAGCAGGCTTTCAATCAGCTGTGCGAAGAACTGCATGCACAAGGCTCAATTCGTCTTTATAGTGTCACCGACGATGCTAACAGCACCGTTTAATCAGGCTCCGGGTTATTTCGCCACACACTCTGCCGCTGCGGCAAACCGTGTGGTGAAATAACCCTGACGGTAAACACCACCTGGCACTTTTGCTCTTGATGGTGTATTACCCACAGCATGTAAAAAAATGGAGAGTTGTGATGAATCCACTGAAAGCCGGTGATACCGCACCGAAATTTAGTTTGCCCGATCAGGACGGCGAACAAGTAAATTTGGCCGACTTCCAGGGACAGCGCGTTCTGGTCTATTTCTATCCGAAAGCCATGACGCCGGGTTGCACCGTGCAGGCTTGCGGTCTGCGCGACAACATGGATGAGTTGAAAACTGAGGGCGTTGTTGTGCTGGGTATCAGCACCGACAAAGCGGAAAAGCTGTCACGCTTTGCCGATAAAGAGCTGCTGAACTTCACGCTGTTATCGGATGAAGATCATCAGGTGTGCGAGCAGTTTGGCGTCTGGGGCGAGAAAACCTTTATGGGCAAAACCTATGACGGCATTCACCGCATCAGCTTCCTGATTGATGCCAACGGCAAAGTTGAGAAAGTGTTCGACGATTTCAAAACCTCCAATCACCACGACATCGTGCTGGATTATCTGAAGTCAGCCTGAGATAAACGGGTGCGCAGGCCGCACCCGGAGCGTTAATGCGTAATGCTGCTGACCAACGCATCCTGACCGGAGATCATCACGCAGTTGCGTCCGGCATTTTTCGCCTGATAAAGCGCGGCATCGGCCTGCTTGAGGCTCTGCTCCTGCGAACCACTTTCCGGCTGCCAGTCGGCAATGCCCACCGACAGCGTGACATTGCCAACCTGATCAATCCAGTTTTCTGCAATGCTGATGCGCACGCGCTCGGCCAGAATGCGTGCGTCTTCCACCGACGTCGCAGGCAGCAACATCAGGAACTCTTCCCCGCCGTTACGGCACACCACATCGGTTTGACGGGCGCTGCTGCGTAAGGTTCGCGCCACATGTTTAATCACCTCATCGCCGACGTCATGACCGAAGGTATCGTTGACCCGTTTGAAGTGATCGATATCCAGCGCCAGCACCGAGAACGGTTGGCGCATGGTGGCGAAGTAGTCGAGCACCGCGCTCAGGCCTCGACGGTTAAGCAGATTGGTCATGGGATCGCTCTGCACTTCCGATTTCAGGCGACCAATCTTATCCTGCACTAAACCAATACCGGTGAGCAGCGCGCGTTTGACCTGCGCCGCTTCGAAATACCAGGCGCGAATGCCGCCAATCTCGTTCGACACGCCCTGGGAATCCATCTGGCTGGCTTTGCGCGCCAGTTGCCACAGCGGCAGCGCAATCAGACGCGACAGAATCACCGCCACCAGCAAGGTCAGCAGCGCAAATGGCACCGAGTTTTTCAACACTTTGAGCAGCAAGCCGGTGAGCGGCGCCAGCGTCACATCGGTGGGTTTCAACGCCACCACCATCCAGCCGGTGGTGGGCACGATGGCGTAACCGGCCAGCTTAGGCACGTTCTCTTCCGTCAGTTGCACTTCACCGTTGGTTTTCTCCTCGCGCTGGCGATCGCTAACGATGCCCGGCACGCTTTTACCAATCAGCTGGGTATTCTGGTGGTACAGCACCTGATTATTGCGATCCAGCACGTAAACATGCGTGCCATCGCGATAGAACTGCTCGCCGAGCAGCGCATTAAGGATGCTTTTCTTCTTCAGATAGATGGTGCCGCCGACGTAGCCAAGGTAACGTCCGTCTTTGCTCCAGATCGGCCAGGAGACAAACACAATCAGATTATTGGCGGCGGAGATGCTGGGTTTGCTGACCATCGGCTGACGCTGCGCCAGCGCTTCACGCGAAGCCTGGCTGGTGAGCTGCATGCCTTTCAGCATCAGCGATTCGGGTGAAATGGCTTTCACGATGCCGTTGCTGTCCACCACCGCCACCGAGTTAAAGCTATTAGTTTGCTCACGCAGGCGATTGACTTCCTGCTGCGCCAAATCGGCATCATCAAAATCATTGCCCAGCTGCGTCGCGCTGTAGTGCAGCTGCGACTGAGCCAGCTGAAAGAAGACCTCCGTCGTCGCCGCCAGTTTAGTGGCGTAAGCGCGATTGGCTTCGAGGGTGCTTTCGATCAGGACCATACGTTGTACGCGCCAGGTGGCGTACAGCGTGTTGGCAAGTGTGATGACGATGCTGGTGATCGCCAACAGCGCGATCAGCGTGCGCAGGTCAGTTTTTGGCCGCAGGCGCGTTAGCATAGCGCACCGACCTTAGTGAATAGATTCATCGATATGTGTGCCTGACAGTCTTGTTATAGTTGGATGCACTTGCCCTGGTGAGCTAACGGGCGATTGTACACCCACAACGCAAATTGAGCACGAAGCATCCTGTCAGCCACACACAATTCTTTCTCTACGCTGGCGCTAATCGATCAAACCGTTGGCATCGTAAAACGGCCACGGACCGGGATAATCGCCGATAGCACACAAATGCGTGCTCATGCCCTGCTGCGCATGCCAGCGATGCAGCAGAAAACCGGGCGGCTCCAGCATAAAATTCGCCGGTGCATTTTCCGCGAGATCAAACGCCACCTGATGCGATACACCCGGCGCCACGCACGCCAGCGTACCGGCAAAACGCGCCTGCACCGAGCGGTGCAGATGACCGCTCAGCACGCGTTCCACCTGTGGATGGCGCTGAATAATCGCCGCCAGCGCCGCCGGATTGCGCAGCGGCTGGTTATCCATATGTTCGATGCCGCAAAGAAACGGCGGATGATGCAGCATCACCAGCGTCGGCAACTGCGGCTGGCGCTGCAACTGCTCATCAAGCCAGCGCAGCTGCGCTTCATCCACATAGCCCCATGGCTGCTGTGGCACGCTGGAATCGAGCGCCAGCAGCTGCACGCCTTTCACCTGTATCTGCCAGTTCAAGGTTGCTCCGTGCTGCAGATAGTGATGATCCGGAAACGCCGCACGCAGCGCCTGGCGATCGTCGTGGTTGCCCGGCATCAGCAGAAACGGCAGCTGCAGCTGACGCAGCGCCTGCTTTAACGTTTGATACTCTGCCGCGGTGCCGAAATCGACCAGATCGCCGGTCATCACCACTATGTCGGGGCGCGGCGCAAGGCGGTTTAGCGTCTCAATCACCCGCAGTAGCGCGGCTTGAGTGTCGACTTTTTTGTAGGATAAACGGCCGTTGGCCTTGATGTGTAAATCGCTGATTTGCGCGATGAGCGTCATTGCTTCAGACACGAATTTTTTCCTTTGGATGTTTAAGCGCGGCGGTCGCCATTTATGGCAACCGGGCCAATTAAGAAAACTGCAGCGCGGCGTCCTGCGCCAGCGTCCAGCTCACCGCTTGTCCGGCATGCCAGGCTTCACGCGCGTGGCGATCCACCTGAATGGGCGTCGCCAGCCCGATGTCGATCATCAACCGCTGCGACGCGCCCAGAAAGGTGCTGGCAACAATAAAACCCTGGCGCGGATAACGCTCATCGCTGGCCAGCAGCACATCTTCCGGGCGGCAAAAGCGCTGCGGATGGCCGCGCGTATCCACATCTACGCAGTTAATCGCACCCACAAAATCGGCGACAAATTTTGACGCCGGATGCTGATAAATTTTCTGCGGCGTATCGATCTGCACCAAACGTCCCTGCTCCATCACCGCAATACGGTCGCCGAGCGCCATCGCTTCCTGCTGATCGTGCGTCACGTAAACGGCGGTGATCGCCAGCTTCTTCAGTAGCGCGCCGATCTCCAGACGCAGACGATCGCGCAGGCGCGCATCCAGCGCCGCCAGCGGCTCATCAAACAGCAGCACTTTGGGCTGCGCGGCTAACGCGCGCGCCAGCGCCACACGCTGCTTCTGGCCGCCGGAGAGTTTGTCGATGCTACGCTGCGCCAGCGCGGTGAGATCCACCAGCGCCAGCATCTCCTGTACGCGCGCTTCCCGTTCGGCACGCGCCACGCCCTGCACTTTCAGGCCGTACGCTACGTTCCCGGCCACATTGAGATTCGGGAACAGCGCGTAGTTCTGGAACACCATGCCGACGTTGCGTTTTTCAATCGGTAAAGCGGTAACGTTGCGATCGTCAAACCACACTTCGCCGCCGACATCGCAGCTCTCCAGCCCGCTGATAATGCGCAGCGTGGTGGTTTTGCCGCAGCCGGACGGCCCCAGCAGCACCAGCGTTTCGCCGGCATGCACTGTGAGATCGAGCGGTTGCAGCGCCTGATGATGATTAAAATGACGTGCGCAGCCGCGCAGCGTCACGGTAACGGCCGCAGGGTTCATGCTGCCTCCTTGTGTTGGCGCGAAACCGCGCGGTTAAGCCAGTGATTCACGGCATTGAGCATCAGCAGCAGCGGCAGAATCATCAGAATGAAAATCAGCGTGTAGGCGGAACCCACTTCCAGCCGCATTGAGGCATAGCTGTCGGCAAGGCCAACCGGCAAGGTTTTGGTCAGCGGCGTGTGCAGCATCCATGTAATGTTAAATTCACCCACCGACAGCGTGATCACCATAAACGCGCCAGCAAGAATGCCGTTGCGGCAGTTCGGCACCACCACGGTAAAGAAGCGCTGCCACCAGCTGGCGCCGAGGCTGGCCGATGCTTCTTCCAGGCGCGGCATATCCACCGCCTGCATCACCGCCAGCACCGGCCGCATCATAAACGGCAAGGTAAACAGCACGTGACCAATCAAGATGAACAGCCAGCTATCACGCAGGCCGGAAAACTGGCCGTAGAGCAGAATGATGCCGAGCGCGGTCGCCAGACCGGGCAGCGCCACCGGCAGCATCAAGCACTCTTCAATACGCGCCGCCCAGCGACCCGGCGCTTTCAGCAATCCCCACGCGGCGGGAACGCCAATCATCAAGGTAACCAGCAGGCAGAACAGCGCGATCAGCAGCGACAGCCAGAAAGTATCGGCGTACATCTGCCACACTTGCTCCACCCACTTCAGCGTGAAGCCGCTGCGCAGGCCGATGAAATAGTTATTGGTGACGCCCGCCAGCATTGACAGCACCACCGGCACGATCATAAACAGCGCGGTGATGGCGGTGATCAGCAGTTGCAGGCTAAACAGTCCACGACGTTTCATGATTGCGCCTCCTTAGCCTGCGCCAGACGGCGCGCCAGCATCAGTGCCAGCCAAGCGAATCCACCCATCAACACTGACAGCGCGGCGGCGGTGGCGAAGTTGGCGTAATTGGTGAACTCGCCGTAAATGGTCAGTGGTAGCACCGCCAAATCGGTGCCGAGCGTAAAGGCGGTGCCAAAAGCGCCCATGCTGGTAGCGAAGCACAGTGCGCCGGTGGAGAGCAGCGCCGGTTGCAGGCCGGGCACAATCACATCCCAGGTGATGCGCCACTGGCTGGCGCCGAGCGAACGTGCTGCTTCTTCCAGCGAGCGATCGAGTTTTTCACTGGCTGCTACCAGCGTGACGATGGCGCGCGGCAGCGAGAAATAGAGGTAACCGATAAACAGACCCGCCAGCGAATAGGCCAGCGTCCAGCGTTCATGCACCAAACTCATGCTGATTTGCGCCAGCAATCCCTGACGTCCAGCCAGCATCACCACCAGAAAACCCACCACCACGCCGGGAAACGCCAGCGGAAAGGTCAGCAACGCCAGCAAGGTGCCGCGCCCGGCAAAGCGCTGGCGTGCCAGAAAGCAGCCGACGATAGCGGCGATGAGTAACGTCACCAGCGTGACCGCCAGCGACAGCAGCACAGTGTTCAGCAGGCTCAGCAGATAGTGCGGCTGCGTGATCACCGTCCAGTAACCGCTGTGCTGGGTGCTGCGATCGTCCTGCATGCCGATTTGCAGCAGGCGGGCAAACGGCAGCAGCCAGAAAGCGCAGAAGAACAGCAGCGCGGGCAGCGTCAGCCACAACCAGCGGCTGCCCGGTTGCGTAGGTATCTGGCGGCGCGAGGCCGCCAGCGTGTCAGCCATCGACATTAACGCATCTCGCTCAGGTATGTCGCCGAGAAGGCCTTCTGCGCATCGGCCATCTGCTGATAGTTCACGGTTTGCGCACGCGCATAATCGCTGTCTGGCAGGAAGAATTTCTTCGCGTCAGCGGACATCGCCGAGGTGCGTACCGGACGCAGGAAGGCATTGGCCCAAATCGCCTGACCTTTATCCGACAACACGTAGTCGATCACTTTCTTGCCGTTGTCTGCGTGCGGCGCGTTCTTCACCAGGCTGATGACGTACGGCACCGTAACCGTGCCCTCTTTCGGGATCACAAAGGCGACATTGGCGTGATCTTTATATTTCGCACGGTAGGCGTTGAAGTCGTAGTCGAGCAGGATCGGAATCTCACCGGAGATCAGGCGCGCGTAGGCGGTCTGCTTCGGTACGATCGGCTGGTTAGCCTGGAGTTTTTTGAACCATGTCAGCGCGGGTGTAAAGTCCTGCATGTTGCCGCCCTTCGCCTGGTTGACCGCCACGGCCGCCACGTAACCGACAAAGGCGCTAGCCGGATCGAGGTAGCCAATCATGCCTTTGTATTCAGGCTTCAGCAGATCGTCCCAGGATTGCGGCACCGGCGCGCCGCCCAGCGCATCAAGGTTAACCATAAAGCCCATGGTGCCGGAGTGCAGCGCCACCCATTTGCCGTCGGGATCTTTCATTCCCGCTGGGATCTCGTCCCAATGCGCGGGTTTATAGGCGCTGATGACACCGGCGCTATCCGCCTGGATGCCAAAACTGACGCCGTAATACACCACATCTGCCACCGGATTACCCTGCTCCGCCACCAGCTGCGCCAGCGCCTGGCCGGAGTTTTTATTGTCCTGCGGCACCTGAATGCCAGTGTCTTTAGCAATGGCGTTAAGCTGGGTTCCCCAGTCCGCCCATTCGGGAGGACAGTTGTAGCAAATCGCCGTATCGGCGGCCTGCGCCAGCGAACTGAACAGCGAACCGGCGGTCAGTGCGAGCGCCCCGGCAATCATTGTGACTTTTTTCATGATGGTTCCCTGATAGTGGCAATGGAAGAAAAAGAGGTTGCTGGCGCGGCGATACTGGCCCCGAGCCTTAATCGATGTGGCAGCACGCGCGTGCCGTGGCTGGCTTGTTGTAACAGCATGTCGATCGCCCCGGCGCCGAGCATGTCAGCTGGCTGACTTACGCTCGCCAGCGACGGCGCGATGTGCTCGCCGATATCGATGCCATCAAAACCCATCACCGACAGCTGCTGCGGAATGCGCACTCCGGCGCGCGCCGCAGCACCAATCAGGCTGATGGCGAGCAGATCGTTGGTGCAGATCACCGCGCTGAGCGGCGTGTCGCCACTCAGTTGCGGCTGCAGCAGCGCGAAATCAGATTGGGTATGGCTGGGCATTTCGAGTACCGGCAGCGCGCGCAATCCGGCCTGCTGCATGGCATCGCAATAGCCCTGATAGCGCAGACGGGCGCGATCCGATTGCAGCATGGGACCGGCCACCATACCGATGTGGCGATGGCCGAGCTGCAGCAGGTGTTCGGTGGCTTGCTGCATCGCCTGGCGGTTATCGACGCAAATTGCGGGCCAGTGCGTGGCCTGCGGCACGTTATGCGTCAGAACAAACGGCATGCTGGCTTGATGCAGCGTATGCAGGATGGCGCTGTTGTCGGCGTCGGCGACGGTAAGAACCAAACCGGCAACGCGCTGGTTCAGCATGTGCTCCACCATCGCCGCTTCCCGCTCGGGCTGATAATCGCTGGTTGCCACCAGCAGACCGTAACCGGCGGCACGCGCCTGACGCTCCATCGCTTGCAGTTGACGGGCGAAAATCGGATTCAGCAGCGACGGCAGCAGCACGCCGAAGGTGGTTGAACTTTGGGTACGCAGTTGGCGAGCAATGTGATTGGGGCGAAAGCCGAGCTGCTCAGAGGCGCTCAACACCTTTTCCAGCGTGTCAGCTCGCAGCAGATGCGGATCAGAGAATGCGCGGGCGGCGGTAGCGCGAGAAACGCCAGCCAGTTTGGCCACGCTGATTAAATCGGACATGTTCGCCTCGTAAAGTGCCAATGAGATCGATCTCATTGGCGCTTAAAGTAGCGGCGAACTGTGACAGCAACATCGCGGATAAATGACAGCGGGATGACAGCAGCGCGAACTGCTGTCAGGCAGAAATCAGAGCATCAGGAAGGCGTAACCTTCGTTCTGCAGCGACGCCACGGTGGTGCCGCTCGACAGCGTGTGGGTGACGCGCGTATCGATCCAGTTGCGCTCCAGCTGATGGAAAGCCACCGACTGATCGCAAATGGTCACCTTCACGCCAGCTTTTTTCAACTCATCAATCAGCTTGAGATTGGGGTTATCGGTGCCGTAGGTTTTGCGGAATTGCTCATTATTCAACGCCGCAGGAACCGCATCGCTGTTAATCGAGACCACAAATTTCAGCTGATCGAGCGGTACGCCCGCCGCGTAATAGAGGTTGGTGACGCGTGCCACGCGCTCCAGCCCAAGGTTCGGCTGACGCACATCGCCTTCATTACGGTTGATCTGGAAGACGATTTTATTGCTCAACCCTGGCGTGGTGGCCGGATTGTAGTCCGGCACATTCACAAAGTGGATTTTGCCGTAACCTTCGATCGCCGGCGTGCTCCAGAAATCAGCCGGTTCACTTTTCTTGTCAGCAAATTTGTCGCTGACCTTGTCGACCAAATCGGGGAGCTGTAATACATTGCCGCCGACAAACCCTGCCAGAGCCGCAATAACGATATAGGATGCTGGACGCATTTCACTTCTCCTGTGCCTGAAATTTACATCTGTAAGAGTGCATAACCTTGATTTTCCAGCGTCGACACGGTGGTCGGGCTGGAGAGTGCATGAATCACCGATGGGTCAATCCACGCTCTCGGGAAGTGATGGAACGCCACCGACTGATCGCATACGGAAACCTTCACGCCCAACTTATTCAGTGCGCCGATCAGCGCCAGATTGGGGTTGTCCGCCTGGTAGAACTGCTGGAAATGCGCGTTATCCAGCATCGCTGGCGTGGCATCACCGGTGACCGATACCACAAAGTGCAGGTCGTCAGCGGGCACGCCCGAAGCGATATAGAGATTGACCACGCGCGCTACGCGCTCCAGTCCAAGATTTGGGCGCGTCATCTCCCCTTCACTGCGGGTAATTTGAAACACCACTTTGTTGCTTAAACCGACCACCGGTTTGAAAGCCGCATCCGGTTCGTAATGGATTTTGCCGTAGCCGTCGACGGCGGGCGTGCTCCAGAAGCCGTCGGGATCGGTGGGTGCAGAGGAAAAATGGCTGACAACACGCTGATACAGGTCATCACCTTTACTCACGGTGGCGCCAACAAAGCCACCGACAATTGCGATAAGGGCGTATGAAACTACAGAACGCATAAAAACTCTCCGGCTTACACTGCGCGTCAATTCACAGTCCGTTTGAATAAAGTGCCTTATCTATACCACAGCGTGAGCAAGGCAAAAGTCCTGTAGTGACGGGCTGTCCGGCGTTTTCATTGCGTGAAAAATAATTAGCAAGGTTAATTGAAAAAGGGTTTCGATTGTCGCTTTGGCAGGAGTTGAGAAATGCGTGGCCGTGAAATTGTGATCCTAATACAGAGGGAATAAGTTTACGTGCGTTTAAAATCCGTCCGATGATAACTGTGTAGAATGCTCTGTGCGTCGTCTTCACGATTAAAAACACTGATGGATAAAGCGGGCCAACACCGCTGATTTGCCGCCGCTTTTCAGAGTAAACCTGGAAAAGTTCATGCCAAATTCAATAATTTTGAGCAACTTTACGTAACTTTAACTTCTGCGGATAAAGAAGCCTGTTTAAATCGCGGCGTGCTATTCAATTTTTTGCTGCAATTTCGTCATGCTGTAACCCTTTTTTCATTTAAAGCTCATGAATCTTCATCGTTTGCTTGTCGCCGCAGTCTGGTTAAGATAGAGCGCGTTCCGCAAAGGGAAAAATAGTGCAGAACATTTGAACCACTTACCTTTCCAATTTTGGGTGACATTTACAGGATCAAGGCATGTTTAATCGGTTGAAAAAATCAGTGCTGGCGGCCCTTATTCCTACGCTGCTGCTGACGCCTGCGCTGAGTGCGCGCGCTGACGTTAGTGATACGCTGCCCGACATGGGCACCACAGCAGGTTCAACGCTTTCGATTAATCAGGAACTGCAGATGGGCGACTTCTACGTGCGCCAGCTGCGCGCCAGTGCGCCTCTGATCAACGACCCGCTGTTGAATCAATACATTAACGAGCTTGGTCAGCGACTGGTGGCGCATGCCAACTCGGTGCGCACGCCGTTCCACTTCTTTTTGATCCAGAACGACGAACTCAACGCCTTCGCCTTCTTTGGCGGCAACGTGGTGCTGCATTCATCGCTGTTCCGCTATACCGATAACGAAAGCCAGCTGGCGTCGGTGATGGCGCACGAAATCTCGCACGTCACGCAGCGCCATCTGGCGCGCGCCATGGAAGAGCAGCGACGCAATGCGCCGCTGACCTGGGTCGGCGCATTGGGCTCGATTCTGCTGGCAATGGCCAGCCCGCAAGCCGGCATGGCGGCATTGACCGGTACGCTGGCCGGTGCGCAGCAAGGCATTATCAGCTTTACCCAGGGCAACGAGCAGGAAGCCGACCGCATCGGTATTCAGGTGCTGCAACGCGCCGGATTCGATCCGCAAGCGATGCCGACTTTCTTGCAGAAGCTGGCGGATCAGAGCCGCTTCTCCTCCAAGCCGCCGGAAATTTTGCTGACGCACCCGTTACCCGACAGCCGACTTGCCGATGCGCGTAACCGCGCCAACCAGATGCGTCCGGTGGTGGTGCAGTCATCGCAGGATTTCTACATGGCGAAAGTGCGCTCGCTCGGCATGTACGCCACTGGCCGCAATCAGCTAACTGATGACCTGCTGAACGAATACGCCAAAGGCAACGTGCGCGAGCAGCAGGCGGCGCAGTACGGCAAAGCGATACAGTTCCTGCAGGCCAAAAGCTTTGATAGCGCCAAACGGGTGATCGCCCCGCTGCTGGCGAAACAGCCGGATAACGTCTGGTTCCTCGATATCATGACCGATATCGACATCGGCCTGAATCAGCCGCAGCAGGCGATCGCCATGCTGAGCAGCGCCAAAGGCAGCAGCAGCAATCCGGTATTGCAGTTGAATCTGGCTAATGCCTATGTCGAAGCAAAGCAGCCCGCCAACGCCAGCCGCATCCTCAATCGCTACACCTTTGCCCATCCAGACGATGTTAACGCCTTTGATCTGCTGGCGCAGGCCTCTGCGGCGCAGGGTTTGCGCGATGAAGAACTTTCGGCGCGCGCGGAAGGGTTGGCGCTCAACGGCCAGCTCGATCAGGCGATCTCCACCTTGAGCAGCGCCAGCGCGCAGGTGCCGCTCGGCAGCCTGAAACAAGCGCGCTATGACGCACGTATCGACCAGTTCCGTGAACTGCAAAAGCGTTTTAAGGTTTATCAAAAAGGATAAGAAGATGGTCAGCATTTATCACAACCCGCGCTGCAGCAAGAGCCGCGAAACGCTGGCGCTGTTGCAGGAGCGAGGTATCGAGCCCGATGTGGTGCTTTATCTTGAGACGCCGCCCGATGTCCCCACGCTAAAACGTCTGTTGAAACAGCTCGGCATGCACAGCGCGCGCGAACTGATGCGGCGTAAAGAGGATTTGTATCAAGAGTTGGCTTTAGCGGATAGCGCGTTAAGCGAGGCTCACCTGCTGCAGGCGATGGTGGATCATCCGAAACTGATTGAACGCCCGATTGTGATCAAGGGCGAACAGGCGCGTATTGGTCGTCCACCCGAAGCGGTGCTGGAGATTATCTAAAGCTCCAGCGCTTCTTTAACAAAAGGAATGGTGAGTTTGCGCTGGGCGCTGATGGAGGCGCGGTCGAGACGATCCAGCGTATCAAACAGCGTGCGCATCTCACGGTCGAGGCGTTTCAACAGGAAGCGCCCGACATCTTCCGGCAACTCAAAACCACGCAATCCGGCACGCAGCTGCATCGCCTGTAATTTGTCGTCATCCGATAGCGGCTGCAAACGGTAAATCTGTCCCCAGTCGAGACGTGAAGCCAGATCCGGTAAGCCGAGATTGAGCTGGCGCGGCGGTCGATCGCCGGTAATCAGCAAACGCGTTTTACCGATTTCCAGAATACGATTGTAGAGATCAAAGATCGCCATTTCCCACTCCGGATCGCCCGCGATGCACTCGATATTATCGATGCACACCAGCGCCAGATTCTCCATGCCTTCCAGGACTTCCGGCACAAACCAGGTGCGCTTATCCAGCGGCACATAGCCCACCGCTTCGCCGCGCGCCGAGAGTTCCGCACAGGCGGCATGCAGCAGATGACTGCGGCCACCGCCTTCGCGCGACCAGAAATAGAGATAGCTACCGTGTTGCTGAGAGAGTGCGCCTTGCAGCGCCGCCAGCAGAGACGTGTTTTCCCCCGGCCAGAAACTGGCGAAGGTTTCATCATCGGGTAAATAGAGTGGCAATGAGAGCTGTGCCGGCGTGTTCAGAAGTACCTCAACGGATGAGCGGGCAGAAAACCGCGCAAGTTTATCACGATCTTTGCCGGAGATGAACCGGGCTTCCCTGCCCGGCTTGCAGCCTTAACTTTCGCGCTTCTCTTCAGCGTCCAGCACCACCTCTTCCGGGCGCAATACGCTGATTAAACGGAAGATCAGCGCCAGGCTGACGCCTACAATAGTCGCCAACGCCATGCCTTTCAGCTCGGCCGCGCCGATATGCACTTTGGCACCGCTCACGCCGATGATCAGGATCACCGAGGTCAGGATCAGGTTCTGCGCTTTGTTGTAATCCACTTTCGACTCGATCAGCACACGAATACCGGACGCGCCAATTACGCCGTACAGCAGCAGCGATACGCCGCCCATCACCGGCACAGGAACCGCCTGAATCGCCGCCGCCAGCTTGCCGACGCACGAAAGCAGAATGGCAAAGATCGCCGCGCCGCCAATTACCCAGGTGCTGTACACGCGGGTAATCGCCATTACACCGATATTCTCACCGTAAGTGGTGTTCGGCGTGGAGCCGAAGAAACCGGAGATCATGGTGGATAAACCGTTAGCGAACATTGAGCGGTGCAGACCCGGATCGCGGATCAGATCTTTCTTCACGATATTCGCGGTGACCACCAAGTGACCCACGTGCTCGGCAATCACCACCAGTGCGGCTGGCAGAATGGTCAGCATCGCCACCCATTCAAAACGCGGCGTGTAGAAGGTTGGCAGCGCAAACCACGGCGCATTTTCCACCGCGGTCCAGTCCACAATGCCCATCGCGTAAGAGAGCGCATAGCCGACCAACACGCCGACTAAAATCGGGATGATGGCGAGGAAACCACGGAACAGCACCGAACCAAACACGGTCACCGCCAGCGTCACCATCGAGATGATCACGGTTTTGCTGTCTGGCGATGTGCCGTCAGCAGGCAGCAGGCCGGCCATATTCGCCGCCACGCCCGCCAGTTCCAGACCGATAACCGCGACAATCGCGCCCATCGCTGCCGGTGGGAACATCACGTCCAGCCAGCCGGTACCGGCTTTCTTGACGATCAGCGCCACCATACAGAACAGCAAACCGCAGAGAATAAAGCCGCCCAGCGCCACTTCATAACCCAACGGCAATAGCAGCAGCACCGGCGAAATAAAGGCAAAGCTCGATCCGAGATAAGCGGGGATTTTGCCTTTACAGATAAACAGATAGAGCAGCGTTCCGACGCCGTTAAACAGCAACACCGTGGCCGGGTTGATGTGGAACAGAATCGGCACCAGCACGGTTGCGCCGAACATGGCGAACAGATGCTGTAAGCTGAGTGGAATGGTTTGCAACAGTGGCGGACGTTCGCCCACACCAATAGCACGACGAGTCATTATTATCCCCTATCCTCTTCGTTCTTCGAGCCATGGCTGCGTTGGCTCGAATAACTCGAGGATGACAATGTTGTGTTTTTGCCAAAAAAAAGCCGACTCTCTGGCCGGCTGGTTTCTTTTATTTGGTTCCGAAAATCTTGTCCCCGGCATCGCCGAGTCCAGGAATGATGTAGCCCTTCTCGTTCAATCCCTGATCGATAGATGCGGTGTAAAGCTCCACATCCGGATGCGCTTTCTCCAGCGCGGCAATACCTTCAGGTGCGGCCACCAGCACCAGCACTTTAATGCTGGTACAACCGGCTTTTTTCAGCAGATCGATGGTGGCGATCATCGAACCGCCGGTTGCCAGCATCGGGTCGACCACCAGCGCCAGGCGCTCTTCGATGTTCGAAACCAGCTTCTGGAAATAAGGAACCGGCTCCAGCGTCTCTTCATCACGATACACGCCCACCACGCTGATGCGCGCGCTGGGAACGTGCTCAAGCACGCCTTCCATCATGCCAAGACCCGCACGCAGAATCGGAACCACGGTGATTTTTTTACCTTTGATCTGATCGATTTCAACCGGACCATTCCAGCCTTCGATGGTGACACGCTCGGTTTCCAGATCGGCGGTGGCTTCATAGGTCAGCAAGCTGCCCACTTCCGAGGCTAGCTCGCGGAAACGCTTGGTGCTGATATCATGCTCACGCATCAGGCCCAGTTTATGTTTGACCAGCGGGTGTTTGACTTCCACGATCTTCATGATTGTTCTCCCGGAATTGAGTTGAGCTAAAAAAAAATCGCCGGATTATACCGCCTTTTCGCTGCTGCGCCACTTGTCATCGGTCAATAGCCTGCGTCATCTAAGGATTGGCGAAAATCTGAGGCGATGCAAAGGCAGCATGAGATGGGACTCGCAAACGTTTGCCTGCGCTGTTAGAATTGCCGCGCTTAATTTTTGCCACCAACCGCAACTCGCGTGGGGATTCCGCAGTGACCGACAAAACCTCTCTCAGCTACAAAGACGCCGGTGTTGATATCGATGCTGGTAACGATCTGGTTGACCGTATTAAAGGCGTAGTGAAAAAAACCCGCCGCCCGGAAGTCATGGGTGGATTGGGCGGATTCGGCGCGCTCTGTGCGCTGCCGCAGAAGTACCGCGAGCCGGTGCTGGTCTCCGGAACCGATGGCGTCGGCACCAAGCTGCGTCTGGCGATGGATCTCAAACGCCACGACAGCATCGGCATTGATCTGGTCGCGATGTGTGTTAACGATCTGATTGTTCAGGGTGCTGAGCCGCTGTTCTTCCTCGATTATTACGCGACCGGCAAGCTGGATGTGGATACCGCGTCATCGGTGATCACCGGCATCGCCGAAGGTTGCTTGCAGTCGGGTTGTGCGCTGGTCGGCGGTGAAACCGCTGAAATGCCGGGCATGTACCACGGCGAAGATTACGACGTGGCGGGTTTCTGCGTCGGCGTGGTGGAAAAATCAGAGATCATTGACGGTTCGAAAGTGCAGGACGGCGACGTGCTGATCGCGTTGGGTTCCAGCGGTCCACACTCGAACGGTTATTCACTGGTGCGCAAGATTCTTGAAGTCAGCCAGACCGATCCGGCCACCAAACAGCTGGATGGCAAATCACTGGCCGATCACCTGCTGGCGCCAACCCGCATCTATGTGAAAAACATCCTTAGCCTGATCGAACAGGTTGATGTGCATGCGATTTCGCATCTGACCGGCGGCGGCTTCTGGGAAAACATCCCGCGCGTGTTGCCAGATAACACCCAGGCGGTGCTGGAAGAGAGCAGCTGGCAGTGGCCGTCTGTGTTCAGCTGGTTGCAGCAGGCGGGCAACGTCAGCCGTCACGAAATGTACCGCACCTTTAACTGCGGCGTGGGCATGGTGATTGCGCTGAGCCCGGCGGAAGCCGATAAAGCGGTACAGCTGATGACCGACGCGGGCGAAAAAGCGTGGAAAATCGGTGTGATTAAAGCATCTGATTCCGAAGAGCGTGTGGTTATCAATCCATGAAAAAACTGGTTGTACTGATCTCCGGCAACGGAAGCAATCTTCAGTCCATCCTCGACGCCTGCGCAAGCGGGCGTATCAACGGCAGCGTCGCTGCCGTTTTCAGTAATAAAGCCAGCGCGTTTGGTTTAACGCGCGCGCGGGAAGCCAATGTCCCGTCACTTGCGTTAGCCGCCAGTGATTTTGCCGACCGCGAAGCCTTTGATCGCCAGCTGATGCAGGAGATTGATGCTTACGCGCCGGATCTGGTGGTGCTGGCCGGTTATATGCGCATCCTCAGCAGCGCTTTTGTCGCGCACTATCACGATCGTCTGGTGAATATTCATCCGTCGCTGTTGCCAAAATATCCGGGCTTACACACGCATCGTCAGGCGCTGGAAAACGGCGACGAGGAGCATGGCACCTCAGTGCATTTTGTCACTGACGAGCTGGATGGCGGACCCATTATTTTGCAAGCGCGTGTGCCGGTGTTTGCTGGCGATAGCGAAGACGAGATCAGCGCGCGCGTGCAGCATCAGGAACACGCGATCTATCCGCTGGTGATCAGCTGGTTTGTTGATGGGCGTTTGCAGATGCGTGAAGGTAGAGCATGGCTGGATGGTCAGTTATTACCGACGCAAGGCTATGCTCACGATTGAATGTTATGCATATTCCGAAGCGGCGCGATTTATCGCGCATTTCGATGGCAACATCGTGCCCATCCGGGCATTGCGCAATAAATTGCGCCGCTACAAATCGCAGACTTTTTTAACCAAATCTTCCCGTAATATAATCTTCGGTTCGCCGCGCTTTCGGTGAGGTGAAGATTCTGTCGGTTTCGTCAAACTCTACCAACTGACCGTTGTGCATAAACGCGGTGTAATCCGACACGCGTGCCGCCTGCTGCATATTGTGCGTCACCAGCACCAGCGTGAAATGCTGCTTCAGCGTGGTCATCAACTCCTCGATCACCAGCGTTGAGATCGGATCAAGTGCCGAAGTGGGCTCATCCAGCAGTAACACTTCCGGCTCGATGGCAATGGCGCGCGCAATCACCAAACGCTGCTGCTGGCCGTTAGAGAGCGTTAACGCGTTCTGCCCCAGCTGATCTTTCACTTCGCCCCACAACGCCGCCGCGCGCAGCGCACGCTCACAGGCTTCATTCAGCACGCGACGATCGCGCACGCCCTGCAAGCGCAGGCCGTAAACCACGTTTTCGTAGATCGATTTAGGAAACGGATTCGGCCGCTGGAACACCATGCCAATGCGGCGACGCAGCGCGGGAAGATCCTGATTCGCCTGCATCACCACGTAATCACCGAGCAGAATCTCACCTTCAATGCGACAGCGATCGATCACATCATTCATGCGATTGAAACAGCGCAGCAGCGTCGATTTGCCACAGCCGGAAGGACCAATCAACGCCGTGATGCGGTTCTTCGGAATCTGCAGATCAATGTTATTCAGCGCCTGGCGTTCGCCATACCACAGCGACAGCTGATTAACGCTAAGGGCAATGTCGTAATCGGGCGTCATCAGAAACCTTTTTAGTGCGTCATAATCCGGTAACGCTCACGCAGCCGATGGCGCAACGCCATCGCCAGCAGATTGAGCGACAGGATGATCACCACCAGCAGCAAAGCGGTGGCGTAAACCAGCGGTCGATCAGCATCGATGTTGGGGCTCTGGAACGCCAAATCGTAGATCTGAAAACCGAGGTGCATGAATTTGCGATCGAGGTGCAGATAAGGGAATACCGCATCAACCGGCAGCTCAGGCACCATCTTCACCACGCCCACCAGCATCAGCGGCGCGGTTTCTCCAGCCGCACGCGCCACCGCCAGAATCAAGCCGGTGAGCATGGCCGGTACCGCCAGCGGCAGCACCACGCGCCACAGCGTTTCCGCCTGCGTTGCGCCCAGCGCAAGCGATCCCTGACGCAGATTATCCGGAATGCGCGACAATCCCTCTTCGGTGGCAACGATCACCACCGGCAGCGTCAGCAGCGCCAGCGTCAGCGCGGCCCACAGCAATCCCGGCGTACCAAAAGTCGGATTGGGTAAGGCGCTGGAGAAAAACAGCTGGTCGAGGGTGCCGCCAATCAGCCAGACAAAGAAACCGAGGCCAAACACGCCGTAGACAATTGACGGCACGCCCGCAAGATTCACCACCGCGATGCGCACCAGCCGCGTCAACGCATTGCGTCCGGCGTATTCGTGCAGCCATACCGCCGCGATGACGCCGAGCGGCATGACGATGATCGACATCAACAGCACCATCAGCACGGTGCCAAAAATTGCCGGAAACGCCCCGCTCTCGCCGCCACCGGAAGTCGGTGAATCGCTGACGAATTGCCAAATCTGACCGAAGAAGTGCAGCGTTTTGTTGGTTAAGGTCATGGCATTCGGATACCACGCATCCACCACCTGCGCCAATGGGATGGTGTGATCCACGCCGTTCACATCGCGCAGCACCAGCGTATCGCGCTGACTTTCGTGCTGCAGATGAGTTAACTGCTGCGCCAGCGCGTTAAAGCGGCGCTGTAACGCCGTGCGATTGGCATCAAACTCAGACTGCACTTCCAGGCTGAAGCGGCCGTTACGCTGCTGCTCATCGGCCTGCTGCTGCAAGCTTTCCAGCTGTGCATTAAGGCGCGCCATCTCAATGCGGCGGATGTTACTCGCCTGGCGCAACTGCTCATGTACCTGCTGCAAACGCTGATGCAGCAAGGCATCGCGGCTTTGAGCGGTCATGACTTCGTTATCCTGGCGCAGCTCCACCAGCCAACCATAGGCGTTGCCGCCGTTGCGGCGCTGCAGCACCAACACATCAGCAGGACGACGGGTTTTCGCCTCGCCCTGACTGTAGAGCACGCGGAAATCCGGCGCGGCAAAGTCACGGTTGCCGGTTTTCACCACATAGCGCCACTGTTCGCCCTGCTGCTGCTTTTGCAAGGTTTCACCCAGCACCATCACCGGGCTGCCTTGCGGCGGCTGGAACTGATATTGATCGACCGGCTGCGGCCAGAAGGCACGCACGCCCTGCCAGCCGAGCAAACCAATCAGCAAGGTAAACGCCAGCAGGCAAACCGCGACGGCGCCGGCGGTGAGCCAGCGCCAGCGATCGTTTTGTTTTATCGCCGTCATCCGTGGCCCTCATGCTGGCTGTAGCGTTGGCGCAAGCGCTGACGAATCAACTCGGCGATGGTGTTGATCACCAAGGTGAAGATCAACAGCAACAACGCACTGAGGAACAGAATGCGGTAATGCGCGCTGCCCGCTGCGGCTTCGGGCATCTCAATGGCAATGTTGGCGGAGAGTGCACGCAGGCCAGCAAATAAGCCGCCTTCGCTAACCGGCGTGTTGCCGGTGGCCATCAGCACAATCATCGTCTCGCCGACGGCGCGGCCAAAGCCAATCATCAAGGCGGCGAAGATGCCCGCGGAGGCACCCGGCAGCACCACACGCGTCAGGGTTTGCCACGGCGTGGCGCCCAGCGCCAGCGAGCCCTGCCCGAGCGCGCCCGGCACGCTGAACAGCGCATCTTCCGATAGGGTGAAAATCAGCGGCACCAGTGCAAAACCCATCGCCAGCGCAGCAACTAATAAGTTGCGCTGTTCGTAATGCGCTAAACGCTCGCCAATCTCCGGCCAGAACAGCGTCGGCAGCCACAGCGTCAGCAAGGTCACCACTAACAGTAGTGGCAGCAGCAGAATCACTTCAAAACCAGGACGTCGCCAGCTGGCCGGCAAACGCGGACTCAGCACGCCGCACAATAATAAGGTCGCGGCCAACACCGGCGGCAGCAGCAGCACGCCAACCAGCGCGGTGCTGATGTGCGGCGCCAGCCACACGCCAGCGATTAAACCAATCACCACGCTGGGCAGCGCGCCCATCATTTCGATCGCCGGTTTAACCCAGCGACGTAAACCCGGCGACATAAACCACGCGGTGTACATCGCGGCGGCCAGCGCCAGCGGCGTGGCAAACAGCAGCGCCAGACTGGCGGCTTTCAGCGTGCCCAGTACCAGCGGCATCAGGCTGAACTTGGCTTGATAGGTGTCGCCCGCCGCGGTGGATTGCCATACCCAATCGGCCTGCGGATAGTTTTCGTACCAGATTTTTTGCCACAGGTTGCGCCAGGTGAAGTCCGGCCACGGGTTATCCAGCGCAAACTGTTGCCATTCCCCGGCGCGTTCAATGATCAAGGCATCACCGTGCGGCGCGAAGGCCAGCGCCTGAATGCCCGGTGCCAGCTGACGCGTTAAAATCGCGCCCTGCTGCTTGCTGGCAAATAGCTGAACCTTGCCCTGCGCATCGTAAGTGGCAAACACGCGGCGCTGCGGCTCCGGCGTTATTCCGCGTACCTGCTGGCTACCGTTGAAGGTGTGAATCTGTTGTAAGCGCGGCCCATTATCACTGGCGATAGCGAACCATTGCTGTACGCCCTGCGCATCCTGAATCAGCAAGGTGCGTCCACCGGCCAGCATATGCAGGCTTTGCGGCGGCAGATTGAGGGTTTGCGTTTCACGTAACTGTGCGCCATCAGATGTGATTTGCCACACGCGCAGCAAACGCCCGCTGCTGGCGTAGAGCAAAGAGCCATCCGGCGACAGCAGCAGATGATCGGCCTGCTGCTGTGGTAACAGAATCTGATTCACTTTTTGCTGATTTTCCAGCGTCAGCAGGCTGATGCCATCTGCGGTTTGCGCCGCGATCAACCATTGATGGTCGTTGAGCGACGTCAGCGCCATATTACTGACCGGGCCTTGCGGTAAGCGCAGCGGACGATCGCCGAGCGGGAAGCCCCATTCGCCGCTGCCGTTGCGGATAACCGGTTGCATTAACAGCAGTTCGCCCTGCATATTGAGCAGCACGCTGCGGTTGTCAAAGCTTGCGATCGCCGCATCGGGTTTGCCATTCAGCGCCAGTGCGGGAGCGGCAGGTTGACCATCAAGCGGAATAAAGCGCGCTTCGTTGCGGCTAATGCGCCAGCCCAAATGGCCGTCGCTGCCCATCGCCAGCATTGGGGTTTTGTCCCACAGCTGAATATTGGTGGTGGCATGCATCCCCGGCGCGCTAAACAGCGGCAACACCACCCAGATCAACCAGAAGAACAGCAGTAACATCAGCAGCAAAATTCCCACGCCGCAAGCTGTGACGACGCGGCGCACTAAATTATCAGTGGCGCGTCGACGACGGTCGCTAAAGTGGACGGGAATACGATTTATGCTCATGCAGGCCAGGTTACCGATGGAAACAAGTCGCTATGTTGCCCGTAGCTGATTGATAAGACAACCTTTGACGTTGGACAAGCCTGCCATACTCTCGCCATAATGGTGACGGACACTGAGCGGTAACGCATTTTTGCGTCTTTTCCGCCGGACATTCCGTCCAGCATCAGCATCTCGGAGTCAGAATGGGTCAGGATAAGCTGTATATAGAAAAAGAATTAAGCTGGTTAAGCTTCAATGAACGTGTGTTACAGGAAGCCTCGGATAAAAGTAATCCGCTGATTGAACGCATGCGCTTCCTCGGGATTTACTCCAATAACCTCGAAGAGTTCTATAAAGTGCGCTTTGCCGATCTCAAGCGGCGAATTCTGATCAGCGAAGAGCAAGGCAAACCGACCTCGTTGCGGCATCTGTTGAAGAAAATTCAGCTGCGGGTGCAGAAATCGGATCAGGAGTTTGATGCGCTCTATAACGATCTGCTGCTGGAAATGGCGCGTAATCAGATCTTCCTGATTAACGAACGTCAACTGTCACCGAATCAGCAAGAGTGGCTGCGCTACTACTTCAAACATCAATTACGCCAGCACGTTACGCCGATTCTGATTAACCATGACACCGATCTGATCGAATTCCTGAAAGACGATTACACCTATCTGGCGGTGGAGATCATTCGCGGCGACGATATTCGTTATGCGCTGCTGGAGATCCCGTCGGATAAAGTGCCGCGCTTTATAAACTTGCCGGCTGAGTCGCCACGTCGGCGCAAGCCAATGATTCTGCTGGATAACATCCTGCGCTATTGCCTCGATGAAATTTTCAAAGGCTTCTTCGATTACGATACGCTGAACGCCTATTCGATGAAGATGACGCGCGACGCCGAATACGATCTGGTTACAGAGATGGAATCGAGCCTGCTGGAGCTGATGTCGTCGAGCCTGAAGCAGCGTCTCAATGCCGAGCCGGTCCGTTTTGTTTATCAGCGCGATATGCCGGATGCGATGGTGGAAATGCTGCGCCATAAGCTGTCGATTTCGAACTACGATTCGATTGTGCCCGGCGGCCGCTACCATAACTTCAAAGATTTCATCGGCTTCCCGAACGTTGGTAAAAGCAATCTGGAAAACCGTCCGCTGCCGCAGATTCGCCACATCGGCTTTGACGGCTTCCGCAACGGTTTCGACGCCATCCGCAATCGCGATGTGCTGCTCTACTATCCGTATCACACCTTTGAGCATGTGCTGGAACTGCTGCGTCAGGCCTCGTTCGACCCGAACGTGCTGGCAATTAAGATCAATATTTACCGCGTAGCGAAAAACTCGCGCATCATGGATGCGATGATTCACGCCGCCTATAACGGTAAGAAAGTCACGGTGGTGGTGGAACTGCAGGCGCGCTTCGATGAAGAGGCCAACATCCGCTGGGCGAAACGCCTGACCGAAGCGGGCGTGCATGTGATCTTCTCCGCGCCGGGTCTGAAAATTCACGCCAAGCTGTTCCTGATTTCGCGCCGTGAAGGCGAAGAAGTGGTGCGTTATGCGCATATCGGTACCGGGAACTTCAACGAAAAAACCGCGCGCATTTATACTGACTATTCATTGCTGACCGCCGATGCGCGCATCACCAATGAAGTGCGTCGCGTGTTCAACTTCATTGAGAATCCGTATCGTCCGGTCACCTTCGAGCATTTGCTGGTGTCACCGCAGAACTCGCGTGACGTGCTGTATAAGTTCATTGATGCCGAGATCGCCAACGCGCAGCAAGGCAATCCTGCTGGCATTACGTTGAAGATCAACAACCTGGTGGATAATGGTTTAGTTGATCGACTTTACGCCGCCTCGTCGGCAGGCGTGAAAGTGAATCTGCTGGTGCGCGGCATGTGTTCGCTGATTCCTGATTTACCGGGCATCAGTGAAAATATTCGCATTACCAGCATCGTTGACCGCTATCTCGAACACGACCGCGTCTATATTTTTGAGAACGGCGGCGAGAAAAAGGTGTTCCTCTCTTCCGCGGACTGGATGACGCGTAACATAGACCACCGCATTGAAGTAGCCGTGGCGATTCTTGATCCCCGCGTGAAGCAGCGCATATTGGACATCATCGCCATTCTGTTTAGTGATACGGTGAAAGCCCGCATCGTCGATAAAGAGCTGAGTAATCGTTATGTGCCGCGCGGCAACCGTAAAAAGGTGCGTTCGCAGCTGGCCATTTATGACTACATCAAGAAACTGGAACAACCCGAATAACGCCTATGCCAATCTCACATAAAAGTACGCCGAAACCTCAGGAATTCGCGGCAATCGACCTCGGCTCGAACAGCTTCCATATGGTCATTGCCCGCGTGGTGGATGGCGCTTTGCAAGTGCTGGGACGCCTGAAACAGCGCGTGCATCTGGCCGATGGGCTGGATGCGCACAATCGCCTGAGCGAAGAAGCGATTGAGCGCGGGCTGAGCTGTCTGGCGTTGTTCGCCGAACGTTTGCAGGGCTTCAGTTCCGCCAACGTGACGATCGTCGGCACGCACACGCTGCGTATCGCCAGCAATGCGGAAGAGTTTCTGCAGCGCGCGGCCGAGGTGATTCCCTATCCGATCGAAGTGATCTCCGGCAACGAAGAAGCGCGTCTGATTTTTATGGGCGTGGAGCACACGCAGCCGGAAAAAGGTCGCAAGCTGGTGATCGATATCGGCGGCGGCTCCACCGAACTGGTGATTGGGGAAGACTTTGAGCCGCAGCTGGTAGAGAGCCGCCGCATGGGCTGCGTCAGCTTCGCCAATCTCTTCTTCCCCAAAGGCGAAATCACGCCAGAAAACTTCCGCCGTGCGCGCCTCTCCGCTGCGCAAAAGCTGGAAACCATGGCGTGGCAATATCGTCTGCACGGCTGGCAATATGCGCTGGGCGCGTCGGGTTCCATTAAAGCGGCCTGCGAAGTGCTGCTGGCGATGGGCGAAAAAGAGAAGCTGATTACGCCAGAGACGCTGGAGTTGCTGACCAGCGAAGTGCTGAAGCATAAGTCGTTTAATGCGCTGAGCCTGCCGGGCTTGTCGGAAGAGCGTAAAGCGGTGTTTGTGCCGGGCTTAGCGATTTTGTGTGGCGTGTTTGATGCGTTAGCGATTCGCGAGCTGCGTCTCTCTGACGGCGCACTGCGTGAAGGCGTGTTGTATGAGATGGAAGGCCGTTTCCGTCATCAGGACATTCGCAGCCGCACCGCGCAAAGTCTGGCAAATCACTATGCGATTGATAGCGATCAGGCGCGCCGTGTGCTGGAAACCACCGAGAAGCTCTATTTGCAGTGGCAGGAGCAGAATCCCAAGCAAGCCAATCCACAACTGTCGGCGCTGCTGAAATGGGCCGCGCTGCTGCATGAAGTGGGATTGACCATCAATCACAGCGGCATGCAGCGCCATTCGGCTTACATCCTGCAGAACTCCAACATGCCGGGCTTTAATCAGGATCAACAGATGCTGTTGGCCACGCTGGTACGTTATCACCGCAAAGCGGTGAAGCAGGATGAGATGCCGCGTTTCACCTTGTTTAAAAAGAAACAGTTTCTGCCGATGGTATTCCTGTTGCGTCTTGGCACGCTGCTGAATAATCAGCGCCAGGCGACCACCAAACCGGATTCGCTCAAGCTCAGCACCGACGACGGCCACTGGACGCTGACCTTCCCTGCCGGCTTCCTGAGCCAGAATACGTTGGTGCAGCTGGATCTGGAGCGCGAGCAAGCTTACTGGAATGATGTCACCGGCTGGAAACTAATGCTGGAAGAAGAGGAGTAATGCGGGCAACTGGCCCGCAATCTGGTTATGACTACACGCCCCGATAACTATTACGCTGAAAAATACGGTCTCACGCCGACCCATTCTGAAGTGCTGGCGGCCCTGCCTCATCTTGAAGTAGGGAAAGCACTGGATTTGGGCTGCGGCCAGGGCCGCAATAGTCTGTTTCTCAATCAGCATGGCTTTGACGTGACGGCCTGGGACAGCAATCCCGCCAGTCTGGAGCGCCTGAACAGCATCATTGCGGAAGAGAATCTACAGAACATTCACACCGAGCTGTGCGATCTCAATAGCGTGCGCTTCAACGGCAGTTATCAGTTTGTGCTGTCGACCGTGGTGATGATGTTCCTGCAGCCGGCAACCATTCCGCAGCTGATTGCCGATATGCAGGCCAGCACGCGTAAATATGGCTACAACCTGATTGTGGCGGCGATGGATACCGATGATTATCCCAATACGCAAAACTTCCCGTTTGCGTTTAAATCCGGTGAACTCAGCCACTATTACCGCAACTGGCATATTGTGAAATACAACGAAGAGGTCGGTGAGCTGCATCGTCGTGATGAAAACGGTAACCGCATTAAAACCCGTTTCGCCACGCTGCTGGCGCAGAAAGCCAGTTACTGAATTCACGGCCGCTTTGTGCGGCCGTTAGATTGTCTGATGTCGATCAGTGCGCTGAACCTTTTTTGCTCATTTTTCACACAGCGATTGCTTTAGCGATCTAAGTGTGACTAAATATTGCCTCCGCCCCATCGGGCAATTACAGGAACCACCCCGCGTGAACAGCGCTATCTCTGCACGAAGACGTCCCAAAACTGGCACCATGACCCGCATTGTTTTACTGGTCAGCTTCTTAATTTTGTTTGGCCGCCTGCTTTTCATCATTCCCGGTGCCATCGAGCATCATCAGCAAAAGAAAGCCATCCCTGAACCGGTCACGCTGAGCACCAGTGATTCGCGCTAAATAATTTGCGGGTCGGCTGTCGCTGCTAAACATTGTCCTTTGAGACAATGCTGCTTTTTACGTCCTGTTACCCGCAACGCGCTACACTGTGAGCTGACTTTACAGACACAAGGAACGCGTTATGTCTGCTTCGCATTCACAAAAATTAGCTGAAACCCGTCATCACATTCTCAACCTGCTGCTCAACGAGCACGATCTGGTTGATGTTCTGCTGGATAAATCCGTCGATCTGAATGCCGCCGAACTGCGTGATATCACCGACTGGCGTCATGAATTAGAGCGTGAGCTGCAGCAATTGCACGCCGCGGATTTGGCCGACATCCTCGAAGCCTTGCCGGAAGAAGAGCGTCAGGCGCTGTGGCGTTTAGTGCCGACGGCGCAGCGCGGTCACGTCCTGGTTGAGGCTTCAGAAACCGTTTGGGCCAGCCTGACGGAAGAAATGTCTGATCGCGATATTCTGCACGCCATCGAGCCGCTGGATATCGACGATCAGGTATATCTGGCGCGCTACCTGCCGCGCGATTTAACCGGACGACTGCTCACCACCCTCGAACCTAGCCTGCGCGCGCGACTGATGAGCGTGATCGAGCTGGATCGCGATCGCGTCGGGCAGATCATGGATTTCAATATCCTGACGGTGCGCTCTGACGTGACCTTAGCCACGGTGCAGCGCTATCTGCGTAAAGGCAAAAAAATGCCTAACGGCACCGATAAGATCTTTATCACCGACGAACAAAATCAACTGGTAGGTGAGTTAACGCTCACTGATATTCTGCTCAACAAACCGAAGATGCTGGTCGCAGAAGTGATGAATTCGCATCCCACCACGTTTCAGCTCAACGATAAAGCGGAAGACGCCGCCAGCGCGTTTGAACGTTATAACCTGATCTCCGCTGCGGTCACCGATGCTCAAGGCAAACTGATTGGCCGTATCACCATTGAAGACGTGGTCGATTTGGTGAACGAAGAGAACGAAAGCAACATCCGTAAAATGGGGGGTATCAGCCAGGGCGAAGACGTGTTTGCGCCGGTGCGCAAAGCGGTGGGTAAACGCTGGGCCTGGCTGGCGGTTAACCTGTGTACCGCATTTGTCGCTTCGCGCGTGATTGGCCTGTTTGAAGCCACCATATCGCAGCTGGTTGCGCTGGCGGCGCTGATGCCAATCGTCGCCGGCATCGGCGGCAACACCGGCAATCAAACCATTACCATGATTGTGCGTGCGCTGGCGCTGCATCAGGTTGAACCGGGTAACTTCTCGTTCCTGATCATGCGTGAACTCGGCGTGGCATTGATTAACGGCCTGTTCTGGGGCGGCATTATGGGCGGCGTCACCTGGCTGATGTACGACAACCTGCAACTCGGCGGCGTGATGATGCTGGCGATGGTGCTGAACCTGCTGCTGGCCGCGCTGATGGGCGTGCTGATTCCGTTAATCATGACCAAAATGAAACGCGATCCCGCCGTTGGCTCTAGCGTGCTGATCACCGCGATCACCGATACCGGCGGATTCTTTATCTTCCTTGGTCTGGCGACGATATTTTTGCTGCATCATTAAGGCTTTAAACAGTGTGCGTAACGTTGCAGCATCTGCTGTAAATTGAGTTGCAACGTTGCGCGCGCCAGTTCACTCAGTGCTGGATTGACCCGCGTTGAACCACGCTGATTTAACCACTCCAGCACATCGATTAAATGCCATATGGCTGTTTTTCCATCATGAATCGGACGCGGAAACTGCGGGCTATGGCTGAGCATCAGCTTGCGCATGTTCTGCCGCGAAACTCCTATCAACTCTGCGATATCCGTCAGCCCGACTAAATCTGGCGCGGCTTCAATCAGTTCCGCATCTGGCAATGCCTGAAAAACATCCTCCAACGCGCTGCGCACCGCGTCCTGTGCAGTGCTGGCTTCGCGGCAGAACGTCATGCTTAATTTTCCCGCCACCCCCGCGCCAATTAACGCATCAGTGCAGCCTTGCGAACCGAGCCGTTCGATCACTTCATCGATGTCGATCTCATCATTGAGCTGAAAACGCAGCGTAAACTCAAATTCCATGTTTCACTCCTCGTCACTTAACCCGCTGAGGGTTTTCACTGCAGTTGTCCACCACGCGCCGTAACAGTTTGGCATGGGTTTCAGGATTTTTTGGCGTACTCCAGATGCAGGTAATGCAGTAATCCCCACATCGACACTCTGTCGAATTATCTGGGCAGTACATCTTGCCCCACGCATGGTGACCGCCAACTGCAATCTTCCAACCTCTCGCTTCTGCATATCGCAAAGCTCCTTCGACCGCTTTATGCGGATGCCGCTTCCTCTATGACATCGCTGGCTACCTTATGCTCACCGCAATAAGTTGTCAACTGACAACCGCGAAGTGTTTCGGTACTATTTCAGCGGCGAATGCTGCAGAAAATAACCAGAACGGTCTCAACGCGCTTTGATTCAGTTTTGTGCTGGAAGACAGCGCACAAAATCAAGCGCACAGCGCCTGAAGTGCATATAGACTCTGTTGTTATCACTGACCTGAAGGAGAAGAAGCATGTTTAACGTGGATGATTTTGTGCAGTCTAAGACCGGTGGCCCAAAGATGCAGGTGCTGCGCGTGGAAGGCGATATGCTGTGGTGCGCTCGCGTTGACGATCACATCAAGCGTGAAATTGAAGTCAGAGCCGATAGCGTGAATCTGTATCACGAAGACGGCGATTTCGGCGTCTGTTAAAAAAATGGCCCCAAATCGGGGCCATTTTTAGGGATTGTCTCGCTGCACATTATTCTGACCGATGCCGCCGATAAACGGCAGACGCAGCCTGAATGGTGTGAAATCCAGCCCCATGTTTAATCCCAGCAGATTCACTTCCAGCCCCTCTTCCGCTCCAACCGTCACACCCAACACACCCAGCAGGGAAAGCTGCACGCCGCGACCTGACGGCGGTAAACCTACCGGATTAAGCAGCGAGCGATAATCTTTGCCGAGCGCGTTAGCCGGTAGATCCAACTTCAACGCCGGAACCTCGCGGCCAATATGTGCCATAAAAGTATTGCTGTTGGGTCCCGGCCAGGCGTGATACGTGGTCGGCCAGGGATAGGATTTAATGGCCGCTTCGATCTGCGGAATCATCGCTTCTGCGCTACTGCCGCGATGGTCAACCAGCAGACGCGGCTTCGCACCGTACCAGTAACCATCAGGAAGATTGCTATTACGACGCACTTTATCGCCGCTGCCCCAGCTAATCACTTCGTAACGGTTATAGCGGGTTTCACCGGCGCGTTTGAAGATAATCCACGGATGTACCGCCACCGCGCCCTTCCAGCCATAAGTCGGCGCAGCATAAACCTGCACGATAGCTTCTGCCGCATAACGCTGCGGATCCGGTGCGATACCGGCCGAATCGCGCCTTGCGGATGCCCAGCCACCGCGTTCAGAGGTGAGCTCACCGCTTCGCGTTGCCTGCGCCAAGCTCGCGCCTAAGGAAAGCAAGATGATGCAAAGAAAAGAGATCAGTACGGCTTTAAAAGGCAACATCGACGGCATCCTGATGAGTAAAAATCAACCGCTATCTTGCATCGAAACGGTGGGATTTGTATTCACGAACTATGCGATACATTTAGCCGCATGATTTGCCATCAGAAGGTTTGAAAAAAAAGCCCGCAATTAAGCGGGCTTCGTTTTTACGCAGTGATCAAAGCAGGATTTATTCCCACTCAATCGTCGCAGGTGGTTTACCTGAAATATCATAAACCACGCGGGAAATGCCGTTAACTTCGTTGATGATGCGGTTAGAGACGCGGCCGAGGAAATCGTACGGCAGGTGCGCCCAGTGCGCTGTCATGAAGTCGATGGTTTCCACCGCACGCAGTGAAACTACCCAATCATATTTACGACCATCGCCCATCACGCCAACAGAACGTACTGGCAGGAACACGGTGAACGCCTGGCTGACTTTGTTGTACAGGTCAGCTTTATGCAGCTCTTCGATGAAGATGGCGTCTGCACGGCGCAGCAGGTCGCAGTACTCTTTCTTCACTTCGCCCAGCACGCGCACGCCCAAACCTGGACCTGGGAACGGATGACGATACAGCATGTCGTACGGCAGGCCGAGTTCCAGACCGATTTTACGCACTTCGTCTTTGAACAGCTCTTTCAGCGGCTCAACCAGGCCCATCTTCATCTCTTTCGGCAAACCGCCCACGTTGTGGTGCGATTTGATCACGTGCGCTTTACCGGTGGCAGAAGCCGCCGATTCGATCACGTCAGGATAGATGGTGCCTTGTGCCAGCCACTTCACGTCTTCCAGACGCAGCGCCTGCTCGTCAAACACCTCTACGAATACGCGGCCGATGATTTTACGTTTGGCTTCGGGATCGTTCTCGCCCGCCAGCGCATCAAGGAAGCGCGCTTCTGCCGCAACGTGCACGATGTTCAGACCGAAGTGGTCACCGAACATTTCCAGCACCTGCTCAGCTTCATTCAGACGCAGCAGGCCGTTATCCACGAACACGCAGGTCAGACGCTCGCCGATGGCGCGATGCAGCAGCATCGCGGTCACAGAAGAGTCCACGCCGCCAGACAGACCGAGAATCACTTTGTCATCGCCAACCTGCTGACGAATACGCTCAACCGCATCTTCGATGATTTTGGCTGGTGTCCACAGCGCTTCACAGCCGCAGATGTCACGAATGAAACGCTCAAGCATGCGCAGGCCCTGACGCGTGTGCGTCACTTCCGGGTGGAACTGCACGCCGTAGAATTTCTTCTCTTCGTTAGCCATGATGGCAAACGGACAGGTTTCGGTGCTGGCAACGGTTTCGAAACCGGCTGGGATGGCGGTGACTTTGTCGCCGTGGCTCATCCAAACGTCCAGCAGCGGTTTACCTGCTGCGCTAATCGCATCTTCGATGTCACGCACCAGCGCGCTCTGAGTCAGCACTTCAACCTGCGCATAACCAAATTCGCGCTCGTTAGAGCCCTCAACCTTGCCGCCCAACTGCATCGCCATGGTCTGCATGCCGTAGCAGACGCCCAACACTGGCACACCCGCGTTAAACACGTATTCCGGCGCACGCGGGCTGTTCAGCTCGGTGGTGCTCTCCGGACCGCCAGAGAGAATGATGCCGTTCGGGTTAAACTGGCGAATTTGCTCTTCGGTGACATCCCACGCCCAGAGTTCGCAGTAGACACCCAGCTCGCGCACGCGGCGCGCAACCAGCTGCGTATACTGAGAACCAAAATCGAGGATCAAAATGCGATGTTTATGAATATTTTCAGTCGTCATTGAGGCGTTTCCATTGGGATGGACTTAATAATAAAAGCGCCCGGCGGGTGCCGGGCGCTAAATTTTACGGGATTATGAACCCATGCGGTAGTTTGGTGACTCTTTGGTGATGGTCACGTCATGCACGTGGCTTTCATTGATGCCCGCGCCGCTGATACGCACAAACTCCGCTTTGGTGCGCAGATCGTCAATGGTCTGGCAACCCGTCAGGCCCATGCAAGAGCGCAAGCCGCCCATTTGCTGGTGCACGATCTCTTTCAGGCGGCCTTTGTAGGCAACGCGGCCTTCGATACCTTCCGGTACCAGTTTGTCAGCGGCGTTATCGCTCTGGAAGTAACGATCTGAAGAGCCTTTGGACATCGCGCCCAGTGAACCCATACCGCGATAAGACTTGAACGAACGGCCTTGATACAGCTCGATTTCGCCCGGAGACTCTTCGGTACCAGCCAGCATAGAACCGACCATGACGGCCGCTGCGCCTGCTGCAATCGCTTTAGCGATGTCGCCAGAGAAGCGGATGCCGCCATCAGCGATAACCGGAATGCCGGTGCCTTCCAGCGCGGCAACCGCATCAGAAACCGCGGTGATCTGTGGCACGCCAACACCAGTGACGATACGCGTGGTACAGATTGAGCCAGGACCGATCCCCACTTTCACCGCGCTCACGCCGGCCTGCGCCAACGCCAATGCGCCTGCGCCGGTGGCAACGTTGCCGCCGATGATTTCCAGGTTCGGATATTTTGCACGGGTTTCACGAATACGCTGCAGCACGCCTTCAGAGTGACCGTGTGATGAGTCAATTAGCAGCACGTCAACACCGGCAGCAACCAGCGCATCAACGCGCTCTTCATTGCCCGCACCGGCACCAACCGCAGCGCCTACGCGCAGACGGCCTTCCGCATCTTTACACGCGTTAGGTTTACGTTCGGCTTTTTGGAAGTCTTTAACGGTGATCATGCCCAGCAGGTGGAAGCTGTCATCAACAACCAGCGCTTTCTCAACACGTTTTTCATGCATTTTGTGCAGCACAACTTCGCGTGCTTCACCCTCTTTCACCGTTACCAGGCGCTCTTTAGGGGTCATCACTGCGGAAACTGGTAAGGTCAGGTCGGTAACAAAACGCACGTCACGGCCCGTGATGATGCCCACCAGCTCGTTGTCGGTGTTCACGACCGGGTAGCCGGCGAAGCCGTTACGTTCGGTCAGCTCTTTCACCGCCGCCAGCGCGGTAGTTGGCAGCACGGTTTGTGGATCGGTAACGACGCCGCTTTCGTGTTTTTTCACCTTACGAACTTCATCCGCCTGGCGCTCAATTGACATGTTTTTGTGAATAAAGCCCAAACCACCTTCCTGCGCCAGCGCAATTGCCAGACCGGCTTCGGTCACGGTGTCCATTGCAGCGGAGAGCATGGGGATGTTCAGACGGATGTTTTTCGTCAGCTGAGTGCTGAGATCAGCGGTGTTCGGTAAGACAGTGGAGTGAGCGGGAACGAGCAGAACGTCGTCAAATGTGAGGGCTTCTTTAGCGATTCTTAACATTGCAATATCTCCACCTGGGGGCGATTAAAACAGATAAAATATTGCCGCGGCATTATACAGGCCGAAACCGATTGCCTCCAGTGTTTTTTCAGAAAATGTCTTGATCCTCAGGGCAAGCAATGTAGTATCAGTTGATTAACCCTCTGATTTAAAATTTGATCTACATCACATGTCGCTACCGCCAACCGCCAATATTTTTACCGTCAGCCGCCTGAACACCACGGTGCGCCAACTGCTGGAAAATGAGATGGGCCTGGTGTGGCTCAGCGCTGAAATTTCAAATTTCACTCAGCCCTCTTCCGGTCATTGGTACTTCACGTTGAAGGATGATGGCGCACAAGTGCGCTGCGCGATGTTCCGCAACAGCAATCGTCGCGTCACCTTCCGTCCGCAACATGGCCAGCAAGTGTTAGTGCGCGCCAGCATCACGCTGTATGAGCCGCGCGGCGATTATCAGCTGATTATCGAAAGCATGCATCCGGCCGGTGAAGGCTTGCTGCAGCAGCAATTCGAGCAGCTGAAAGCGCGTTTAGCCGCGGAAGGCTTATTCGATCAACAGTTCAAACAGCCGCTGCCGGATCCGGCGCGTCAGGTGGGCGTGATTACCTCCGCCACCGGCGCGGCGCTGCACGACGTGCTGCGCGTGCTGCATCGACGCGATCCTTCACTGCCGGTGATTATCTATCCCACCGCGGTGCAAGGTGTGGATGCGCCGGCTGGCATTGTGCGTGCCATTGAGCTGGCTAACCAGCGCGATGAGTGTGATGTGCTGATTGTCGGTCGTGGCGGCGGTTCGCTGGAAGATTTGTGGAGCTTCAATGACGAGCGCGTGGCGCGGGCGATTTTTGCCAGCCGCCTGCCGATTGTCAGCGCCGTTGGGCATGAAACCGATGTCACTATCGCTGACTTCGTAGCGGATTTACGTGCGCCGACGCCGTCTGCTGCGGCAGAACTGGTGAGCCGTAATCAGCTTGAACTGTTGCGTCGTTTGCAGTCGCAGCAGCAGCGCATGGAGATGGCGATGGATTTCTATCTGGCTCAGCAGCAGCGTCGCTTCACGCGCATTCAGCACCGCTTGCAGCAGCAGCATCCACAGCTGCGTCTGGCACGCCAGCAAACCGCGCTCTTACAGCTGCAGCGCCGTCTCGGTGAAGCAATGGACCAGCGCATGCGTGTGGCCAATCGTCAGCAGGATCGCCTGCTGCAACGCCTTAACGCCCAGCAGCCGCAGGGACGTATTCTGCGCGCTCAGCAGCAGCTCCAGCAATGGCACTATCGCTTACAGCAGGGCATGGAGAAGCAGCTCAATCACAATCGTCAGCGCTTTGGCACGCTGGCGGCACAGCTGGAAGGCGTGAGCCCGCTGGCGACGCTGGCGCGTGGCTTCAGCGTAACCACCGACACCCAAGGTCAGGTGGTGAAGAAAACCCAACAGCTGAGCAAAGGCGACTTGCTGCGCACCCGGCTGGACGATGGCTGGGTGGAAAGCCAGGTTACCGCACTCGAACCGCAGAAATCCCGGAGCCGCAAAGCGCGTTCATAGCGGGAAAACTATACTTCTGGCATGTACCTAAACGGCCAGGAGTTTTTTTATGTCTTACAGCGTTATTCCTCCCTACATTCTGCGCAATATCATTGATAACTGCTCCGGCGCGCAACAAGACTACGCGCGCCGCACCCTCACCCACGTCCAGCACTTGATGGGCGAACATAACGCTAAACCAGCAAGCACCGCCACCGCTCAGCCAGGCACGGTGCTGCGTGCTATCTATGACGCCGAAGGAACGCAAAATCTGCCCGGCACGTTGGTGCGCGAAGAAGGCCAGCCGGGAAATGGTGATGTTGCAGCCGAAGAAGCCTGGAACTATCTCGGCATTACCTACGATTTCTTCTGGCAAATCTACCAACGCAACTCGCTGGACAATAAAGGCCTCAAGCTCGATGGCACCGTGCATTACGGCAAGGAGTATCAGAACGCCTTCTGGAACGGGCAGCAGATGGTGTTTGGTGACGGTGACGGCGAGATTTTCAATCGCTTCACTATCGCGCTGGATGTGGTGGCGCACGAGCTGACGCACGGCGTGACAGAAACCGAAGCGGGATTGATCTATTTCCAGCAGGCAGGCGCGCTGAATGAATCGATGTCTGACGTGTTTGGTTCGCTGGTGAAGCAATTTCACCTCAAGCAGAGCGCCGATCAGGCCGACTGGATTATCGGCGAAGGTTTACTGGCGCAGGGCATCAACGGGCGCGGATTGCGCTCGATGTCGTCACCGGGAACGGCTTACGATGATCCGGTGCTGGGTAAAGATCCGCAACCGGCCGATATGGCGCACTACATCGAAACGCGTGACGACAACGGCGGCGTGCACCTCAATTCCGGCATTCCCAATCGCGCCTTTTACCTCGCCGCTAAAGCGCTGGGCGGCTTTGCGTGGGAACAGGCCGGTCAAGCCTGGTACGACACGCTGTGCGACAAAACGCTGCCGCAGGATGCCGATTTCAGCACCTTTGCGCGCTTTACCGTGCAGCACGCCAATCAACGATTCAACAGCTCAGTGGCGGAAAAGATTCAATCCGCCTGGCAGCAGGTAGGCGTAACATGGACATCCAACTGACCGATGACGCAATCATCGAGCTGGCGCGGGAAGGCGGAATCGCTTTTATCCCTAAACTGCGCGGCGAACGGCGCTTTGCGCTGGGGGAACTGCCGGAACCGCAAAAGCAGCGCGTCTGCGAAGTACTGGAACAGGCAATGCCGTTGGGGGAAACGGAAGATCAGGCGGCAAATGTCGGTCGTGGCGATCAGCGCTACTACCGCATTCAAATCACCTATGCTACCCATCGCGAAGCGGGAAGTTTCGTGATTTTAATTCCCGAACAACTGGCGCCCCCCGAGCTGCAATCGCTGTGGCGAGACGGTGAATAGGTTATCGGAGATCTCTCAAGGCAGAGCGTAACTGATTGACTATACTCATTATGTGGCTAGCTAGTCCACGTCGAAGAAAACACCCTTAGATGAGGTCTCTGCTATGACACAAAAAAAGCAACGAGGTGGTGCCGGGAACTTTGCAGAGGACCCGGAGCGCGCCAGGGAAGCCGGTAGCGCTGGCGGCAAAGTCAGTGGGGGTAATTTCAGAAACGATCCTGAAAGAGCCAGGGAAGCTGGAAGAAAAGGAGGTCAAAAAAGCCGTCGCCCTTCTAAGCAGCAGTAATTAAGGTGCCTTAAAGGAAGAGATGTGCCACGGAGGGTTATAAAAAAAGGCCGACATCATGATGTCGGCCTTTCTCTTTTTTTAACTTACTTGCTGTCTGGCAGCGCGTAAGCAATCACGTAATCACCACGGTCTGGCGACTGACGTGCACCGCCTGCGGAGATCAGGATGTACTGTTTGCCGGTTTTCGGCGAAACGTAGCTGATTGGACCGCCCTGGCTGCCGACCGGCAGACGTGCTTTCCACACTTCTTTACCGGTTGAGCTATCGAAAGCGCGCAGATAGTAATCCTGCGTACCCGCGATGAACACCAGGCCACCCTGCGTTGCCAGCGTGCCGCCTAAGGTCGGCATACCAATTGGCATTTTCGCGCGCATTTTGATACCAAACGGACCGGTATCTTCTACCGTACCCACTGGCACCTGCCACACGATCTGACGGGTTTTCATGTCAATCGCTGACAGCGTACCGAACGGCGGAGCCTGGCACGGAATGCCCAGCGGCGACATGAAGCGGTTTTTGTTCACCGCGTACGGTGTGCCTTTCAGCGGAACCGCACCCATACCGGTGTTGATAGCTTCACCACCGTTGCTGGCCGCCGTTTTGCTGGTGTCTTGTGGGATCATCTGTACCCACAGGCCCAGACGCATGTCGTTAACGAACATGTACTGGTTGTTCGGGTCAAACGAGATACCGCCCCAGTTCATACCGCCCAGTGAACCTGGGAAGCTGAGGGATTTATCGGTATCCGGCACGGTGAACAGACCATCGTAACGCATGCCTTTAAAGGCAATACGGCACGCCAGCTGATCAAACGGTGTTGCACCCCACATATCCGACTCCGTCATTTTCTGGTTGCCGATATTTGGCATTTCCACAGAGTGCGGCTGAGTTTTGGTGTACTGCTCGTTCGGGATGTGACCCTGCGGCATCGGCAGCTCTTCAACTTTGGTCAAAGGCTTGCCGGTCAGGCGATCCAGCACCCAGATCATGCCGGTTTTCGCGCCGATAACGACGGCTGGCTTGTTGGTGCCATCCTTCATCGGGAAGTCGACCAGGCTCGGCTGCATTGGCAGGTCGAAGTCCCACAGATCGTTATGCACGGTCTGATAAACCCACTTCTGCTTACCGGTGGTGGCATCCAACGCCAGGATTGATGCGCCGTAAGTGTGATCCAGTTTGGTACGGTTCGCACCCCACAGATCCACTGACGAGCTACCCATCGGCAGGAACACGGTGTTCATTGCCGGATCGTAAGACATTGGCGCCCACGAGTTTGGCGTACTGCGGGTGTAATTTTTACCCGGCATCAGCACCGCATTGGGGTCGTCGTTGCCTGGGTCAAACGCCCAACGCATCTGACCGGTGATGACGTCAAAACCACGCAGCACGCCGCCAGGCATGTCGGTCTGTACGTTATCGGCGACACGACCACCCACAACAACAGTGGTGCCGGCCATCGCTGGCGGTGACGTCAGCTGATATTGCGGATCTGGCGCACTGCCCAGACCGGTTTTCAGGTCAACCACACCGTGCGTACCGAAGGTGTCGCACAGCTCACCGTTGTCGGCGTTGATAGCAATCAGACGCGCATCAATGGTGTTCATCAGAATACGACGCTGACAGGTGTCGCCAGCAGGCAGCACAGCGGCAGTAACCGGCGTTGAACCCGGCTCGGTTGGCTGCTGCAGCGGTTTAGTCGCATCGAAATAGGCTAAGCCACGGCAGCGGTTCCACACTTCTGCCTGCGCGTTGATTTCGCGTTTCCAGATTTCCTTACCGCTGTCTGCGGCAACCGCAATCACATTGTTATGCGGGGTGCACAGGAACAGCGTGTTGCCCACCTGCAGCGGGGTTTGCTGATCTTCCGCACCGTTACCGGTTGGGCTGATTGGCGTATCGCCAGTGTGGAAAGTCCAGGCGACCTGCAGGTCTTTCACGTTGTCGCGGGTAATCTGATCGATGGCAGCGAAGCGGTCGCCACCCGGCGTACGGCCGTAGCTGCTCCAGTCTTGCTGAGGTTTTGATTTATCGACCGGAATCAGCGGCAGCTGTTTACCGTCAAATGCCACGGTAGGATGCGGCTGGAACATCTGCACGAAAGTCGCCACCATGCCCACCACGATCACCGCAGACAGCACATAAGAGACTTTTGCCAGGGAGCTTTTGCCTTCGCTTTTACGCAGGGCTGGCCAGGTGAGGAATGCAAACAGCATCAAGCCGGCCGGCACCATCAAGCGCGAGACCAGCGGCCAGAAATGCAGGCCTGCATCAAACAGTGACCAAATCAGCGTGCCAGCAAACACCAGAATAAACAGGGTGACGGCGGATGATTTGCGACGGAAGAACTGAATGGCCGCCAGCAACATAACGATACCGGCGATGAGGAAGTACCAGCTGCCGCCCAGCGCGACCAGCTTGCCGCCGCCGATTGCGAAGAACAAGCCGATTGCCAGCAAGACCAGGCCAAACAGTACGGACCAGATGCTCAGCCCTTTGCCGGGACGAGCGGAATTTTCTGCCATAACAAAAACTCTCCTGAAAAAATAAAGCGCTGGCGCCGATAAATCTGTGGCAGCCGATGACAAGGCCCCAGCCGCAGCGGGAGACAGGAACTATTCCGTTACGCTTTATTTTATATCTATTGATACGGGTGCAATGCCCGTGATTCGGCGCTTGTGAGCGAGGACACAACGTAGGTGAGAGTGATTCTCGCGACAAGGCGGCAGGATTGTACCACCTGGTACAATAAAAAGTGAATATCCATAACGCGGCAGTCACTGGTTAATAGCATTTTTGCTACAAATCCAGGCGTAACTGGTTAATAACTCTAGGCGTGGAATCCGGAGTTTTTAATCTGCGATGAAGGCAGGCGTAAATTCGACGCGCTTTTTCGAGATTAGACCGTCGCCGTGCTGACAAAAGTAGTCGACAGCGCCACAGGCTTTCAGCACTTGTAACGGCTGATGGCAATCCGGGCATAAGGCGATACGATCGAAATGACGTTCACAATTGGGGCAGTCAAAACCGGTTTCACTGAGAGTGAGTGGTTGCTGACAGGTTGGGCAGGAAAAGTTCATCCATTGTCCTCTGCGCTTTGGATGGCGGTCGCCATAAATGGCGCCACCACAAGTTACAGGTGAAAAAAAGGGCCCTGCTGGGCCCTTCTCATCTTAACGCTTGTTCTTCTTCAGATGCGACATCAGACGCTGACGTTTACGCTGCTGCGTTGGCGTCAACAGGTTGCGTTTGCCCGCGTATGGGTTATCGCCTTCTTTGAACTGAATGCGAATCGGCGTACCCATAACGTTGAGTGAACGACGGAAGTAGTTCATCAGGTAACGCTTATAGGAATCAGCCAGATCTTTCACCTGGTTGCCGTGAATCACCACAATTGGCGGGTTATAACCACCGGCGTGCGCATACTTCAGCTTCACGCGGCGACCCCGCACCAACGGCGGTTGGTGATCGTCGGCGGCCATGGTCATGATGCGCGTCAGCATTGCGGTGCCCACACGTTTGGTAGAGCAGTCGTACGCTTCGGTCACCGATTCGAACAGGTTGCCGACGCCGCTGCCGTGCAGGGCGGAAATAAAGTGGATGCGCGCAAAATCGATAAAGCCCAGGCGGAAGTCCAACATCTCTTTGACTTCATCTCTGGCTTCCTGCGTCATGCCATCCCACTTATTGACCACGATCACCAGTGAGCGCCCACTGTTCAGGATAAAGCCGAGCAGCGAGAGATCCTGATCGGAGATTCCGGCACGCGCATCAATCACCAGCATTACCACGTTAGCATCTTCGATAGCTTGCAACGTTTTGATAACTGAAAATTTTTCGACGGTTTCGGTGATTTTACCGCGCTTACGTACGCCAGCGGTATCAATCAGGACATACTCACGTCCGTCACGTTCCATCGGAATATAGATGCTGTCGCGCGTGGTGCCCGGCATGTCGAAGACCACGACACGGTCTTCGCCAAGAATGCGGTTAGTTAGCGTTGACTTACCCACGTTCGGGCGGCCAACGATAGCGAGTTTGATCGGCAGTGTGGTTGGGTCGAAATCTTCTTCTTCCTCTTCCTCCAGCGCCTTCTCACTCTCTTCTTCTAAATCGGCCCAATAGGCGGCGTTCTCTTCTTCTTCAGTGAGCTCGACTTCTGGAACGATTTCTTCCATCCACGGCAACAGTGCGGTTTCCAGCAGGCTGTTAACGCCGCGGCCATGCGAAGCTGCAATGGCGTGAATCTCGCCTAAGCCCAGCGCATAGAAATCGAGCACCGCCGCTTCCGGGTCGATACCGTCAGTTTTGTTGGCGACAACAAAGGTGGCTTTCTCACGGGCACGCAGATGATTGGCGATTTGCTGATCCGCCGGCATCACGCCCGCGCGCGCATCCACCATAAACAGCACCACATCGGCTTCTTCAATCGCCAGCAGCGACTGCTCCGCCATGCGGTTTTCTACGCCCTCTTCGGTGCCATCAATACCGCCGGTATCAATAACAATGAATTCGCGCCCTTCCACTTCGGCGCGACCATATTTGCGATCGCGAGTCAGTCCAGGAAAATCCGCCACCAGCGCATCACGTGTGCGTGTTAAACGGTTAAATAGCGTAGATTTTCCCACATTGGGACGCCCAACCAGCGCGACCACAGGTACCATAACACTTGCCTCAGTTTTTAAAATAATTCGCCCGAATGGCGTGATTATAACGACATTTGACGCCAGGCGTCAGGCTGAAGGCGCAAAGAATACCATGCCTGACTAAAAACGAAACGGCCCCTGACGAATCAGGAGCCGTGTAAGCGAGCGGGAAACGGGTTCCCGCAGAGCCAAATCCTTAACGGGTGATGGCGTAAACTTCTCCGCCTTTCGCCTGGATCAGCAGCTTGTCACCGGCAACAACCGGTTCAGTCTGGAAGCCATCGCTGTCCAGTTTCTGCTGCGCCACGAAGCGGCCGTCAAGGGTGTTAATCCAGTGCAGATAACCTTCGCTATCACCGACAACCAGATAACCGTTGAACAGCACCGGCGAGGTCAGATTACGATGCAGCAGATCGCTTTGACGCCAGATGGCTACACCACCGTCAGCATTCAGGGCAATCACGCGGTCATCCTGATCGACCAGATAGATACGACCCGCATCCACCACCATGTCTTTCACGCCGCCAATCTCACGTTTCCACAGCACCTGACCAGAACGCAGTTCCAGCGCGGTGAGGTTACCGTTATACGCCAGCGCATAAACCACACCGTTTACCACGACTGGCGTAGTATCGACGTCGCTCAGGCGATCGATTTCCGTGGCGCCGCTTGGCTGCGAAATACGCTGCTGCCAAATAAGCTGACCTTGATTGACGATGACTGCGCTCACGCGGCCGTTATCGCCACCCACAATTGCGCCACCAAAGGCCACGGTCGGGGCTGATTCACCGCGCAGTGACAGCGCAGGCATATCAAGGTTAACAGTCCATTTGATCACGCCAGTGCTCTGATCAAGGCCTTGCAACATACCGTTGCTGGTGTGAACCAGCACTAAACCGTCGCTCACCACCGGACGCGACAGCGCTTCACCGGCGACCTTGGTCTGCCAGGCAATGCCACCATCGCTGGTATTCAACGCAAATACCTGACCACGTTCGCTACCGATGTAGATGCGATCGCCGCTGGCGGTGACGCCGCCAGAGAGCAGTGCCGAGATGTTTTTCGAGAAGAAGCCGGTTTTCTCAGAGAGATCGACTTTCCATTTCTCTTTACCATTGCTGGCATCAAGCGCTTTAACCACACCAAAACGATCCGCAGCATACACGGTACCGCCCAGCCAGGCTGGATGCAGATTGGAATAGAAATCACCAACGCCATCGCCAACCGAGGTGCTCCACGCGGTCTGCGGCGTAAACTGGTTTTCCACTTTAGGCAGCGGGGCCATTTTCACTACATCTTCTTCGCCGCTGAACAGCGAGCAACCGCTGAGCAGAGTGACTGAAATCAGCCCTGGCAGCAGGTATTTACGTAATTCCATGTGCGCTCTCTTGACTGGCTTAACTTAAGTTATTCATCTTCATCTGCAGCATTTGCTTCAGCGCAGGAGAGGCCTGCGATTCAGCACCTTTGCTCCAGGCATCACGCGCGCCCTGCTTATCGCCTTTGCTCAGCAGTGCTTCGCCACGAATGTCCGCCACAATGGCTGTCCAGCCATCACCTTTAACATTGTTAAGGGTAGAAAGTGCGGCATCGGCCTGACTTTGCTGCAACTGAATGCGAGCCAGACGCAGGTTAATCACCGCCTGCAGGTTGGCATCTTTGGTATCTTTCAGCCCACTCTGTAACAGAGTGATAGCTTTATCGAGCTGATTGGTTTCAACATACTGCTTAGCCAGATCCAGCGAAGCCAACGCACCATAGGTGTTGTTGTTTTCGCTGGCGAAAGTGGCTACCGCTTCCAGCGAATCAGGCTTGTCCGCCTGCATCGCACTGGTCAGCTGTTGATATTCGGCTGATGCCGCTTTATCGGTGCCTTCCTGATGACTGGACCAGAAACGCCAGCCACCCAGCGCAGCGATACCGATGATTACGCCAACGGCCAGAAATTTGCCATTGTTGGCAAAGAACTGACGCAGCGCGTCAACTTGTTCGTTTTCGTTGCTGTAAACTTCCACGCAATCCCTCTCTTTAAAATGGCTGTTGCAGTGCTGCGCTTACTGCAGCAGCGTGCGCAACGTCGCAGCGGCGTCGCTCTGAGCCAGCGTCTGTTGATCGCCGGTACGCAGGTCTTTCACCACAACCTGGCCCGCTTTCACTTCATCTTCGCCCAGCACCAGCGCGATGCGTGCGCCCCACTTGTCTGCACGGGCAAACTGCTTCTTGAAGTTACCGCCACCAAAGTTGGTCATCATCTTTAGTGCCGGATCAGCATCACGCAGTTTTTCCGCCAGTTGCATCGCGGCGGACTGAACGCCCTGCCCCGAAGCGATAACATAGACATCAACAATGCGCGTCGGTTCAAATTCTGGATTAACCGCTTGCACCAGCAACACCAGACGCTCCATACCCATGGCAAAACCAACCGCTGGCGTGGCACGTCCACCCAGCTGTTCAACTAAACCATCGTAACGTCCACCGCCGCACACGGTGCCCTGCGAACCGAGGCTGCTGGTCACCCATTCAAACACGGTACGGTTATAGTAATCGAGGCCGCGCACCAGGCGCTGGTTAATGCGATAGTTAATGCCCGCGTCGTCCAGCAAGGCGCACAGGCCGCTGAAGTGCTCGCGTGACTCCTCATCAAGGAATTCGCCTAGCGTTGGCGCATCGTTTAACAGTTTCTGGATGTCAGGATTTTTGCTGTCGAGCACGCGCAGTGGATTGGTGTACATGCGGCGTTTGCAATCTTCGTCGAGTACGTCCTGATGTTGCTCAAGGAATGCCACCAGCGCGCTGCGATAGTTGGCACGCGCGTCCAGCGAACCGATAGAGTTCAGCTCCAGCTCAACATGCTCGGCAATACCTAACGCTTTCCACCAGCGCGCGGTCATCATGATCAGCTCAGCATCTACGTCCGGGCCTTGCAGGCCGAAGACTTCGACACCCATCTGATGGAACTGGCGATAACGACCTTTCTGCGGGCGCTCGTAGCGGAACATCGGGCCGGTGTACCACAGACGCTGTTCCTGATTGTACAGCAGACCGTGCTCGATACCGGCGCGCACGCAACCTGCAGTGCCTTCCGGACGCAGCGTCAGGCTTTCGCCGTTGCGGTCTTCAAAGGTGTACATCTCTTTCTCAACCACGTCGGTGACTTCACCGATCGCGCGGCTGAACAACGGGGTGTGCTCAACGATTGGCAGACGGATTTCACTGTAACCATAGCTGGCCAGCACCTGCTTAAGGGTGCCTTCAATACGCTGCCAAATCGCGGTATCCGCCGGCAGGTAATCGTTCATCCCGCGAATCGCTTGAATATTCTTCGCCACGTTAGAATCTCTTAAGACAAAAAAACCTGAGCGGCATCATACCTTATGAGGATGAAACCGCACAGGTTCAATCACAAACTGGCACGCGACAGGCGCGCACCACGATTATTTTTCCAACTGCTGCACGTTGATACGGCGGCTTTCATCCAGCATGCTGGCTTTAGCGCGAATACGCGCTTCCAGCTGGTCGATCATGTCGTTGTTATCGAGACGATCGCGCTGGCGCACACCATCTTCGTAGAAGCCGCTTTTCTTGGCTCCGCCGGTCACGCCGAGGGTAGAAACTGTCGCTTCACCCGGACCGTTCACCACGCAACCGATAATGGAAATATCCATCGGTGTGATGATGTCTTCCAGCCGCTCTTCCAGCGCATTGACCGTACCGATGACATCAAACTCCTGACGCGAACAGGTCGGGCAGGCAATAAAGTTGATACCGCGAGAGCGGATGCGCAGAGATTTGAGGATATCGTAGCCGACTTTCACTTCTTCAACCGGATCGGCCGCCAGCGAAATACGCAGCGTATCGCCGATGCCTTCGGCCAGCAGTAAACCTAAACCGATCGCCGATTTCACGGAACCCGCACGCGCGCCGCCCGCTTCGGTGATACCGAGGTGCAGCGGCTGATCGATGGCTTTCGCCAGTAAACGATAAGATTCAACGGCAAGGAAGACGTCAGAGGCTTTGACGCTCACTTTGAACTGATCAAAGTTGAGGCGATCAAGGTGATCCACATGGCGCATCGCGGATTCGAGCAGCGCCTGCGGCGTTGGCTCGCCATATTTTTCCTGCAGATCTTTTTCCAGCGAACCGGCATTAACGCCGATACGGATCGGAATATTGTAATGACGCGCACAATCCACCACCTGGCGAATACGCTCATTGTTGCCGATGTTGCCTGGATTGATACGCAGACAATCCACGCCATATTCAGCGACTTTCAGTGCGATGCGATAGTCAAAGTGAATGTCCGCGACCAGCGGCACGTTGACCTGTTGCTTAATCAGTTTGAAGGCTTCAGCCGCATCCATAGTGGGAACGGAGACGCGCACGATATCAACCCCGACGCGCTCAAGCTGGCGAATCTGGTTAACAGTGGCGTCCACGTCAGTGGTGCGGGTGTTGGTCATTGACTGAACGGCGATGGGCGCACCATCGCCAACTGGCACCTTGCCGACGTAAATCCGTGTTGATTTGCGACGGATGATGGGTGCTTCGTTATGCATATTCTCTCTCCACAATTACCCGGAAAGCGCGCTGCGCGTTATTGCGCACCCAGCGTCAGACGGGCAACCTGGTTATTACGGATAAAACGACTTAAATCAACGGGCTGATTCTGATATTGCACGTCAACCGCACCCGGTGCGCCAATTTTCAGACGATACGGAGCCGTTCCGGACAAACTCAGCTTACCGCCGCTACGTTGCAAACCGCTGAACAACTTCTTGCCGGTCGCATCGCTGACTTCCAGCCAGCAGTCGGCTTTGAAGTTCATTACGATGGCATTCGGATCGCCTGCCGGTTGGCTGACTGCCGCATTCGCGGTAGGCATTTGACCAGCAGGAACACTGTTTGCTGGCGCCGGAGAGGTCGCTGCTGGCGGCGCTGTATCAATCGGAGCCTGGCTTGGCGAAACCACGGCGTTGTCGCTGCCGGTGGTTTGCGCATTGTTGCTCATGCTCGACGCAGGTGCGTCGGCGTTGCTTTCAGGCGTGGCCGCTGCGCCAGCACCGTTATCGACTGGCGTACCGGCAGCGTTAGTGTCCGCATCGGTATTGCTGTCGGTGCTGTTGTCGCCCAATGGAATGGACTGGCTATTGTCGCCGCTGCCGTTTTGATCGGCCATCGACACCAAGTCAGCCTGTGACGCTTTATGGTTTTGCCACCACCACGCACCGGTCAAACCGACTACGACGAAAACCACCAACCAGGTGAAGATCATCAGCCAGCCATCGCGCTTTTTACGACGCTTACCCAATGAGAAGCTCTGCATCGGCTCGATCCTGGCAGCGCGCACCGGAGCCTGTTTTGCCATCATCGGCAGCAGGTCATCTTCCGGCACATGCACCAGACGGGCATAGGAGCGAATGTAACCGCGCAGGAATGTCGAAGCCAAATCAGCTGGTGATTTATCCTCTTCAATATCACGCACGGTAGTAAGTTTCAGGCACAGGCGTTCAGCGACGTTTTGCTGGGTCAGCCCCATCTGCTCACGGGCCAGACGCAGGCGTTCACCTGTGGAATGTACTGCAGAATTCTCTTGAGTGGCTTCAGTATTCATTAGCTAAATAACGCTGGTACTGTATCGATTGTGGAAAACTTCGCGCCAACCGGTCGCCATAACGTGTAACGTCAGCAGCGTTTCCCTGTTGCGCGGCGAAACGTATCTGTAACCACAGGCTCTCTGCCGTTGCGGGCAAACGCTGGTGGTACACTTCTAAAAGCAGCGGAACCGACAGCTGTTCCTGCTGTTCAAGCCGCCTTTCCACTTCCCTCAGCAGTTGACTGCCCTGCTCCGGTGCGGCATCCAGCGCGTAACCTAACTGCTCGCGCGCTGCGGCACTCTCATCAGCCTGCAGGTAACAATAGCCCGAAAACAGGAATGCATCCTGACGAGCATCGATTTCCTGCGCCTCAATTGCCAGCTTAAACTGTTGATGCGCTTCGTCATACTGCCTTAAACCGCAGAGAAACGCACCGTAATTGTTAGCCACATAACCATTCAGCGGCGCTAACTGCTGCGCCTGCTGATAGTGCCAGCGGGTTTGTGCGCTGTTCTGCTGCGCCTGCGCCACACGGGCCAGGGCCAACGGCACGCGATAATCTTTCGGCGCTGCCTGCTGAGCACGCAATAAATTGCGCTGTGCAGCGGCATAATCCTTCACCGCCAGATAATGCAATCCGAGCTGCAAACGGATATCCGCTGCACTCTGCTTTGCAGGGTGATTGACACAACCGGTTACAACAAAGCCAGCCAGAATCGCGGCGGGTAATCCTTTACGCATTTCAGTCTCTCCATGAAAAATATGTGGAGAGACTGACATGAGTTACGCCCGCTGAATATCAGCAGGCGCTGGCTTTCAGAGCGCCTTCACAGAGATGGCTTCGCCCGCCATTTTCTTACGTAGCGTGCGCTTGGTACGGTCAATCACATCGCCCGCCAGCTGACCACAAGCGGCGTCGATATCATCACCACGGGTTTTACGCACGATGGTGGTGAAACCGTAATCCATCAGCACTTTGGAGAAGCGGTCAATACGGCTATTGGAGCTACGGCCATACGGCGCGCCCGGGAACGGGTTCCACGGAATCAGGTTGATTTTGCACGGCGTCTCTTTCAGCAGTGCCGCCAGTTCATGCGCGTTGTCGGTGCTGTCATTGACGTGATCCAACATCACATACTCGATGGTCACACGGCCCTGATTGGCGTTGGACTTGCCGATGTAGCGTTTGACCGCCGCAAGGAAAGTCTCGATGTTGTACTTTTTGTTGATCGGCACGATCTCATCACGAATTGCATCGTTCGGCGCGTGCAGTGAAATCGCCAGCGCTACGTCGATCATGTCGCCCAGCTTATCCAGCGCCGGCACCACACCTGAGGTTGACAGCGTAACGCGACGTTTTGACAGGCCGAAACCGAAGTCGTCCAGCATGATATCCATCGCCGGCACCACGTTGTTCAGATTCAGCAGCGGCTCGCCCATGCCCATCATCACCACGTTGGTGATCGGGCGCTGACCGGTAATTTTCGCAGCACCGATGATTTTCGCGGCGCGCCATACCTGGCCGATAATTTCTGATACGCGCAGGTTGCGGTTAAAGCCCTGCTGCGCCGTCGAACAGAATTTGCACTCCAGCGCACAGCCTACCTGCGAGGAGACGCACAGGGTTGCGCGATCCGCTTCCGGGATGTAGACGGTTTCAACCAGCTGGTCGCCCACGCGAATCGCCCATTTAATGGTGCCATCGGTGGAACGCATCTCTTCCGCCACTTCCGGCGCACGGATTTCAGCGCGCTGCATCAGCTTACCGCGCAGCACTTTGTTGATGTCGGTCATCTGCTCGAAATCATCGCAGCAGTAGTGGTACATCCACTTCATGACCTGATCGGCACGGAACGGCTTTTCGCCCATCTCAAGAAAGAATTCGCGCATCTGCTGACGGTTAAGATCCAGCAGGTTAATTTTTTCGTTTTTTGGGGAAACAACCACGGGGGAAGCGGACGACGGCGTCACAATCTGTTCGGACATAATGTTCTCTGGCCTCGTTGTTACACGTTACGGCTCTGGTTAATAGTAGGAAAAAAACAGCGCCCTCGCTGAGGCTGGCTCAACAAGGGCGCATAATTGTACTACATCTGCTGCATGATGCCAGGGGAACCGTTTAACAGAGGTTGAACAGCTGTAAAGACGGGTGTCCGCTCAGGCCATCAACGCACTTAGCGAGTGCGTGGGCAGACTTCGTTTTCTGCGAAGAAGTAGGCGATTTCGCGTGCTGCAGATTCAGCAGAGTCAGAACCGTGGGTCGCGTTCTCGGTGAAGCTGTCCGCGTAATCCGCACGCAGAGTTCCTGCCAGCGCGTTGTCTGGGTTAGTTGCACCCATCAGATCGCGGTGACGCTGAACGGCGTTTTCGCCTTCCAGTACAGAAACCACAACCGGACCAGAAGTCATGAATTCAACCAGACCATCAAAGAATGGACGGCCTTTGTGCTCAGCGTAGAAGCCTTCAGCCTGCTCTTTAGTCAGGTGCAGCATTTTTGCGCCAACGATTTTGAAGCCCGCGCTTTCAAAACGGTTATAAATTGCACCAATCACGTTCTTAGCGACGGCGTTTGGTTTCACGATTGAGAAAGTACGTTCGATTGCCATGTTGACCTCTAGTTAGCATCCTGAAGAATCCGGGAGCTCCTCCCGGTAAGAAAACGCGCCGATTATAGGGATATCGCAGCGCGTTGCCTATTAGCGATTTGCGGAATTATTGAAAATAATTGATTTTTGTCGGGGCGCGCAGGCAAAAAGTATGCCATATCCATGCACTTAACCGCGGATAAATGACACCGATGAGAGTTGCCCCGCTTCATCCATCACCACCAATTGATAACTGCCCGGCTCATCCAGCACCAGCGCCGCACTCTTATTACTCGCGTCCCGCTCAAGCGGCTCTCCGTTTAAGAACCACCAGCGCTGCTCACCTTGCCCGCCCTGCACCGCAACCGGCATCACCAGCACCACTTTACCCGGCAGAGGCTGTACGCGCTGGCCGTTGATCACACCAGTAATCACCATCGGCGGCGCATTGCCCTGATTGCGCGGCGGACAAGCGGGATCGATCGGCGGCAAGCGCTGCGCACGGCGTTCAGCAACCGGCAGCCAGGGTTCAAGCGGCAGCGGCCACATCAGGCGCTCCCTACTTTGTGCATCCGGGCAATCGGCCGCCACACGCCATCCCCGGCTGTTCTGCCAGTAGCGCTGACGCAAGCCATTGACGCCTTCCTGCCCCGGCGCCAGCAGCGTCGGTGGCACAGTTTGATTCAACACCCAACTCTGACGACGCTGGCGACAGTTCTCGTCGCCGGGAGGCAACGGCTGACCGCCAGGCCAGCAAATGCTCATGGCGCTGACCGCAAGCGGACGCGGATCGCGCGGCGCACCGCTCACCGGCATGTGTCCCGCCAGCACATTATTGACCTGATTCATCACCGGCACCGCCGAGGCAAAACCAAATTGCCCGGCGACCGGCGTGGCATCCGGCCGCCCAACCCACACGCCAATCAGATAGCGCGGCGTGATGCCAATCGTCCATGCATCACGGTAGCCGTAACTGGTACCGGTTTTCCACGCCAAAGGCACAATCTCCGCCACCGCGCCGCTGGCCGGAGGTTGCGCCGCGCCAGCCAGAATGCGCCGCACAATCCATGCTGCGCCCGGCGACAACAGCGGCCTCTCCTGCAGCGGCTGTGTCGTCAGCCAGCGCAACTGCGCCGCATTGCCGTGACGGGCAAAGGCGCTGTAGGCCGCCACAATCTCATCCATGCGTGCGCCGGTGCCGCCCAGCACCAGCGACAGATTGGGCTCTGCGCCAGCGGGAAAGCGCAGATTTAATCCCACGTTACGCAAGCGCGCAGCGACACTTTTTGGCCCCAGCGCATCCAGTAACTGCACCGCCGGGAGATTGAGCGATCGCTCCAGCGCAGCGCTGGCGCTCACCGGCCCGTGAAAGCCCGAGTCAAAGTTGCCGGGACGATAGTCGCCAAAGCGGCGCGGCACATCCTGCAGCAGTGATTCGCCATGAATCAGCCCATCATCCAGCGCCATGCCATAGACAAAAGGCTTCAGCACCGATCCCGGCGATCGCACGCTGGAGATCATATCGACATGACCAAAACGGCTGTCGTCATTGAAATCCACCGATCCGACATAGCCGCGCACTTTCATGTTTTGGTGATCCACCACCAGCAGCGCCAGCGAGGTGCGCGGCGGTAAGTTGTTTTTCAGCGACGTTGCCAGATTCTCCAGTTCGCGCTGCAGCGACACATCAATGGTTGAGGTGATTTTGGTGTCGGGTGACAGCGACAATAGGCGCCGGGCCAGCAGCGGCGCACGTTGCGGCATCTGGCGCGGCGGCAGCCACACCGCTTCTTGTTTGATATCGGCGACATCCTGCGCTGACCAGACGTGATATTGCGCGAGGCGATCCAGCACTTTATTGCGCGCGACTTCGGCGCGCTGTGGCCAGCGGTCCGGACGCAGGCGGCTTGGTGCCTGTGGCAACACCGCCAGCAGCGCCGCTTCACCTTGGGTGAGCTGGGACGGCGGTTTCCCCAGCCACATCCAGCTCGCCGCGCCAACGCCCTCAACCGTGCCGCCAAAAGGGGCGCGATTGAGATAGAGCGTGAGGATGTCGCGTTTAGAGAGATGATATTCGAGCTGCAGCGCGCGCCACGCCTGCACCACTTTTCCGCGCAAGGTGCGCGGTTGCGGATCGATAAGCCGCGCCACCTGCATAGTCAGCGTGCTACCGCCGGAAACCACGCCGTGATGCAACACGTTCTGCCCGACTGCACGCACAATCGCCATCGGATTGATGCCGGGATGATGCCAGAACCAGCGATCTTCGTAGGTCAGCAGCGCCTCAATATAGGCTGGCGAGACATCCTCCAGCGTCACCGGATAGCGCCAAATGCCTTGCGGGTCAGCAAAGCGCCACAGCGGCGTACCGTCCTCAGCCACCACCACGCGCGCCGGCTGTAACTCATGCAGCGGTAGCGGTGTAAGGCGATCCAGTAGCCACAGCGCGGCCAGCAGCAGCAGTAAAAAAAGCGGCAGCCAGCGCCACCGCTTTAGTCGCTTACTTCCAGACATCAATGCTTAACGCACATTGAGTTTTTCCGGCGTGCTGCCAATCGCGCGCCATTCCGGCACATACATCGATTCCACCTGCGGCGGCGGCAGGCGATAGCTGCCCGGCGTCACCGCACGCGCCAGATACAGCAGCGTGCCCGGCGTGTAGCCATCGAGCGCCAGCGCGGCGACAAAGCGGTCGTCACGGAATTCGATGTGCTTGATGTTGGCTTGTTGCATATCCATCATGCTCTCTTTCAGCGCATCGGCACTGTCGCCTAAACTGGCGCTGCTGTCGCTCAGGTTCTGGTTTTCCAGCTCCAGTCCGGCAGGCAGCAGATCCACCACCAGCGCATCACTGACGCGCTCGCTGGCCGCGACTTTAAGCCGCACCACCAGCAGCTCGCCACTTTTCAGGTTGGTGAGATCCGCCGGCTTACCCTCCAGCGTGAAGTACTCACGACTGATCTGCAGCACGTTGCTCATCGGCGACGGTGCGGTGCGCGGATACCCCACCACATTCAGCGTGCCGTAAAGCGGCGATGCGTTGTCGCTTTTCACCGACACGCCCTGACGCAGCTGATCTTCCGTCATGCCAATATTGAGCGGCTGATCACTGCTGAGCGGTTCCGCTTTACCCTGCAGTGTCGCCTGCCAGCTTTCGCCTTTATGCTGCTGCAAGGTGCGGGCGGCGAGGAACAAGGCGTTGTTTTCCTGAGTCGAGAACCAGCGCTGTCCGTGTACGGCTTTCGCCAGATCGATCAGCAACGGACCTTGCATCTCCGGCAGCAGCTGGTTTTCTGTCAGCAGCGACAGAATCAGCGCGCGATCGCGCACCGGGCTGCCGTAATCGCCGAGCCAGCTGTTGGGTTTACGTTCCAGGCCAATGCCCTGCGCCAGCGCCAGTTGTGCGCGCTGTTGATCGCCCATCAGCTTCAACGCCACGCCAAGCTGCACCATCGCCAGGCCCGATTTAGCCCGATCGCGTTTTTCATACAGCGCACGCAACGCACCGAGCGGAGCCTGCTGCTGACGCGCCAGCACCAATCCGGCATAAGCCTGCACGCTGAAACGCAAGCCATCGGCATCGCTGCTCCAGCTGGTTTCGATCTGCGCGGGATCCTGCAGGTAGCGCAGCAGACGTTCGTCGGCACGGGTAATCACGCCATCCGGCACGCTGTACCCGGCTTCGCTGGCGCGCAGCAGGAAATCGGTGACGTAAGCCGTCAGCCAGAACTCTTCCTGACTCTCCTTGCTCCACAAACCAAAGCTGCCGTTGCCGCGCTGCATGCCGGCAAGACGCGCGATGCCGGTATCAATTGAGGCGCGACGCGCTTCATCGTTACTGGTTTTGATGCCCATCGCCGTCAGCTGCGCATGATTGGTGAACACCGACGGCCAAATACCGCTGGCGGTCTGTTCAAGGCAACCATAAGGATAGGCATACAGCGAACGGATATAGCTGGCGATATTCAGCGGTGGACGGTTACTGAGCGACAGCTGTCCGCTCAAGGTATCCTGCTGCAAGCCATTGAAGGCGCTGGCCATCACCTGCCAGTTCTGGCCGGTTTGCATCACGTTATCGAAACTCAGCGTTTGTGCCGGATACGCCGGTCGCACACCAATTTTCCATTTACGCTCGCTCGCTGCCAGCGTTTCACCCGGCAAACTCATGCCGGAAACCCTGACCTGTACCTCGCCTTCACCGAAGCCGCCCAGCGCTTTGACTGGAATTTGCAAGGTGGTGCGCGCGCCTTGCGCCAGCTGCACGCTGGCAGGGATTTTGCCGTTCAGGGCGATCTGGCCGCTGGCGCTGACGTTGATTTTCAGCGCTTGCGGTTGATCGGTGAGGTTAGTGAGATCCAGCGCCAGCGTGGATTGATCGCCGCTGGCCAGGAAGCGCGGCGTCGCCAGTTCACTGATCAATGGCGCGGCAACCACCAGCTTACGATCGGCCGACCCGAAGCTGTCGTCGCTCCACACCTGCGCCATCAAACGCAGTTCGCCGTTAAACGCCGGAATCGGCAGTTCCAGCGTGCCTTCGCCATTGGCATCCAGCGTTACGGGCTGCAACTGCTGCGCCACGATCTGCACATCAGTGACCGGTTTTTTGCCGCCGCGCGACAGCGCATCCGCATCGTCGCCGTCACCACCAAAGCGCAGCGCGGCCAGTTTGCCACCGCCTTCAATCAGTTGACCAAACACATCGTATTGATCGGCGTTATAACGCTTGCGGCCAAAGAACGCTTCCCACGGATTCGGGGTTTTGTAGTCAGTGATGTTAAGCACGCCGCTGTCCACCGCCGAGAGTAATACCTGAACCTGCTTCGGCAATGCGCCACCTTCACGGCTGGCTTTGACCTGCACTTTTAGCGTCTGCTCAGGACGGATCTTATCCGGCGCGTCGAGCGCTAAGCTGAGGCGGCGCGCTTCGGTCGCCATCGGCAGATGCAGCAAGCCCACCGCGCGTTTCGGCGTGACGCCGCTGGCCTTGTCGCCGTCGCGCACCACGATGGCGCTGAGATAGAGATCGTGTCGCTTCCAGCTGTCGCTAATCGGTACATCAATGGTTACGCCGCCCGCCGGAACCTCCAGCGGTTGCCACCACAGCGTGCCGCTGCTGGATTCCACCATCAGATAGCCTTTGCCGGCAGCAGGCGATTCCACCTGCACATGCGCGGTGTCGCCCGCCTGATAGGCGGTTTCATCAATTTTCAGTTTGACCTGATCCGGACGCAGCGCGCCGGTGCCGTTGGTATTGTCCTGCCACCCATATCCGGCCTGGAAGCGTACGCTGCTCATGATGTTGTTGCCGGCATGCACTTCCAGGCGATAGGTGCCCCACTCCACCGGGAAACTCACTTTTTGGTTGCCGCCCGCCGCAATAGAGATGCGCTGCTGATCCTCCTGCAGATCCTTTTGATCGAAGCGCGATTGCCAGCCTTCGCTATCAGAGAAGCTCCAGTAATAGTCGCGGCGTTCGTGGATCAGGCGCACATCAAGATCTGACGCCGCCAGTTTTTCGCCCTGCGGATTGGCGTAGACCACGTCGAATTCCGCGAGGCTGTTTTCTGCCACGGTCGGCTCATCGTGATAACGATCGCTGCGATAGTCATATACCGATTCACTGCTAAACAGCGGACGGATGCCGGGCAGCGCCGCTGCCGGCCAAATCGCCTGAGTCGCGCGGCGCGTCACCGGACGGCCGCCGGTTTCCAGCAGGCTGGCTTGCAGAATCAGATTGAGCGGCGAATGGCTCTCTTTCCAGCTGCTCTCAACGTTAAGCTGCAGCTTGCCGCTCTCATCCAGCTTCTCATCCACATCATCGAGCGAACGTTTCAGCTCTTCAGTGATGTCGCCAAATTGATAGCCGGGCAGCGCGGCCACCGCTTCACGCGCAGGACGCAGCAGCAGCTGCCCTTGCAGCTCGTTACCCGCAGCCGGCGCGCCGTACAGATAGCGGCCTTCAACAGCAAAGGTGACGTCGTCATCCGGCGCCAACGGCTGCGCGCTGTTGGTCAAATCCAGCGCCATGCGCTCCGGCAGGAAGTCTTCGACGTGGAACGGCCAGCTGCGCGGCTGGTTGTCGCCACTGTTCATACGCAGCGTCCATTCGCCGGTCATCGCCGCAGCCGGTATCGCGAAGCGATGTTGATAGACGCCGTTCTCCGGCTGCCAGACAAAGGTCTGCGACACTTCGCCATTCGGCTGCACCACGTCGGCTTTCACCGGCTGCGGCGGCAACGGTTTGCCATCTGCATCACGCAGCAGCGCGTTGACGATCACCGTTTCACCCGGACGATAGAGATCGCGCGGACCAAATACGAACAACTGTTTGTCGTAGCCTTGCGGTCCATCAATCGGGAACTCCGCCAGATCCAGCGCCGGACGATTAAGATCGATCAGCGAGGTTTGGTCCTTTTGTGTCGCCAGCAGCAGCTTGCCTTTAGCATTCGCCGGTAAGCGCAAATGACCGTTGCTGTCGCTGGTGCCACTGGCGAGTTGTTTGCCTTTTTCATCCAGCAGCTGCACGCTAACGTCACCAAGCGGCGCGCCATTGGTCAGGCTTTGGGCAAACAGTTCCAGCTGTTCAGGGAATTGGTGCAGCGACAAACCGATGTCGCTCAACGTAAACAGTGTCGCCGGTTGCGTGTAGTTGTAGGTTCCGGCCTGTTTCATCACCGCCAGATAAACGCCCGGCTGCTTCAGCGCATCGACATCGCCCAGCGGCAGCTGCATTTTCTCGCGCGTGTTGCGTGCCGGATTAAGATCGAAGCGGGCGCCGTAAACCAGATCGGCATTTTTCAGCAGCTCGCGTGATTCCCAGTACGACATATTGTTGCCGTAATTCCACTGCGCTAGAAAATCGGCCAGCGAGGCGTTTTTCACGCGGAAGAAATCGACGTCGACGTTATTCACATTCAGCGCCAGCACCGGCAATCCCTGCGTCAGACGCAGCGGCAGCAGCGATCCGCGACTGGCAAAACCCACCATCGGCTGGATATCGCGCGTGGTGAGCGATTGGCTAAACGATTTCGATAAGGTGCTGCCATCGGCCGCTTTGAGAGCGGCATCGACGTTAACCGTCAACTTGCGCGACGGTTCAGGATGACGAAAACGCAACGCTTTACCGTTTGGCGCCAGCTCCCAGCCGCCATCAACCTTGCCGCTTTTCTCATCGATAATCTGCACGCGCGCAGCGAAATCCTGCTTCGCTTCAAGCGGCGTGTTGAAGGTCAACACCAGCGCGGCGGCGCCGTCGAGTTGCAGCTCGGAGAGATCGATAACTGACAGCGATTTCTGCGTTGCTGTTGCGGTTGCCGCTTCCTCCGCGTGTATCGTCAAGGTCCCGCCGCCCAGTAATCCAGCACCGAACAGCGCGCTGAGCAGCAGCCGGTTAAAACGTTTTGCCATGGTAATTCCCTCACCAGTCCCAGAAGTTAAGAAAACGTCATTCCGCGCAATTTCACATCAACCCGCCAACTTTAGCAATCACACCCTTGAGATAGCGTTCACATTCCCGGAGACTGGTCGTTTCCCGTTTGCTGAGAAGAGGTTGCTATGACAGCCATGTTTGTGTCCGCTGATTGGTTGAAAGAACATTACATCGAGGAAACATTGCAGGTGCTTGATGCCCGCATGTTACCGCCTGGCCAGGAAGCCGTACGTGATGTGCAGGCTGAATATCTGGCTGGTCATCTGCCGAATGCGCCGTTCTTCAATATTGAAGCCTTGTCCGATCACACCAGTGCTTATCCACACATGATGCCCCGCGCCGAATCCTTTGCGGTGGCAATGCGCGAATTGGGCGTCAGCCAGGACAAACATCTGGTGGTGTATGACGAAGGCAACCTGTTTTCGGCTCCGCGTGCGTGGTGGATGCTGCGCGCCTTTGGCTGCGAAAACGTGTCGATTCTGGCCGGAGGATTACAGGGCTGGAAGGCAGCCGGTTTCGATGTCGCCACCGGACCGGTTAGTTTGCCGGAGGGTGAATTCGAAGCGACTTATGATAGCGCACAGGTGAAACGTCTGACCGATGTGCTGCTGATCAGCCACGAAGGCGGTGCGCAGATTGTCGATGCCCGTGCGGCGAACCGTTTTAACGCCGAAGTGGATGAACCGCGTCCGGGCTTGCTGCGCGGGCATATTCCCAACAGCCTGAACGTGCCGTGGAACAGTTTAGTGGTAAATGGTGAATTGAAACCGGCAGCGGAACTGCGCGATCTGTTTGCTCAGGCGGGGGTAAAACTGGATCAGCCGGTGATTGCCAGCTGCGGTTCGGGTGTCACGGCGGTGGTGGTGATTCTGGCGCTCACCTCGCTGGGTGTGCGGGATGTGACGCTGTACGACGGTTCGTGGGGCGAATGGGGCAGCCGCGACGATTTACCGATCGAGAAGTGATAGCAGGTCGCCATCAATGGCGACCGCGCATTATATAATCCGCTGACTGCCCTTAAAATCGCGCAGGAAACTGCCCCAGCGACGTTCATAGAACGGCGTGATGTGGGCAGTAAAGAAGTGGCTCACGCCGCGATCTTCATTAACCACTTCACAGATATCAATGGGCGCATCATCCGCAAGCGTATCCGTCGCTACACCGCCCGCCGCCTGAATAATCTCATCGATATCGCTATCAGCTTCGATACCAATCAGCAGGTTCGGTGCTGCGCTAGCGCTTTCACGAATGCTGGCGATGTAAGCACGGCGTACCTGTTTGTACTTGGCAAACAGTTGCGTTAACGAATCAATCATCTGCGCTGGCGGCTCGGCCACTTCGGACAACAGCAACGCATGACCGCCTTCCAGCACGGTTTGCTGGCTCAGCGCACTGCCCTCTTCGCCAATCAAATGGGCGATTTCACCCGGCGAAAACTCTTTACCCGCAGGCAGTTTCGGATTGAGGAACAGCGTTTCGCCTTGCGTGATTTCAAACAGCGTGCGCACCGGCATGCGCAGGTAAGGCTGTTCATCTTTGATGGCCTCGCCCATCGCCTCTTCCGAGGTGAAGAACGGGATCACGCTGCCGCCACCCTCTTTTTCCCAATGCTGTAATTCGACCGGCGAAGTCGCATCAAACTGTTCGGCGGGACTTTCGCCTGGCACCCACACATCGGCTTCCAGCAGCAGCTGGAAAAATTCCGGACGGTGCGCAGGCTCAGTAGCCGCCAGCTTCAGCACCTCTTCAAGACGGTTACTCATTTGTCGTATTCCAAAAAAGACGGCAAGCTTGCACCTGCCGTGATGAGGATTATTTCAGTAACAGATTGGCGACGGTGCGTACACCCAAACCGGTCGCACCCGCGGACCACTGATCCACCGCGCTTTTGCGGTACGTCGCGGAGCAGTCAATGTGCAGCCAGCCTTGCTGATATTTGCTGACGAAATGCGACAGGAACGCCGCCGCACTGCTGGCACCCGCCGCATGTGACGGGCTGGCGATGTTATTCAGATCGGCAAAGTTCGAAGGCAGATGGCTGCGATGGAACTCGGCCAGCGGCAGACGCCAAAATGCTTCGTTTTCGCCGGTCGCGCTGCCAAGCAGCGATTCCGCCAGCACATCGTCAAAGGTAAACAGCGCGTGATAATCGTTACCCAGCGCGGTTTTCGCCGCGCCGGTCAGCGTTGCCGCATCGATCAGCAGTTCAGGATTTTGCTCGCTGGCATCGATCAGGCCATCGGCCAATACCAGACGACCTTCCGCATCGGTGTTCATCACTTCCACGGTTTTACCGTTGCGATAGCGAATGATGTCGCCCAGACGGAAGGCGTTGCCGCTGACCATGTTGTCTGCGCAGCATAGATACAGCTTCACGCGCTTATTCAGACCGCGTGAAATCGCCAGCGCCAGTGCGCCAGTCAGCGTTGCCGCGCCGCCCATATCAGACTTCATTGAGTCCATGAAAGCGCTCTGCTTCAGGCTGTAACCGCCGGTATCAAAGGTGATGCCTTTACCGACCAGACAGGCGTAAACCGGCGCATCTTCATCGCCAGTTGGATTGAAATCCAGCGCCAGCAACACCGGTGCGCGCGTGGAGCCGCGGCCCACGGTGTGGATACCGGCGTAACCCTGAACACGCAAATCGTCACCTTTGGTGATGCGATAGCTGACTGCTTTGCCGCCCACTTCGTTGATCAGATCAACCGCGTTGTGCGCCAGCTGTTCCGGGCTAAGATCTTCCGCCGGCAGGTTGATGGTGTCGCGCACCCAGTCAACAATCTTCAGACGACGTGCAAATTCAGCCTGATCGTCCTCATTGAATTCCGGCCACTCGACCTGACGTTTGCCTTTCGGGCTGCGGTAGCCTTGCCAGAACGCCCAGCACTTTTCCACATCCCAGCCTTCGCCCTGCAGCGAGACGTGACGAATGCCCTGGCCGTCCAGCTTGCGCCCCGCGCGCTGGATGCTCATCAGCGCGTCTGCGCCAGTCAGGTGAACGGTCATGCCACTTTCGTTGCTGCTCAGCAGCGCTTTGTCACCCCAGCGCGCATCGGCGGCCTGGGAGCTGAGCGTAATTATCATCGGTTGTGTTGTCATCGCGTGGCTCCGTTTGCGTTAGGTGTCACCTTGCGCCAGAACCGGCGCAAGGGGTGCATGAATTAGCGGGCGTTTGCCGCAGGCGAAAGTGCCCGCAGACGTGTTACCGCTTTGTTGACCAGCTCGATAGCGTACTCAATTTCCTCTGCGCTGGTGAAGCGCCCGAGCGAAAAACGCAGCGAGCTGTGTGCCAGCTCCTGCTCAACGCCCATCGCGCGCAGCACATAGGAAGGTTCGAGACTGGCCGAGGTACAGGCGGAACCGGATGACAGCGCCAAATCTTTCAGCGCCATAATCAGCGATTCGCCATCGACGTGGGCAAAACTGATATTGAGGATGTTCGGAGCGCCCTGCTCCAGCGAACCGTTGAGGTTCACGTTACCCAATTGACTAATACCGCGCCACAGACGCTGGCGCAGCTCGGCCAGACGCGCCATTTCGCTGCTCATCTCTTCACGCGCAATCCGGTAGGCTTCGCCCATGCCGACAATCTGATGCACCGGCAACGTGCCCGAACGCATGCCGCGCTCGTGACCGCCACCGTGCATCTGTGCATCAATTTGCAGACGCGGTTTACGACGCACCCACAGCGCGCCGATGCCTTTCGGTCCATACAGCTTGTGCGCTGAGAACGACATCAAATCCACCGGCAGTTCAGTGACGTCAATCGGCAATTTGCCGACGCTTTGCGTGGCATCAACGTGAAACAGGATGTCACGTGCACGGCACAGCGCGCCGAGTGCGGCGATGTCCTGAATCACACCGGTTTCATTATTGACGTGCATCAGCGACACCAGCACCGTGTCGTCGCGCAGTGCAGATTCGAGCATCTGCGGCGTAACGATACCGTCGCTGCCCGGCTGTAAGAAGGTGACATCAAAGCCTTCGTGCGCCAGTTGCTGGCAACTGTCGAGCACCGCTTTGTGTTCGGTTTGGCTGGTAATAATGTGTTTGCCGCGCGCCTGATGGAATTGCGCGGCACCTTTGATCGCAAGGTTGTCCGCTTCGGTCGCGCCGGAGGTAAAAACGATTTCACGGGGATCGGCATTGACCAGCTCAGCAACTTGATTGCGAGCCACATCAACAGCTTCTTCAGCCTGCCAGCCAAAACGGTGGGAACGGGACGCGGGGTTACCGAAAGTGCCATCCATTGTGAGGAACTGCATCATTTTGGTGGCAACACGCGGATCCGCAGGCGTAGTGGCTGCGTAATCCAGGTAAATCGGTAATTTCATTGCGCTAAAACTCCGTATAAAAAATCATACGTCTTTATAGCACATTCGGCCTCGCCCGTATGAACAGGAAAGGCCGAAGGAGAACTGATTAAGCGCGCAGATTAACGTTGATGGTTTCTTGCACACGATGCTGCTGGAAACGACGATTGTCGACGGTGTTCTGACGATCGGCCACTTCGAGGATTTCCTGATTATTCACCAGTTCCGCCAGCGTAATGTTGTTGAGGAAGTCGCTGATGCGCTCACTCAGATCACGCCACAAAACGTGGGTCAGGCAACGCTCGCCGCCCTGGCAGCCCTCTTTGCCCTGGCATTTGGTGGCATCGACAGATTCGTCAACGGCGGTAATAACCGCGCCCACAGCAATCGCGCTTGAATCCTTGCCTAACAGATAACCGCCACCTGGACCACGAACGCTGGCCACTAAGCCGTGCTTACGCAGACGTGAGAATAACTGCTCCAGATAGGACAATGAGATGCCCTGACGCTCAGAAATGTCAGCTAGCGGCACCGGGCCCTCATTGGAGTGCAGTGCAACGTCCAGCATAGCGGTTACGGCATAACGTCCTTTGGATGTCAGTCTCATAGCATACAACCTCGTAAGCGTCCGTCCGGTTATCGGCGGGTTATCTGAAGAATTGACGCCAGTCTGACATTCCTGAGTAAAACGGTCAACTATTTAACCAAGTAAATTGCTCAACTATTTAACCAACTGTTTTACTCAACTATTATCCACATTACCTTTGCGCTTTTCGAACGATGCCATCATGCCGCGCAGGATGTTCAGTTCATCGCGTTCGGGGCGCGCACGTGTATATAAACGACGCAGCTTGCTCATCACCTGGCTTGGCGTGCCTTCGCGGATAAAGCCGCTGTTCAGCATCATCTGTTCGATGTGCTGATAGAAGCGCTCCAGATCGTCAACCAGCGGATACGGTGATTCGACAGGCTCTTCCGTCGGCGCGGCTTTTTCCTGCGCGTCCAGCCAGGCCATGCGCACTTCGTAAGCGATAATCTGCACCGCCATCGCCAGATTCAGTGAGCTGTATTCCGGGTTCGCCTGAATCGCGACGTGATAGTGACATTTCTGCAACTCTTCGTTAGTCAGGCCCACGCGCTCGCGGCCAAACACCAACGCCACCGGCGCCTGCTGGCCCTCTTCCACGCTTTTAATGCCGCACTCGCGTGAATCCAACATGGGCCACGGCAGTGAACGTGAACGTGCGCTGGTGCCAACCACCAAACTACAACCGGCAATGGCTTCATCCATGGTATCGACAATGCGCGCATTACCAATGACATCGCTGGCACCGGCGGCGAGGGAAATGGCCTGTGAATCTGGTTTCACCAGCGGATTGACCAGATAAAGGTTGGTTAAGCCCATGGTTTTCATCGCGCGTGCGACGGAGCCCATGTTGCCGGTGTGCGACGTTTCTACCAATACGATTCGGATATTCTGCAGCATAATTAGAGGCGGTCAGGGAAATGATGGCGCGCATCCTAACATAAAAAGAGGACATTTGCTGAACACGCTGATATACTCCGCGCCGTTTTCCCCGTTCTTTAACATCCAGCGAGAGATACCGATGCATCCGATGCTCAACATAGCCGTGCGCGCCGCGCGCAAGGCCGGAAATTTAATTGCCAAGAATTATGAAACCCCGGACGCTGTCGAAGCCAGCCAGAAAGGCAGCAACGACTTCGTTACCAATGTTGACCGTGACGCAGAACGTCTGATTATCGAAGTAATTCGTAAATCGTACCCGAAACACACCATCATCACCGAAGAAAGCGGTGAGCTGGCGGGCGAAGATCAAGACATTCAATGGGTAATCGATCCGCTGGATGGCACCACCAACTTCATCAAACGTTTACCACACTTCTCCGTTTCTATCGCTGTGCGCATCAAAGGCCGCACCGAAGTGGCTGTGGTTTACGATCCAATGCGTAACGAACTCTTCACCGCCGTACGCGGCCAGGGCGCACAGCTGAATGGCTATCGCCTGCGCGGCAGCACGGCGCGCGATCTGGATGGTACCATCCTGGCGACCGGCTTCCCGTTCAAGTTGAAGCAGCACGCAACCCCTTACATCAACATCGTTGGCAAACTGTTCACCCAGTGCGCTGATTTCCGTCGCACCGGTTCGGCGGCGCTGGATCTGGCTTACACCGCTGCAGGTCGCGTTGATGGTTTCTTTGAGATTGGCCTGAAGCCGTGGGATTTTGCGGCGGGCGAGCTGCTGGTGCGTGAAGCGGGCGGCCTGGTGACTGACTTTACCGGCAACCACGGTTACGTGATGTCAGGTAACATCGTTGCGGGTAACCCACGCGTAGTGAAAGCAATGCTGGCATCGATGCGTGAAGAGTTGAGTGAAGCGCTGAAGCGCTAAATGCGAGAAGGCGGCTGAATCAGCCGCCTTTTTTGTTACCGACGTTCGTGGCTTAATACCTGACGCGGTTGCGTCCTGCGACCCACGCGCCCCAGCAATGCTGCCAGTACTGCTTCAATCACCAGCATAAAGAAGGTGAACCAGCTCGCTTTCGCCGTTGCGGCCGCCGCTTGCTCAGCCACTTCACGGGCTTTTTGCTCCGCCTGCTGTTTCAACTCCTGATACTGTTGCACGGCTTTTTTATAGCTCTCCTCGGTTTGAGTCACAATCTGCTCAACCTCTTGATCGCTTTTACCGGTGCGCGCTTTGATAATATTTTTCAGCGCATCACGATCGGCAGCTTGCAATGTATCTGAGTGACGATTCATAACGCCTTTCAACCAATTAGCCAGATCATTATCAGCATTCTGTGGATTTTGTGCCGTTTGCTCTGCTTGATTTTGCGCGTTATTGGCTTCGTTATTTACATCCTTTTGCAGATTCTCAGGTTGTAATTCTGTCTTGCCGGTTTGACGCAGTGTAGTTTGTAATTCGTTTTTTAAATCATCTAAATTGATATTACTTTCCTGCAGCTTCTCTTTTGCCATATTGGTCAGTGATGGCGCCGCTGCGGAAATTCCATTACCAACAGCATTTACGCCGGCGCCTAAAATATTAAACGCACCGCCAATAACGCCAGTTGCCAGGGTAATCGCGAGCCATAATGTCAAAATGGTGCTAACACCAAACATCAACAAACCATGCATCGCCCCTTCGCGCTGCGCCAGACGCCCCGCAACGTAGCTACCTACGCCCATGGCAATCAGCATACTCACGCCGGTCCAGATTAACGCGCCGGTTCCCAGATGCTGCAGCGGATTTTGTTCCTGTTGTGGATCGATGGTTGTTGCACCAATCGCTGTACCCAATATCCCCAATAAAATATGAATGATTAGCGCAGCGATAACGCCGGCAAATACTGCGCTCCATGAAATACGTTTTAATGGTAGGCCGCCATGCACGTCGTGCACCGTATCTACGCTGCCATTATTAATCCGAGTTTCAGGCATCGTTTTCTCCTCGCAGAATATTTCGCTGAAATTTTATAATTGCTAATCCACCAGGATATTGACTGGTGTAATTGAGCTTAGACAGAGAAATCTATTTTCACCAGCGCGCTAAGCGGAGATATTTAATTAACTGTTGAGGGGGAGAATACTTGCAACAGTGGAATATTTACACTACCCAAATATCCTTAATGTCAGAAAGGACGAATTCCACCGCCGATGCCCGGCGAGGCACTTTGCCATAATGCAACGCCCGCAACGATTAACAGCACGCTACCTAACATGGCGAGCAGCGGCACCAGCAGCCTGGTCGCAGGATGAGTACCGCCTGCCTGCCCTAAGCGCTGAGCCAGCAGACGGGAGCGCTGCACTAACAAGCCGAGCGCCGAAACCGTCACAGCAGTGCCCAACGCCATCGCCACGGCAGAGGCGACGCCCCACGCATACACACCAATCACTTTGGCAAACAGCAGCATCATGATGGCGCCGGAACAGGGCCGCAGCCCCATGGAAAACACCACCAGCGCCTGCGTTTTAGCGCTAACTGCCTGATCCATCTGCGCAGCGCTGGGCAGATGCGCATGTCCGCAGCCGCAGTGTTCATCGTGCTGATGCGCTGGGCGAATAGCGTGGATCTGCAACTTTGGCTGAGGACGCCATTGCTGGCGCAGCGACCGCAGTGCACGCCAACCGACCCAAATACCCAGCGCGACGACTAACAGATAACTGCCCTTCTCTAGCCAGTAACTGCCGAGATGCATCTGACGCGACGAGGTTTGCAGCACCACCAGCATCAGCGTTACCAGACCAATCGCCACGCCGCCTTGCAGCAAAGCCGCCAGCAGCGTTAGCTTCATGCTGGTTTTCAACCTTGCCGGATGGGTGGCAAGAAAGGTAGTGATCACCACTTTGCCGTGTCCCGGCCCCAGCGCATGCAGCACGCCGTAAGCGAGGCTGAACAGCATCAGCGTCACGCCCGCCTGCTGCGGTTGTTCAGCCACCTGCTGCAAAAGCTGCGTCATTTCGCGATTGAGGATTTTTTGCCACAGCACACTTTGCAGCAAAATCTGCGACCAGTGCTGCCACAGCAGCACGCCCGCCAGCAGCAATAACACCGCCATCAGCCACAGCGGCCATAAACGACGTGAACGGGAGGGAAGCGAAATCAGTGACATGTCAGTGTTACCGTTTGGGCGAATTGCTGGCCAAGATCCATATCCTCTGGCGGTGCATCGGCTTTATCCAGCGACAGCGCATATTGCTTCAGCGAGTCATCCGGTTTCGGCGTATGCAGATCGATCTGGCAATGCGATTTAACGGTGTCGTCCATGGTTAATGCCTGTGGATTATCGTAATACATATCAACAAAGTAGCTGGGATCAAAAGTCTGAATGCGATACTGCTTCGCACTCAATAGCTGAGGCTCGCCAAACGGCACGATAAACTCCAGCACCGCTTTGTTGCCGTTGCGCGATAAGTTGTACTCTTTCGGCAGATTGAGAAACTTAACCCGATTTCTGTCCTGCCACACTTCGGTGAAATAGTGCTGACCGAGCACATTTGCCATCACCTGCGCCGCCAGCTTTTTCCACACCACATCACCGGGCTTGGCTTTACCTGCGTCGTACAACAGATCGGCGGAGGTTATCTCATCCATGGTCCACACCATTTTCATGCCGCTAAGATGTTGGTTGTCACTGATGAACTCGGTTTTCATGTCAATAAAGCTATGCGGATGTGACCAGGCTGCGGTGCTGAACAACAGCGTAAACGTAATGAGTGCAATTTTCATGTGTTATAAAGTAACAATTTTAAAGTGAAGTGTAGAGTGGCCCAGAAAAATTGTGACCCGCCCTAAAGCTCTGAACAAAAGTCACGACAAAGTGCAAGGTTACCGCGTGGAGTTAGCTATTCTTAGCTCAAAAGTGACCTGCGGATAAACCATTGATGAGTTCTGCACCCTCCTCTGCACCACTCTTCAGCCGTTCCCAGCGTCGTTGTCATCTGTTACTGCTGCTATTTCTGCCCGCTCCCGCGTTGACGCTTGAAAAGCTCTGCCAGTTGAATGGCGTGGCGCCTGTTGTCGCCCGACAGGATATCGCGGATGTGGGAGAGGAGATACAGCGTTACCATCAACTGGAGCTACACCAGATGGTCGATGGCAGCTTCCGCATTCACGGGACGGAACTGGACAGGCGGCTGTGCCTGATCCACTGGCTGCGACGCGCGCTGCGTTTGTCGCAGGATTTTGTCTGCGAGCATTTTGCCCCGGTGCTGCGTCAGCGCCTGAAAGTCCTGAAAATCGAGAAAGCGCTGTGGGATGAAACTAACCTGCAGGCGCTAATTCAGCACTGCAGCCTGCGTCTGGCGCGCGACTTTAGCCCGCGCGACCGCCTGTTTCTGCAAATCTTCATGAAGTATGCGCTGTGCCAGCGCCAAAACGCTTTGTTCAATGACGGACAGCGCGCGTGGCTGGCGGAAAAAGTCGAACGTGCTGCCGCCGACGACGTAATCCATCACTGGCAGAAGCGCTGCCACTTAGCGCCGGATGTAAGCGAGACCGACTTCTGGACGCTGCTATTTAGCCTGATTCACGCGCCAACCGCTACGCAGCTGGAGCATCCGCAGGCAGTAAAGCTGATGCAGTCAGTGGAAGCGCTGATTGCGCGCTTTGAGCAGTTGGCACAAACCACCTTCAGAAATCGCGCCGAACTCACTCAGCAACTCTTTACGCATCTGGCGCAGGCGCTGGATCGCAGCCATTTTGCCATCGGCATCGATAACAGCGTGGCGCTGGATGTCGCACGACTCTACCCGCGTCTGCTGCGTACCACGGAACGCGCACTTGAGCATTTCAGCCGTAACTTTGCCACACGCTTTAGTGCTGAAGAGATAAGTCTGGTGGCGGTGTTATTTGGTGCCTGGCTGATGCAGGAGAGTGCATTGCAGGAAAAGCAGGTGCTATTGCTGACGGGCGCGGATGCGGCGCTGGAGCAGTTGCTGGAGCAGCAGCTGCGGGAAATGACGCTGCTACCGATTAACATCAGCTATCAGGACGTTGTGCATTTTCAGCGTGAAGGCGCGCCGCGCGATATCGCGCTGGTGATTACGCCGTACGCCATTTCATTGCCGCTGTTTTCACCGCCGCTGATCCAGGCTGAGCTGCCGCTGAGTCGTCATCAGCAGCAGCGTATTCTCCAGTTGCTGGAGAGTTAAGCGGCACGCGGACGCAGGAACAGCGCCGGCAGCGCCACTAATGCCATCACCCAGAACAGATGTCCTTGCAGATGAGAAAACAGCACACCGCAAATCATAGTCATCACCGCAATACCGCCGCCCATGGCCAGCGCCGAATAGAGCGATTGCAGACGAATCACTTCCGCGCCTTTGCGCGCGGCAATAAACCGCATCGCCGCTAAATGGCAGACGGTAAAGCTGCCGCAGTGCAGAATTTGCGCCACGATCAGCAACGGCAACGCGGTGCTGGATCCCAGCATTGTCCAGCGGATAATGGCGCACACGCCTGATAACAGCAGCAGATCGCGCGCACTCCAGCGGCGGAACAGTCGGCTGCTGAGAGCAAAAATGATGATTTCAGCCACCACGCCCAGCGACCACAAGTAGCCAATAATCGACGCGGAATAACCGCTCTCCTGCCACCAGATCGCGCTGAAGCTGTAGTAAGCCGCATGCGCGCCCTGCAACAATGTCACGCATAACATGAAACGCCACACCGCATTTTCGCGCAGCAAATCACGCCATGCCTGCCAGCCACCATCGGTTGACGTCTGACGTTCACTGCCCTGCGGCTTCGTCGCTGGCGTTAACATCATCCCACCTAACATGCCGATCGCGCCCAGTGACAGCAGCACCAGAATCGCCTGCGATGAGAACGCCGTGACAAGCATGCCGGTTAAGGCAGAGCTGATGACAAACGCCAGCGAGCCCCACAAACGAACCGGGCCATATGTCAGACCAATTTGCTGCGTCCAGGTGGCGGCCAGCGCATCACTCAGCGGCACCAGCGGTGAGAAAAACAGGTTGAAGCCGATCATCACGAACAGCAGCCACATCCACTGTTGTCCCAGCCAATAACCGATAGCGAACAGGCACGTCATCAGCGCCAGCAAGCGCAGCGCAGTGATCAGCTGTGAGGGATTTTTTACCTGCGAGGCAATCAGCAAACTGCCGACAAAGCGCGCCACCATGCCGCACCCCAGCAGCAGACCGATTTTTTCTGCATCGAGTCCGGTGCCTTTGAGCCACACGCTCCAGAAAGGAAGGTAAATGCCGTAACAGAAGAAGTAAGTGAAGTAGCCCAAACCGAGCCATTTGGCGGAGCCGATTGCCATATTCCCTCCAGCAAAAATGCTGCTGAGCAGCACGAGTGGGCGCTACTTTGTCAGAGCACTGCTGCGACGGCAATAAAAAAGGATGGCTTGCACCATCCTTTTTTGCACTGCATCGAGAAGCGTAAAGCTTACGCGTACACCGGCAGACGGCTGCAGATTTCCAGCACTTTCTGTTTGGTACGTTCGATGGTCGCTTCGTCGTTGATGTTGTCCAGCACGTCAGCGATCCAGCCAGCCAGCTCGCGAACGTCAGCTTCTTTGAAGCCACGACGCGTCACCGCTGGGGTACCGATACGCACGCCAGAGGTCACGAACGGGCTCTTCGGATCGTTAGGTACGCTGTTTTTGTTCACGGTAATGTTGGCGCGGCCCAGAGCGGCATCGGCTTCTTTACCGGTCAGGTTTTTGCTGACCAGATCGATCAGGAACAAGTGGTTGTGTGTACCACCGGAAACGATGTTGTAACCGCGCTCCAGCAGAACTTCCACCATCGCTTTCGCGTTCTTAGCCACCTGCTGCTGATAAGTCTTGAACTCTGGCTCCATCGCTTCTTTGAACGCCACCGCTTTACCGGCGATCACGTGCATCAGAGGACCGCCCTGACCACCCGGGAAGACCGCGGAGTTCAGTTTTTTATACAGCTCTTCGTCACCGTTTTTCGCCAGGATCAGGCCGCCGCGCGGACCCGCCAGGGTTTTATGGGTGGTTGAAGTCACGATGTGGGCATGAGGAACTGGGTTCGGATAGACGTCTGCGGCGATCAGGCCCGCAACGTGTGCCATATCGACGAACAGGTAGGCGCCAACGCTGTCTGCGATTTCACGCATTTTGGCCCAGTCGCACACGCCAGAGTAAGCAGAGAAGCCGCCGACGATCATTTTTGGCTTGTGGGTTTGTGCCAGCTCAGCCAGTTCTTCGTAGTTGATTTTGCCGGTTTCATCGATGCCGTAAGGGATAACGTTGTACAGCTTACCCGACAGGTTTACCGGGGAACCGTGCGTCAGGTGACCACCGTGCGCCAGGTTCATACCCAGAATGGTGTCGCCCGGCTGCAGCAGCGCGGTGTAAACCGCGAAGTTGGCCTGAGAACCGGAGTGCGGCTGCACGTTAGCGAAATCTGCGCCGAACAGCTCTTTAGCGCGATCGATCGCCAGTTGCTCAACGATATCGACGTATTCACATCCGCCGTAATAGCGTTTGCCCGGATAGCCTTCGGCATATTTGTTGGTGAGCTGTGAACCTTGGGCCTGCATTACGCGTGGGCTGGTGTAGTTTTCAGAAGCAATCAGTTCAATGTGCTCTTCCTGACGCACTTTCTCTTGCTCCATAGCCTGCCACAACGCGGCATCATAATCGGCAATGTTCATATCACGCTTTAACATCCGGACTCTCCTGACTCAGCTAACTTTTTAACGGCAGTTTAGGCCCCGGCTAGGGGGCGAAGGCGAACAGTGTAAACGGTTTTGACAGGTGACGGTAGCGTCAATCCCCTCTTTTTGCGCAAACGATTGGCATGGCGCTGGAACGGGTTTTTTACGCTTTTTTGCAAGCCAGAAAATCACGAAATTTGCTCACTTTCATGGCGAAAGAATTTCAGCTTTGCGCGCCAGCCCGCACCTTTCTTGCTTAATCCTTAATCACAACAAGGGATTTACAGGCGCTTCGATTACCCATAAGATGCATTTAAAATACATGTTTAAATTCACTCTGAGGATTTCACCATGCTCGACGCGCAAACCATCGCTACCATCAAATCGACCTTGCCCGCGATTGCCCAGGTTGGACCGCAGCTGACCGGCCATTTCTACCAACGTTTACTGACGCAACATCCTGAACTGAAAAACGTATTCAACATGAACAATCAGCGCAGCGGCAATCAGCGGGAAGCGTTGTTTAACGCCATTGTGGCTTATGGCAGCAACCTGGAAAATTTGGCCGTACTGTTGCCGGCGGTGGAGAAAATCGCGCAGAAGCATGCCAGCCTGAACATTCAGCCCGAGCAGTATGCGATTGTGGGTGAAAACCTGCTGGCGACGATTGATGAGCTGCTGCATCCGGGTGAAGAAGTGCTGACCGCATGGGGCAAAGCGTACGGCGTGCTGGCCGATGTGTTTATCCAGCGTGAAGAAGCCATCTATTCGGCCTCCGAAGAGAAAACCGGCGGCTGGCGCGGTGCGCGTGATTTTCGTATTCGCGCTATCAATCAGGAGAGTTCGGTGATCAAGAGTTTTGAACTGGTGCCAAACGACGGTAAGCCGGTGGCAACCTTTCTGCCAGGGCAGTATCTGGCCATCAGCCTACAACCGGCAGGCTGTGAAAATATTCAGCATCGCCAGTATTCGCTGACGCACCAGCCAAATGGGCAATTTTATCGCATCGCGGTTAAACGCGAAGCGCTGGGCAGCGTGTCGGGCTGGCTGCATGATCGTGCGCAGGTGGGCGATATCGTGCAGTGCGCAGCACCAGCCGGTGATTTCATCCTGCAGGCTGAAGCCGCTACGCCGATTACGCTGATCTCTGCTGGCGTCGGCCAAACTCCAATGCTGGCGATGCTGGCTACTCTGGCGCAGCAGCAACATCCGGCGGCGGTTAACTGGCTGCACGCCGCGGAAGCTGGTTCGCAGCATGCGTTTGCTGAAGAGGTGAAATCCCTCGGCGCACGCCTGCCAAACTTCACCAGCCACGTTTGGTATCGGCAACCAGAAATTGCCGATGCCGGGCGTTACGACGCGCAGGGCTTGATGGATTTGGCGAGCGTGTCCTCCGCGCTGAACCAGGCCGATCGTCAATTCTGGATCTGTGGCCCGCTACCGTTTATGCAGTTTGTCGCACGTCAACTGGTCGATGCCGGCATCAATGCCGATCGCATCCACTACGAAGTATTTGGCCCGCACAAGGTGCTGTAAAACAAAAAAGCCTGCGCAAGGCAGGCTTTTACAGGCAATGCGCGAAGGGGCTTAAATCGCCTCTTCGTCCTCTTCACCGGTACGGATACGCACTACGCGCGCCACGTCAAAGACGAAGATTTTGCCGTCGCCGATTTTGCCGGTCTGCGCGGTTTTCATAATGGTTTCTACGCAGGTATCGACGATATCGTCACCTACCACCATTTCGATTTTCACTTTTGGCAGAAAATCGACCATGTACTCAGCGCCGCGATACAGCTCAGTGTGACCTTTCTGGCGACCAAAGCCTTTCACTTCACTGACGGTCATCCCGGTGATGCCTACTTCAGCTAAGGCTTCACGTACATCATCGAGTTTGAATGGTTTGATAATTGCATCGATCTTTTTCATGACAGATCCTTTTTTACTCCCTCCATGATGGACGGATACCGTTAGTATAATTGTTCCTGACGCTGCCGCAGCAAGCTACTCTTTAAATTCGCTGGCGTCCAATTCATGGCGCGACAGCAGCTTATAGAATTCAGTGCGGTTACGTCCAGCCAGACGCGCAGCGTTGGTGACATTTCCTTTGGTCATCTGCAGCAGTTTACGCAGATAGTTCAGCTCAAACTGATTTCGTGCTTCGACGAAAGTCGGCAGCGCGGTATTTTCCCCCGCCAGCGCCTGTTCAACCAGGGCATCACCGATGACCGGCGCGGTACTCAAGGCGACGCACTGTTCAATCACGTTGACCAGCTGACGTACATTGCCCGGCCAGGCGGCGCTGACCAGCCGCTTCATCGCATCAACCGAAAAGCTACGCACGAAAGGTTTATGGCGATCGGCGGATTGGCGCAGCAGATGATTCGCCAGCAGCGGGATATCTTCAGCGCGCTCGTGCAGCGCGGGAATTTTCAGATTCACCACGTTAAGACGATAGTAAAGATCTTCGCGGAAACTCTTCTTCTCCATCGCTTTGGGCAAATCGCGATGCGTCGCGGAAATAATCCGCACGTTGATATCCAGATCGCGGTTGCTGCCTAACGGCCGCACTTTGCGCTCCTGCAGCACACGCAGCAGTTTCACCTGCAGCGCCTGTGGCATGTCGCCAATCTCATCAAGAAACAGCGTGCCGCCTTCCGCCGCCTGGAACAGACCTTCACGTGCGCTGACCGCGCCGGTAAAGGCGCCTTTAGCGTGGCCAAACAGTTCGGACTCTAAAAGTTGTTCCGGCAGCGCACCACAGTTGATGGCGATGAACGGCTTGGTGGCGCGCGGGCTGGCGGCGTGAATCGCCTGCGCCAGCACCTCTTTACCGGTGCCACTTTGGCCGTTAATCAATACGCTGACGTCAGATTGCGCCACCATGTGCGACTGCTCCAGCAACCGCAGCATCTGCGGATTGCGCGTCACAATCGCTTCGCGCCAACCGTCATCGCTGATCGGTGCGCGCTGGGCCAGCGCTTCATCTATTGCTTTATACAAAGCGTCACGATCGACCGGTTTGGTCAGAAAACTGAACACGCCTTGTTGCGTGGCGGATACCGCTTCCGGGATCGAACCGTGCGCGGTGAGAATGATCACCGGCAAGCCCGCATGACGTTTCTGCACTTCGCCGAACAGCGCCAGACCATCCATTTCGTCCATGCGCAGGTCGCTGATCACCAAATCGACCTTCTCTTTCTGCAGATGGCGCAGGGCTTCCGGCCCGCTGGCGGCCGTCGCCACCTGATAGCCTTCGCTGCTCAGACGCATGCCGAGCAGTTTCAATAAGCCCGGATCATCATCCACCAGCAATAAACGCGCGGCTTGTTTCATGGTTACTGATCCTCACTTTGCACATCGCTGCCGCCGTGCGATGTGTCGCTGCTATCAGGCGCTTTACGCGACGACAGCTGGCGTTCAATGTCGGTTAAACGCTCTAACTTGCGTTGGGTATCGGCCAGCGACTGACGCATTTTGGTTTGCTGCTGGCGCAGGTTATCCATCTCCGCGTCATTGCTCTGCTGCAAAGCGGCGTAGCGTCCACGCGCTTCGCTCAGCTCCAGTTGGGCCGCCTGATTGCTGCGCCACAGCTGTAGCAACGGACGCACCGATGCAGGATAAGCCGCGCTGTAACCGTCTAAGGTAGTGACGAAATCACGGCGCTCAACTGGCGTGACGTTACCGTTCGCGAGCAAGATGCCCTGCTTGAAGGCGCGCGCCCAGCCTTGTACCGGCCAACGACGCGCTTCTGCACGCGCTTCGGCCGGCGATAAGCGCTCGGCGCAATCCATGGCGCGCTGCCAATAGAGCGGATTGCCTGCAGCGGCTGGCGTTTCGATTTGCCACACGTTTTGGCAATCGGTCGCCAGATAATCCGGCAGGCGTACCTCCGGTTCAGGCACGCTAACGCCATTATGCTGCGTACGATCTTGTGACGGTGCCTGGCAGGCGCTGAGGCCGAAAACCAGCACTGCACTGGCCACAAGTTTGAATAGGGTTAGTTTCATTAATCAGGCATTCCCGGCGCTGGTCGTCAGAATGATACGAAAACAGACATCCGCATCCTTGCGCGTTACCAACTGCAGATCGCCGTGCATCCTGCGCAGGCAATCTTTGGCGATGCTTAAGCCCAGCCCGCTGCCTTTGACCGGCCCTTTGCGCTGTTGGCTGCCCTGATAAAAGGGCTCAAAAATCATCGCCTGCTCTTCAGCCGGAATCGGTGTGCCGGTGTTTGCCACCTCAATCCACACCTGGTTGCCCTTCTGCTGGCTCTGCAGCCAGATGTTACCGGATTCACTGCCGTAGTTCACGGCGTTCGAATAGAGGTTATCGATCACCCGCTGCAGCAGCGTCGCTTCCGCCAGACAATGATGCACTTGCAGATCAACGTGGGTGGTCATCTCACGCGCATTGGCTGGCAACGAGTGCACTTTTACCACCGAATCAATGATCTCATTTAGCGCCACGGGCTTCAGCGCCATCGGTCCATCGGCCAGCTTGCGGTTGTAATCGAGCAACTGCTCAATTAGCCGCTGTAAATGACGGCTGCTGGTATCGAGAATCGCCACCACTTCCTGCTGCTCGGCATTCAGTGGTCCAGCGACCTGATCGGCCAGCAGTTCTGTGCCTTCACGCAGACTGGCAAGCGGCGTTTTCAGCTCATGCGACAGGTGGCGCAAAAATTCGTGGCGCTGCTCTTCCAGCCAGCTTAACCGCTCACTCAGCCAGACGATGCGCTGCCCCAACGAACGGATCTCACGCGGACCACGGAAACTGCCGCTATCGCCCAGCGCCTTACCTTCGCCCAATCGATTAATCATGCGTTCAACCCGCTTCACCGGACCGATGATCATCCCCGTGAACAGCAAAACCAGCACCAGGCTAATCAGGAACAGAATCAGCGCCTGCCAGCCAAAAAACTGACCGCGATCGGCGATTTCACGCTGCAGCTGTAAGCCGCGCGAAAATACCACTTCACGCGTTGCCTGCACCATTTGCGTGTTGGTATCGGAAAAACGCTCCAGCGCGCTGGCGGCTTGCGCCTCAGGATTGCCGTTATCGCACTGCAGTTGCTGCAGCGAAGGCAAGGTGGTTTGCAGCACTTTGAAGGAAGGCAGATCGGGCAAACTGGCAGCGTGACTGCTGAGCATTTGGCCGTAGCGCGTCCACTGCGTTTGATACAGCTTCGCCAGCGACGCATCGCCGAGCACGCAATATTGGCGGTAGCTGCGCTCCAGCTCCAGCGCGGTACGCGCCATCGCTTCGCTGCGACGCACATCGGTAAAGGTATTGCGGTTGGTATCCGCCGCCTGGTTGCTTAACGCCGAAAGACTTTCCCACGCTTGCCACGCCAGCACCAGTAACGGTAGCAGTACCAGCAGGAAAGCCATTAACACTAACTGCCGCAGGGATCGGGGAAACAGACGCCATTTCATCACAACCGCGCTTCCTTAAATGTGAGCTGCAGGCATGCTAGCGAAGTATCAAAACGGAAGAAAGGCCAGATATGAAAACGGCAGGCCTTTTGGCCTGCCGTGAGAGCGACGCCGCAGCATCGCTTGCAAAATAGGTGGAGCCTAACTCAACGTTGCGTCCGATGTTTGATAACGTTGCAAAGCAAACGATTATCGGTGAGGTGGACGACAGGCTCCGTTTGGTGCGTCATTCGGTTTTTATGAGCTCAGCCGCTGAAGCGGGGCAATCATAAACAGGTGAATGAGCCACGTAGGGAGTATAGCAAGTATCGTGCCAATAAATAAATAGCGTTTATTATCAGAGGAATGCCAGAGACGAAGCACTCTCCCAGAGAAAAGCGGACCGGACGGTCTGTGAAAAGTGTCGCTGATTAGCAACGTGTTTGTCGTGGTAATTTACTTGCTATATAAATCAATCAGTTAAATGTCACCTTTTGACGACAACGTATTGGCGGGATTGTCGTTATTTTCCGACAGTTTAGAGATTATGCGGATTTTAGTAAGGTCGCCATGAATGGCGGACCTGCAAAACGCGCAGAATAAAAAAGGCCGCTGTTTAGCGGCCTTTGTTTTGTTATCCCAACTGCTTACGCGCGTTGCGGAAGATACGCATCCACGGGCTGTCTTCGCCCCACTCTGCCGGATGCCAGGAGTTGCTCACGGTACGGAACACACGCTCTGGGTGCGGCATCATAATGGTGACGCGTCCGCTCTCGTTGGTTACCGCAGTGATGCCGTTAGGCGATCCGTTCGGGTTAGCCGGATAGCTTTCTGTCACTTTGCCGAAGTTATCGACGAAGCGCAGCGCCACCAAACCTTTGCTCTCCAGCTGTGCCAGATGCGCGCCGTCACGCACTTCGACATAACCTTCACCGTGCGATACCGCGATTGGCATATGCGATCCGACCATGCCATCCAGCAGCAGCGATGGGCTCGCCGCTACTTCAACCAGGCTGAAACGCGCTTCGAAACGCTCGGACTGGTTGCGCACAAAGCGTGGCCACAGCTCGCTTCCCGGAATCAGCTCGCGCAGGTTCGACATCATCTGACAACCGTTACACACGCCAAGTGCCAGCGTTTGTGGACGATGGAAGAAGTTTTCGAACTCATCACGCACGCGACCGTTGAACAGGATGGATTTCGCCCAGCCTTCACCCGCGCCCAGCACGTCACCGTACGAGAAGCCACCGCAGGCGACCAGCGCCTGGAACTCTTCCAGACCGCGACGGCCCGCCAGCAGATCGCTCATATGCACGTCAACTGCAGTAAAGCCCGCACGATGGAAGGCGGCGGCCATCTCTACGTGTGAGTTAACGCCCTGCTCACGCAGCACTGCCACACGCGGACGTGCGCCCGTCGCAATCATCGGTGCCGCAACATCTTCTTCTGGCTTGAAGGTCAGATGGACGTTCAGACCTGGGTCGTTATCGTCTTTCTTAGCTTCATGCTCCTGGTCGGCACAGGCTGGGTTATCACGCAGACGCTGCATCTGCCAGGTGGTTTCTGCCCACCAGGTACGCAGCGTGCTACGGCTTTCGCTGTACACCGCGCTGTCGCCAGAGCGGATCACGAAGCGATCGCCTGGCAGGGCTTTACCAATCACGTGCAGGTTAGCGCTCAGACCGTGGTCAGCGAACACCTTCTCGACGGCTGCATGATCCGCTGCGTTGATCTGCAGCACCGCGCCCAGCTCTTCGGTGAACAATGCGGCTAACGCATCGCTGCCCAACGCGGCAATATCGGCTTCGATACCGCAGTGACCGGTGAAGGCCATCTCCGCCAGCGTGACCAGCAGGCCGCCGTCAGAACGGTCGTGGTAAGCCAGCAGTTTCTGCTCGGCCACCAGCGCCTGAATGGCGTTGAAGAAGCCCGCCAGCTGCGTAGCATCACGCACGTCGGCAGGCTTATCGCCCAGCTGACGATAAACCTGCGACAGCGCAGTCGCGCCAAGGGTGTTCGCGCCGTTGCCGAGATCCACCAGCAGCAGCAGGTTGTCTTGATCCGCCTGCAGCTGCGGCGTCACGGTGCGACGCACATCTTCCACGCGCGCAAAGGCGGTGATCACCAGCGACAGCGGCGAGGTCATTTCGCGCTGCTCAGTACCTTGCTGCCAGCGGGTTTTCATCGACATCGAGTCTTTGCCCACCGGAATGGTGATACCCAGCGCGGGACACAACTCTTCGCCGACCGCTTTAACCGCCGCGTACAAGCCCGCGTCTTCGCCTGGATGACCGGCGGCGGCCATCCAGTTCGCAGAGAGCTTAACGCGTTGCAGCGAACCAATGGAGGTTGCGGCGATGTTGGTCAGCGCTTCACCGACGGCGAGGCGACCTGAAGCCGCGAAGTCGAGCAATGCGACGGGTGCACGTTCACCAAGCGAGAAGGCTTCACCGTGATAGCTATCGAGGCTGGCGGTGGTGACGGCGCAGTTCGCGACCGGAATCTGCCACGGTCCTACCATCTGATCGCGCGCCACCATGCCGGTTACGCTGCGGTCACCAATGGTGATCAGGAAGGTTTTTTCCGCCACGGTCGGCAGGTGCAGCACGCGATTCACCGCATCCGCTACGCTAATCCCGTCACGCTGCAGCGCTTCGCCGTTGGCCTGCTGGCTGGCAACATCACGCGTCATCTTCGGTGTTTTGCCCAGCAGTACGTCGAGCGGCATGTCGATTGGCTTGTTGTCGAAATGGCTGTCGGCGAGGTTCAGATGCAGCTCTTCGGTGGCTTCACCGATGACCGCATAAGGCGCGCGTTCACGCTGACACAGCTCGTCAAACAGCGCCAGTTTCTCCGGCGCGACCGCCAGCACATAACGTTCCTGCGACTCGTTACACCATACTTCCAGCGGACTCATGCCTGGCTCATCGCTTAGGATGTCGCGCAGGTTGAAGTTACCGCCACGATTACCGTCGCTCACCAGCTCTGGCATGGCGTTCGAAAGGCCGCCCGCGCCGACGTCGTGGATGAACAGAATCGGGTTGGCTTCGCCCAGCTGCCAGCAGCGGTCGATCACTTCCTGGCAACGACGTTCCATCTCTGGGTTGTCGCGCTGTACTGACGCAAAGTCGAGATCGGCATCCGATTGGCCTGATGCCATTGACGATGCCGCGCCACCACCCAGACCGATGTTCATAGCCGGGCCACCCAGCACGATCAGCTTGGCGCCGACCACGATCTCGCCTTTCTGCACGTGATCGGCACGGATGTTACCGATGCCGCCCGCTAGCATGATGGGCTTGTGATAGCCGCGCAGCTCCACGCCATTGTGGCTGTTGACGCGCTCTTCGTAGGTACGGAAGTAGCCGTTGAGGGCTGGACGACCAAATTCGTTGTTGAACGCCGCGCCGCCCAGTGGACCTTCGGTCATGATATCCAGCGCGGTGACGATGCGATCCGGCTTACCGAAATCCTCTTCCCACGGCTGTTCAAAGCCTGGAATACGCAGGTTCGATACCGAGAAACCGACCAGACCGGCTTTGGGCTTCGCGCCACGTCCGGTTGCGCCTTCATCACGGATTTCGCCACCAGAACCGGTCGCGGCACCCGGCCATGGTGAAATGGCGGTTGGGTGGTTATGGGTTTCGACTTTCATCAGGATATGTGCGGCTTCCTGATGGAATTCATATTCGCCCTTCTGCGCATCGGCGTAGAAGCGGCCAACCTCAGAACCTTCCATTACCGCAGCGTTGTCTTTATAGGCAGACAGCACGTGCTCAGGATTGTGTTCAAAGGTGTTTTTAATCATTTTAAATAGCGACTTCGGCTGCTTTTCGCCGTCGATAATCCAGTCGGCATTGAAGATCTTGTGACGACAGTGCTCGGAGTTTGCCTGCGCAAACATGTAAAGCTCGATGTCGTTTGGATTGCGGCCCAGCTTAGTAAAGGCATCAAGCAGGTAATCGATCTCATCATCAGCCAGCGCCAGGCCCAGCGTGGTGTTGGCCTGCTCCAGCGCGCGGCGGCCTGCGCCCAGCACGTCAACGCTTTTCAGCGGCTGCGGCTGATGGTGAGCAAACAGCTGCTGCGCATCGTTGAGATCAGCGAACACCGTTTCCATCATGCGGTCATGCAGCAGGCTCGCCAGCTGCTGCCACTGTGCTTCCGTCAGCTCAGGTGCCTGCACATAGAAGGCCATACCGCGCTCAAGACGCAATACCTGTGGCAGATCGCAGTTATGGGCGATGTCGGTGGCTTTCGATGACCACGGTGAGATGGTGCCGGGACGCGGCGTTACCAGCAACAGACGCCCTTGTGGCGCGTGTTCGGCGAGAGAAGGACCGTATTTCAGCAGGCGTTGCAGGCGGGCTTGCTCATCCGCGCTGAGCGGTGCACTAACATCGGCAAAATGGACGTACTCGGCGTAAATATCACTCACCGGAAGGTGAGCGTCCTGAAAGCGGGTCAGCAGTTTGTTTACACGAAATGCCGACAGAGCGGGCGAACCACGCAGAATTTCCATCATTAAAGATCTCTCGTCTTTGAAGTGCCGGGCGACGCTTCATTGGGCGCAACAGGGGAAAACGGGCGGTATTATAGAGAAACAGCTCGGGTTACGAAACCGTTTGCGCATAAATTCTGGCGCCTGGCGTTTGGCTGAATTTTGCACAATTCTTGCTATAAAAGTTGCCCTGCCCCTTTTTGTTGCGCAAAATGCCCCTCGCTCTGGGAGTTAAAACAACATAAATACTGCCTTTAAAAGACAGAGGCCTGTGAGCCATTACGAGACAACTATTTGAAACGCCTAAAAATAAACTATCTGTTTATCGGTCTGATCACCGTGCTACTTGCGCTAGCATTGTGGCCTTCAATCCCGTGGTACGGGGGCGGAACAGACGCGCTATCACAGATCAAATCACGCGGAGTGCTGCGCATCAGTACCGTTAACTCTCCGCTGACTTACTACACCATTAACAATGCACCAGCCGGTATGGATTACGAGCTGGCGAAGCGCTTCGCCGATTACCTTGGCGTAAAACTGGAAGTTGAGGTGCGTCCTAATCTCGGCGATCTGTTTGACGACCTCGATGACGGTAAAGCGGATTTGCTGGCGGCCGGCTTGATCTACAACAGCGAGCGCCTCGCACACTACCAAAGTGGCCCGAGCTACTATTCGGTGTCCCAGCAGCTGGTGTACCGCATCGATAAGCCTCGTCCGAAGAATCTCGGCGATCTCAAAGGCCGCCTGATTGTGCAGTCCGGTTCGGCATATCTGTCAACTTTACGTTCCGCCAAAGCTGACAGCTATCCCGATCTCGACTGGGCGATCTCCACCGATCAGGGTCAGAAAGCGCTGCTTGAAGCGGTTGCTGACGGCAAACTCGATTACACGGTGGGCGATTCGGTCACCATCGGCCTGCTGCAGCGCATTCATCCGCAGCTGGCGGTGGCGTTTGATGTGACTGACGAAGAGCCGGTCACCTGGTATTTACCGCGTAACGAAGACGACAGCCTGAGTGCGGCGATGCTCGACTTCTACAGCCAGATGGGCGAGGAAGGCACGATGGCGCGGCTGGAAGAGAAGTATCTCGGCCACGTTGGCACCTTCGATTACGTTGATACCCGCACCTTCCTGCGCGCCATTGATAACACGCTGCCGGATATCAAACCGCTGTTTGAGAAATATTCCGCCAGCATGGATTGGCGTTTACTGGCGGCGATCTCTTATCAGGAGTCGCACTGGAATCCGCAGGCCACATCGCCAACCGGCGTGCGCGGCATGATGATGTTGACGCGTAATACCGCCGACAGCCTTGACGTCAACGATCGCCTCGATCCCGAACAGAGCATTCGCGGCGGCAGCGAATATCTCAAGCGCATGATGGAGAAAGTCCCGGAAACGATTCCTGAAGATGAACGTATCTGGTTCGCGCTGGCGGCATATAACATGGGCTATGCGCACATGCTGGACGTACGCAAGCTGACGGCGAAACAGGGCGGCAATCCCGACAGCTGGGCCGACGTGAAGCTGCGTTTGCCGATGTTGAGCCAGAAGCGCTATTACACGCAAACCACCTACGGCTACGCGCGCGGCCACGAAGCTTATAACTACGTGGAGAATATCCGTAAATATCAGATCAGTTTGGTAGGATATTTGCAGGAACAGGAGAAGCGTTTAGCGCAGCAGTCGGCACTGGAAGCGGAGTTAGGCGCCGGTTACCCGGCGGTCGAACCGAAAATTGCGATGAATTAACCGGTGCGCTGCGCCTGACGCAGCGCCTTCTTCTGCTCGCGACGCATGCGGAAAAAGTCACTCAGCATCCCGGCACACTCTTCCGCCAGCACACCGCAATCAATCTGAATTTGGTGATTCATGCCGGGATGACCAATCACATCCAGCAGTGAACCGGCCGCGCCGGTTTTCTCATCTTTAGCGCCGTACACCAGCCGCGTGATGCGGCCATGCACCATCGCACCGGCGCACATCACGCAGGGTTCCAGCGTGACGTACAGCGTGGTATCCAGCAGACGATAGTTTTCCAGTACTTTGCCGCCCTGACGCAGCGCCATAATCTCGGCATGTGCGGTGGGATCGTGCTGACCAATCGGCCGGTTCCAGCCCTCGCCAATCACCTTGTCGCCCTGCACCAGCACCGCACCAACCGGCACTTCGCCCTGCTCCCACGCGCGCTTCGCCAGTTCCAGCGCATAACGCATCCAATATTCATCAGTTTGTGGGTTCACCGGGCAACTCCTGCGGGCAATAAAGGCGGCGCATTATAGCGATGCTGCTGCCGGAATCGAAGCGTTATTCCAGCTGTTGCAGCTCACCGCGCGGCGTGACGCGCCAGCGGTGCTGACAGAAGAACAGCAGCGGGTTGTCCTGTTTGCTGTCGCTGTAGCCGCTATACAGTTGCAGCGGCGTGCCGATTTTCTCCTCCAGCTGTGCCACCTTTTCATGGCCGAGGCAGCGCATCGACAGCAAACGTCCGCCGCGGCCCGGTTTCATCTGGCTGGCAATCAGCTGTACGCGCGGCAGGAAGGCCGAGTCGAAATAGACTTGCTCCACCAGCGACTGCGGCGAACCGGTAATCAGCCAGACATCGGCATCGCTGCTGCTGAGATAGTCGGTGAGCCGCTGCTGCACCACCGGAAACGCAGTAACACGCTGGCGGAACCACTCAGCGAATTCCGCCTCACGCTGGCGCAGACGTTTTTCGCTGTGGCCAAAGGTAATCGCCCACAGTAACAAACTCATTGGCCAGCGTGCGGCGCGGCCTTTGATCAGCATGCCAAGACCAATCACCGGTAACAGCGGCACCACCAGCAGCAGATTGATCGGCTGACGTCGCAGCAGATAGCGCATAAAGGTGCCAAACATGTCTTGCTGATGCAGCGTGCCATCGAGATCGAAAAACACCACGCGTCGTTGTGTACCCTTTGTCAAACAGCACTCCTTCTCTATCCTTCGTGGTTTCTGCACTACAGTGTAGCCAGCTTCGGCGTTCAGGGCGAAAGCTGCTATTTTTAATTCCAGTGACTACAATGCCATTTGAATAGTTTATTCTTCGCGTTTACGCGCTGTTTGCGGATAAAGGAATTAAGGATCGAACCATGAGTTCATTGCTGCGCATTCGTCAGCTCTACCCTCGACTGGCGCTAAATGAGCGCCGGCTGGCGGATTTTTTGCTGTCGCAGCCGGATCGTGCACGGCATCTCAGTTCACAAAAACTCGCTGAGGAATCGGGCGTTAGCCAGTCCAGCGTGGTGAAGTTTGCCCAGAAGCTGGGCTACAAAGGGTTTCCAGCGCTGAAGCTGGCGCTGAGCGAATCGATGGCCGATCGCGATGCGATTACCGTGCATAACCATATTCTCAGCGACGATCCGCTGAAAGTGGTCGGCGAAAAGCTGCTGACCGAAAAGATCTCGGCGATCCGCGCCACGCTGGACATCAATAGCGAAGAGAAGCTGCTGCAAACCTTGCAGCTGCTGAAAAATGCCAATCGGATTTTGCTGGTTGGCATCGGCGCGTCCGGTTTAGTGGCGAAAGATTTTTCGTGGAAGCTGATGAAGATCGGCATCAATGCGGTGGCGGAGCAGGATATGCACGCTTTGCTCGCCAGCGTGCAAGCGATGGCGCCGGGCGATGTGCTGCTGGCGATTTCCTATACTGGCGAACGTCGCGAAATCAATCTGGCGGCGCAGGAAGCGGCGCAGGTCGGTGCCGATGTGCTGGCCTTTACCGGCTTTACGCCGAATGCTCTGCAGCAGTGCGCCACGGTTTGCCTCTACACCGTGGCGGAAGAGCAGAGCACGCGCAGTGCGGCGATCTCGTCGACCAGCGCGCAGCTGGCGTTGACCGATCTGCTGTTTATGGCGCTGGTACAAAACGATCCTGAACGCGCCTCCAGCCACATTCGCCACAGCGAAGCGTTGGTGAAAAAGCTGGTCTGATGAGATCAGGCGCGTATAATAGCCGCGCCTTTTCTGCTGTTATTGGACTTCTGCTATGGCCTTGCTCATCACCACTAAATGCATCAATTGCGATATGTGCGAACCTGAATGCCCAAACCAGGCAATCAGCTTAGGTGACGCGATCTATGAAATTGATGTCGACCGCTGCACCGAGTGCGTGGGCCATTATGATATGCCGACCTGCCAAAGCGTCTGTCCGATTGATAACACCATCATTACCGATCCACAGCACCCGGAAAGCCGCGAGGCGCTGTGGGAGAAGTTTGTGGTGTTGCACACCCTTAGTTCTCGATAATCACCGTTGCGCAGGCGTAATGGCGTTCATCTGCTAACGTCACATGCACATGCTTCACGCCGAGCTGGCTGGCAATCACCCTGGCCTGCTCAAAGAAACGTAATCCCGGTTTGCCCAGCGCATCGTTGTACACTTCGAACTGATTGAAGGCCAGGCCACCGCGAATGCCGGTGCCAAACGCTTTCGCTGCCGCCTCTTTCACCGCAAAACGCTTAGCCAGAAAGCGCACCGGTTGCTGGTGCGCCTGATATTGCTGCCACTCGGCTTCGCTTAATACGCGACGCGCCAGACGGTCGCCGGAGCGCTCAATGACGCCAGCAATGCGCTCGATCTCTACGATATCGCTGCCGAGTCCGAGAATCGCCATTAGCGACGCGCTTCCCGCATCAGCAGCTTCATTTCGCTGACCGCATCGGCCAAACCGCTGAACAGCGCGCGGCCTATAATCGCATGGCCGATATTCAGCTCATGCATCTCCGGCAATTCAGCAATCGGCTGCACGTTGTGGTAAGTCAAACCGTGGCCGGCATTCACTTTCAGGCCGAGGCTGGCGGCGAAAGTCGCGGCTTTGCGGATGCGCGACAGCTCAGCCTGGCGCGCGAGACCTTCGGGCGCTTCGGCATAGGCACCGGTGTGAATTTCGATATAAGGCGCGCCACTGGCAACCGCCGCTTCAATCTGGCGGTGATCGGCATCGATAAACAGTGACACCAGAATGCCGGCGTCGCTTAACAGGCGCACCGCCGCATTGATTTTATCCTGCTGACCCGCCACATCCAGCCCGCCTTCGGTGGTCACTTCCTGACGCTTTTCCGGCACCAGACAAACGAAGTGCGGCTTGATTTCGCAGGCAATGTCGATCATCTCGTCCGTTACCGCCATCTCCAGATTCATGCGCGTCTGGATGGTGTCACGCAAAATGCGTACATCGCGATCGGTGATGTGACGGCGATCTTCACGCAGATGCACGGTAATGCCGTCAGCGCCGGCCTGCTCAGCAACAAACGCGGCCTGCACCGGATCGGGATAGTTTGTACCACGTGCGTTACGTACGGTGGCAATGTGGTCAATGTTGACGCCTAACAGCAACTCAGCCATGACAATCCTTAAATGTGTTCAGTGTGTTTGCAGTGTACCGCGCTGAATATATCAGGCGGTACGACCAGCGCTAGTCGTTTGCCACATCGGGTTTCTTTTTTGGCACAAACTGGCGAAACAGTTCCTGACTCTTCAGCGGCTTGCCGCCAAGATAGGGTTTGAGCGCCATACGCGTAAAGCGTTTAGCGGCGCGCAGCGTATCAGCATCCGGGAATTCGCGCTCCCACAACGCACGCAGCTGGCGGCCGGTAAAGCTGCGTTGATTGACCACCAAACTGGCGATAAAACCCTTCTCTTCCCGGTAGCTGTAGGTCATGCCATCAGCCACCTCTTCGCCGCTGCCGGCACAGTGCAGAAAATCCACGCCGTAACCGAGATGCCCGAGCAGCGCCAGCTCAAAGCGGCGCAGTGCCGGTTCAGGCGAGCCGTTGCCTGCCGCCAGCGTTTGGATGCAATTCAGGTAATCAAAGAACATATCAGAGAAGGGAATTTGCTGCTCCAGCACGCGCGACAGCAGCTCGTTGACGTAGAGCCCGCAATAGAGCGTAATGCCGCTGAGCGGCAATGCCAGCGAAACGGCTTCGGCATTGCGCAGCGTTTTGACGTCACCGCGTCCGCCCCAGCGTACCAGCAGTGGCGTAAAGGGTTGCAGTGCACCTTTTAATTGGGAGCGGCGCGAGCGGGCGCCTTTGGCAAGGACGCGGACGCGCCCTTCGCTTTCGCTGAACAGATCGAGGAGTAGGCTGGTTTCGCTGTAAGGGCGACTATGCAGCACAAAGGCGCGTTGCCAGCCTTCCATTACTTAACCTTCGTCAGAGTAACCTAAGCTGCGCAGCGCACGTTCATCGTCCGCCCAGCCCGATTTCACTTTAACCCACAGTTCGAGATGCACTTTCGCTTCAAACATCTCTTCCATGTCTTTACGCGATTCAATGCCGATGGTTTTGATCTTGGCGCCTTTATTACCGATGACCATTTTCTTCTGGCCTTCGCGCTCAACAAGGATCAGGCCATTGATGTCGTAGCCGCCGCGATCGTTCGAAACAAACTGCTCAATTTCTACGGTAACGGAGTAAGGCAGTTCTGCACCCAGGAAGCGCATTAACTTTTCACGGATGATCTCAGACGCCATAAAGCGCTGCGAGCGGTCGGTGACATAATCTTCCGGGAAATGATGCTCAGATTTTGGCAGGCATTTGCGCGCAATCGCCGCAATCGCGTCGACATTTTTGCCGCTTTCCGCTGAGATAGGGACGATTTCAAGGAAGTTCATCTGCTGGCTAAGGAACTGCAGATGCGGTAACAGAATGCTCTTGTCCTGGATGTTGTCGACTTTATTGATCGCCAATACCACCGGAACTTTGTTATCACGCAGCTTGTTGAGCACCATCTCGTCGTCTGGTGTCCAGCGCGTGCCTTCAACCACAAAGATCACCAGCTCAACGTCACCAATGGAGCTGCTGGCGGCACGGTTCATCAGGCGGTTGATCGCCCGTTTCTCTTCCATGTGCAGCCCTGGCGTATCCACGTAGATCGCCTGATAAGCGCCTTCGGTGTGGATGCCCATAATACGGTGACGCGTGGTTTGCGGCTTGCGCGACGTGATCGACACTTTCTGCCCCAGCAACTGGTTCAGCAAAGTGGATTTACCGACGTTTGGTCGGCCTACAATCGCGACAAAGCCGCTATATGTTTCGAGTTCGCTCATTCGAGTCCTGACTTGGGCAGCGCCGCTTTCGACGCTGCAATGTGACTATTTATTCGAGGCCAAGCTTAATTAACGCCTGTTCGGCGGCTGCTTGCTCGGCTTTACGGCGGCTGGAGCCAATGCCCACCACCGGTTCTGCCATGCCACTCACCTGACAGTGAATGGTGAATTCCTGATCGTGGGCTTCGCCACGCACCTGCACCACCAAATACGACGGCAGCGGCAGATGACGTCCCTGCAAATACTCCTGCAGGCGCGTTTTCGGATCTTTTTGCTTATCGCCCGGACTGATCTGTTCCAGTCGTGAGTGATACCAGTCGAGAATTAACTTTTCGACGGTTTGAATGCTGCTATCGAGGAAGATGCCGCCAATTAAGGCTTCAACGGTATCCGCGAGGATCGATTCACGACGGAAACCGCCGCTTTTCAGCTCGCCCGGACCGAGGCGTAAACATTCGCCAAGGTCGAACTCTCGCGCCATCTCCGCCAGCGTATTGCCGCGCACCAGCGTGGCACGCATACGGCTCATGTCGCCTTCATCCACACGCGGGAAGCGGTGATAGAGCGCATTGGCAATCACGTAGCTGAGAATAGAATCGCCAAGAAATTCAAGACGTTCATTGTGTTTGCTACTGGCGCTACGATGCGTCAGTGCCTGCTGCAATAAATCCGGATGAGTAAAAGTGTAGCCCAGTTTGCGCTGCAGCTTGTTAATGACGATGGGGTTCATGCTATTCCAGTTGTTCTGTGCGCCTATCACTGCATACGAAACAGGGCTGAGGTTCCAACCTGGTCTGTTTCGTGTGCACTGGCCTCCCGAAAGAGAGGCCAACCTTTTTTGAAGCTAATTAGTGAATCCCACCAATGCGGCTAAAGCGCACGCCGGTCGGCCACTGTCCTTCTTGTTTCTCGAAGCTCATCCAGATGGCCACCGCTTTGCCGACCAGATTCTTCTCGGGCACAAAGCCCCAGTAGCGGCTGTCGGCGCTGTTATCGCGGTTATCACCCATCATGAAATATTGCCCTTGCGGCACAATCCAGGTCGATTGCGGCTGGCCCGGCTGCTGATAATACATGCTTGCCTGACTTTGCGCTTCGTTTACCAGCAAGATATCGTGCGTTACGTTGCCCAATGTCTCTTTGCGGGTGCCGAGACGCAGGCCGCCCTTCATGGTTTCGCCCTGCGGCGCCTGGAAGAAGCCGTTGCCGGTTTCATTGCCATCAAAGCCGCTGAAGGTTTGAATGAAGTTGCTTGGCTCAACGTTAGTGTAAGTCACTGGCAGCGCCGTGTCGCAACTGCCGCTGCTGCAACCCGGATTGATGGTCAGGGTTTTGCTGTAAGGATCAAACACCACTTTATCGCCCGGCAAGCCAATCACGCGCTTGATGTAGTCCACGCTGGGATCTTTCGGGTATTTGAATACCGCGACATCACCGCGCTGCGGATGGCCAGTTGGGATCAGTGTGGTTTGGGTAATCGGATCTTTAATACCGTAAGCAAACTTCTCCACGAGGATGAAGTCACCAATAAGCAGCGTTGGCATCATTGAGCCCGAGGGAATCTGGAACGGCTCAAAAATAAACGAACGCACGATCAACACCACCGCCAGCACCGGGAACACCGATGCGGTGGTTTCAACCCAACCCGGCTGCGCGGCTACTTTCGCCAGCGTTTTACTGTCGAGTGCGTTGCCGGCCTGCGCTTGCGCGGCAGCCTGCTTCGCACGACGCGCCGGTGCCCATTTAAAGCGATCGATACACCAGATAACGCCAGTGATCAGCGTTGCGATCACTAAAACCAGGGCGAACATGTTAGCCATTAAAAATCCTTATTTGCTGTCTTTACCGACATGCAGAATGGCAAGGAATGCTTCCTGCGGCAGCTCAACGTTGCCGACCTGCTTCATTCGCTTCTTACCGTCTTTCTGCTTCTGCAACAGTTTCTTCTTACGGCTCACGTCACCGCCATAGCATTTCGCCAGGACGTTTTTACGCAGCTGTTTTACCGTTGAGCGAGCGATAATGTGGTTGCCGATTGCCGCCTGAATCGCAATATCGAACTGCTGACGTGGGATCAGATCTTTCATCTTCTCCACCAGGTCGCGGCCACGATATTGTGAGTTATCACGGTGAGTAATCAGCGCCAGCGCATCAACACGTTCTGAGTTAATCATCACGTCGACACGCACCATGTCAGAGGTCTGGAAACGTTTGAAGTTGTAATCCAGCGAAGCATAACCGCGCGAGGTTGATTTCAGACGGTCGAAGAAGTCAAGAACCACTTCCGCCATCGGGATCTCATACGTCAGCGCAACCTGCTTGCCGTGGTAAACCATGTTGGTTTGCACGCCACGTTTTTCAATACACAGCGTAATGACGTTGCCGAGGAACTCCTGCGGCAGCAGCATGTGACACTCAGCAATCGGCTCACGCAGCTCGGCAATATTATTCAGCGGTGGCAGCTTCGACGGGCTATCAACATAGATAGTTTCACCGTCGGTGGTTTCCACTTCATACACTACGGTTGGTGCAGTGGTGATCAGATCCAGATCGTATTCACGCTCCAGACGTTCCTGAATGATCTCCATGTGCAGCAGACCAAGGAAGCCGATGCGGAAACCGAAGCCCAGCGCCGTTGAGCTCTCTGGCTCGTAGAACAGTGACGCATCGTTCAGGCTCAATTTGCCCAGCGCATCACGGAACGCTTCATAGTCGTCAGAACTGATTGGGAACAGACCGGCGTAAACCTGTGGCTTCACTTTCTTGAAGCCAGGCAACACTTTCTCCGCCGGATTGCGCTGCAAGGTTAGCGTATCGCCCACCGGTGCGCCGAGGATGTCTTTAATCGCACACACCAGCCAGCCTACTTCACCGCAGTTCAGCTCGTTGCGATCAACACGCTTCGGCGTGAAGATGCCGAGACGGTCAGCGTTGTAGCTTTGACCGGAGCTCATGACTTTAACTTTGTCACCTTTACGCAGCGTGCCGTTCTTAATACGAATCAGCGATACCACGCCAAGGTAGTTATCGAACCAGGAATCGATGATCAGCGCCTGCAGCGGGCCTTCCGGATCGCCTTCTGGCGGCGGGATGTCACGCACCAGACGTTCCAGCACGTCGGGTACGCCGACGCCGGTTTTCGCCGAGCAACGCACCGCATCGGTGGCGTCAATGCCGACGATATCTTCAATCTCTTCCGCTACACGTTCTGGATCGGCGGCAGGCAGGTCGATTTTGTTCAATACCGGTACCACTTCCAGATCCATTTCCATTGCGGTGTAGCAGTTTGCCAGCGTCTGAGCTTCAACGCCCTGCCCTGCATCGACCACCAGCAATGCTCCTTCACACGCCGCCAGCGAGCGGGAAACTTCATACGAGAAGTCAACGTGACCGGGAGTATCGATAAAATTGAGCTGGTAAGTTTCACCGTCCTGCGCTTTGTAATCGAGCGTCACGCTCTGCGCTTTGATGGTAATGCCGCGCTCGCGTTCCAGATCCATGGAATCCAGAACCTGCGCCGCCATCTCACGATCGCTCAGGCCACCACAAATTTGAATCAAACGGTCAGAGAGCGTTGATTTGCCGTGGTCAATGTGAGCGATGATGGAGAAATTTCGTATGTGCTTCATTTATATGAATATCTTCACGTAGAAAATCAGTGGGAAACTTGAGCACGAACACATTCAGGAAAGTGAGCTTAACCCGGAACCCTGTCGGCCTCATTAATGACGACGCATATTACACTGTTAACGCCGCGCGTTAAAGAATGGAACTGTGGGGAATCGCAACAGATTTCAGCGGTTAAGCTGATTGGGAAAGGCCGCATCAAACGCGGCCTGGACGGGGATCAAGCTTCGCTTTCCACGCGCAACGCATCAGGCGGTAACGCAACGCTGAGAATCACCGGCTGGAAAGCCTCGCGATCGCCGAAAAGTTTGGATACCCCTTTCGCCACGATAAAGCCGCCAATGCCGCCCAACAGCGCGCCACAGGCCGCAGCCAGATCGCTGGCGAACAGCATCTGGAAGATGCCAGCCACTAAAAACAGGCCAAACAGCGGCGTCATGTAAACCAGCAAGGCAGAACCCAGTAGGCTGCTTTCGCGGATGCCTAACTCAATGCGCTGGCCGGGTTGCAACGGCTCCGCGCTGGCGATAGTCATCACGTGGGCATTTTTCGGCCCCAGCTGATTAAGCGCATGGCTGCCGCAGCCTTTACGCGCCGAGCAGCTGTTACAAGACGTTTTCGCTTCCGTGTGCAGAGTGGCAATGCCTTCTTTCCACGCCACCACGGTGGCCCATTCTTTCATCATTTTGGTGAACCCGAATCTATGCTGTCCGCAATACGTTTGGCAGTGGCTGGCGGTAACTCGCCCACCACCGTGATTTCGTTATTATTGCGCACTTCTGTCTGCACCGTGCGACGTCCAGTGCGCAATGCCTGCACGCTGCTGCTTTTATCTGCTGGCGTAACGTTGATGGCGAAGCTAAACAGGCCATCGCTGTACAGGCGCGATTCGACAGTTTTGTTCATCGACGGGATATCGCGGCGACTTTGCGAGATCAGTTTCATGCCCGCCGGAAGCCAGTTTGGCTGCCAGCTGAGTTCCACTTTGTCACCGGCCGGTAACGACAGCGATGGCGGCAAGTTGGCCTTCTCCAGCCCTTGCATCAGATTGCGTACGCCTTCATCGACGGCAAAGCTGATGACGCGGAACTGTTCCAGCGTTTCACCGTCCCGATCAAGCAGATCGATACGCAGCGGCAATTTAGTGTCCACATCCAGCCACACGACATAGCTGTAACGCGTGCCATCACGTGACACGATGCGCACCACTTCGCACATCTGATCGGCCATGCGCGAACGGCCCACCGGAATGAAATCGTAGGCCTCACCCAAACGGGAGAAGTCGGCGAACATCAAACCAGGTAAAGCATCGATGATGTGATTGCCCGGCAGCGAGAAGGGATCTAATCCCGGCTCGAAATAGCTGATGTCGTTTCCGCGCTGAATCACTTCACGGCGCGGCCCGTCCATCTGCAACAGTTGGGCGAAGATACGATTGTCGATAACCGCGTGACGATAACGCAGAGATTCAATGCCGAGACGCGAGACATTGATGTAGGCAAATTCGTAGTTGAGGTTCTGGCTTGCCTGCTCCATCTGTTGCAACAACGCCCCGGACGCAGAGGTCTGCGCCGAGGCGATAGATGAGCAAAACAGGCTGCCTGCCAGCAGGCTAACGGCACACCAAAGCTGCTTCATTACTGCTGCTGAGTTCCTAACGACTGATTTCCGGGAACATTAGCCTGAGCCTGTTGCGGATCGTTTTTCTCAAACTGAACCTGATCGGCATGCAGACGACGTTGCAGTTCATAATCCTGCAGCATGGCATTCACGCGACGACGCTGTTCCTGCACCTGCTGATTAGAGCTGTTGGTGTCGAAGGCTTCAGAAGGCACGCCTAAGCTGACCGGCGACGCTTTACCCATCATCGGCAAGGTATTGAATGCCGGTGAATCAGACGCTTCAGTTGCGCTGCCGGTAGGTGAACTGTTGTAGTGCTGAACACCGACAATCACCGCCAGTGAGACGCACGCAGCCACACCAACTTGCGTCAGCTGTGCCGCCCAGCTGCCACCACGACGCCAGAACGGCATCTTCTCGTAGCGTGACGGTTCAGGCTGCGCTTCAGGGATCAGCGAAGTGACTTTGCGTGCCGGCTCGTTTTCGATGGCCGCCGCCACACGTGCGGAGATATCAAAATGCAGCACTTCTCCGATATCACCGCGTAAGGTGTCGCGAATGAGATGGTAGCTTTCCCAGCTGTGCTGAAGATCCGCATCCTTCGACAACGATGCCAACAGCTCGTTATCTAAAGTTTCACCATCCATTAAAGCGGAAAGTTTTTCTTTCTGCATGCCTTGGTACCCTTCCAGTAGCCGTTATCACTGACGTTGGATAAGCGGTTGAACTTTATTATCAATAGCCTCTCGTGCACGGAAGATACGCGAACGTACGGTACCGACCGGGCAATCCATGATGACGGCAATCTCTTCGTAACTCAGACCATCCAATTCCCTGAGGGTGATGGCCATACGAAGATCTTCGGGAAGCGCCTCAATGGTACGAAAGACGATTTGTTTCAGTTCTTCAGACAACATTAAGTTCTCAGGGTTCGAAATTTCTTTCAGTGCACCCGCACTTTCGAAATTTTCCGCATCGATAGCATCCACATCACTGGATGGCGGACGTCGCCCCTGAGCAACCAGATAATTTTTCGCTGTGTTTACCGCAATGCGGTACAGCCATGTATAAAAGGCGCTGTCGCCACGGAACGATTCCAGTGCGCGATACGCTTTAATAAAAGATTCCTGAACCACATCAGGCACATCGCCTGACGGAACATAGCGTGAAACCAGGCTCGCCACTTTATGCTGGTATCGAATCACCAGTAAATTAAAGGACTTTTGATCTCCCTTCTGAACCCGCTCAACGAGAACCTGATCCGTTAACTGCTCGCTCATCCGAGGTAATATCTCCCCAAAACTTTTTTATGCGTAAGTGAACTGCCAGCACATCTCATTATTCTGAGCAAGCATGCGCTTAGAGTGGCCCTTTGGCCCGAAGTTCACTACGACCAGAATTTTCCGTATCGGAACCACGACATCATTGTTGTTGATTGTCTTTCAGTGTAGCGACTTGCCACGCTGGTGGTGTCTTTTGCGGCACCGATAATCGCTGGCAGAGTACCTTATGACGCCGTCATTTTCACCTTTATTCCCTGAATTTTCAGAGTGTTTGATATAAAAAACACATTGTGCTCAATTTCAGAGTTAACTCACTGAATTCACGCTACTATCTCTACCCGCTGAATAATTTTTCCGCGCAGTTGGTTCAAAATACTTCACAGCCCCCCCATCACAGCTTATGCTCAAGCCACCTTTTGTTTAGTAAATTAAACACCATGACTTCTCTCCCGGAATATCAGTGTGATGTCCTCATCGTCGGCAGCGGTGCGGCAGGTTTATCGTTAGCGCTGCGCTTAGCGCCGCATTATCAGGTTACCGTGCTGAGTAAAGCGCAGGTGAATGAGGGCTCAACGCTGTATGCGCAGGGCGGGATTGCGGCGGTGTTTGATGAAACGGACAGCATCGAATCACACGTTGAAGACACGCTGGTTGCGGGCGCCGGCTTGTGCGACCGCGATACGGTGAGCTTTATCGCTAGCAACGCGCGTCACTGCGTGCAGTGGCTGATTGATAACGGCGTCGCCTTCGATAAAGAGCCACAGGCTGAGGGGGAAGCGCGTTACCACCTCACGCGCGAAGGCGGGCACAGCCATCGCCGCATTCTGCATAGCGCCGATGCCACTGGCCGCGCGGTGGAAACCACGCTGGTAAGCCAGGCGCTGAGCCATCCCAACATCCGCATTATTGAACGCACCAATGCGGTGGATTTGATCCTTTCCGATAAGCTTGGCCTGCCCGGCAAGCGCCGCGTAGTTGGCGCGTGGATCTGGAACCGTAAACGTGAACAGGTGGAAACCTGCCGCGCGCGCGCCGTGGTGTTAGCCACCGGCGGCGCAGCGAAAGTCTATCAGTACACCACCAATCCGGACGTGGCCTCTGGCGATGGCATTGCCATGGCGCGGCGCGCCGGTTGCCGCGTAGCGAACCTCGAATTTAATCAATTCCATCCCACCTGTTTATTCCATCCGCAGGCGCAAAACTTCCTGCTGACTGAAGCGCTGCGCGGTGAAGGTGCCTGGCTGTTGCGTCCTGACGGCACTCGCTTTATGCCTGACTTTGATAAGCGTGCCGAGCTGGCACCGCGCGATATTGTGGCGCGCGCCATTGACCATGAGATGAAACGGCTGGGCGTCGATTGCATGTATCTCGACATTAGCCACCAGCCGGAAAGCTTTGTGCGCGCGCACTTCCCGATGATTTACGAAAAATTGCTGACCTTTGGCCTCGATCTTACTAAACAGCCGATTCCGATTGTGCCAGCCGCGCATTACACCTGCGGCGGCGTGATGGTCGATCAGCAAGGCCGTACAGATGTTGACGGGCTGTATGCGATTGGCGAAGTGAGTTACACCGGCTTACATGGCGCAAACCGCATGGCGTCCAACTCCCTGCTGGAGTGCCTGGTTTACGGTTGGTCTGCGGCTGAAGATATGATCGCCCGCTTGCCGGACATCGCGGCGGTAGAACATCTGCCCGCGTGGGATGAAAGCCGCGTTGATGATGCCGATGAGCGCGTAGTGATCCAGCATAACTGGCATGAACTGCGATTGTTCATGTGGGATTACATGGGAATTGTACGTACTACTAAGCGTCTGGAGCGCGCGCTACGGCGCATTAATTTGCTGCAACAGGAGATTGACGAGTACTACGCGCACTTCCGCCTCTCTAACAATCTTCTTGAGCTGCGCAATCTGGTGCAGGTCGCCGAACTGATGGTGCGCTGTGCTCTGGAGCGCAAGGAGAGCCGAGGGTTACACTTTACCCTCGACAATCCCGATCTGCTGGATGAAGCGTTACCGACCATCCTGCAGCCCGAAGCTAGCGGAACAGGTAAAAGTCTTTCACCAGGCTGAGCCAGTCGGCTGAATAGCTTTTATCTTCATCACGAATGGCGAGACGTTCCAGCAAGGTTTCGCCGGCGGAGGGAGAAAAACCTAACACCACGCGATTCGGCGGGCGCTGCGCATAGGCGGCGACATCGTAGCGATAACGCAAATGCCAGCCATCCGCCAGCGCCAGTGAAATCAATGCTTCGCCAGCTTCAGCCGGCAGCACCACGCAAAATAGCCCTTCTCCTTCAATCAACTGGGCGGCACAACGCAGCAGCGTCAGATGGTCGAGCGTGGCGGTGCTGCGCGCGGTATCGCGCGCGACACTGCCGCTTGCCATACCGGGCGCGAAAAAAGGTGGATTACTGACGATGAGCGAGAAGCGTTTTTCACACTGTTCGCTCCAGCTGACAATATCCTGATGGTGGACGTGGATGCGATCCGCCCACGGCGAAGCCTGCATATTTTCCTGCGCCTGCTGCGCTGCGCTGGCTTCCAGTTCGACGGCATCAATCTCTACCGAATTGGGCGTACGTTGCGCCAGCATCAGCGCAATCAAGCCACTGCCGCAGCCAATATCGAGGATGCGACGCGCGCCGGCTACTGGCGCCCAGGCCCCGATTAACACGCCATCGGTGCCGACTTTCATCGCACAGCGATCGTGCGCCACGAAAAATTGCTTAAAGGTAAAACCGTCTTTTCTTAACGTCGGCCGCGCGTGCGGCTGGTCCTGAGACATACTTCACTACCATTGAATTTTTTACTGCCGGAAGTGTAACGTGGTGGCGATGGGAATTCACCTGCGCCGGTAATACCTACACAAACAGATGAAGATTATATTCGTTCTGTCTATAATCAGCGCCCCAAACTGAGGTAGACCATGACCGTAACCACATTCTCCGAACTCGAACTCGACGAAAGCCTGCTACAAGCTTTGCAGGAAAAAGGCTTCACTCGCCCTACTGTTATTCAGGCCGAGACCATTCCTGCCGCGCTGGAAGGCCGTGACGTTCTGGGTTCGGCTCCAACCGGGACGGGGAAAACTGCAGCGTTTTTGCTGCCCGCTTTACAGCATTTGCTCGATTTCCCGCGCAAGAAATCAGGCCCACCACGCATTCTGATCATCACCCCAACGCGCGAACTGGCGATGCAGGTTGCCGATCACGCGCGCGAGCTGGCTAAACACACGCATCTGGATATCGCCACCATCACCGGGGGCGTGGCGTATATGAACCATGCCGAAGTGTTCAGTGAAAACCAGGACATCGTCGTCGCGACCACCGGCCGTTTGCTGCAGTACATCAAAGAAGAGAACTTTGACTGCCGCGCCGTAGAAACGCTGATTCTCGATGAAGCTGACCGCATGCTCGATATGGGCTTTGCGCAGGACATCGAGACCATCGCCGCAGAAACCCGCTGGCGCAAACAGACGCTGCTGTTCTCGGCGACGCTGGAAGGTGAGCACATCAAAGACTTCGCCGAGCGTTTGCTCAACGAGCCTGTGTTTATTGAGGCCGACCCAAGCAAAAGCGAACGCAAAAAAATCCAGCAATGGTATTACCGCGCCGATAATTTAGAGCATAAGAACAAGCTGCTGATTCACCTGTTGAAACAGCCAGATGCCACGCGCGTCATTGTGTTTGTGCGCAAACGTGAGCGCCTGCATGAGCTGGTTACCTGGCTTCATGAAGCGGGCATCCGCACCAGCTACCTCGAAGGCGAAATGGTGCAGGTCAACCGTAACGAAGCCATCAAGCGTATGAATGATGGCCGCGTGAAGGTGATGATTGCCACCGACGTTGCTGCGCGCGGTATCGACATCGACGATATCTCGCACGTGATTAACTACGATTTGCCGCGCACCGCAGATACCTATCTGCACCGCATCGGCCGCACCGCGCGTGCGGGCCGTAAAGGTACCGCGATCTCGCTGGTTGAAGCGCACGATCACGTGCTGCTGGGCAAAATCACCCGTTACATCAACGAGCCGTTAAAAGCGCGTGTGATTGATGAGCTGCGTCCAGAAAGCCGTGCGCCAAGTGCTAAAGTGACGGGAAAACCGTCGAAAAAAGCACTTGCGAAGCGTCAAGAGCGTAAAGAGAAAGAACAAGAGAAACCGCGCGTCAAACAACGTCATCGCGATACCAAAAATGTGGGTAAACGCCGCAAGCCAAGCGGTAGCGATGCACCAAAGTCTGGTGCGGAATAAAACAGCACTCGCTGTAATTAATCGCCTCTTTTGAGGCGATTTTTTTGTTTTAAGCGTAGCGAAAACGCGCTTTCGCTATCATCCGCCCTGAAGAACCGTTCTTTTAAACTCGCCAGATAAAAAAAGCCGCGCCAATCAACATTGGCGCGGCTTGTATTGCTGTGTGTCTTTTCGTCAGCGCTGCAATTACAGACTTTCGGTGAATGTACGTGTAATCACGTCACGCTGCTGCTCTGGCGTCAGCGCGTTAAAGCGCACGGCATAGCCAGATACGCGAATGGTCAACTGCGGATATTTTTCCGGATGATTGACGGCATCTTCCAGCGTTTCGCGGCGCAGCACGTTAACGTTCAGGTGCTGACCACCTTCGATGCGCACCTGCGGTTTCTGCTCAAGTGGAATTTCACGGTAAGCGATTTCGCCGAGATCGCTGATAGCAACAACCTGATCTTCTGCGAAATCCCCTTTGGCGCACAGGCAGCGCGCTTCGGCTTTATCATCGTCCAGAAGCCAGAATGAGTTCAACAGCTGTGGATTATTTGCCTGAGTAATTTGAATACCGGTAATCATAGTAGGTCTCCAGGGCTTTACGCTGTCGCAACTGGGCAGCGAGGTTCATAAGGTTTTGGAATGCTGTGGTATATCACTGCAGGAAAAGCGCCGTTTTGACCTGTATCAATTTCGTCCAGTCACGATTACACGCTGAAAACCTAACAAATTGATTCATAACAACTTCGCTAATTAAAATTTTACGTAAATATTCAAATTATTTTTACCCTTCTGCTGTTGAGTCCGACACGTTAAGCTAGGCGCACTATTTTGCAGGGAGTCAACGATGGCTGAGAAGCTGACCTGGCACGACGTGCTGGCTGAAGAGAAAGAGAAACCTTACTTCGTGGAAACGCTGAAAGCGGTGGCCAATGAACGCGCTGCCGGCGTAACGGTGTATCCGCCGCAGAAGGATGTGTTTAATGCCTTTCGGCTGACCGAGCTGGGCGATATCAAAGTGGTGATTTTGGGGCAGGATCCCTATCACGGCCCGAATCAGGCGCATGGTCTGGCTTTTTCCGTTCTGCCCGGCGTGGCGATCCCGCCATCATTACTGAATATGTACAAAGAGCTGGAGCAAGATATGCCTGGCTTTGTGCGTCCTACGCACGGTTTTCTCGAAAGCTGGGCAACACAAGGCGTGATGCTGTTAAACACCGTGTTAACGGTGGAAGCCAGTAAGGCGCATTCGCACGCGCGCTTTGGCTGGGAAACCTTTACCGATAACGTCATCAGCGCCATCAATCAGCATCGCGAAGGGGTAATTTTCTTGCTGTGGGGTTCGCATGCGCAGAAGAAAGGCAGCATCATTGATACGCAACGTCATCATGTATTGAAAGCGCCACACCCTTCTCCGCTCTCCGCGCATCGTGGCTTTTTTGGCAGTAAACACTTCTCGCAGGCGAATGCGCTGCTCAGTCAATCGGGCCAGTCACCGATTGACTGGATGCCGGTGTTGCCTTAATAAACAAACGGCCGCATTAAGCGGCCGTTGTTATTACAGCGACAGATTAGCCTTTGGCTTTGGTCACTGCCACCATCGCCGGACGCAGCAGGCGACCATTGAGGGTGTAACCGCGCTGCATCACCATCAGCACGTGATTTGGCGCCATATCTTCTGATTCCATCATCGACATCGCCTGATGGATCTCTGGATTGAATGGCACATTGGTTTCGCCCACCACTTCCACGCCAAACTTACGCACCGCGCCCAGCAGCGACTTCAGCGTCAGCTCGATACCTTCGATCATCGAAGCCAGTTCAGCGTTCTCTTTGTCTGCCACTTCCAGCGCGCGCTCCAGGCTATCGATCACGGGCAGCAGCTCGTTGGCAAATTTCTCCAGCGCAAATTTATGCGCTTTTTCCACGTCCATTTCAGTACGGCGACGAATATTTTCGATCTCCGCCTGCGCACGCAGCTGTGCATCGCGCACGCCGGTTTGCGACACGGCTAACTCGGCTTCCAGTTGCGCGATACGCTCATCACGCGGATCCACCTCAGCGGTTGTCTCTGCGTCCACGTGCTGCTGATCCTGTTGAATTTCGTCTGAGACTTGCTCGTTTGGGGTGTTCTGTTCTTTACTACTCATGAATTTCTCCGCGTTTTGCACATTCATCTCGCTGGTTGGCTTATTATGGGGATCAGTTTGACGGTTTCAAGTAAACCCATCACATTGCCTGGCCGTTTTGGCTTATAAGGAACTCGCGCTAAATGAACAAACACTTTAACTGCATCGGGATTGTCGGCCATCCGCGCCATCCTACTGCGTTAACCACCCATGAAATGCTCTGGCGCTGGCTAACGGCAAAGGGTTATGAGGTGATTGTCGAGCAGCAAATTGCGCGCGAACTGGATTTGAAAAATGCCCAAACCGGCAGTCTTGCGGATATTGGTCAACGCGCTGATTTAGCTGTCGTGGTTGGTGGCGATGGCAACATGCTTGGTGCTGCCCGTGTGCTGGCGCGCTATGACATCAAAGTGATTGGCATCAACCGTGGCAACCTCGGTTTTCTCACCGATCTCGATCCGGACAATGCGCAACAGCAGCTGGACGATGTGCTGCAGGGCGATTACTTCGTCGAGAGCCGCTTCTTGCTGGAGGCGCAGGTGTGCAAAGAAGCGTGCTCGCCGCGCATTGGTAGCGCCATTAATGAAGTGGTGCTGCATCCCGGTAAAGTTGCGCATATGATTGAATTCGAAGTCTATATTGATGAGGTGTTTGCCTTTTCACAGCGTTCCGATGGTTTGATTATCTCCACACCGACCGGCTCCACCGCCTATTCGCTTTCGGCGGGCGGCCCTATTCTGACGCCGTCGCTGGATGCGATTACGCTGGTGCCCATGTTCCCGCATACGCTTTCTGCGCGTCCGCTGGTCATCAACAGCAGCAGCACCATCCGCCTGCGTTTTTCTTCCCTGCGCAGCGATCTCGAGATCAGTTGCGACAGCCAGATTGCCTTGCCAATTCAGGAAGGTGAAGATGTCCTGATCCGCCGTAGCGCCAATCATCTCAATCTTATCCATCCTAAAAATTACAACTATTTTAATACCTTAAGTTCAAAGTTGGGCTGGTCTAAAAAATTGTTCTGAAAATCAGCGCTGACTACTTTACTGTATAAAAAACCAGGATATACTGTACGTAAAACCATATCTGTTTTTACATACAGGTGATTCTATGCTGGCACAACTGACCATCAGTAACTTTGCTATCGTTCGTGAACTGGAGATCGATTTTCATCGTGGTATGACGGCGATCACGGGTGAAACCGGCGCAGGTAAATCTATCGCCATCGATGCGTTGGGCCTGTGTCTGGGCGGCCGCGCTGAAGCAGATATGGTGCGTCAGGGTGCCAGCCGCGCTGATATCTGCGCCCGCTTCCAGCTCAAAGCTTCGCCTTCCGCACAACGCTGGCTGGTGGAGAATCAGCTGGATGAGGGCAATGAGTGTCTGCTGCGGCGTGTGATTAGCGCGGATGGTCGTTCGCGTGGCTTTATCAACGGCACATCGGTGCCGCTGTCGCAGTTGCGTGAACTGGGCCAGTTGCTGATTCAGATTCACGGCCAGCATGCTCACCAATTGCTGCTCAAATCCGATCACCAAAAACATCTGCTGGATGCGTATGCAGCCCACGATGATTTGCTGTCTGAAATGCGCCAGCATTATCAGCGCTGGCATCAGAGTTGCCGCGCGCTGGCACAACATCAGCAGCTTTCGCAAGAGCGTGAATCCCGTCGCGAGCTACTGCAGTATCAGTTGAAAGAACTCAATGAATTTGCCCCGCAGCTGGGCGAATTTGAACAGATTGATGAAGAGTACAAACGCCTGGCGAACAGTGGCCAGTTGCTGTCCACCAGCCAGCAAGCGCTGCAAATTCTCGCCGATGGGGATGACACCAACCTGCAGAGCCTTCTTTATAGCGCTCGTCACATGCTGGGCGAACTGGTGACGCTGGATAATAAAGTCAGCGGCGTGTTCAATCTGCTGGAGGAAGCCGCGATTCAACTCAGTGAAGCCAGCGATGAACTGCGTCACTACTGCGAACGTCTGGATCTCGATCCCAATCGCCTGCATGAGCTGGAGCAACGTCTGTCACGGCAGATTGCATTGGCACGTAAGCACCACGTCGCACCTGAAACCTTGCCGGTGCTTTATCAGCAGTTGCTGGATGAAGCGGAACTGCTTTCGCAGCAAGAGAGCGATCAGGAAACTTTGCAGTCTGAAGTTGTCGCTCACCACAAAGCCGCGTTAGCCAGCGCTGAAAATCTGCATCAACTGCGTGAGCATTCCGCTCAAGAATTGAGCCAGCTGATAACGCAAAGCATGCGCACGCTGGCAATGCCGCACGGCCAGTTTGCCATTGTGCTGGAGTTCAATGCCGATCAACTCACCGCAGATGGCGCAACGCGCATTGATTTCCGCGTTACGACGAACCCAGGCCAGCCGCTTCAGCCGCTGGGCAAAGTGGCTTCCGGCGGTGAGCTGTCGCGTATCGCTCTGGCGATTCAGGTGATTACCGCACAGAAAATGGAAACACCGGCAATGATCTTCGATGAAGTAGATGTTGGCATCAGCGGCCCAACCGCCGCTGTTGTCGGTCAAATGCTGCGTCAGCTGGGCGAGTCAACACAGGTTATGTGTGTCACGCACCTGCCGCAGGTTGCCGGCTGCGGTCATCAGCACTTTTACGTCAGCAAAGAGACCGATGGTGCGATGACAGAAACGCATATGCAGCCGCTGGATAAACGCGCGCGTCTGCAAGAGTTGGCGCGTTTGCTGGGCGGCAGCGAGGTGACGCGCAACACGCTGGCCAATGCTAAAGAACTTTTAGCCGCCTGATACCGCACTTTTTTCCCGGCTGGTGGTCATATGCTTGCTCTGTAGAGGTTTCAAATAGCGAAAAGGTTTATTATCATCGGCAGTTATGTCGTCTGAGTAATAAAGCCTGCCGCAGGCAGAGTTCAGAATTTGATGGCAAAAAAATAGCCTGCTGAAAGGCGTTTGGCCCCAGAAAAGGAATGTATAGATGCGCTGTAAAACGCTGACTGCCGCGGCAGTAGTAATGTTGATGATGACCGCTGGATGTTCCATCCTTGAGCGCGTTGTGTATCGTCCGGATATCAATCAGGGGAATTACCTGGTCGCCAACGATGTGTCGAAGATTCACAACGGCATGACGCAGCAGCAGGTTGCCTATACGCTCGGTACGCCGATGATGCGCGATCCGTTTGGCAGCAACGTTTGGTATTACGTGTTCCGTCAGGAACCTGGCCATGAAGGTGTGAAACAGCAAACGCTGACGCTGACCTTTGACAGCAACGGAACGCTGACTAACATCGACAATAAGCCGAAGCTCTCAGGCAAAGAAGGCTAAGTGAACGGCAATAAAAAAGGCGCTTAAGCGCCTTTTTTCGTTTTTACGTTCCGACTATTTCTTCTCAGCTGACCGCTCTGCGCGTTGACGCCGTAACTCTTTCGGGTCGGCAATCAGCGGACGATAGATCTCAATGCGATCACCATCCTGGACGGCATCACCCAATTTTACCGGGCGGCTATAAATCCCAACCTTATTCGAGTTCAGGTCAATATCTTTACGCAGTGACAGCAACCCCGAAGCCTTGATCGCTTGCTCAACGGTTGCGCCTTCTTCAAGCGTTACGGCACGCATATACTGCTTGTCTGGCAGTGCGTAAACCACTTCCACGCTGATATCAGGCACGATAAACCTCTTTTGCGCGCTGACTGAACGCCTGCACCATGCTATTTGCCAGCTCTTTAAAGATGCGGCCGAACGCCATTTCTACCAGCATATTGGTGAACTCAAAATCGAGGTTCAACTCAACCTTGCAGGCATCATCACCTAATGAAGTGAAATGCCAGCCGCCGGTCAATTTACGAAACGGGCCATCAACCAACTGCATCAATATGCTTTGGTTGCTGATCAGCGTGTTGCGCGTGGTGAAAGTTTTACTGATGCCCGCTTTCGAGACATCAACGGCCGCGGTCATTTGATCTCCGCTGTTATCCAGCACGCGACTGCCGGTGCAGCCCGGCAGAAACTGAGGATAAGCATCCACGTCATTCACAAGACGGTACATCTGTTCAGCGCTATAAGGGACCAGCGCTGAACGGCTAATCTGGGCCATAATGGTTCCTGTTCATCACAAAACCATTGAATAATACCATTTTCAGTCACCAAACAAAAATTCACGGCTTTGCTTGCTGTGCTAAAATGGAGTGTTTTTTACCGCCCTGCAGGACAGGGGATGCGCCCATAAACTGAGTGATGTAGACTACGCCGCACTATGACAAAGAAAAAAGTTAACAAACCCGGTTCAGCCACTATTGCCCTCAATAAACGCGCACGTCATGAATACTTCATTGAAGAAGAGTTCGAGGCGGGTATGTCGTTGCAAGGATGGGAAGTCAAATCACTCCGTGCCGGTAAGGCTAACATCAGCGATAGCTACATTCTGTTGCGCGATGGTGAAGCTTACCTGTTCGGCTCTACTTTCCAGCCGCTGGCGGTTGCTTCAACGCATGTGGTGTGTGATCCCACGCGAAGCCGCAAGCTGCTGCTGAAACAACGCGAACTCGATTCGCTGTACGGTCGCGTCAACCGCGAAGGTTTTACCGTGGTTGCGCTGTCGATGTACTGGAAGAATGCCTGGGCCAAACTGAAGATCGGTGTGGCACGCGGTAAGAAAGAGCACGACAAGCGTGACGACGTGAAAGAGCGCGAATGGAAGATGGACAAAGCGCGCATTATGAAGAATTCAAAGCGTTAAGCGCTGGATTTTAGCGTCACTTGTCTGTAGTATTGAAATTTCTTGGGGCTGATTCTGGACTCGACGGGATTGTGAAGCCTTAGGAGCATGCCGAGGGGCGGTTTGCCTCGTAAAAAGCCGCAAAAAAATAGTCGCAAACGACGAAAACTACGCTTTAGCAGCTTAATAACCTGCTTTGAAGCCCTCTCTCCCTAGCTTCCGCTCTTAAGACGGGGATCAAGAGAGGTCAAACCCAAAAGAGATCGTGTGGATGCCTTGCCTGGGGTTGAAGCACTAAATCTAATCAGGCTAGTTTGTCAGTGGCGTGTCTGTCCGCAGCTGGCCGGCGAATGTAAAGACTGACTAAGCATGTAGTGCCGACGGTGTAGTAATTTCGGACGCGGGTTCAACTCCCGCCAGCTCCACCAAAATTCTCCATCGGTGATTACCAGAGTCATCCGATGAAGTCCTAAGAGCCCGCACGGCGCAAGCCCTGCGGGCTTTTTTGTGCCCTCAATTTGTCCCGCGAAGTCCGAATTCAACTAATTAAATCCGAACCTTTTAGGCACCTTGTTAGGCACCTCATAAAGCTTTATTGTTTTTGAGGTGCCTAAAACTATGGAAACCCGGCAATGGCAAGACAAACCAAACCTCTCTCCGTTAAGGAAATCGAATCTGCCAAACCCAAGGAAGCGGACTATGTGCTCTATGATGGCGATGGCCTTGAGCTACTGATCAAATCCAGCGGAAGTAAAATCTGGCAATTTCGCTACATTCGCCCTGTCACCAAGAAGCGAGCGAAAAAGAGCATTGGCTCCTACCCTTCAGTTACGCTTGCGGATGCTCGAAGCTATCGTGCAGAGTCCCGTTCTCTCTTAGCGAAACAAATCGATCCCCAAGAGCATCAGCAAGAACAACTACGCAGTTCGCTTGAAGCCAAAACCAATACTTTCCGGCTCGTAGCTGAACGTTGGTGGAATGTGAAGAAAGCCAGTGTGACAGCAGACTATGCAGAAGATATCTGGCGCTCGCTGGAGAGAGATGTTTTACCAGCGATTGGCGATATCAGTATTACAGATATTAAAGCTCATACACTGGTTCAGGCCGTTCAACCGGTTCAGGCCAGAGGAGCGCTGGAAACCGTCCGCCGCCTGTGCCAACGAATCAATGAGGTCATGATTTATGCTCAAAATACTGGCCTAATTGATGCGGTTCCTAGCGTCAATATTGGCAAAGCCTTTGAGAAGCCTCAGAAGAAGAACATGCCAAGCATTCGCCCGGATCAGTTACCTCAACTCATGCAGACTATGCGTACTGCTAACATTATCCAGTCAACACGATGTTTGTTCATGTTGCAGCTTCTTACAATCACTCGTCCAGCCGAAGCAGCTGAGGCTCGATGGGATGAAGTGGATCTGGAAGCGCGAGAATGGAAAATCCCCGCATCACGAATGAAAATGAACCGTGACCATACTGTGCCCTTGTCAGATGAAGCATTAGCTGTGCTGGAGATGATGAAGCCGTTAAGCGGGAACCGAGAATTTATCTTTCCTAGCCGTATCAAGCCCAACCAACCAATGAATAGCCAGACCGTTAACGCATCGCTAAAACGTGCAGGTTTCGGCGGAGTGCTGGTTTCGCATGGCCTGCGATCTATCGCCAGTACGGCCCTTAATGAGCAAGGCTTTCCACCAGATGTGATTGAAGCAGCACTTGCTCATGTGGACAAGAATGAGGTGCGTCGTGCTTACAACCGTAGCGATTATCTTGAGCAAAGACGACCAATGATGCAGTGGTGGGCTAATTTTGTGACGCAAGCTGACCGTGGAAGCATCATTGACTCCGGTATAAAAGGATTAAAGCTCGTTGGGTAATATTAATAAGCTGCTACGTTCAGTTGTTGGCCTATAAGTCATAGCTGATTTTTGATGAGAGCTGGGCTTTTGAAACTATGGCTTGCTGGTTAACGCAGACATGGGGGATACCATTGATGCGGAATCCCACCTCGATGCACCCCTAGCTCCAGAGGTATTGGTGGCAGGCTTCAGATACACCATTTCGTCGAAAGCGGTAGCAGCTCGCAAATTTGACGCCCATAGTGCAATAGGGCTATTGTTTGTTCTAATTTCGAGCTAAGATTTTTCCTAAAATTTAAAAATCCACTGCATTCAGCGGATTTCATAACACTGCCCTTTAAATCTTTCGGAAGGATCCATATGACAACCCCATTTCAGAACCGCGAGCCAAACATTGACAGCAATGAACGTATCCGTACACCCCAGAAGGGCGTGTTTCTTGCTTTGAAGGAGGTTTTCGATACGGGCGGAGAAGAGCGTGTATTTGCTGTAATACTGCCGGTAGGGTGTGGCAAGTCCGGTAGCATTACAATATCGCCTTTTGCTCTCCGCTCACGTCGGACGTTGGTGATAGCACCAGGCGTGGCTATCGCTCAGCAGTTGGCTAGTGATTTTGATCCATCCAATCCTAATATGTTTTACCACAAATGCGCGGTACTCGCCGGCGCGCCCTATCCTGAGCCTGTTGAAATCCGAGGTACTACGACCAACCGTGCTGATTTGGACGAAGCGCACGTTGTCATTACTAATATTCAACAGTTACAAGGCGGCGACTCGAACCGCTGGTTAGGTCAATTACCTGCCGACTATTTTGACTTAATTCTCGTTGACGAAGGTCACCACGGCGTAGCCGAGAGCTGGCAGGCCCTTAAAGCGCAGTTTTCCCAAGCGAAGATAGTCAATTTTAGCGCAACACCGATGCGCGCCGATGGCCAGATCATGGAGGGGCGGGTAATCTACACTTATCCTATCTTCGAAGCGATCCGTGAAGGCTATGTCAAACGCCTTAAGGCCGTACAACTAAACCCCCGCACGCTCCGGTACGTACGTCGCGAAGATGGTCAGGAGATCGAGGTCGGGCTTGACGAGGTATGCAGACTAGGTGAAGAGGACGCAGATTTCCGACGCAGCATCGTAACTTCTACCGAAACGCTGAACACCATTGTAGATGCTTCGATCCGCGAGCTGTACCGGCTGCGTGAGCAAACTGGCGAGATTCGACTAAAGATTATTGCCTCAGCACTCAACTATGAGCATTGCCGGCAAGTCGTCGAAGCCTATGTTGCACGGGGTTTGCGCGCGAATTACGTGCATTCGCGAGAAAACGCGCCAGCGAACCAGAGAGTGATGCAGCGGCTGGAAAGCCATGAGCTCGACGTGATTGTCCAAGTACGCAAGCTCGGCGAAGGCTTCGATCATCCGTACCTGTCCGTGGCTGCCGTGTTCAGCATCTTTAGCAATCTGTCACCGTTCGTTCAGTTCGTAGGCCGCATAATGCGCGTCATTCGGCAGAACGCTGCCGGTGACATTCTCAACCAAGGCGTTGTCGTTTTTCATGCTGGCGCAAACATCGCTAGACGCTGGGCTGACTTCCAAGTGTTCAGCGAAGCCGACCGGGACTATTTCGACCAGTTGCTGCCTATGGAGGACGTCGATCCAGACCATGCCCCCGCCGAACAACATATTGAGCCTGTTCCCCATGATCTGAACTATGTGGAGGTTCGCAGCCAGTCCGATGTGCATGTCGAGGAAATTCCGCTCCTGCTAGACCATGAGGCTTTGGCTGCCATTCGCGTGTTACAAGAGCGTGGATATACTGCTAACGACGTAGCGGCGGCTTACCAGACCTTGCAGCCAATTCCTACAACTCGTGTACGTGAACGGCAGGCTATGCGTGACGGGCTTCCGATTCGAGTTCGAACGGCTGCTGGACGGGTTCTCGGCGAGCGGGGTATTAACCCGAATGGTAGTGAGCTCGATACACGACGCCTTGGTAAAACAAACTTGATCGTGATGATTGCAGCTATCAACAATCAGGTGAATACTTTTGTCGGGATGGGAACGGGACAACGGCATGAGTTCTCACGCGAGATGCACGAACGGATTGACCGAGGATTCGACAGTATCCTCGAAGCAGCGGTAACGGAGGTGTTCGGTGGCAATTAAGTCGCTTATTACGCATGTCGAAATAGATACCGCAGGGAAGGCCCATAACTGTCAAGCCAGTGCCAAGCACCGTATAGAGAAAGGCGATGTGCGGCTGAAGGTTAGAAATGGGCGGAGTTGGGACCACTACTGCCTAGACTGTGCGAAAAAAATAATTGGACGGGATATAGAGAAGCTCAAGGCGATCCAAGACATGAGACCTCCTGCGTAGTAATTATCGAAAAAAGACCTGGTGGAATAAGGGAGTACCTATGGTCCATTGCGGCTACTATAATTGGCGCTATCGGCAAAGAGTTGGCCCGGTGAAGGGCCGTGCTGCTATGAAGTGCCATGTTTAGATTGTCACACTGCGTGAGTCCAACTAAAGCAACAGCAAGAATGCTATCACGCCACACTAAGCGCATGACCAGTATGCAGCTAGCATTGCTGTCGGGCAAAATCATATTAGCGCAATATTACCGACGGCCATGGCGTATTCATTCTCAGAATCTGGTAATCGCTTTGACTGGCCCAGAGCCAAGGCTAAATATATATCTTTACTGCGTTATACCTTAATCAGCTTCGCTGACATGGGGTCATAGACATAACTAATAATGCTACCATCCTTGATACGTTCAACTGCCTCGTCAATGACGAATAACGGAACGAGAAACCATTCCTCAGGCTGCACTGGATGGCCGAAACGGTCATTAATAGTGATGTTAAGCCGTGCGGGTGCGAAAAGCCTATGAAACAGGTTTTCCATCCGGGTGCGGTTGATGCCTGCGAGCTTGTATGAGGCTACCACCTCGACCTTTGCCAACAGATAGGTCGAATCGTGTTCAGCATTGGTAATACGTGCTTCAACCTTGCCGCCGGTCACACCAATTTTGTGAATGACATCACGATGTTCTGCTACATAAGGGTTATCTGATAGCGAGCGCAATACATAAATGGTGCCACTTTCTAGCTCGCTCTCTTCTAAAACATCGCTGAATAAAGGCCCTATGTCTGGATCGGTAATTCGGCGTGCTGTTTCATCTTTATACAAAGCACGAACCAAAGACAGTCGAAGTAGGTTGCTTTCCGTTCCATTAGAGAAAATGACACGCAGCCGAGCATCTTTCTTCCCCTGTGGGGAATCGAACTCTTCACCTTCCTCAGCCACATAAGCCGTTTGACCATCTAGGATGAACCAATGACCCACTTCAATCGTTGCATATTGCCCGAAAGGTCGGGTCACTCTTAACCCTGAGCTTAGGTCACCGCGTACCTGTTTAAAAAGCGGTTTGAACGCATCGAAATCCTCACACGGCTTGCGATCCGCGACCCCTTGTAAAGTACGCTTTTCTGCACTAGCACAAACATGACGCAAAACTGTGATATCGTCCTCGCAGTTAACATCCGCCAGTTCGGCAGCTAAATTATCAATATCGATGATTTCGTCCGCCGACTCCGCTACTAGGCATCCTCCGGTTAATAAGCCCTGATGATCAAGCGGCTCAAGCAAGGCACTGCAGTCTGAGAGGCTGCGTAGACGGTCGAGTCGCACAGCATAAAGGCGCTCGAAGATATCACGATCTTCACCGTGTTGCGGCGCACGCCCATGCCGCTCAGTGAAGCGCTGGATTTCCTCAAAACCGGCGACTATACGTTCCTCGCTAGCTGGACGCCCTTTTTTCTTCTCAGGTGGTGCAAACTCAGCAAGTTCTGCCGCCAAATCATCTAAATCAGAATTACTCATAACGTCCCTCCGCCCTGAAACGCATAAACGCGGCTGCGCCTTCGGCAAGGTGCTTTTCCCAGGCATCCGGCGAAGTTAACGATGGAAGTCGCCCACGTTCACGTTTGAATTCAGCGGCACGCTTGGCGATCACTTTAGCATCTTCAGGCGCAATCGAGGTACGCTTGGCCGAGATAGCCGCCGCGACCTGCTTCAAGCTATCTTCGCTCATCGTCTTGGCAAGGATTGCGTAGGCTTCACCGAAGGGGTTGATGCGATCGATCAAGTCAATGTCTAATTCGCGCACGTCCATCGCAAAGCGACGCACGCCGTCGATGAGGGCAGTATTGAGCGTGCCATCGTTATCATCGGTGACAAGCTTTTTAGCCTGCTGAGTAAGGTTGAGAGCGGCAATCGCGTGCTGGCGTACAGACTCCTGATCTTCAGCGTCAAGCTCAGGATACTTTTCTTTGATGATCTTGCCCATACGAACCTGTGTTAACTCTTCAGGAATCAGTTCTTCGTCGAACAAACCTCGTTCGATGGCGGGCTTATCCTGCACGAAGGCTGCGATCACTTCATTTAAGTCTTCCAGACAAATGCGTGTAGCCTCTTTGCTCTTGGGCTCGGCAAGCCCCTTGATCTCGATTTCATACGATCCAGTCTGCTCATTAACACCAAAATTGCAGCTATCAGGGTCATACCCTCCATCGCCATAGTCAAAACCTGGAGTCGGGCCGCTTTCAGGGTTCTTAGGCTTGAACTCGAAACGCGGAGCCAGTACCTGCTCCATCAGCAGGCTTGCTGCGATGGCTTTCAAAGTATCGTTAACTGCCTCAGTGACTGCGCCCTCTAAAGCGTCCGGTTCGGCAATCAAGTTAGTAAATTTCGCACGGGTCTTACCCGGCGCATCTCGAGTTGCGCGACCAATGATCTGCACGATCTCGGTCAAGCTAGCACGGTATCCTACTGTCAGCGCATGTTCGCACCAGATCCAGTCGAAACCTTCCTTCGCCATACCGAGTGCAATAATGATGTCCACATAATCGCGGTCTGACTTCATTTCTGCTGCACGAAGGCTTTCCTGAATCTTGCCCTGACTAGTTGGGTCCACAAGGTCAGCGATACGCAACACTCGCCCATCAAGGCATTTGACTAGCTGGAAACCAGTCACTGGATCTGCACCTTGCCAATCTCCAAGCTCACCAAGAATGTGCTCCACCTCCTTGATCTTATCCTTCGTGCTCTCTCGTGAATTGACGTTGGGAATGTGGATGATGGTCTTCTTGGTAGGATCGAGGACATCGAGGATGTCATCGACGTACGAGCCACTATAAAAGAAATAGCCGATGTCGAGTTGTTTGAGGTATTCGTAGCCGTTGAGTTGTTCGTAGTAGGTGTAGGTAACTGTATCGAACCTCGATTCATCCTGCGGGGCCAACACAGCCTCGGCATCACCCCGAAAGTAGGAGCCGGTCATGGCAACGATGTGCGACTTGTCTCGCGCGATGAACTGCCCCAGATGCTGACCGAGCCTGTTATCCGGGTTGGCTGACACATGGTGGAACTCATCAACGGCGATTAAGCAATCGTCAAACGCGTTTACGCCGTAGGCATCGACCGCAAAGCGAAAGGTTGCATGTGTACAAACCAGCACCTTATCGCCACATCCCAGAAAGGCTCCGAGCGATTTTACCTTGCCACCGTTGTCGTTACCGGGCGCGTTGCATAGGTTCCACTTTGGTTCAACATGCCAATCACCCCAGAAGCCATACTGCGATAGCGGCTCATCGTTGAAGCTCGCGCCTATAGATTTTTCCGGAACGACAATGATGGCCTGCTTGATCCCCTGATTTTCGAGTTTGTCGAGTGCTATGAACATCAGCGCACGACTCTTGCCGGAGGCAGGCGGTGACTTAATGAGAAGGTATTGTTCTCCGCGCTTCTCATAGGCTCGCTCTTGCATAGGCCGCATCCCAAGAACATTAGCCTTGGTCGATGCTCCGTTACGTGCGTAAGTGACGGAAACGGACGGTACTGACTTAATAATGACACTCATGCGTTGGCTCCCGTTTTACGCTTCTTGCCCTTGGCTGGTGCAGCCGAAGCGGACATCTTGGTATATAGGTCGAAGAGCTTCTCAAGCCGCTCTGTATCATTCTTGAAACGACGGCCAATGTAGATGCGCTCTAATACTTCGTCATTGCGATCATGCGCAGCCCGAAGATCTGAAGGCATGTTCGCGGGATCGTACAGATCCGCGATGGTCGCTGGGAAGTGGTGCTCACGCGCCAGAAGAATGTCCTCTGCGCATCGCGTTAGGTCAGTCTTGTTTTTCTCGGTCAGCGTCGGTACTGGGAAGGTGTTCCAGCCAAGGGTATTGGAGTAGCGGTAGCGCGTTTCCAGTTTGCCGCAAACTGTGGCCACCCAGACTAGGTGTAGGCGGCTGGCGATGACTGCGAGATTCCAAAGTGGAGCATCATACAGGGCGAATGCTTGATCTTGGACGATAGAGTTGGATTCAAGCAGCCCGACCGGCAAACAAGGTCGATTCTCTGAGCTAACGCGCGGAACCACAAGTATATGATTTTTGGCCGTCTGCCGGTCGCGAAATCGATAGGGCGTCTCAGCCAGCTTTTGTGCCGCCTTGTCTTGTTTCTTCGCTCGCCTAGCACTCATTACTGCGCTCATACGCTCAGCTATCAGCGGAATCGCCCACGCTTCATCAGCCTCATCATCTTCAATCCAAAGACAGGCACGTGGCGCAGCGGATATGAATTCTTGGGAGCCGTATAGTGGGCGAATAAAGCGTGATGTACGCGGATCGGCCAACCGCATCTGCTGTGCTTCGAAAGTCGAAAATATTAATGGTGAACCGTAGTACGGGTGATTACCGAACTGCATCGTTGCAAGGCAGTTAACTGGGCTGTTCTCTCCCTCAACGATGACGTTTGGTCCGGCGGTCAAGTAGGCGTTAATATGCTCCGCCTCACGACGTGTCGTCGCACCATTTTCCCCGGAGGAAAAGATGGGCCTCAACTTTCCTGCACTGTTGGAAATTCCGACGATAACAACTGTGACCCCGGCGTTGTGAGTTGCAAGATTCGACCACTTAAAGCTCGTGTACGCGAAAGCAATCTCATGACCTGTCTTAAAAATCTCCGGCCACAGAATCGGTACTTGCTGCCCTTGGCAGATAGAGTTTGTAGCGACAAGTGCGGTCACGGAACTAGTTTGGCTACCGTAGTCAGCGGCTTTAAGAAACCAGCCTGCAACATAGTCGAGTGACTTCCAGTTCTTCACGCGACTGGCGAAGATTGTGCCAAGATCAGCTTTGTGTTCATCCGTCTGCCATTTTGAACCGAGATATGGCGGGTTACCACATATGTACGTCTCCCCACCTTCATTTTCAAAATCGATCTCAAATTGATCTAGTGGAGAACCGAACAAGTCATCGGCTTGCAACTTCACGCCGGTGCCGGTCGGCGGACAAATGCTTAACCAGTCTAGCCGCAGCGCGTTGCCGCAGGTGATCCAGTTTTCATGACTTAGAGGTAGAAATTCAGCTAAGGCCAGCTTCTGCCCCCGATACAAAACATCGCACTGATACTCGGCTATGACCAGCGCAAGCCTAGCAATTTCTGCAGGAAAGTCGCGTAGCTCTATCCCGCGAAAGTTGGTAATCGGTATTTCCGACTTTAGGTCTGGCTCATAGCGACGCTTATTGATCTCCGCTTCGATACCACGCATTTCTTTATAAGCGATGACGAGGAAATTGCCTGAACCACAAGCTGGGTCGAAAATCCTAATTCTTGCGATGCGCTTGCGTAGATTGAGCAAGGCACGAGGGTTGTCGCCAGCCTCTTCTAATTTCATTCGCAGATTATCGAGAAACAGCGGATTGAGCACCTTCAAAATATTAGGAACACTGGTGTAATGCATTCCCAACTCGCCACGCTCTTCGTCTTCGGCAATGGCCTGAATCATAGAGCCAAAGATGTCTGGGTTAATTCTAGTCCAATCAAGATTACCAACGTGCAGCAGGTAGGAGCGCGCAATGCGACTAAAACGCGGCACCTCGTCACTACCCGAGAACAAGGCACCGTTTACGTAAGGAAACTCTACAGCCCAGCGAGGAATACCAACGGCCGCGTGCTCATCACTTGGGGTATTCATAGCACGAAAAAGCATGGCGATAACATAGTGCATATTGGAACCATCGCGCTCGCTCATTTGCGCAATCGTTTCGGTAAAACGCCCTTTGCCGATAAAGATATCGGTGTCTTCGGCAAAAAAACAGAAAATTAGCCGCGCCATGAATTTGTTCATGTCGTGACGACGACCGGCAGCGCTCCATTCAGGATTGTCTTTTAGCAGTTCTACGTACAGGCGGTTTAAACGGCTAGTAGCCCGAATGTCGAAGGTATTCTCGCTGATCTGGCGAATGGTGCTGATACCTGCCAAAGGCAGAAAGAAACCGAAGTGGTCAGGAAAATCTCTAAATGCGCAAGCGATGGTATGACCGTTAGTGAGATCTTCGGCCTCTAAATCTTTGCCATCTGTGGCTAGAATGAACTTCGCCTTGCCCTTGATTGTCGCCGGGCTGGCTTTAAGAGCAGCCAGCATCGTTGTGACTTGTCCTGCTTCGCAGGTCACAATGTGAATATTACTAGTCTGGAGAACGCCACCCAAATCGGACTTGTTCGATGCCCCAGCGCGTAGGCGCTTAATGGTCGTAGTCTTGTTACCAAAAGCTTCCAAAAATACATAAGGAAACTCAGCGGGATCAAAGGGTTGTTCAGCAAGATCCGTTATAGCTTGTTCGATTTCTACTGCGTTCATGGGCGCATGTCCATCTTGCTGCTATCGTGCTGCAGTGAACTCATGACTCGTCCTAAATTTTCTTGGAAATATTAACTGTGAGTTTAACAGAATTGAACTCGGCCCTACATTGGATTCAGCCACCGATTCAAACCACAAAACACTGTGATCAGCTTCTGGCGGGAAGTATTGCTCCATGAAGCTTTGAACATGTGTTTAAATCTCCATCACCCTAAATCGCTGCGCCTAATACCGCTCCACTTTTGCCAGACCATATTTTCCTCCGGGGAATAGGCTGGCGGTTTCCATAAAATGCCGTACCTTTTTCAGCAGTTGCCACATTGAACGGCATTGATGGTTGCGCGTTATCGTGTCGTGCAACGCCTGCCATAACCGCTCAACGTGATTCACCCACGGCGAGTAAACCGGCTGATAAATGACCCTGAACTTCGGGTTCTCCTTCAGCCAGCGCTGGGTTTCCCGGCTTTTATGGATAATGTAGTTGACCACGATCAGCGTGATGGTTTTCGCCCGCCGGTACGTCGCTTTAAGCTGCTTCAGCAGGCTAATGAACAGCGCCGAACTTTTGCTGTTGCCGCCCACGTAGCTGACTTTGCCCGTTCCGCAGTGCAGTGCTCCGGGCAGATAGTATTTTTCTTTCTGTCCCGGCGTCACCACGCGTTTTTGCTGCCCGCGTAGCTGCCAGTCCGCACCGATTTTGGGATTAAGATGGATATCCACCTCATCTTCATAAAATACCGGATGCTCTGCGCTGCATTTGTCCAGTGCTTTGTGGATTGCCGCTATCTTTTCATCCTTATGCGGGTCACGAATACTCAGAGTTGGCGCGGCCCTGCGCCATACCATCCCGGCCGATGGCAGCCAGCGGCGAAGGGTCCCGGCATGTAACTTACATCCGGTTACCTCGTTGATTTCTATTGCCAGCAATTCGGTACTCCAGCGTGAACGCTGATAGCCAAAATCACCGGGAGTGTGTTTTATCAACTCACGTAATAACGTGCAGATATGCTCAAAAGGCCAGCGACGGAAACGTCCTGCGGGGAGTGATTTGAGGCCTTCAACACCTGACTGCGTGAACCAGTTAATCCAGCGTCCGACGGAGGAACGGGCACAGCAGAGCGTTCTGGCAACGTCGCTGACGCGGTCACCCCGATGTAGCATCAGCATGGCAGTCAGCCTGCGGGCATAATTTTTATCGTGCGTTTTATGGATTGCTTGCTGCATCAGGCGTCGTTCGTCACGGGGAATGGGTGCTATGATCGGCATCGCTCAGTCCGGTTAGTGATTTGGGATATTTAGCGATTGATCAGATCGCACAATCCGGACTGAGTTCCCTCAAAGTGATGCACTATTCGCGGGTAGAATCACTGAGGGATTACTAGGTTTGGCGGCGGAGGTATGAGGGCCACATCCATACGTGTCGATTGTAATGCCTGTGTTTCTTAGAAATTTCTCGTGGCGCTAAGGGCTGCACATGACGTGACACAACCATTTTCCTCCCATACAGCTTTTTAGGCCAAGACTTGAATATGCAAACCGGCTTTCATTCCGGCTAAAGCTGTATAATAGCCGTCATGTAGACAAAAGCAGCAATGACAGCACCATTGCTGATAGGGCCCAAAGTCTCTGCCAGCAAAACTTTACCTGATGCAATTTCTGCTAAGGGAAAACACTTATTTTGGTGTGATTTTTTTTCGATGGATCGCTTTGTCAAAAGCAGACTTTAGCGCTGTGTTATTCAGCGACCAGTCTTTGTAAATTCTTTCCCACAAAGCCGATGGATTGTTGACAAATGGCATATATTTTTTAGCTCCATCTAAATCATCACTCATCACGGAAAAACTTAGTGATTCAACAAATTTAATTAGTTGCGGCAGTAGCTCATTAAGAGCATCTTTTTTACTTTTCCAACCTCCATGCCGTTTTTTAGCCTTTATAAGAGCTATTAATTTTTTCTGAATCAAATGGGATGCTTCAGCTTTAGAGTCTCCCCCAGCTCGACCTGCTTTTACTCTTATTTCAGAAAGTGCATTATTTCGAACTTGAGATTGTTTACATAAAACCATTCCATAGCAGGTATCAAAATACTCTGAGGATAGTCTCAGGGCTCTAATAGCTGAACTTTCATCCATACTCTGCACAATCTCACTCCAGTGGAATAATATTGATGCATATAGCAAATGAATGCAGAAAACATATTCAATAGATTTTTCTTGTATGAGTGAACAAAATACCTCGGTAGAGAATGAATTAAAATATTTATCCCAATAGCTTTTGGGGTTTAGTGGTGATTTTAAAATTTTAATTAAATCTGACTCCTGAATTTTTATAAATGAGTGCTCAAGCCTGAATCTAGGTGCTGGAAGCCAGCAACGATTTGTTCTCAATACTTGAGAGTGGCTTAACCACTTATCTACTCCAGGATGATTTTTATCCATAATGGCGCGGTATTGCGACCACTCCGTAATTACGCCTAACTCGCTCATCAACACGCTAATGTTTTTGATGATTTTTTGAGATAAAAAATCCAACTCGAAAGAAAAATTCCCAACTTTATCATTGTGTTGCATCAGTTATAAGCCTGTAATTTTTGTATTTTTGCTAGGAGGATTCTCTTAGAAATATCATCCAGATAATCTTATCGCAACTGATACAAACCGATGAGAGACAACAAAATGCAACCACAAGTAGCTCGGATGATACGGCTCAGGGCTGTAGTTACAAAAACAGGCGTAGCCCGCTCAACCATCTATGACTGGCTTAACCCCAAATCCCCACGTTATGACGATTCATTTCCTAAGCAGCGTCGCCTAGGACAGCAATCAGTTGGCTGGCTGGAATCAGAAATTGATGAATGGCTGCTGCAAAGAAAGGAAGTAATAAACCCTACATTGTCAGGCCGGTTTGACGATGACGAATAAATTTAATTAATAATGAGAATATATGAGTAAGAAGATAACTTTCACCCAAAAAAATGAACTGACAAAACAATCATTAAAAAACTGGAGCTTAATAAAGAGGTGTTCACTTTCAGAATCGATTAATTTTTGGCTAGATCTCGTTAGCCCTTTGATAAGCGAGGCTAACCATCATCATCAGACAGCTGCTGAAATAGAAAGGAATGCAGTACTGGCCTTGAAGAGAATTATGCAAACCGATCCTCTGGAAACAGAAAGTACCAGAGCAGAAGTAATATTGATGACTATATGGGATGAAAATATTCGACAGCAAGAAGAAATTGTAGGTAATGATGTTTACATTCATAAGCTAAGAACCCAATTAATGGGGAAGAACGAGCTAGAGGGAATACAATGTAGTGCAGAAGAAATTATTGAGCGGTATGGTGCGGAGAGGCTGATATGGATTTATACCGACAGACGAGTTAATCACAAGCACCTACAGGCTGGCGGAATCTCCAACTTAATAATGATTAAAAAGTCACATTATGCGAATTACTATTTTGATATAAATCATGCAATCATTCTATCACTATGTGAAATTGCAATGTATGGGGCAGACAAGGCGATAAAGAAAAAGGGAGTGATTTTACCACACTCTTACACCTGTTGGATTCCAATCTATCACACCAATAACATGGTAGTGATGATTCCAGTCATAGAGGAAAGGATGAAACATAAATCCTGCAAGGAAAACTGTGTTTTAACAGTTATCAATCCATTTAATGAAGAAGTGAGAAATATATAGTCACATAATTATTTATAGTAACAATTTCCATATAAGCAAATCAACCAAACTCATAAGTTATTTGTGGATACGTCTATTGGGGGAGGTGAAATTTTCTTCCTCATACGAGTAGAGAATGGTGCCAAAAATAGTTAATGAACCACGAGGGATGCATTTTGACCGTTTATGCTTACGCTTCGAGAGAAGATCAGGAACTAAATAACACTCAATTAGAAAATGGAGGTTCAGAGTTTTTTAAAGTCATTACTGGATTGCCATCAAACAGAATTATACGTGAACACGTTAATCTGATAAGTGCTTCATTAGTTCATGAGGGGGTCAGTAATTTAATTTCAGCAAGAATTGAATATGGAGACACTCTTTTGCTCTCTGGATTGAGAAGCCTTGGAGAGAGAATTGATGATGTTGAAAAAGCTTTAATTTTTTTTGCTGAGAGAAGTATCACTGTTCGTTGTTTCCAAGAAGCTCGAGGGGTAGATGATAATAACATATTTTATATATCCTATTCGGTATCACCGAAAGCATTTAAATATAGTTGTGAAATGAAATACCTTGTCAATAAAAGTGAAAATCGTGTTGGTAGACCTTTCGGCAGCAAGCATTTGAAGGACATTCAAAGTTACAGATATGCAGGATATACACAGACATTAACAGCAATGATACTGCAAGTCAGTCTGTCCACAGTGAAGAGAAACTGGAGGTAACCATCTGAAATATATTAGTTAAGTGCAGAGTGACTTAAGGATTGCAAGCCCTTCTGGCGTGGATATCAGAATCGCCTATTGATGTTGGAAAGATAATATCTATTTAACTGGATCTAGTTCTGAACCAACTGACCTTTGATAGATTGATTATACCTTAATAGATCATCCTTAAAAAATCATAGCTACTAGTAAATGTAATGCGATGTCATGAGTGACTTTGACCTTCATGGAAACCTATATGAGCTTATACAAAGGCAGGCATGGATACCATGTATTGGAATATCGAATAATGATTGATTTGTTACTGAATGCTGTATCAAGAAAGTATAACAGGCTAATTGCTGTACGAGTTGATCTTCATCTCCCTCCTATTATTGACAATGGAGATTCCATAGTCTGCTTTCACAATACATCGCCGGGTGAAATATCGAGATTTAGAAACTCATTAAATGCAAAGGTGGGAAATGACCAGAATCGCAAGCGCAGGGAAGGCATTCGAATTTATGATTATCGTAATTATATAGTCTGGGCAAGAGAGTATACAAAAAGTGGCAAGCGGCACTATCATATATGCCTGTTATTTAACAAGGATGCTTACTATCACCTAGGGAATTTTGATAAAGATAATACCTTAAGAAGCATGATAACTGGAGCTTGGTACAGTGCTCTTGGGCTTGATGAAAGCGACTATGTTGGATTGGTACATTATCCAGCCAACTGCCGTTATGTTTTAAATATCAATCATCCTAATTATGAAAAACAGTATGATGCGTTACTACAAAGACTAGATTACCTAACAAAAACCAACTCTAAAATATTTGGAGAAGGCGAACGCAACTTCGGGTGTAGTCAGGTCTGAGATTGGCTGAAAGCTCTGGGCTAAAAGAGGCAATTCATACTGAGTTGACTGCTGACCTGACATTACCCAATACTGTAAATTATTTCAGATAGATATCATCTATGTGAGTACCCCGAATACGTTCTGGTTTCGAGGGTACGCTATTAACAAGAGATATCTCAATGAACCAATCAGATAATTCAAAGGCCTTTGAAGACTCACTGGCCTTTCTTCCTAATGAACTTAGCCGTCTCATTTTAAATAAAATTTCATACCTAGCTACTTATGAACCAATCATTGGGATCATGGGAAAAACTGGCGTTGGTAAAAGTAGCCTCTGCAATGCTCTGTTTCAAGGCAAGGTCTCTCCAGTAAGCGATGTTAGTGCATGTACCCGAGATGCTTTGCGTTTTCGTTTCCAGTCTGGAAGTCGCTATTTAACGCTAATCGATCTACCTGGTGTTGGTGAGAGCCAACAACGTGACAGAGAATATGAATCGCTTTATCGACACGTGCTACCTGATATTGATTTGATCATGTGGGTGATTAAAGCCGATGACCGGGCGCTAGCAGTAGATGAACATTTTTACAGATATGTACTAGGAGATGTGTTTCAAAGCAAAGTTTTATTTGTCGTTAATCAAGCTGACAAAATCGAACCGTGCCATGAATGGAACTCCACCAGCAACCAACCTTCACCACTTCAAATAGCTAATCTCGATCTCAAAGTTCAGGACATCACACGGTTATTTAAGCCAATCAATCGGGTCTGCAAAATTTCTGTTAAAACCAACTGGAATCTAACTGAGATGGTCGAAGCCATGGTTGAAAGCTTGCCGGAGAAAACCAGTAGCCCCGTTTCAGCACAACTACATAGCCATCTTAAAACTGAGCGCGTGAAAGAGACGGCAAGAAACGATTTTGGTAGCGCCGTCGGAGGAGTTCTGGATGTTGTAGCTTCGCTTCCAGTGGTTCCCAGGCCAGTAAAATCGCTGATACATCAAGTTCGTGATGCAATTGTTTCTATCGCCCGTTCTGTATGGGATTTTTTCTTCTAAACAGTAATATCCACGCATACACACTGAAAGGCCCCGACGCAGAAGCGTTGGGGCCTTTTATTTATTATGCAATCAGGAGTTAATCATGAGTCGTCTCGCTTCACGTTTTGGCGCTGCCAACGTTATTCGCAAAGACCGCCCTCTGACGCACGATGAGCTGTTTCGCACTGTACCCAGTATTTTCAGTGAAATTAAACACAATTCCCGTAGCGAGCGCTATACCTACATCCCAACAATCACTTTGCTGGACAACCTAAAGCGAGAAGGTTTCCAGCCTTTCTTTGCCTGCCAGACACGAGTCAGAGATCTCAGTAAGCGGGATCATACCAAGCACATGCTGCGACTGCGCCGGGAAGGACAGATAACGGGCAATCAGGTTCCTGAGATCATTCTGCTTAATTCGCATGATGGATCCAGTTCCTATCAAATGTTGCCGGGCCTTTTCCGCGCAGTGTGCCAGAACGGACTCATTTGCGGTGAAACATTTGGAGAAGTTCGCGTACCTCACAAAGGTGATGTGGTCGAGCGGGTGATTGAAGGCGCTTATGAAGTGCTTGGTATCTTCGAGAGTGTCGACGAAAAGCGGGAGGAGATGCAACAAATGATACTTCCTCCGCCCGCTCAGCAGGCGCTGGCAAAAGCAGCGCTTACCTATCGCTTTGGTGATGAGCATCATCCTGTCACTGAGTCGCAAATATTATCGCCACGACGCTGGCAGGACAATAACCCGGATCTCTGGACGACATACCAGCGCATCCAGGAAAACCTGATTAAAGGCGGACTCAGAGGCAGAAATGCACAGGGCAGAAACCAGCAGACGCGCTCGGTTCGGGGCATTGACGGTGACGTGAAGCTTAATCGCGCACTCTGGGTGATGGCTGAAACCATGCTGGAACATGCTCAGGGACGCACGCCTATATAACCTGGCAGAAAAATTAACAAATTAGGGACACACCCTGTCCGCATTGTGTATGACCTGGTTTGGTCAATTCCAGCAAGTTTCACTGAATCCCGCCTGCAACCCCGCTTCAGCAAATCTCAAAATATTTTCTCATGCGGTCATAACCTGTCCGACCCAACCTTTAAAATAACCCCAATATTTCAGCATGTTAATTACGGAGATGACCTATGTGTCAAGCCAAACGTCGCTATGACAAACTTGCCATAAGGTTGTCTTTGATCATCAGCCGTCTGGTGGCCGGAGAGACGCTTAACTTGAGCAAACTGGCAGTTGAGTTCGGCGTTTCAGTACGTACTCTGCGGCGCGATTTCCGGGAAAGGCTTATATACCTAGATCTGGAATATCACAACGGGAACTGCCGGTTGCTTACCGGGGGCAACGTGGTCCGCCGCGAGCACATCGCGCTGGCTTTTGCCCGCCAGAGTGGTGTGGCTGGATTATTTCCGGGACTCGATCACCGCCTGGTCAATACCCTGCTTGAAAGTGGTATCGAAGCGCCGTGCATTGTCTGGCAGCCCGCATCAACAATGGGTGAATCACATCAAGGAATTTTCCAGCGGATTACTTCCGCTATCACCGGGCGGCGTCGCATCACGCTTCTGGCTGAAGGGCACCGTTGTGAGCAACTTGCGCCATATCGCCTTATCTCGCTTGAAGGTCGCTGGTATCTCACGGGCGAACTCGAAGGCCAGATATCGGTAATTAGCCTGACTGATATTCAGACCATCGCCATCAGTAGTGAAAACTTCACCATGAATGAGCCTTTACTGACGCTGATTTCAGACTCTGAATTTATCAGGGCACTTCCCCATTTTCGATTCTTCAAGTCTTTGCTTACCGGTGCCGATAACCGGTTAACATTTCATAAGGATAACCAGCAATGAAATACTCTCCTATTAAGGCATTGATTGCCTCGTTAATGCTAGCCGCGACATTTCAGAGTAGCGCGACCATAACCGGAACGGTTAAGGCGTGGCCTTATATGCAATCCGCTGGCTGGAAGTCAGCAGATGGATATGATTTTGAAAAGATGCACAATGCACTCTATCAGGCCGAAATAATCGACAACTATCCGTGGACGAAACAATTTCTGCTGCGCGTTCGCGGCGGTGGTTCATTCTATCTGGCGGATAAAGCCTCCAAAACTGTTCGCCATCTGAAGATCAAGCCGGAGAGTGGTTACAGCTCAGATTTGACATCAGTCTATCAGGGTGAGGATAACGGTAAAGGATGCTTCCTTGCTGTTATCGATGCAAAAGCGCTGGCGCTGAACAAAGCTGAGGATGACATCACCGCCAGTTTTCCTCCCCGGCCAAATGCGGCTCAAGAACTGGCGCAGGTCAGAGAGCAGTTTAAGCCAGAAGTTGTCGCCGTATTTCCGGACAACTGTGTTAACAAGCAGCAGGAAGCGGCTATGAATGCCAAACGTTCTTCGGATGAACGAACCCTGCAGCAGTGGGTCGCTAAAGAAAGCCTAAAAGAATTGTGCCGTAGGACGGGCAATTGTTGATCAGGGAGAGAGCCGATGATTCATTTTCCAAAACTGCTGGTTGCAGCTGCCTTAACGACTTCAGTGCTGCTGACGGGATGTGACAACAGTGATGATGGTGGTATTAACACGATTTCTAAATACCACGACCTGACACCGCCACCCTTCAGCGATATCGTGTCGTCGAAAAGTGATATCGCCTACCAGTGGATCAAAAAAGATGCATTTGGTCAGGAACAGTATCGGGTGATTAAAACGGTTAAATCACCTGATGGTTGTAAATCAGGTAATTATTACTACATCGCCGATATGCGGGAGAAGACAGTCCAGCCACTCATGTCTGCGCTATGCCTATCCGATAATATTGCGCTGAGCTTTAAAGAAGAAACCGATAACTATACCGGTGAAAAATCCGTCATTTATTCCCATGACGGAAAAGAGATGGGTAAAATCTACATGCCTAAAAATCAGGAGGATAATCAATGATAAAAGGAAGTCGAACAATTCTGGCTGTAATAGCACTCTCCATCTCAGGCATTTCATCAGCTTATGCCGAAGAACAGCGCTACATCAGCATACGCAATACTGACAGTGTCTGGGTACCAGGTGGGATATGTTCTCTTCAGTTCCGGCTGGACAATGGCGGCAGCGGTCAGGGCTTTAACAAGCTTGCTGTGACTATGCGGGTTAAAGATAACAAGGGAGACATTCTTGAGGAGGGGATAATGGATGTCGAACCCTTTGGCGACAGTGATGCCACGCGCTCGCAAAACGCTTATCTTGAAACCACTTGCAATGATGACGGCAGCTCGGTTGAGGTTGTTAAGGCAACTGAAATGATAAATGGTAAAGAGTTCAGTTTGCCATTGTCAGTATTCGATACGCAGTATTATAAGCCACTGACAGTCACTGTTAATAAGTAACCCGCCTTAATATAAAACATAAAGCTTAAAGCCCCCACTGCTTCCGCAGTGGGGGCTTTTTATTTATCAACTGCTCGTTAGCAAATCAATTTTATTTAAATTGAAATTTAATAAGGTATTATTTAAATGAAAGAATCTTTAATTACCAATGATTCGGTTTCAGAAGAAATGCGACTGCAATTCTGGCCGAAACACTTCGGCAAAATCCCGCAGTGGATGCTGCTGGAACCTCGCGCCTTCGCCTGGATGGATCGCCTGTGCGAAGCCTACAACGGTGGGTACTGGAATTATTACACGCTCAGCAACGGCGGTGCCTTCATCGCACCTGATAGCGAGGACAGCTGGGCGATGTTCAATAAGCTGAATGGCAACAGCGCGGAAATGAGCAGCGAAGCCGCTGGCATCGCAGTCTGCCTGCTGAACTGGAGCCACCATGCCTGCAGAACTGGCAGCCACGCTATGAGTGAACACTACTATCACCTGCGCGAATTTGCGCTGAGACATCCTGAAAGCAACGCCATCATGCACATCATCGACTGAAGGTGGAGAACATTATGGAAAGTACTGCATTACCTCATCCACTCACTTCACACCGCACCATAAAACGCGCCCTAACGCTTATCGAAAATCACCTGCGCGAACCCGGAGTGGCGTTTACTTCGGCAGCACTCACCCGCGACTGGCTGCGGCTGAACCTCGCTGGACTGGAGCGGGAAGTGTTTATGGTGGTGTTTCTGGATAATCAGAATCGGCTGCTGGCGCACGAAACCCTGTTCCACGGCTCCATCACCAGCACGGAAGTTCATCCTCGCGAGGTGGTTAAAGCCGCACTGCGGCATAACGCCGCCGCGGCCATTTTTGCCCACAATCATCCATCCGGATATGCCGAGCCCAGCGATGCTGACCGGCGTATCACAGAACGCCTGAAAAAAGCGCTGGCGCTGGTTGAGGTGCGCGTACTGGACCATCTGATTGTCGGCAGCAAAGAGATTGTCTCGTTCGCCGAACGCGGCTGGTCATAAAGGAGGATATATGCATTTTGAACAATGGGGGCTGACGTGCGGTAAAACACCGTGTTTCGGTGCCAGGCTGGTGCAGGAAGGCAACCGGTTGCACTTTCTGGCTGACCGGGCAGGATTTACCGGCGATTTCAGCGACGATGAAGCACTGCGCCTTGACCAGGCTTTTCCACTGATAATGAAACAGCTGGAACAGATGCTTCCAGCTGGTGAGCTGAATCCTCGCCATCAGCAACGCGTTACCCTGAATCACATTGGGCTGACCTGCGAAGCTGATACGCTTGGCTCACAAGGTTATGTCTACATCACGATTTATCCCTCTTCGACTGTAACCGGCTGACCGGCCACCTCCCAAAAACAGGACACACCGAATGCAAACTTTACCGTTACCCGAGCCACGGGCGGCTGAGCCCTGCCCGTCGCCCGTGCAGGTCTGGCAGTTGCTGCTCACACATCTGCTGGATAAACACTATGGCCTCACGCTCAACGACACACCGTTTGGCGACGACAGCGTGATTCAGGCGCACATCAACGCCGGTATCTCCCTGTGCGATGCTGTCAATTTCATTGTGGAAAGGTATGAACTGGTGCGCACTGACCTTAGCCGTTTCAGCCTCCCCGAACGCTCTTCACTGATTGGTGCCATCGACATACTGCGTGCCCGTCGTGCAACCGGACTGATAGTAAGCAGCGGCTACAGCACCATAACCCGCATCACAACGGGCCGGTATCGGGAGGACAAAACACAGTGAAAATCGGTCTGAACCTTAACGCTGACAGCATCAATGTGCTGGCGCTGAACATGGGGAAAATCGCGGTCGAAGTTGACGGTATCGAGCTCGCTGAGCTGATAGCTGAAGTTAATGCTCAAGGGCTTACGCTGCGTATCGCGGAGGAACCCGGCGAGGTGATTGTCGAAACCAGCTCTCGCCTTCTCCTAAGTAGCCTTGTAAGATAAGGCCAAGCGGACCGATAAAATGAAAATTAGTTTTAGGCACCTTCTTAGGCACTAAAGAATAATTGAATTGAAGAATTAGCATTTTAATTCAGGTGGTTAGCGGACCAATTCAGACTCCGCCAGCACCAAAATTCTCCATCGATGATTACCAGAGTCATTCGATGAAGTCCTAAGAGCCCGTATGGCGCAAGCCTTACGGGCTTTTTTGTATCTGGACTCTTTCAAGGCGACTCGCATGAAAATCCCAAACCGACTCCAGCCTCTCGTCGATGATGGCCTGGTAGATGAAGTACTACAAAGACTAAGAAGCGGCAAAGAAGCTGACGTTTATACCGTGTTAACGGGCGGCAAAATCCAGTGTGCGAAAGTGTACAAGGACGCCACACAACGAAGTTTCAAGCAGGCCGTGCATTATCAGGAAGGGCGCAAAGTCCGCAACAGCCGTAATTCACGTGCGATGCAAAAAGGGTCGAAATTCGGGCGCAAGCAGCAAGAAGAGACCTGGCAAAGCGCGGAAGTTGATGCATTATTCCGCCTGGCGAATGCTGGCGTACGCGTCCCGCAGCCCTACATTTGCATCGACGGCGTTTTGTTGATGGAGCTGGTCACAGACGCAGAAGGTCTGGTTGCGCCACGCCTGAGCGATGTGTTCCTGACTGAAGAGAACGCCTTGAAGGATTTCGATACCATGATCCGCAATATCGTGCGCATGCTGTGCGCCGGCATTGTTCATGGCGACCTGTCAGAATTCAACGTGCTGCAGGATGCCAACGGACCGGTGATTATCGACTTGCCACAAGCGGTTGATGCCGCGGCAAACAACCACGCTGAATCGATGTTTGAGCGCGATGTGAACAACATCACCGCCTATTACGGGCAATATGCTCCGCAGATTTTGCAAACGCGCTATGCGAAAGAGATCTGGCAGTTATATGAAGATGGAAAGCTGACGCCAGAAACGCCGCTCACCGGTCTCTTCGTAGAAGAGGTGCATGAAGTGGATATGAACTCATTGATGGATGAGATCATCGCCGCCGAAGATGAGTTCTATGATCGTCAGCGCGCCGCTAAAGAGCGCGACGAAGAGTAGAGGCAGCTCCACAGCTCAGGCAGGCTGGCGATAAACGCCTCGGCTATCGCGTGTTTATTGCCACCCGGATTCCACAGCGTTACCAGCGTAACGTTCAATCCCTGATTGCCAACCTCGGTACGCAACCGTTGCACGTGGCGCCACTGCTATGCTGCGCCAGACAGATAGCAGATTAATATTGCAGAGCCACCGCTCAGGTGGCTCTTATCCCTTCCTGCAACAACCTAAAATGCTATCTACTGGTGATTTTGCCAGCGAAACTAGACCTTTTTCATTCCTGGTTTATTCTTAAATCTTTCCATCCCGGCCTATGCCAGGATGATTACCTGAGACGACATATTTCATGAAAGAGGGAATTATGAAAAAGACCATTATTGCACTGTCAGCCATTCTGATGGCATCTTCGGCTTTTGCCGCGACCACACATGCAACTGATGAAACTGTCGCTAACGCGCAGGCCGGTGCGAACACCGCTAAAGAAAAACTGCATCAGGCGCAGAACGAAGGTAAAGAGCAGCAGCTGAAAGCGAAGCATGCGGCAGAAGGTAAAAGCGATAACCTGACCAGCAAAGCCAGCGAAGGTACGCAGAAAGCCTGGAACAAAACCAAAGAAGGTTCTGAGAAAGGTTGGGATGCCACCAAAGAAGGCACGCAGAAAGGCTGGAATAAAACCAAAGAAGGTGCCAGCGATCTGAAAAAGAAAGTGACTGAATAACGTTCGTCGCTCAATCCAGAGGCCGCGTTTGCGGCCTTTTTTATTGCCTGTTTTCCTCAACTTTGCATCTTTAACGCTATCCCCTTAGACTTTACCCAACACTCCATTAACCAATAATGCTCATGTCTGACACCTTTACCCGGCAGCCGCTGCCCTTACCCAACGGTCATAATAAAGTCCTGTTGCACTCCTGCTGTGCGCCCTGCTCGGGCGAAGTGATGGAAGCGATGCTGGCTTCCGGCATCGATTACACCATCTTCTTCTACAACCCAAACATTCATCCGCTGAAAGAGTATGAGCTGCGTAAAGAGGAGAATATCCGCTTTGCCGAGCAGTTTGGCGTGCCCTTTGTTGATGCCGATTATGATAAAGACAATTGGTTTGAGCGGGCGCGTGGCATGGAGTGGGAACCGGAACGTGGCGTGCGCTGCACCATGTGTTTCGACATGCGCTTTGAACGCACCGCGCTGTATGCACATGAAAACGGTTTCCCGGTGATCACCAGTTCACTCGGTATTTCGCGCTGGAAGAATATGCAGCAGATCAACGACTGCGGCGTGCGCGCGGCGGCGCACTATCCCGATATGCTTTATTGGGAGTTCAACTGGCGGAAAGGTGGCGGCTCGTCACGCATGATTGAGATCAGCAAGCGCGAACGTTTCTATCAGCAGGAGTATTGCGGCTGCATCTATTCGCTGCGCGACAGCAATCGCCATCGCGTAGCTAGCGGCCGCGAGCGCATTGAGATCGGCGTGCAGTATTACCAGCCCGACGAAGAGTAAAGAAAAGGGCAGGAAATCCTGCCCTTTTTTCATTAACGAAACACCAGCGTTAACACCACCATGACAACCATCATCATTATCAGGTGAAACACCACCTTATTGAGATTGCGGTTACGCATTTCACCTCCATGTGTTTAAAACCACTGACCAAAGCGCTTGATGTAGAGCATTTTCATGCCCTGCGCGACCACGCAATACCCGAGCAGCGTTGCCACCAGCCATGGGAAGTAAGACCATGGCAGCGGCACCAATCCCACCATCGCACCCAGCGGTGAGAACGGCAGCAGAATGCCGGCGATCATCACACACGCAGTGGTCAGCAGCACCGGCAGCGCCGCACGGCTCTGGATAAACGGAATCTTTTGCGTGCGCAGCATGTGCACCACCAGCGTTTGCGACAGCAAGCCTTCAATAAACCAGCCGGACTGGAACAGCGACTGCATTTCTGGCGTGTTCGCCGCGAACACGTACCACATCAGCGCAAAGGTGGTGATATCGAAAATCGACGACGTTGGCCCAATCCACAACATGAAGCGTTTGATATTACGCGCGTCCCATTTACGCGGTTTGCGCAGGAACTCGCGGTCCATTTTGTCCCACGGCAGTGCCAGCTGAGACAGATCGTACATCAGGTTCTGAATCAGCAGATGAATCGCCAGCATCGGCAGGAACGGAATAAAGGCGCTCGCCACCAACACCGAGAACACGTTGCCGAAGTTCGAGCTGGCGGTCATGTTCAGATACTTAATGATGTTGCCGAAGGTTTCGCGTCCCTTCATTACGCCCTCTTCCAGCACCATCAAATCTTTTTCCAGCAGGATGATATCGGAGGACTCTTTAGCGATGTCCGCCGCGCTATCGACGGAAATCCCGACATCAGCATCACGCAGCGCCGGCGCATCATTAATCCCGTCGCCGAGGAAGCCAACGGTGTGGCCCTGTTGCTGTAGCGCGCGCAGGATGCGTGATTTCTGCAGCGGCGTGAGTTTAGCGAATACCGCACTCTGTGCGGCGGCGTCTGCCAACTGCTCGTCGCTCATCAGGGCAATTTGGTCGCCGGTGACGATCGCGCCGCTGTCGATGCCAACCTGCTGGCAAATGCGCGCGGTCACCACTGGATTATCGCCGGTCAGCACTTTGACGCTAACGCCATTGTCGCGCAGCGCGCCGATGGCTTTGGCGGCGCTCTCTTTCGGTGGATCGAGGAAGGTCAGCAGCCCTTCTACCGTTAAGCCTTGCTCATCCGCCACGCTCAGCGGCTGCTGTAAACCCGGCTCCGCCAGCACGCGGCTCGCCACCAGCAGCACGCGGAAACCCTGCTCATTGTATTGATGTGCCAGCGCCAGCAGTTCTGCACGACGCGTTTCGTTCAGCGGCTGCACCAGTTTGCCTTCACGCTCGGCAGTCGCGATGCTCAGCATCTCTTCCACCGCGCCTTTGCAGATCAGCATCTGTTGATTGAGACGACGATCGCGCACCACCACCGAGACGCGACGGCGAATGAAATCGAACGGCAGCTCATCCACTTTGATATAGGTATCGCTTACCGCTTCGCTGACGCGGTTTTTGCCGTACTGCAAAATGGCGCGATCCATCAGATTCAGCGTGCCGCTTTGATAGTGGCTGTTAAGCCAGCTCAGCATCAGCACGCGTGAGTTCTCCACGCCAGCACAATCCAGATGATGCTCCAGAATGATGTTGTCCTGCGTCAGCGTGCCGGTTTTGTCGGTGCAGAGAATATCCATCGCGCCGAGGTTTTGAATCGCATTCAGACGTTTGACGATCACTTTACGCCGCGACATGGCGATGGCACCTTTCGCCAGATTGGAGCTGACGATCATCGGCAACATTTCCGGCGTTAAACCTACCGCTACCGCCAGCGCAAACAGTGAAGCATCCAGCCAGTCGCCTTTGGTTAGGCCATTAATCAGCAACACCACCGGTACCATCACCAACATGAAGCGGATCAGCAGCCAGCTCACGCTGTTGACGCCGCGGTCAAAGGCGGTTTGTGCGCGATTACCCACAATCGATTTCGCCAGGCTACCGAAGTAAGTTTCGCTGCCGGTTGCCACTACCACCGCTTTGGCGCTGCCGCTGGACACGTTGGTGCCCATCAGGCAGACGCTGCCCAGTTCCAGCAGCGATGTGCCCTGTTCGCTGGCACCGCTGCTTTTGCTGGTGACGTGGCCGGTGACGTCATACTTCTCAACCGGTAACGATTCGCCGGTCAAAATCGCCTGGCTGATAAACAGATCGCGTGAATCCAGCAGCCGCACATCGGCTGGCACCAAATCCCCCGCCGACAGATAGATGATGTCACCCGGCACCAGCGTGGCGATATCGACTTCCTGTTTGAGCGGCGCTTGCTGCGCTGACTCACGACGCAGCACCGTGGCGGTGGTGCGCACCATCGATTTCAGCGCCTGCGCCGCTTTATTGGTACGGAACTCCTGCCAGAAGCGCAGCAAACCGCTGAGCGTTACCATCGTCACAATGATGATGACACCGGTCAGATCGGTCTCCTCGCCGTTGCGCAGCGGCAGCCAGAAATCAGTGAAAAAGCTCACCAGCGCCAGCGCCATCAGGACATAGATAAACGGATTGTTGAATGCCTGCAGCAACTGCAACAACGCCGGTGGCGCTTTGTCGTGTTCGACCTGATTGCGGCCATATACATTCAGGCGCGCCTCGGCTTCACGTTCACTCAGGCCAAGCGCATCGCTGCGCAGACGCACCAGCGTTTCGTCGGCAGTAAAACCGGCTTCATCTTCAATCAGGTAACGCGGTGTTTTTTGACGCGGCTGGCGCGTGGTGTTCCAGGCTTTTTTGTCCTGGTTGAGTTTCATGTCAGTCATAGTGACATTCCTCTTTATTACGGCAATAAAAATCCCTGCGTGCGAGGCACACAAATTAAATTAACGGCAATGCGTTTGTTAAATTAAAAATAACCTGTCGGGAATTTCCATATCACCTCCCGGAAATTAAAGACGAAAAGAGTCGCTCGCAAAATAACGAGTAATAAATAAAGACGAAGGTAAACACCACGCAATCGAACAGCGAAAAGCCGTCTAATGTGCAGCGCTAATCAGCACGCTGAGGTTCAGCGCGCGTATCGAGGCGGAGGGAAAAGTGTGTTAAAAATCATGTGCATGATGATATCCCCACGGGCTTTGGCCCGTTACAATGTCGTTTAAAGGGAACAATCATCAGAAAAGAGAGGATTGCTGCCCGCCGTGTTGGCAAGCAGCGACAAAAAAGTTCGCGCGTCAGCTTGCCTTGTGATGCCAACTAAAAGGGTGACTGTCCAACTGAACTCTCCTGCTTTGAAATTGCGGCCATTATATTCTGGCAAGTAACGAAGTAAAGTTAATTATCGGTTAGTCACCCATCATTTATATTCCGTTGCAGTTGAGTTGATATTACCTCACATGCACATTCCGTAGCGGCGTGATTAATCGCGCGATTTTGCGTTAACGATCCTGCACCCAAAGCCCTTCCACACATTGCGCAATGAATTGCGCCGCTACGGATTGTGCGGTTTTCCCTTATAACTGAACCATGCGTCTTAGATCATTAATGCATATGCATAGCCTGAAATTGACTATTCTTCACTGCTGCGCTCTCGTAAACTCGCGTTACTTTTTTTAGGCAAGGAAACAACATGAAAAAAATTATTCCATCACTGCTGGCGTTATCGCTGGTAGCCGCCTTCTCTGTTCAGGCAGCGACGCCGAAAGATACGCTGGTGATTGCCCAGTCTACCGATGATGCCGACAGCTTCGATCCCGCGCAGGGCTTCGAGCTCACCACGGTGCAAGCGTTCACTAACATTTATCAGCGCCTGGTTCAGTCCGATCCCACCAATCCAACCGATTTGCAGCCAACGCTGGCCACGTCCTGGCAAGCGGGCAGCGATAATCGCAGCCTGACGTTTGAACTACGCAAAGGTGCTCAGTTCGCCAGCGGCAATCCGCTGCGTCCGGAGGATGTGATCTTCTCACTGGGTCGCGTGGTGAAACTCAACCTCGATCCCTCCTTTATTCTTACCCAACTTGGCTGGAATAAAGACAACGTCGATACCTTCCTGAAAAAGGTTGATGACAACCACGTACAGATCAGCTGGAGCGCCAACGTCAGCCCGGCGTATGTGCTCAGCCTGCTCTCCGCGCCGGTCTCTTCGATTGTTGATGAGAAAACCGCGCAGGCCAACGCGAAGAACGGTGACTTCGGCCATGCGTGGCTCGGTACTCACTCTGCCGGTAGCGGCCCGTATCAGATTCGTAAAGTGGTGCTGCACGAAGCGATTCTGCTGAGCGCGAATCCAACTTCGCCAGCGGGCGCTCCGAAGCTGAAAAATATCCTGATTAAAAACGTTCCGGAACCGGCTGCGCGTCGTCTGCTGCTGGAACAGGGCGATGTGGATATCGCGCGTAACCTCGGTGCGGATCAGATCGCCTCGCTGAAAGGCAAAGCGGGCGTGAAGACCGAAGCGATTCCGATGGCGTCGCTCTATTACATCCAGTTCAACATCGGTGAAAACCCGGTGCTGAAGAACCCGGCGCTGTGGGAAGCAGCTCGATACCTATTCGACTATAAAGGTATCGCTAACGACCTGCTGAAAGGCCAGTTCGACGTGCATCAAACCTTCCTGCCGAAAGGCTTCCTCGGCGCAATCAACGACACGCCGTACACTTACGATCCTGAGAAAGCCAAAGCGATTCTGAAGAAAGCCGGTCTGACCAACGTCAGCTTCACGCTTTCCACCAGCAACCAGCCGCCTTACCTCGATATCGCGCAGGCGCTGCAGGGCAGCTTTGCCAAAGGCGGCGTGAAAGTGGAAGTGCAACCTGGCCTGAGCTCTGAAGTCTCGACCCGCGTGAAGGCGCACAAATATGAAGCCACCCTGAACGCCTGGGGCGCAGACTATTTCGATCCCAACACCAACGCCGCGTCCTTCGCTTACAACCCGGAAGATGGCAGCAAAACCGTGGCTTACCGTTCTGACTGGCACATCCCGGAGCTGAACAAGCAAACGCTGGCCGCCACCGCCGAGAGCGATAACAACAAGCGCGTCGAACTCTATCAGGCGATGCAGCGTGAAGTGCTGAAGAACTCGCCGTACGTGATTGGCTTGCAGGCGAAAAACCTGATTGCGCTGCGCGACAATCTGCAAGGCTATGTGCAGGGCATCAACCCGGACATGGTGTATTACTCGCAGGTTTCTAAGTAATGGCAGTGTCAGCTTCACAGGCCGGGTTCGCCCGGCCACTTTGGCAACGCGTTAGCCACATCGTCACCAGCCTGCTCTCGCTGCTGGTGACGTTGGTCGGTTTGTTAGCGTTCACTTTTATGCTGTCGCACCTGTCACCTGTCGATCCGGTGCAACAGATCGCAGGCGATCACGCCAGCGAAGCCACCTACGCGCAGGTGCGACACTATCTCGGTCTTGATCAGCCGGTGCTGGTGCAGTTCTGGCGCTATATCAGCCAGTTGGCGCGCGGCGATCTCGGCTTATCGCATCTGACCAATCAACCGGTCAGCGCCGACCTGATGCGCACCTTCCCGGCCACCATTGAGCTGGCCACCTGCGCGATGATTTTTGCCGCGGTGTTCGGCATTGCCTTAGCGCTGATGGCGGCGTGGAAGCCGGGCAGCATCATCGATAACGTGGCGCGTTTTGTTTCGCTGCTCGGCTACTCGGTGCCGGTGTTCTGGCTCGGCTTGCTGGGTTTGCTGCTGTTTTATGCCGTGCTGCACTGGTCCGCCGGACCGGGCCAGCTTGATGACATCTGGATCTACACGCTGGAGCCAAAAACCGGCTTTGTACTGATTGATAGCTGGATGTCCGGCGATCCCGAGATGTTCCACAATGCGATTGCCCACTTGTGGCTGCCGGTGGTGATTCTCGGCCTGCTGGCGATGGCGGGTATCACGCGCCTGCTGCGCGCGGCGCTGCTGGAAGAGAGCAGCAAAGAGTATGTGGTGCTGGCGCGTGCGAAAGGTGCCAGCCGTGGCCGCATTTTGCTGCGTCATATTTTCCCCAACGTGCTGGGCACGCTGATTACCGTTATCGCCCTCTCCTACGCCACGCTGCTGGAAGGTTCGGTACTCACCGAAACGGTATTTGCCTGGCCGGGCGTTGGTCGCTACATGACTAACGCGCTGTTTTCCTCCGATGTACCGGCGATTCTCGGCTCGACCTTGCTGATTGGCAGCTGCTTTATTCTGCTCAACGCGCTGGCCGATGCCCTGACCTGGTTAACCGATCCGAGAACCCGATGACTCAACAACTCTCTGAACTGGAAACGCTGCGTCCGCGCCGCCGCCGCGCGCGCGTGACCTCGCTTTCCATCGGCCTGACGCTGGTGCTGATTGTGGTGGCGATGGCGTTGTTCGCGCCATTGCTGGCGCCTTTCGATCCCAATGCGCAGATCATCTCCCAGCGTTTGCAGGCGCCATCGGCGCTGCACTGGTTTGGCACCGATGGCTTTGGCCGCGATCTGCTGTCACGCGTGATTTATGGCGCGCGCCCCACGCTGCTGTTGGTGTCACTGATTCTGGTGCTGACCATTCCGGTTGGCCTGCTGGTCGGCATCACCGCCGGTTACGTGGGCGGCTGGACCGAGCGCGTGTTGATGCGCATAACCGATATCTTCCTGTCGCTGCCGAATCTGGTGATCGCGCTGGCGCTGGTCGCCATGCTCGGCCCCGGCTTGATGAATGGCGCACTGGCGCTGGCGCTCACCAGCTGGCCGCCGTTTGCCCGTCAGGCGCGCGCGGAAACGCTGGCGCTGCGCCGCAGTGATTACCTCGCCGCCGCGCGCATGCAGGGCATCACCGGTTTACGCCTGATGTTTGGCCACATTCTGCCGCTGTGTATGCCAACGGCGGTGGTACGTGCCGCGCTGAGCCTCGGCGGAATCATTCTTTCAGCGGCGGGCCTCGGCTTCCTTGGCATGGGCGTGCAACCGCCTACCGCCGAATGGGGTTCGATGGTGGCAGAAGGCAGTAAAGTGATCTTCGACCAATGGTGGGTTGCCGCCGCACCCGGCGGCGCGATTCTGTTCGCCAGCCTGGCGTTTAACCTGACAGGCGATGGCCTGCGTGACCGACTGGATACTCGTCATGCCAAATGATCTGTTAATTGATGTACAAGGCCTGACGATTCGCAGCGATGATGCGCTGCTGGTCGATAACATTGGCTTCCAAATTGGCCGCGAGCGCGTGGCGCTGGTGGGTGAATCCGGTTCCGGTAAATCACTCACCGCACGTACGCTGATGGGCTTGCTGTCACCTTCGCTGCACTTGCAGGCCGATCGCTTGCAGATTGTCGACACCGATGCGCTGAGCCTGCGCGAGCGTGACTGGATCCAGCTACGCGGCAGTAAAGTGGCAATGGTGATGCAGGATCCGAAATATGCGCTCAATCCCACGCGCACCATTGGCTGGCAGGTGGAAGAACCGCTGGTGCTGCACCACAAATTGAGCGGCGCTGAACGTAAAGAGAAAGTGTGCGAGATGCTGGATGCGGTGGGCTTGCCCGACCCGCGTCAGCTGATGAAACGCTATCCGCATCAACTTTCTGGCGGCATGGGGCAACGCGTGATGCTGGCGATCGCCCTGATCACCGATCCTGAACTGCTGATCGCCGATGAACCTACGTCGGCGCTCGATCACGCGATGCGCGATCAGGTACTGGCGCTGATTCGTCGTCTGGTTGAACAGCGCAACATGGGTTTGCTGCTGATCAGCCACGATCTGCAACAGGTTTCCGAGCACTGCGAACGTGTGATGGTGATGTATCAGGGCCGCGTGCTGGATACCTTGCCGGCGTCCGAACTCTCCAACGCCAGCCATCCTTACACCAGCACCTTGTGGGCCTGTCGTCCGAGTAAAGCCACGCACGGCGAGCGTTTGCCGGTGCTGGATCGTGCCGCGCTGGAGAAGAATTATGATTGAGTTAGCGAACCTCAGCGTTTCGCACAAGCAAGGTTACGAGCTGCGCACCGTGGTGCACGATGTGTCGCTGCAGGTCGCGGCCGGTGAGTGTTTTGGTCTGGTTGGCCCGTCCGGCTGCGGCAAGTCGTCGCTGCTGTGGGTGCTGGCGGGATTGAATCCGCACTGGAGAGGCAGCATGTCGCTGGCGGGCACCGCCGTGCAGCCCGGTAAAGCGTTTACCGGCCAGCTGCGCCGCGATGTGCAGATGGTGTTTCAGGATCCCTACGCTTCGCTGCATCCGCGCCATCGCCTGCGTCGCACGCTGGCGGAACCGCTGAAAATGCTCAAACGTGATAACATCGACGACCGCATTAATGCCGGGTTCCGTCATGTCGGGCTCGATCCGGCGCTGGCGGATCGCTATCCGCATCAGCTTTCAGGCGGTCAGCGTCAGCGCGTAGCGATTGTGCGCGCCCTGCTGCTGGAACCCAAGATCCTGCTGCTGGATGAGCCGACCTCGGCGCTGGACATGTCGGTGCAGGCTGAGATCCTCAACCTGCTCAACGATCTAAAGCAAAAAGATGGTTTAACCATGGTGCTGGTCAGCCACGATCCGGATGTGATCGATCACATGTGCGATCGCGCGGCGCGTATGGCGCAGGGCCGCATCGTGGAGCAACATTCAACAACAAGGAACACCGTATGACGGTTAAGTTACGTCCGCTGGAGCGGGAAGATTTACGCTTTGTGCACCAATTAGATAACAACGCCAGCGTGATGCGTTACTGGTTTGAAGAACCGTACGAAGCGTTTGTCGAGCTTTCGGATCTGTATGACAAACATATCCATGACCAGACCGAGCGCCGCTTTGTGGTGGAGCATGATGGACACAAAGCCGGGTTGGTGGAGTTGGTCGAGATTAATCACGTGCATCGCCGCGCTGAGTTTCAGATCATTATCGATCCTTCCCATCAGGGCAAAGGCTTAGCCACCAAAGCGGCAAAGCTGGCGATGGATTACGGCTTTTCGGTGCTGAATCTCTACAAACTCTATCTAATTGTCGATGAAGAGAATAAGAAGGCGGTGCATATCTACACCAAGCTGGGTTTTGAGGTGGAAGGCGTACTGAAGCACGAATTTTTCATCAACGGCGAATACCGCAACACCATCCGCATGTGCATTTTCCAGCAGCAACATCTGGCGCAGCATAAAAGCGCCAATGCGATGGTGAAGCCTACCGCGCAGTAACTCAAACTTTTGAATGATTTGTAGCGGCGCAATTAATTGCGCTGTTTTTTTTCGCGGTAAGATTGCGCAATAAATTGCGCCGCTACGATCGGTGCGGGCTTATTAACCCCGCGCGCCGACGACGTTCAGCTTCGGCTGTGGATGCTCTGGTTTGAGATCGTACATGCCGCCGTAGAAGGGATCGACCAGCAGCCAGCCGGGGAAGCCCAACAGCGGAATATTGCCGAGCAAATACCACAGATTGGCATTGGCCTCGATCGGCAAGGTTAGCGGCACGTAGCCCGGACTCTCCAGCATCACCTGATAGTGCTTCTTACCAAAGTAATTCCCGGTCGATTTCGCCAGCTCGACGGTTTGCGGCGTATAGCCCTGCGCCACCGCGCGGCCGGTCTCATCCTGCACGGTGAAACGCGCGCCTTGCGGCAGGGAGTCGATTTTTACCGGTTGCGTTTCAGTGCCGACAATGGTGGCGCAGCCGCTCAGCAGCAGCGCACAGGCAGGAAAAAGAGGTCGCAGGTTCATAGCAGGTCCGCTTCAGCATCAGATAGGACAGTGTAAACTGCCCTTCTGTGCTTAATCGCGCTATCACTGATGATTTTCTGCGCTTTATTGCGGTTGACAACAGGCAGCAATCGCCGCGATATCCTGCGGCGTGGTACGGCAGCAGCCGCCAATCAGGCGTGCGCCCGTCTGCTGCCATTCAGCGAATTTGTCATGCAGCGTGCAGCCCGACGGCGCGGAGTGCCAGGTTTTGCTGCTGGCATCGTACTGCTCGCCGGAGTTCGGATAGACCAGCAGCGGCTTATCACACAGCGCCTGGAAGCGGCGCAGAGCGGGCGTTACGCTCTCCAGCGCCACGCAGTTGATGCCAACCGCCACCACCTGCGATGCCGCATGCACCAGCTCAGCCACTTTACTCAACGGCGTGCCGTCGCTGATGTGTTCGGCATCGCGCAGGGTAAAGGAGAACCACGCGCTGCTGGCAGGGAATTCAGCCAGTAAACTCACCAGCGCCTGCGCTTCGGCGAAGGACGGCAACGTTTCACAGGCCAGCAGATCGACACCCGCTTCCAGCAACGCCTTCACGCGCGGACGGTGGAACGCTTTCATCTCCTCTTCCGGCAGCGCGTAATCACCGCGATACTCCGCACCATTGGCCAGAAAAGCGCCATACGGCCCGACCGAACCGGCCACCAGCAGCGGCGCGGTGCTGGCGAAGGATGCGCGATAGTCATCACGCGCGCGCTGCGCCAGCTGTACGCTCTGAGTGATCAGTGCCAGCGCCTGCGCTTCATCTAAGCCGCGCGCGGCAAAACCCTGCGGCGTGGCCTGATAGCTGGCGGTGATCGCCACATGCGCGCCGGCAGCAAAGTAGTCGTGATGCACCTGATAAATCAGCTCAGGATTTTCCATCAGCACTTTGGCCGACCACAGCGCATCGGCCAGATTGCAGCCGCGCGCCTCCAGCTCGGTCGCCAGCGCGCCATCCAGAATCAGCGTGTCAGTTTGGGTTAGAGCCTGCGCGATAGGATTACGCGACATCGTTGGCCTCCTCAGCCTTAAGGGATGACTTGCGTCGTTGCGTGACATGGTATGCGGCATAGCAGAACAGCACAAACGGAATGCCGCACCACAGCGCAATACGCTGCGACGGATCGAATGCCAGTCCGACGCACGCCAGCAGGCATAACAGGAAGCCCAGAATCGGCGTCAGCGGATAGAGCGGCGCGCGATACGCCAGCTGTTGTAAGCTGCCGCCCGCCTGCAGATGGCGACGGCGGAACACATAGTGCGAGGCGCAGATGCTGAGCCACACCGCCACCACGGCAAAACCGGAAATCGCCGACAGCGCCACAAACACCGTGTCCGGCGCAATTACACTGGAGAACAGCGCCAGCAAGCCGCCAATCATGCTCACGGTCAGCGCCAGCACCGGAATGCCACGACGGTTGACGCGCGCAAAACAGCGCGGCAGCGTCTTCTCATTAGCCAGCGACCACAACATACGGCCAGAAGCATACAGGCCGGAGTTGGCGGCGGAGAGAATGGCGGTGAGGATCACGAAGTTGAAAATATCCGCCGCGTACGGGATGCCGATCTTTTCAAACACCAGCACAAACGGGCTTTTGACGATCCCGGCCTGATCTATCGGGATCAGCGCCGCCAGCACAAATACCGTGCCGATAAAGAAGATGATCAACCGTGCGACGGTGGTGCGGATCGCCAGCGGCAGCGCTTTTTGTGGCTGCTCGGTTTCACCGGCAGCGATACCGATCAATTCCGTGCCCGAGAAAGCGAAGTTGACCGCCACCATGGTCATCAGAATCGGCAGCGTGCCGTGCGGCAGCCAGCCGGAAGCGGTGAGATTGTGTAATCCCGGCGCAGCGCTGCCGTCTTTCATCGGGATAAAACCAAAGATCGCGCCCGCACCGAGAATGATAAAGGCGATGATGGTGATCACTTTAATGATGGAGAACCAGAATTCACCTTCGGCAAAGAAGCGCGTTGAGACGATATTCAGCAGATAAATAGCGATGCAGAACACCAGACACCACGTCCACACCGGCACGCTTGGGAACCAATACTGCATACAGAACCCGGCGGCGGTCAGGCTGGAACCCAGCGCCACCGTCCAGGTGAGCCAGTAAAGCCAGGCGACGGTATAACCGGTGGCCGGACTGAGATAGCGCGCGGCATAGACGTGGAACGCGCCGGTTTCCGGCATCGCTACGGCCAGTTCGCCGAGACAGACCATCACCAACCACACCACCAGCGCACCAATCAGATAGGCCAGCAAGGTGCCGGCTGCACCGGTGGTTGAGATGATGTAGCCGGTATTGAAGAACAGCCCGGTTCCGATCACACCGCCCAGCGACAGCATCACCAGATGCCGTACTTTCATGGTGCGCTTAAAGTTTTCCTGAGGAGGCGTATCCTGAGTTTGCATGATATTTATCCGTATGGACGTCTGAACATCTATATGGACACAAGTTTATACGCGTCAGCGTGCGGATTTGCAACGGGGCAGAAGGAGAGGATTGAGTCAGGGTTTGCGGCCCCGCGTGAAACGGGGCGCAAGTTCAGGCGCCAAATACGCCTTGCAGATAACGCTCAAGCGCAACGCGCGAGCTGAAGCCGTGCGGAATGCCGTAATGCTCCTGCGAATCGCCCATTAAGTAGAGTGGGAATTGCGTGTAGTGATCGCAGGTTTTCATCTCTGAAGCCGGTTCAGCAAAGCTCTGGCTTTTCTCTTTCAGCGTCGGGTGAATGATTAAGGCGGTCCGTCCCATACGCGCTTCGCGATTGACGTACACATAGTTTTCGCCGCGACGATAACCGTAAATTTTTGGCGTTTGGGTATCCATTTCGAAGCCCACTTTCTCAAGTACGCGCGCTACCTCATCTGGTCGTAAATACATGCTTGCTCCTCTCTTCTCACAGCCCCGCAACCTTACAGCAGCAAGATGGCATGGGCATTCGGAATTTTCCCTAAAGCCTGGCACATCCCTGCGTTTAATCACGCTTCGTCTACACTAAGTATTACGTTTTAAATCAAAGGGAGCTAAAAAATGTTTAATCGAAGCGCAAAAAACGATGACATTGATATCAATCAGGATGTAAACGAACTGGCCGATTCGCTAGAGGCGTTACTTAAATCTTATGGCAGTGAAGCTAAAGACGAAGTTGATAATGCCCGTAGCCAGGCGCAGGCGCTGTTGAAGCAGACGCGTGCCAAACTGAGCGGCGGACAGAGTCGCGTATCGCAAGCGGCACGTGATGCGGGTACGCAGGTTGACGCCTATGTCCACGACAAGCCGTGGCACGGCGTGGGCGTCGGTGCGGCGATAGGTTTAGTGCTTGGCGCGCTGCTGGTATCTTCACGCCGATAAGCCTATGTTCGTTGATGCAATGAGCCTCGCTGATGCGGGGCTTTTTTGTGGGCGCGAGATAGTGCGCGCTTTCCCTCACCTTAACCCTCTCCCGCAGGCGGGAGAGGGAATGATTAGGTGGCGTTCAACTGTAACACCTATGCTGGATCGGCTCCTTCTCCCGCTTGCGGGAGAAGGCTGGGATGAGGGCCAAATCGCACAAAATTCAACCAACCTTCCCATCTCATTCCCTTTACAAAAAATTTTTCCGGCCTGGAAGGCGCATGATCTCTGGTCTTAGCGAATATCCGAAGATCAAAATCACAAAACCCTATATCTGGTGGGCTTGACCCTTTTACCCACTACATCTAGTATTCAACCCATCAACTAACTACCAAATGTCGTCAAGGACGAAGTTCGATGCAAACAGGAATTTGCTTCGTATCTCGCAATCTGACCGCAATCAAAGGGAAATACGAATCATGCGCATTATTATTTACACCAAAGACAACTGTGTCCAGTGCAATGCGACTAAAAATGCCATGGACCGCAAAGGTATCGACTATCAGCTGATCAACCTTGATACCCAACCTGAAGCCATCGACAACCTCAAATCTCTCGGCTATCGCCAGGTGCCAGTGGTGATGACGCAAGACGATCACTGGGGTGGCTTCCGTCCCGACAAAATTGCCAGCCTGCGCCAGCTCGCGGCCGTAGGGGGATAAGCCATGTTTCCACTGGTCTATTTCTCTAGCCAGTCGGAAAACACGCACCGATTCATCACACGTCTTGGGCTGCCTGCCCGCCGCATTCCGGTTGACGGCAAGCAGCGCCTGCATATCGAACAGCCCTACATTTTAGTGGTGCCGAGCTACGGCGGCGGCAGTTCGCGCGGTGCGGTGCCGAGACAAGTGATTCAATTCCTCAATGATGATGCCAACCGACGCGGGATTCGCGGGGTGATCGCTGCCGGTAACCGCAACTTCGGTGAAGGCTATTGCCTGGCGGGCGACATCATTGCGCAGAAATGTCAGGTTCCCTATCTCTACCGCTTTGAGCTGATGGGAACCCCCGACGATATCGCTAATGTAAAAGCGGGAGTGACCCAATTTTGGCAACGACAGACACCCTAAATAGCTCGCTAACTGATTACCACGCGCTCAACGCGATGCTGAACCTGTATGACGCCGATGGCCGCATCCAGTTCAGTAAAGATCACGAAGCTGCGCGCCAGTTCTTCCTGCAGCATGTACAACCCAATACCGTGCAGTTTGCCTCGGCAGGCGAGCGCCTGCGCTATCTGGTGGCCGAAGGCTACTACGAAGCCGAGGTGCTGAATCAGTACGCTTTCGATTTCCTGTGTCAGCTGCACGATGAAGCTGATGCGGCAGGTTTCGCCTTTCACACCTTCCTCGGGGCGTGGAAGTTTTACACCAGCTACACGTTGAAAACCTTCGACGGTAAACGCTATCTGGAAACCTTCGAACAGCGCGCCTGCATGGTGGCGCTGACGCTGGCACGCGGCAATGAAACCTTAGCGCGCGAGCTGCTGGCGGAAATGCTGAGCGGTCGCTTCCAGCCCGCTACGCCAACCTTCCTTAACTGCGGTAAGCAGCAGCGCGGCGAGCTGGTTTCCTGTTTCCTGTTGCGCATCGAAGACAATATGGAATCGATTGGTCGCGCGGTGAATTCGGCGCTGCAACTGTCGAAACGCGGCGGCGGCGTGGCGTTCCTGCTCTCCAACCTGCGAGAATCGGGTGCGCCGATTAAGCGCATTGAGAACCAGTCATCGGGCGTGATTCCGGTGATGAAGATGCTGGAAGATGCGTTCTCCTACGCTAACCAGCTGGGTGCGCGTCAGGGCGCAGGCGCGGTATGGCTAAATGCCCATCACCCGGATATTTTCCGCTTCCTTGATACCAAACGCGAAAACGCCGACGAGAAGATCCGCATCAAAACGCTGTCGCTCGGCGTGGTGATCCCGGATATCACCTTCCAACTGGCGAAAGAGAATCGCGATATGGCGCTGTTCTCGCCCTACGATGTCGAGCGCATCTACGGCAAAGCCTTTGGTGACATCAGCATCAGCGAGCATTACGACGAGATGCTGGCGGACGATCGCATCACCAAAACCTACATCAAGCCGCGCGATTTCTTCCAGACGCTGGCGGAGATTCAGTTTGAATCCGGCTACCCGTACATCATGTTTGAAGACAGCGTGAACCGCAGCAACCCGATTGCCGGGCGCATCAACATGAGTAATCTCTGTTCCGAGATTTTGCAGGTTAACAGCGCCAGCGAGTTCAATGACGATCTCAGCTATCGTCGCGTCGGCAAAGATATCTCCTGCAACCTCGGCTCGCTCAACATTGCGCATGCCATGGATTCGCGCAATCTGGCGCAAACCGTGGAAACCGCCGTGCGTGCACTGACCGCCGTTTCCGAGATGAGTGAGATCAATTCGGTGCCTTCGGTGGCGGAAGGCAATCGCCGCTCGCACGCGATTGGCCTCGGTCAGATGAACCTGCATGGTTATCTGGCGCGCGAAGGCATGGCGTACGGTTCAGAAGAGGCGCTGGATTTCACCAATCTCTACTTCTATTGCGTCACCTATCACGCCGTGCGCACCTCGAATCTGCTGGCGCAGGAGCATCAGAAGAGTTTCGACGGTTTCGCCGAGTCGAAATACGCCAGCGGCAGTTACTTCGATAAATATGTCGAACAGCGCTGGCTGCCGCGCACCGCGCGCGTGGCAAAACTGTTCGCCGATGCCGGACTGACTCTGCCAACGCAGGCCGACTGGCAAGCGCTGCGCGCAGCAGTGATGCAACATGGGCTGTACAACCAGAACCTGCAGGCGATTCCGCCCACCGGTTCGATCTCGTACATCAACCATGCGACCTCCAGCATTCACCCGATTGTGTCGCGCATTGAGATCCGTAAAGAGGGCAAAACCGGCCGCGTTTACTATCCGGCGCCGTTTATGACCAACGACAATCTCGACCTCTATCAGGATGCGTACTCCATTGGGCCGGAAGCGATTATTGATACCTACGCCGAAGCCACGCAGCACGTCGATCAAGGCCTGTCGCTGACGCTGTTCTTCCGCGACGACGTCACCACGCGCGATATCAACAAAGCGCAGATCTACGCGTGGAAAAAAGGCATCAAAACGCTCTATTACATTCGTCTGCGCCAGATGGCGCTTCAAGGCACCGAGGTGCAGGGCTGCGTCTCCTGCTCACTGTGATGAAAACTATGCAACTAAAACAAATTCAAGCCATTAACTGGAACCGCATCCAGGACGAAAAAGACCTCGAAGTGTGGAACCGACTGACCAGTAATTTCTGGCTGCCGGAAAAAGTGCCGCTCTCCAACGATTTGCCAGCGTGGCAGTCGCTGGACCACCAGCAACAGCAGCTGACTATTCGGGTGTTTACCGGATTGACGCTGCTCGACACCATCCAGAACGTGATTGGTGCGCCGGGCCTGATGGAAGATGCTATTACGCCACACGAAGAAGCTGTGCTGTCGAACGTCTCCTTTATGGAAGCGGTGCATGCGCGTTCGTACAGTTCGATATTCTCCACGCTGTGTAATACCGCAGATGTCGATGCGGCGTATCGCTGGAGTGAAGAGAATGAAGCGTTGCAGAACAAGGCGAAGATTGTGCTGGAGCACTATCGCGCCGAGGATCCGCTCAAGAAGAAAATCGCCAGCGTGTTCCTTGAATCGTTCCTGTTCTACTCCGGTTTCTGGCTGCCGATGTATTGGTCAAGCCGTGGCAAGCTGACCAACACCGCAGATCTGATTCGCCTGATCATTCGCGACGAAGCGGTACACGGCTACTACATCGGCTATAAGTACCAAAAGTCGCTGGAAAACGTCGATGCTGGCCGCCGCGAGGAGTTGCAGCAGTTTGCGATTGATTTGCTGCTGGCGCTGTACGAAAACGAAGTGGTGTATACCGAAGCGTTGTACGGTGAAGTCGGTTGGGCGGAAGAGGTGAAAACCTTCCTGCACTACAACGCCAATAAAGCGCTAATGAACCTCGGCTACGAAGCGCTGTTCCCGGCCGAACTGACCGCCGTGAACCCGGCGATTTTGTCCGCGCTGTCGCCCAACGCCGATGAAAACCACGACTTCTTCTCAGGTTCTGGATCCTCTTACGTAATGGGGAAAGCCGTAGAAACCGAAGACGAAGACTGGAATTTCTAATACGCGTCATACTTCGCGCTGCCTGGAGGCACCTACTTTTGGCACAGCAGCGTTGACTGCGCCCACTCTTCCCAGTCACATAGTTCACTATGCTGCTGGGTCGAGCGGGCTTGTCGCCTTGCTGTGACGCGAATTATTTAGCGTATTAATTCAGTGATCATTATTTTTTAAACCAATCTTATTTCCGCTCTTCTCACCCATTTATTTCACTTATATTTCTTCTTTTTGGATTGATTTTCGGCCACTCTGCACCAGAAACGGACTGAAACGCACATAAATTCACATCTCAAATGCAAAAAATTAATCCACGCGCATCCCTTGTGAGCACTGGCGATTTTAGCGATTGACTGCTGCGCGCGCCGCCGAATATCGCCATTCAGGGTTGTCAGATAATTTCACTATGTTAGGGTATAGGGCGCTTAATTTTAATCAGGACCACAACAAGAAATAGTTAAACATTTAACCGGGAAATTAATTACTGCATGGCAATTAAACTCGAAGTAAAGAATTTATATAAAGTATTTGGGGATAATCCCGAAAAGGCATTTAAGCTGATCGATAAAGGCGAAAGCAAAGAGAGTATTCTGGCAAAAACCGGCCTCTCTGTTGGCGTCAAAAATGCCAGTCTGGCCATTGAAGAAGGCGAGATCTTCGTCATCATGGGGCTTTCAGGTTCAGGTAAGTCCACCATGGTTCGCCTTCTCAATCGTCTGATCGAGCCCACTCGCGGCCAGGTAATCATAGACGGTGTCGATATTGCCAAAATATCGGAATCAGAACTGCGTGAAGTCCGCAGAAATAAGATCAGTATGGTATTTCAATCCTTCGCGCTGATGCCACACATGACGGTGCTAAATAATGCCGCCTTTGGCATGGAATTAGCCGGCATTCCTTTAGCCGAACGTCAGGAAAAAGCGCTGGAAGCATTGCGTCAGGTTGGCCTGGATAATTACGCCCACTCTTATCCCGATGAACTTTCTGGCGGTATGCGTCAACGCGTTGGATTAGCCCGCGCATTGGCGATTAATCCTGATATTTTATTAATGGATGAAGCTTTCTCAGCACTTGATCCGTTGATTCGTACCGAAATGCAGGATGAACTGGTAAAACTGCAGGCCAAACATCAGCGTACCATTGTATTTATTTCTCACGACCTCGATGAAGCGATGCGTATTGGCGACCGCATTGCCATTATGCAGGGCGGCGAAGTGGTGCAGGTCGGGACGCCGGATGAAATCCTCAATAATCCTGCCAATGATTATGTGCGCACCTTCTTCCGCGGCGTCGATATTAGTCACGTGTTTAGCGCCAAAGATATTGCGCGTCGCAGTGCGGGTTCTCTGATCCGCAAAGCCGCCGGTTTTGGTCCGCGATCCGCCATCAAGCTGCTGCAGGATGAAGATCGCGAATATGGCTACGTGCTGGAGAAACAGAAGTTTGTTGGCGTGGTGTCCACCGATTCATTGAAAGCCGCGCTGGCGGCCGGTGAAGGGCTGGATAGCGCGCTACTCGACACGCCCTTAGCGGTTCCTGCCGATACCTCCCTGAACGATCTGCTGTCGCATGTGGCACAAGCGCCCTGCGCCGTGCCGGTAGTCAGCGAAGAGAATCAGTACGTCGGTATCATTTCGAAAAGCATGCTGTTGCGTGCTTTAGACCGTGAAGGAGCCTAATCATGAGCGAACAAACAGCGAATCCGTGGGAAAGCGCCAGCCAAACCACCCAGCAACCTGCCACCACTGATACCAGCCCCGCCGCCAGCAGCAGCGATCCCTGGGCGAGCGGCGGTGCCGCGCCTGCAGATAGCAGCTCCGGCAGCGCCGATGCATGGGGCGATCCCTCCGCCGCCAGCAGCGGTGGCCACGATGCCGCCAGCAATGCTGCCAGCAGCAGCGACTGGCTGAGCAGCGCACCCGCTCCCGCGCCGGAACATTTCAACCTCATGGACCCGTTCCATAAAACCTGGATTCCGCTTGATAGCTGGGTGACTGAAGGCATCGATTGGGTGGTCAGCCATTTCCGTCCGGTGTTTCAGGGCATTCGCGTGCCGGTGGATTACATCCTCAGCGCGTTCCAGCAGTTACTGCTCGGCATGCCCGCGCCGGTAGCGATTGTGGTGTTCGCACTGATCGCCTGGCAGATTGCCAGCCCGGCGATGGGCATTGCTACGCTGGTCTCGTTGATTGCCATTGGCGCGATTGGTGCCTGGTCGCAGGCGATGGTGACGCTGGCGCTGGTGCTAACCGCCCTGCTGTTCTGCATAATCATCGGCTTGCCGCTCGGCATCTGGCTGGCGCGCAGTGAACGTGCCGCGCGCATTATTCGTCCGCTGCTGGATGCGATGCAGACCACGCCAGCCTTCGTCTATCTGGTGCCCATCGTCATGCTGTTTGGTATCGGCAACGTGCCGGGCGTAGTGGTGACCATTATCTTTGCGCTGCCGCCGATTGTGCGCCTCACCATTCTTGGGATTAAGCAGGTACCAGCCGACCTGATTGAAGCGAGTGAATCCTTCGGTGCCAGCCCGCGTCAGATGCTGTTCAAAGTGCAGCTGCCGCTGGCGATGCCGACCATCATGGCTGGCGTAAACCAGACGCTGATGCTGGCGCTGTCGATGGTGGTGATCGCCTCGATGATCGCGGTTGGCGGTCTCGGTCAGATGGTGCTGCGCGGCATTGGTCGCCTGGATATGGGCCTCGCCACCGTCGGCGGCGTGGGCATCGTGATCCTCGCCATTATCCTCGATCGCTTGACGCAGTCGATGGGCCGCGACAGCCGCAGCCGTGGCAGCCGTCACTGGTACAGCACTGGCCCGCTCGGTCTGCTGATGCGCCCTTTCAGTAAAAAAGCCTGATTTCAATGGGCGGTCCGCTGCGGCCGCCCGTCTTCGACGTAACACGTAAAATAAGGAATGACTATGCGCAAGACAGCTCTCATCGCCGCCGTCCTGACGACGTTCGCCGCGACGCACGTGTCCGCCGCCGACCTGCCCGGTAAAGGCATCACCGTTAAACCGACGCAGAGTACCATCTCTGAAGAGACCTTCCAGACGCTGTTGGTAAGCCGCGCGCTGGAGAAACTCGGCTATACCGTTGAGAAGCCAAGCGAGATTGATTACAACGTGGCGTACACCACCATCGCAGCCGGTGATGCCACCTTTATTGCCACCAACTGGCAACCGCTGCACGACGATATGTATAAAGCCGCGGGCGGCGATGCGAAGTTTTATCGCCAGGGCACTTACGTCGGTGGCGCGGCTCAGGGTTACCTGATCGATAAGAAAACCGCCGAGCAGTATCACATCACCAATATTGAACAGCTGAAAGATCCCAAGATCGCCAAACTGTTTGATACCAATGGCGATGGCAAAGCGGATTTGACCGGCTGTACGCCAGGCTGGGGCTGTGAAGCGGTGATTAATCACCAGATTGATGCCTACAAGCTGAGCAACACCGTGGAGCACAATCAGGGCAACTACTCGGCGATGATCGCCGATACCATCACGCGCTTTAAACAGGGCAAACCGGTGTTCTATTACACCTGGACGCCGTATTGGGTCAGCGACGTGCTGAAGCCGGGTAAAGATGTGGTATGGCTGCAGGTACCGTTCTCTTCACTGCCGGGCGAGCAGAGCAAAGTCGATACCAAGCTGGCGAACGGGGCTAACTACGGTTTCCCGGTGAACACCATGCATATCGTCGCCAACAAAGCCTGGACCGAGAAAAATCCGGCCGCGGCAAAGCTTTTTGCTGAGATGAAGCTGCCGATTGGCGACATCAACGCCGAGAATGCGGCGATGCATGCGGGCCATGCTTCTGAAGCCGATATCAATGGCCACGTTGATGGCTGGATCAAAGGTCACCAGGCGGAATTCGATAAGTGGATTCAGGACGCACTGGCGGCAGCGAAGTAACGCATTTACATTAGCGTTGGTATTGTAGCGGCGCGATTTATCGCGCCGTTTTTCATGGAATAATTCCACTTCAGGAACTCAGCGCAATAAATTGCGCCGCTACGGCAAATGGCTGCCTCTCCCCTTTTCCTTTCCCCCGATAAGCGAAGCGTGCGCTATAGCGCACTGGTACGTCCTGTTAATTAACACACCATTGAAATAATTTTTTCGGTTACTATTACCTACAAATGATTATCTCTCTTATCCGCACGCTATGACTGCTTCCCGTTTAGCGATCAAATTCCATCACTTAGGCTGGTGTCGCATTCGCGCGGGCGTTGTTAAGAGCATGTTAATCAACACCTTGATTTACGTGGATAAGCGGCGCGCGAAAAGTGTTTAGAAATCGTAAAGATGGTTCTAAACCGCTGAGCAATACTATTCATTAATGATTGGGTTTGTTATGGTTAGCAGCGCAGTTATTCACCAGAGTTATTTTTTCTCGCGAAATTATTTATCTGTAAAAAGGTTTCCCGAGATGAATTGATGGCATCGGCTGCCTGTATGTTCAGGTGGGATGTCAGGGCAAAATGCCCAGGGTTAAGGAACAACCTGGAATATCAGATGTTGACTATGTGATCGTGCTAACAATCACCTGCGGAAATTGTGACTACGCTTAATCTGTCACCATCATTACTATACCAGTTGCAACTAAGAGGTTTTTTTAAAATGGAAAGTTCGTTTACTCCCATTGAACAGATGCTTAACATCCGTGCTAACCGCCATAAAGATTTTCCGCTGCAGGAGATCATTTTGACCCGCTTGTGCATGCACATGCAGGGTAAACTGCTGGATAATCGCAACAAAATGTTGAAGGCGCAGGGAATTAACGAGACCTTATTCATGGCGCTGATTACCCTTGATGCACAGGAAAATCAGAGCATTCAGCCTTCAGAACTGAGTTCTGCCCTCGGCTCTTCACGCACCAATGCCACGCGTATCGCTGATGAGCTGGAGAAGCGCGGCTGGATCGAACGTCGTGAAAGCGAGAACGACCGTCGCTGCCTGCATCTGCATTTGACCGAAAAAGGCAATGAATTCCTGCGCCAGCTGCTGCCACCGCAGCATCAGAGCCTGCAATACCTGTGGTCTTCGCTCTCCACTAATGAGCAGGATCAGCTGGAATCGATTACCCGTAAGTTACTTAACCGTCTCGATAAAATGGACGAAGATCAGGTTATCGCTTCCCTGTCGCGCTAATAGCAAGAAGTGCGACACAATCACCTTCCGAAATCGCTATTTTAATCCCCTTTTGTCCGGCCAGCGCTTAAGTGCTGGCTTTTTTGACTCGGGCAACCGTGTTGAAGGATCGGCACATCCCGACTAAATGGAAAACGTGGAGAACGACATGAGTGCGACAGCGGAAGCTCAAAGCCCGCAACAGCCAGCGAATAAAAAGAAGAAGCGCAAAGGTGTGCTGATCCTGCTGGCTATCGTGTTTGTAATTATTGGTGTTTCGTATCTGGCTTACTGGTATTTGGTGCTGCGTCACTTCCAGGAAACCGATGATGCGTACGTGGCGGGCAACCAGGTGCAGGTGATGGCGCAGGTTTCTGGCAGCGTAAACAAAGTGTGGTTTGATAATACCGACGTGGTGAAGAAAGGCGACGTCCTGGTGTCGCTGGATAAAACCGATGCCGAGCAGGCGTTTGAAAAAGCGCAGACCGCGTTAGCCACCAGCGTGCGTCAAACCCACCAGCTGATGATCAATGGCAAGCAGTATCAAGCTACCATCAAGCTGCAGCAAACCGCGCTGGAACAGGCCGAAGCTGACCTGAAACGCCGCGAGCCGCTGGGCGCGTCTAATCTGATTGGCCGCGAAGAGCTGCAACACTCGCGTGATGCCGTGGCGACAGCCAAAGCGCAGCTGGATGTGGCAGTGCAGCAATACAACGCTAACCAGGCGATGATTCTGAATACCTCGCTGGAAAATCAGCCCGCGGTACAGCAGAGTGCGGCTGAGCTGCGCGATGCCTGGCTGGCGCTGCAGCGTACTGAAATCCGTAGCCCGATTGATGGCTTCATTTCACGTCGCAGCGTACAGGTTGGCTCGCAAATCTCCACCACCACCCCGCTGTTGGCGGTGGTGCCGTCCACTAATCTGTGGATCGATGCAAACTTCAAAGAGACCCAGCTTGCAGGTGTCCGTATCGGCCAATCGGCCACGGTGATCAGTGATATCTACGGCGATGACGTCGAGTATCACGGCAAAGTGGTGGGTCTGGATATGGGTACCGGCAGCGCCTTCTCGCTGCTGCCTGCGCAGAACGCCACCGGTAACTGGATTAAAGTGGTCCAGCGTCTGCCGGTGCGTATCGAGCTGGATCCGAAACAAGTGGCGGAACATCCGCTGCGTATCGGCCTCTCCACGCTGGTGAAAGTGGATACCCAAAATAAAGAGGGTGCCACGCTGGCCAGCACCGTGCGTTCGCAAGCCGCGTATGAAAGTAATGCGTTGGCAATCGACCTCGCGCCGGTTAACCAGCTGATTACTGACATCGTTCGTGCCAACGCTGACTAACGCCGCGGGAGGCTGTTATGGCACAAAAACCGCTTGAAGGTGCGCCGTTAGTCCTGATGACCATCGCCCTGTCGCTGGCGACGTTCATGCAGGTACTCGACTCCACCATCGCTAACGTGGCGATTCCGACCATCGCCGGTAACCTCGGTGCCTCGAACTCGCAGGGCACCTGGGTGATTACCTCTTTCGGGGTGGCGAACGCCATCTCGATTCCGATTACCGGTTGGCTGGCCAAGCGCATCGGTGAAGTGAAGCTGTTTACCTGGTCGACCATCCTGTTTGTATTGGCGTCCTGGGCTTGCGGCATGTCCGAAAGCCTGGAGATGCTGATCTTCTTCCGCGTCATTCAGGGCGTGGTTGCCGGTCCGCTGATTCCGCTGTCGCAGAGTTTGCTGCTGAACAACTATCCGCCAGCGAAACGCAGCGTGGCGCTTTCGCTGTGGGCGATGACGGTGATTGTGGCACCGATCTGCGGTCCGATTCTCGGCGGCTGGATCAGCGATAACTATCACTGGGGCTGGATCTTCTTCATCAACGTACCGATTGGTTTGGTGGTGGTGTTACTGACGCTGCAAACGCTGCGTGGACGTGAAACCAAAACCGAAATCCGTCGGATCGATATGGTGGGGTTGGTACTGCTGGTGGTGGGCATTGGCTCGCTGCAGGTGATGCTGGATCGCGGAAAAGAGCTCGACTGGTTTAGCTCAACCGAGATCATTGTGCTGATGGTGGTCGCCGTGGTGGCGCTGCTGGTGTTGCTGGTGTGGGAGCTCACCGACGACCATCCGATAGTCGATTTGTCGTTGTTCAAGATGCGCAACTTCACCATCGGCTGTTTGTCGATTAGCCTGGCCTATATGCTTTACTTCGGCTCGATAGTGTTGCTGCCGCAGCTGTTACAGGAGGTATATGGCTACACCGCTACCTGGGCCGGATTGGCGTCGGCACCGGTGGGGATTCTGCCAGTGATCCTGTCGCCGATCATTGGCCGCTTCGCCCACAAGCTGGATATGCGTAAGCTGGTGACCTTTAGCTTCATCATGTATGCCGTCTGTTTTTACTGGCGCGCCTACACGTTTGAGCCGGGGATGGATTTTGGTGCATCAGCGTGGCCGCAGTTTATTCAGGGCTTTGCGGTGGCGTGCTTCTTTATGCCGCTCACCACCATTACGCTGTCAGGCTTACCGCCAGAACGCATGGCGGCGGCATCAAGCCTGTCGAACTTCGTGCGTACGCTGGCAGGTTCCATCGGTACCTCGATTACTACCACCATGTGGAGTAACCGTGAATCGATGCATCATAGCTATCTGTCGGAGTCGGTGAATCCGTACAACGTCAATTCACAGCAGATGTATGACCAGTTGCAAAGCATGGGCATGACCCAGCAGCAGGCCTCGGCATATATCGCGCAGCAAATTACCAATCAGGGTCTGATTATTTCAGCGAATGAGATCTTCTGGGCATCGGCGGGCGTGTTCTTGATCTTGCTGGTGCTGGTGTGGTTTGCGCGTCCACCATTTGGTGCGGGCAGTGGCGGCGGTGGCGCTCACTAAGCGAGACAAACAAAAACGGGCCTTGCGGCCCGTTTTTTTATGCGTTCTGACGCCACCATTCGGCGAGCAGAATACCGGTTGCCACTGACACGTTGAGGCTTTCAACGTTGCCGGTGCCACCAATCGACAGGCTGAGATCGCCCTGCTGGAAAGCGCTGTCTGACAGACCTTCGCTCTCCTGACCCAACACCAGCACCATTTTGGCAGGCAGCTCAGCTTTCGCCAGCGGTGTGCCTTCGTGGCTTGAGGTGGTAACGATGGTGTAACCCGCTTTACGGAACGCTTCCAGGCCATCGGCAAAGCTTTCGCCGCTGATTGCCTGTACGTGTTCAGCGCCACCTTCGGCGGTACGTACTGCCGCACCTGACTCCAGCAGCGAAGCATCATTCACCAGCAAACCTTTCACACCGAAGTGCGCGCAGCTACGCATAATGCCGCCAAGGTTGTGCGGGTTGCTGACATCTTCCAGTGCCAGCACGCAATCTTTGGTGGGGGCCTTGGTCAGCCACTCGGTAACCGGCATGCCCATACGTTTTTTGATGATGAAGCACACGCCACCGTGGTGTTCAGTACCTGAAGCTTTGGTCAGCTCAGCATCTTCAACCACATGATAGGCTTTGCGGTTGGCCGCCAGCCAGCGCAGGGTTTCACGGAAACGCGGTGTTACGCTCTGAATAAACCAGGCACGCACGATGCTTTCCGGACGGCTCAGGAACAGCGCCTGACAGGCATTTTCACCGTAGACGCGCGTCTCTTCCTGACGCTGACGGCGAATCTGCTCGGGATCGATGACCGGCTTATTCGCGACATCATCCAGTTGGCTATCATCCGCGACCGGCGGACGAGAAACGGTGCGCCACGGCGAATCACCGAAGCTGCGGTTGTCGTCACCACGATCGTCACGACGACCAAAGCTGCGACCGCGTTCGGTATTACTCGCACCGCGCGGTGCCGAGCTGCGTGCGCCGCTACGGCCACCTTCTTCATTATTACGTGCACCGCTGCGAGGACCAGAACGACGATTATCTTCCTGGCGCGCAGCAGGACGGCCGCCTTTGCCGGTACGGGGATTCGGCTTTTGACCACTCTCCTCATCACGTACGTACATCACTTTTACCTTGCCGCTTTTGCCTTTAAATTCGTCGTTCATCTGTTCCTCCAGCATTGAGAGCGCGAAGATTACCTGATGTGTCGGTGCTTAGCTATCAACTATTGAACCTATTGGGCAATCCAGATTGAGCATAGCACTCAACCTTTTCATAATGTCCGGCAATCATCAGATTTACAGGTCCGGGTTGAGGTAAATATGAATACAGTTTGTGCCTCCTGTCAGGCAACCAACCGCGTGCCCGAGTCGCGCATGGCTGATGGAGCAAAATGTGGTCGTTGCGGCGGCGAGCTATTCAACGGTGAAGTCGCCAACGCGACCGCAGCCACGTTGGATAAGTATCTGCAAGACGATCTGCCGGTGGTGATCGACTTCTGGGCGCCGTGGTGCGGCCCGTGCGTTAACTTCGCACCGGTGTTTAAAGATGTCGCCGACGAGCGTCGCGGCAAGGTGCGCTTCGTGAAAGTGAATACTGAAGCCGAACCGGCGCTTAGTTCGCGTTTCCGCATTCGCAGCATTCCTACTATTATGCTGTTCAAGAACGGCGAGATGGTCGACATGCTGAACGGCGCAATGCCGAAAGCGCCCTTCAACGAGTGGCTCGACGAATCGCTGTAAACCGCTGATGGCCAGCCGCGAGCTGGCCTTCCTTATTACCTTTCCCGGCTAATTCCATTACACTGGCGTTTTTTCTCCTGCCTGCGAATTTATGTTTGAAAATGCCGTTCTGCGCTTACGTGCGCAACGTTTAGCGCGCGCCACGCGCCCGTTTCTTGCGCGCGGTAATCGTGTCATTCGTTGCCAACGCTGCCTGCTGCCGCAGAAAAACTGTCTGTGTGCCACCATCCAGCCTCAGCAAGCGCGCAGTCGCTTCTGTCTGGTGATGTTCGATACCGAGCCGATGAAGCCGAGCAATACCGGAAGGTTAATTGCCGATGTGCTGCCGGACACCGAGGCGTTTGGCTGGTCACGCACCGAGCCGGATGCCGCGCTGCTGGCGGCGGTGAAGAACGCGCATTATCAGCCGCTGGTGGTTTTCCCGGCGTCTTACGCAGATGCCGATCGCGAAGTGCTCACTAGCCCGCCGCTCACCGGCAAACCGCCGCTGTTTATTATGCTCGACGGCACTTGGACGGAAGCGCGCAAGATGTTCCGCAAAAGTCCGTGGCTGGATGCGTTGCCGGTGATGTCGCTCAACGTGTCTGCGCCCTCGCGCTACACGCTGCGCGAGGCCCACGGCGAAGGCCAGCACTGCACCGCCGAAGTTGCTGCCGCGCTGCTGGAACAGGCCGGGGATCTCGCCGCCGCCGCAGAATTGCAGCACTATTTCGCCCGCTTCCGTCATGCTTATCTGGCGGGGAAACCGCATCATCCGATTCATGCTCTGGAAGAAGCATTGAGTAGCGGAATCTGAAGCTGGCTCTCAGCCTGCGATCGGTGAATCGGCACGCGCGCTAAAAAGCGTTTACAATCATGCCAATCTTGATAGCAGGAGCGGATGATGAGCCAACGCGGACTGGAAGCGCTGTTACGACCTAAATCAATCGCGGTAATCGGTGCGTCAATTACACCGGGGCGCGCCGGCTACTTTATGATGCGTAACCTGCTGGCCGGTGGATTTAGCGGTCCGGTATTGCCGGTGACGCCGAAGTATAAAGCGGTGAGCGGCGTGCTGGCCTGGCCGGATATCGCCAGCCTGCCCTTCGCGCCCGATCTCGCCATCATCTGTACCCACGCCAAACGTAATCTCGAACTGCTGCAACAATTGGGCGAAAAAGGCTGTAAGGCCTGTATTATTCTCTCGGCGCCATCCAGCCAGTTGGAAGAGCTGAAAGCCTGCGCCAGTCAGTGGCAAATTCGCCTGCTTGGGCCCAACAGCTTAGGTTTGCTGGCGCCGTGGCAAGGGTTGAATGCCAGCTTCTCGCCGGTGCCGATTGCTAAAGGTCGCATTGCTTTTATTTCGCAATCCGCCGCGGTTTCTAACACCATTCTCGACTGGGCGCAGCAGCGTAACCTCGGTTTCTCATGGTTTATCGCCTTGGGTGATAGCCTGGATATCGACGTTGATGATCTGCTGGATTTCCTCGCGCGCGACGGTAAAACCAGCGCCATTCTGCTCTACCTCGAACACCTCAGCGATGCGCGTCGCTTTGTTTCCGCTTCGCGCAGCGCCTCGCGTAATAAACCGATTCTGGTGATAAAAAGTGGTCGCAGCCATCAGGCGCAGGCGATGATCGGTACTCACAGCGGACTGGACGCTGCCTGGGATGCGGCGATTCAGCGCGCCGGTTTACTGCGCGTACAAGATACGCATGAACTGTTTACGGCGGTTGAGTCGCTGAGCCATATGCGTCCATTACGCGGCGATCGACTGATGATCATCAGCAACGGCGCGGCCCCGGCGGCGCTGGCCCTGGATGAACTGTATGCGCGCAACGGTAAGCTGGCGACGTTAAGTGACGAAACCTTGCAGGCGCTTGCCACCCTGCTGCCAGAAGGCGTTGGCCGCGGCAATCCGCTGGATTTGAAAGATGACGCGACACCAGCGCGCTATGTCGCCTGCATTGAACGGCTGCTGGATAGCCATGAACTTGATGCACTGATGATCATTCATGCGCCAAGCGCCGTTTCACCTTCGAGCGAGACCGCCGAGCAGATTATCGCTGCGGTTGCCAAACATCCGCGTGGCAAGCAGGTTACTTTGCTGACGAACTGGTGCGGCGAATACTCTTCGCAGAGTGCACGACGCGCGTTTACTCAGGCTGGCATTCCCACCTGGCGCACACCGGAAGGTACCGTTACCGCTTTCATGCATCAGGTGGAATATCGCCGCAACCAGAAGCAACTGCGTGAGACGCCCGCGCTGCCGATTGGTTTGACGCAGAACAGCGCGCAGGCGCATCAGCTGATTCAGCAAGCGCTGGATAAAGGCATCACTACGCTGGACACCCACGAAGTGCAGCCGGTGTTGCAAGCTTATGGCCTGGCGACGCTGCCCACCTGGATTGCCAGCGACAGCGCCGCGGCTGCCAGCATCGCCGATCAGATTGGCTATCCGGTCGCGCTCAAGCTGCGTTCGCCGGATATTCCGCACAAGTCCGAGGTACAAGGCGTCATGCTGTATCTGCGCAGCGCCGCAGAGGTGGAACAAGCGGCTGAAGCCATTTTTGATCGCGTGCGTGAAACCCATCCACAGGCGCATGTTGATGGTTTGCTGGTGCAGAGTATGGCGAATCGCGCCGGAGCGCAGGAGTTGCGTGTGGTGGTCGAACAGGATCCGCTGTTTGGTCCTATCATCCTGCTGGGCGAAGGCGGCGTGGAGTGGCAGCCCGACAAGCAAGCCGCCGTGGCTTTGCCGCCGCTGAATATGACGCTGGCGCGCTATCTGGTGATTCAGGCGATGAAAAGCGGCAAAGTCCGCAGCCGTAGCGCGTTGCGACCACTGGATATCACCGGGCTTAGCCAGCTGTTAGTGCAGGTTTCAAACCTGGTGGTCGATTGTCCGGAGATTCAGCGCCTGGATATTCATCCGCTGCTGGCATCAGCCGACGAATTCACGCTGCTGGATGTCACGCTGCAGCTGGCGCCTTTTAATGGTGATAACGAAACACGGCTGGCGATTCGTCCTTACCCGCATCATCTTGAAGAGCAGGTGCAGCTGAAAAATGGGCAATATTGTCTGTTTCGCCCGATCCTGCCGGAAGATGAACCGCAGCTGCGCGCTTTTATCGCCCAGGTAACGAAAGAAGATCTCTACTATCGTTACTTCAGTGAAATCAATGAATTCACCCATGAAGATTTGGCGAATATGACGCAAATTGATTACGACCGCGAAATGGCGATTGTCGCTGTACGGCAGCACAACGGCGTCGACGAGATCATTGGCGTAACACGTGCGATCTCCGATGCCGATAATATCGATGCTGAATTCTCCGTGCTGGTGCGGTCTGACCTAAAAGGCTTGGGCATGGGCAGGCGCTTACTGGAGAAGATGATTCGCTATACGCGCGATCATGGCCTGCAACAATTGAACGGTATCACCATGCCAAACAATAGCGGCATGATCACGCTGGCGCGAAAGCTCAATTTTCGCGTGAATATTCAACTGGATGATGGCATTGTCAGCCTGAATTTGCCGCTCGGTGATGTCATCAGCTAACCTGTACAGAAAGGTAAAATTCCTCCTCTACAGGTCGGTTGATGGTATTATTTACCGTTAGGATCATGATTTGATGGCAAAAGGCCATGCAATGAACAGAGAAGAAGTGCACTGTGATGTTGTCTAAATTTAAACGTAATAAACACCAACAACACCTCGCACAGCTGCCTAAACTGTCACAATCCGTGTCGGATCTGACGACGCTTTACTCGCCTGCCGAGTTTCGCGAAACCCTGCTGACGAAAATTGCCGCAGCAGAAAAGCGTATCTGTATCACCGCGCTGTATCTGGAGAATGATGACGGCGGTCGGGGAATAATGCAGGCGCTGTACGCAGCGCGTCAGGCACGTCCGGAGCTGGATGTCTGTATTCTGGTTGACTGGCATCGTGCGCAGCGTGGTCGTATTGGCGCTGCTCGCGGCGTGACCAACGCTGACTGGTATTGCGAAATGGCGACTCAGCACCCGGATATCGCTATTCCGGTTTATGGCATTCCGGTTAACACCCGCGAAGCGCTCGGTGTGCTGCATCTGAAAGGGTTTATCATTGATGATACGCTGCTCTACAGCGGCGCGAGCTTGAACGATGTCTATTTGCATCAGCATGATAAATACCGTTATGACCGTTATCAGCTGATCCGCAATCCACAGCTTACCGATACCATGTATGCGTGGATCTGCGAAAATCTCAAGGATTCCGATGCGGTTAACCGGCTCGATAAAACTGAGCGCCCTTCCAGCCCGGAAATCAAAAACGAAACACGTCAGTTCCGTCAGGAGCTGCGCAGCTTTAACTATCAGTTTACCGGCAATGCAGATAATGATTGCCTTGCCGTCACGCCGTTGGTTGGCTTGGGCAAACGTAGCCTGCTGAACAAAACCATTTTCCATTTGATGCCCTGCGCTGAGCGCAAGCTGACGCTGTGTACGCCCTATTTTAACCTGCCGGCCATTCTGGTGCGTAACCTGATTCATTTACTGCGTCAGGGTAAAGAAGTTGAAATCATCATTGGCGACAAAACGGCGAATGACTTCTACATCCCGCCAGAACAGCCGTTTAAGATTATCGGGGCTCTGCCTTATCTTTATGAGATTAACCTGCGTCGCTTCCTGAGCCGTTTGCAGTATTACGTCAATAATGGTCAGCTGACGGTACGCTTGTGGAAAGATGGCGAAAACAGTTATCACCTGAAAGGCATTTGGGTGGATGACGAATGGATGATGATCACCGGTAATAACCTCAATCCACGCGCGTGGCGACTGGATCTGGAAAATGCGGTGCTGATTCACGATCCTCTCAATCAATTGGCCGAGCAGCGTGAAAAAGAGCTGGCGCTGATTCGTGAGCATACTTCCGTGGTGCAGCATTATCGCGAGCTGGAAAGTATCTCCGATTATCCAGCAAAGGTGCGCAAGCTGATTCGTCGCCTGCGCCGTATTCGCATCGATCGCTTGATTAGCCGTCTGCTTTAGCCGATGCGTGCGCCTATCCTCTGCGTGGTTTTGCTGTGTAGTGGATGTGCGCATGTCGCTCAGGATAACTGGACCGGCAAAGACAAAGCGCAACACTACTTCTCTTCTGCTGTTCTGGCTGCTGCAGGAAGCGAGATTTCTCAGCATCAAAATCACAGCCGCGGGCAGAATTTGCGTTTCGGCTTTTTGTTTTCGTTGAGTTTCGGTGTGGGGAAAGAGTTATATGACAGCCGCTCAGCGGGGAGCGGCTGGAGTTGGAAAGATCTTAGCTGGGATGTCGCCGGCGCCGCCAGCGGTATCGCACTGTGGAATCTCAGTCAGTAACTACAGCGCAATCCCCTTCCCTTTGCGATGCAGCATCAGCGATACCAGGAATGCTAAAGCGCCCATTGCCGAAACATACCAGAAGAAGCTGGTTTCAATACCTTCCCTTTTCAGCAGTAAGGCTACGTACTCTGCTGAACCACCAAAAATAGCATTCGCCACCGCATAGGAAAGCCCAACGCCCAGCGCGCGGACTTCCGGCGGGAACATCTCTGCTTTCAAAATGCCACTGATAGCGGTGTAGAAACTGGTGATGATTAGCGCCAGCATGATCAAGGCAAATGCCAGCCAACTGCTTTGCACATTTTGCAGCAATAGCAGAATAGGTACCGTACAGATAGCTGCCCCGGCACCAAAAATCATCATTGAGGCACGACGACCAATCTTGTCTGACAGTGCGCCAACTATCGGCTGAATCAACATGAATACCAATAAGCAACCGGTCATTAATCCACTGGCACTGCGCGCATCCATCCCGGCAGTATTTACCAGATATTTTTGCATGTAGGTGGTGAAGGTATAGAAGCTTAGCGAGCCGCCTGCGGTAAACCCCAGCACCATCAGAAATGCGCGGGTGTGATTGCGCAGTAATCCCGTAATGCTGCCGGCGTCACGATGTTCACGGTGTTTTTTCTCTGAAGTTTCGTTGAGAGAACGACGCAACCACAATGCCACCACAGCGAGCGCCGCCCCGAGGAAGAACGGAATACGCCAGCCCCAGCTGCGAAGTTCTTCATCGCTGAGAATTTGCTGTAAGACTACAACGGTAAGCACCGCTAACAGTTGGCCGCCGATGAGCGTCACATATTGGAAAGAGGCATAAAATCCTTTTCGTCCTTCCAGTGCTACTTCGCTCATATAAGTGGCGCTGGTACCGTATTCCCCACCAACCGATAATCCCTGAAACATACGTGCCAGCAGAAGAATAACAGGCGCGGCCAGGCCAATTTCTCCGTAGCCCGGTAGACAGGCGATCACTAATGATCCCAGACACATCATGCACACTGAGATCAGCATTGAGGCTTTGCGACCGTGGCGATCGGCAATATAGCCAAATAACCATCCGCCAATCGGACGCATCAGAAAACCAGCTGCGAAGACGCCTGCTGTTTGCAGCAACTGGGTGGTGGTATCACCGCTTGGAAAGAATACATGGGCAAAATAGAGTGAGAAGAAGGAGTAGACGTAGAAATCGAACCATTCGACTAAATTGCCAGATGATGCGCCGACAATCGACCAGATGCGCTTTTTACTGTCGGCTGCCGTTTCAGATATAGCCACTTTTTGTTGTTGTGAGTCAGTCATGCTTACCTCTTTTCCTTGCGAAGAATTAGCGCCAAAGGATTGAGTAAAGCATCTATTAACTGGTTGCGGGAATTGTCTCTATTCCTGGAGTACAAAATGTGATTGCCGCGGAGTTTTTAGTGCAATTTATTACTGATTTTCATGCAAATTCAGCCATCTGCCGGCTTTAATTCGCTATATGCAGACGTAAAAAAGCCCCGGACTTTCGTCCGGGGCTTCTTCACTATTTGATGCCTGGCAGTTCCCTACTCTCGCATGGGGAGGCCCCACACTACCATCGGCGCTACGGCGTTTCACTTCTGAGTTCGGCATGGGGTCAGGTGGGACCACCGCGCTAAAGCCGCCAGGCAAATTCTGTTTCGTCTGCTGCCCCCTCTCAGGCGCCGCAGACCAGTCCGTAAACAAGCTGAAAATCCGGTCTCTCAGACCAAAACGCCTCTGGCGTTGTAAGGTTAAGCCTCACGGGTCATTAGTACCGGTTAGCTCAACGCATCGCTGCGCTTACAC
>NZ_JBTRDW010000004.1:0-522493 GCF_054823405.1 Kluyvera sp. 1366
AAAAATGGGGTTGGGTGGGCTGAGTCCGGTAGCGTACAGGACTCAGCATTACGCAGCGCTTTAACTAAACGGTCCAGGTTATGGGGTTCAGTTCATTTATGGCAACCAATGCCGCGTATCACTGCGCCGCGCCGTACTTCGCTAATAACGCGCGGGCGATCGCCAGGGTTTCTGCATCGGCGATGCCGCGATAATCACGCGGGCGGAAATGCATTTGAAACGCCGCAATCAGCTTGCGCTGCATCTGCGGCGTGGTCGCCGCCGCCACGTCGTAGCCATAGCGCTGCAGCGCATCCAGCAGTTCTGCCTGATCCACGCCTTCATCCGCCGCGCGTCCGTTAAGATAGCGCTGCACCGTTGCCTGCTCGGGCCAAGCGCCTAAACCGTGCTCTGCCAGCTGCTGCCAGGGAAACAGCGGACCGGGATCCTGCTTACGCTGCGGCGCGATATCGCTGTGCCCGACCACATTTTCCGGCGCGATGCCGTAGCGCTGAGTGATATCTTTGACCAGCGCCATCAGCGCGCTGATCTGCTGCGGCGTAAAGGGCTGCCACTGCAAACCCGTTAAGGTTCGACGATAACCACTGTTGACGATTTCAATGCCAATCGAAGTGTCATTAATGCGCGTTGCGCCGCGCCAGAAACTCGGGCCTGCGTGCCACGCGAGTTGGCTTTCCGGCACCAATTGCCACACCACGCCCTTGCCGTTTTTATGCGGCGGATTCTGCGGAATCAGGTAGTGCGCGCTAACTTCCCGATCGGTCAGCGTCGCCAGCGAATTGGAGAAATCCTCAGCGGTGTAATGAATCACCACCACCTTAATACGCGGCCGCGCGCCCTGCGCCGGATGCGCGGTATCAACCCAGTAACCGTGGCGCGCTTTAATCGATGACTGACAAGCGCTAAGTAACAGCGCCACCGCCAGCAGGACAACCACGCGCATTAGCGAATAATCACGGCGGTGCCGGTGACGCTCACCATCAACATGCTGCCCTCTTTGCCGACAGTTTCGTAGTCGATATCGATGCCCACCACCGCGTTGGCGCCGAGCGCTTTCGCCTGCTCTTCCAGCTCTTTAAAGGCGATCTGGCGCGCTTTGCGTAACTCTTTTTCGTAGGCGCCAGAGCGGCCACCGACGATATCGCGGATACCGGCGAAGAAATCGCGGAAAATATTGGCGCCGAGAATCGCTTCACCGGCGACCACGCCGCAATATTCACTGATGCTGTGTCCTTCCAGCGTGGGCGTTGTAGAAAATTTCATGGTGTTCTCCTTTTCTGAATCAGCTCGTAGCGCTTAAAAGCAAGGCTATACTCTATGCTAAAAATGGCGCTTTGCCAGTGAACAATAAGGAAATCGAGATGAGAAACAATGCCTTTGCGCTGCTTATTCCCGCAGCGTTGCTGCTAAGTGCTTGTACCACCGTTGAGCCAGTGATTAAGGATAATGGCCCGCGCACCGCTGCCTGCGTTGACGGGGGTCCGGACAGCGTGGCGCAACAGTTCTACGATTTACGCGTCAGCCAGCCGACGCAAGGTTTGCCAGACAGCAACACACTGGCGAAATATCGCCCTTACCTGAGCGATCGCCTGTATCAAAAGCTGCTGAGTGCCAGCAGCCAGAATCCGAAACCAGCGGCGTGGACCCGCGGCGATCTCTTTTCCAGCCTGGCGCAAGGCCCAACTTCAGCGGATGTGGCCAGCGCATCCACCATTCCTAACCGCGACGCGCGCAATATTCCGCTGCGGGTTGAGCTGAGCCGCGACAGCAAAACCTGGCAAGATGAAGTGCTGATGATCCACGAAGGCACCTGCTGGGTAGTTGATGATGTGCGTTATGTCGGCCAGGTGCCCCACGCTGGCGGCGGTTCGCTGACGCAGCTGCTGGAAGCGAAAAAGTAACCGTTCACTTTTTCCGCCGTTAATACCATTGATTAGCGCGCCGCATCCTTGCGGCGCTTTTTGTTGATATTTTGTGAACTAAATAGGGCTCGCCAGCCCTTATCCACCTTGAGTTGCGCGATTTTGTGCTACGCTTTGGAGGTTTCACTGCTCTTTAATAAATATTAACCCACCACAATTGCATAACTATTCTGGTGACGTTAAAATCCGCGACACTAATTACTATTCATTTTTTGCGCATGAGTATTCAACTAAACGCCATAAACTGTTTTTACGGTACCCATCAGGCCCTGTTCGATATCAACCTGGCTTGTCCGCAGGGTGAAACGCTGGTGTTGCTCGGCCCGAGTGGCGCGGGTAAAAGTTCGCTCCTGCGCGTCCTCAACTTGCTGGAGCAACCGCGCTCCGGCAGCCTGCAGATTGCCGGCAACCAGTTTGATTTCACCAAAGCCCCTTCCGACAGCGCGATTCGCGAGCTGCGGCAGAACGTGGGCATGGTATTCCAGCAATACAATCTGTGGCCGCACCTTAGCGTGCTGCAAAACCTGATTGAAGCGCCGTGCCGCGTGCTCGGCCTCAGCAAGGACGCCGCGCGCGTGCGTGCTGAAAAGCTGCTGGACCGTCTGCGCCTGACGCCTTACGCCGATCGCTTCCCGCTGCATCTTTCCGGCGGCCAGCAGCAGCGCGTCGCGATTGCCCGTGCGCTGATGATGGAGCCGCAGGTGCTGCTGTTTGATGAACCGACTGCCGCGCTCGATCCCGAAATCACCGCCCAGATCGTCAGCATTATTCGTGAGCTGGCACAAACCAACATCACACAAGTGATCGTGACGCACGAAGTGGAAGTGGCGCGTAAAACCGCCAGCCGCGTGGTGTATATGGAAAACGGTCACATTGTTGAGCAAGGCGATGCCAGTCACTTTACACAGCCGCAAACCGACGCGTTTGCTAATTATCTTTCGCATTAAGTCAGGATGCTTCTAATGAAAAAAGTTGTAATTGCTGCCCTCCTTGCTGGCCTGAGCCTGAGCGCTTCAGCGGCACAGACATTGCGTTTTGCTACCGAGGCTTCTTATCCTCCGTTTGAATTCGTCGACTCTGATAACAAAATTCAGGGCTTTGATGTCGATCTGGCTAACGCGCTGTGTAAAGAGATGGATGCGACCTGCACCTTCACTAATCAGGCGTTCGATAGCCTGATCCCCAGCCTGAAGTTCCGTCGTTTTGACGCGGTGATGGCAGGCATGGACATCACGCCAGATCGTGAGAAGCAAGTGCTGTTCTCCAAGCCGTACTACGACAACTCTGCCATCTTCATCGCGCAGAAAGGCAAAATGGCTGACGTGGCCGCGCTGAAAGGCAAACGTGTAGGCGTGCAGAACGGCACCACGCACCAGAAATACCTCTCTGACAAACACAGCGACATCACCGTTGTGCCTTACGACAGCTACCAGAACGCTGTGCTGGATCTGAAAAACGGTCGTATCGATGCGGTATTCGGTGACACCGCCGTGGTCAACGAGTGGCTGAAGCAGAACGCCAACCTCGCGCCGCTGGGTGAGAAAGTGACGGACAAAGATTACTTCGGTACCGGTTTAGGTATTGCTGTGCGTCAGGGCAACAGCGAGCTGCAGGGCAAGTTCAATGCGGCGCTGGAGAAGATCAAAGCTGACGGCACCTACAAAACCATCTACAGCAAATGGTTCCAGCAGTAATTTCTGATGAATGAAATGATTCCACTCGCAAGCGCCGCCGGTATGACCGTCGGCCTTGCCGTTTGTGCACTGATCGCCGGCCTTGTGCTGGCGATGATTTTTGCTGGCTGGGAATCGCTACGCTGGAAACCGCTGGCGTGGCTCGGTACCGCGCTGGTTACGCTGATTCGCGGCCTGCCGGAAATTCTGGTGGTGCTGTTTATCTATTTCGGCGCCTCACAGCTGCTGCTGACGCTCTCCGATGGCTTCCACATCAATCTCGGCCTGTTCGCTATTCCGGTGCAGGTGCAAATTGAAAACTTCGACGTCAGTCCCTTCCTGTGTGGTGTGATTGCGCTGGCGATGCTCTATTCCGCCTATGCATCACAAACCCTGCGCGGCGCGCTGAAAGCAGTGCCGGTCGGTCAATGGGAATCGGGCCAGGCGCTAGGGATGAAGAAGTCGGCGATTTTCCTGCGCCTGATCATGCCGCAGATGTGGCGTCACGCGCTGCCCGGTTTGGGTAACCAATGGCTGGTGCTGCTGAAGGATACTGCGCTGGTATCGTTGATCAGCGTGAATGACCTGATGCTGCAAACCAAAAGTATCGCTACGCGCACGCAAGAGCCGTTTACCTGGTATCTGGTGGCGGCGGCGATCTATCTGATTATCACGCTGTTCAGTCAGTTCGTGCTGCGCCGCATTGAATTGCGCACCACGCGTTTCGAGCGAGGGGCTTAAGCATGCTGGATTACTTACCCGAGCTGCTGAAAGGGCTACACACCAGCCTGACGCTGACCGTGGCATCGCTGATTGCGGCATTGGTGCTCTCTGTACTTTGCACCATCGTGCTGGCGCTCAAAGTACCGGTGCTCAATTGGCTGGTGAAAGGCTATATCACGCTGTTTACCGGCACGCCGCTGCTGGTGCAGATCTTCCTGATCTATTACGGTCCCGGCCAGTTCCCCAGCATCCAGAACATTCCCTGGTTGTGGCATCTGCTGTCGCAGCCGTGGCTGTGTGCGCTGCTGGCGCTGTCGCTCAATAGTGCGGCTTATACCACGCAGCTGTTTTACGGTGCGGTGCGCGCCATTCCGTCCGGTCAATGGCAATCCTGCGCGGCGCTCGGCATGAACCGCAAAGATACGCTGCGCATTCTGCTGCCGTACGCCTTCAAGCGCGCCTTGTCGTCCTACTCCAACGAAGTGGTGCTGGTATTTAAAAGTACCTCGCTGGCCTACACCATTACGTTGATGGAAGTAATGGGCCACGGACAACTGCTGTATGGCCGCACTTACGATATCTCGGTATACGCTGCCGCTGGCCTGATCTATCTGGTGGTTAACGGCTTGCTGACGCTGATGATGCGTCTGGTCGAGAAGCGTGCGCTGGCATTTGAGCGTCGTAACTGATTTATTCCCTGCGGGCGCACTAAAAAAGCGCCCGCTGTTCGTTTAAATTAATAAGCAAAAATATTGCATATAAATTCATTAACTGGCATCGTGTAACCCGTTCCGTCTCTGGCATGGTTTACAGGAGTTACATAATGAAAAAATGGATCGTTGCTGCTGCGCTGGCAACTCTGGCAATGAATGCTTATGCGGCGGAAAAAATCCGCTTCGCCTCTTCCGCCACTTATCCCCCGTTCGAATCCCTTGATCACGACAACCAAATCGTGGGCTTCGATATCGATCTGGCAAAAGCACTGTGTCAGCAGATGAAAGCGGATTGCACCTTCACCAACAACGCCTTCGATAGCCTGATTCCGTCGCTGAAATTCCGTCGCTATGACGCAGTGATTTCCGGCATGGATATCACCGCCGATCGCAGCAAGCAGGTCGATTTCACCCAACCTTACTACGCTAACTCGGCGATTGTGATTGCGCATAAAGGCCAGTTCACCGACTTCAGCCAGCTGAAAGGCAAACGTGTTGGCGTTGAGAACGGCACCACACATCAGAAATACCTGCTGGAGAAACATCCGGAGGTGATTGCGGTGGCGTATGACAGCTATCAGAACGCGATTCTCGACCTGAAAAACGGTCGCCTGAACGGCGTGTTTGGTGATACGGCGGTGGTGAATCAGTGGCTCAAGGCCAATGACGATCTTAGCGCGGTAGGCGAGCACATCACCGATACCGACTTCTTTGGCACCGGTTTAGGTATAGCGGTACGCAAAGGCAATGAGCCGCTGCTGAACGAGCTGAACAGCGCGTTAGTGGCATTGAAGGCCAACGGCACCTGGCAGCAAATCAATCAGAAGTGGTTCCCGGAATAAGCATTATGGGATGGCGGAGCGTGCTGCCTGCCAGGTTCTGCACGTCCTCCGTGCAGGTGAACGTTACGCCGTCCCACCCTTCTTGCTCAGCAAGCACAGCACTTCAAAATGCGCGGTATGCGGGAACATGTCGAACAGCTGTACGCGGCTCACGTCATAATTGGCCAGACGCGCGATATCCTGCGCCATGCTGCTGGGATTGCAGCTGGAATAGAGAAGGTAATCCGGCGCCATCTCACTGAGATAAGCACACAACTCTGCGCCAATACCGCGACGTGGCGGATTCACTAATACCAGCTGCGGCACCGCTTCCCGTGAAGTGGCGAACTGCGTGGAATCCAGCGCGGCAAAACTCACTTTTTCTAATCCCAGCTGCTGCGCCGACTGCTGCGCACAGGTGATGGCTTCAGCATTGATTTCGATGCCGGTCAGCTGCATTTCGGGCGTTGCGCAGTGCAGGCCAAATCCCCCGACGCCACAAAACAGATCCCACATGCTGCTCACCGGTAACTGCGCGACCCAATCGCGCGCGGTGGCATAGAGATCAGCTGCAACCAGTGGGTTGGTCTGGAAGAAGCTTTGCGGGCGAATATAGAGCGGAACCTGATTAAAGCGCTCCGCTAGCGCCTGATCCGGCGTCAGCGCAATCTCTTCATCACCTTCAAGAATCGCCATATGCACCGGCTGAATATTGGCGGAAATCACCTTCAGCTGCGGCAGCTGCTGTTGCAGCCACGGCAAGGCGTCGCGCAGCTGCTGCAGCTTGCTGGTGGAACGCAGCACAAAACGCAGCATCATGCCGCCCTGCGTACTCTCCGTCAGCAGCAGAAATTTCAGCTCACCGCGTTTACGCGCCACGTTGTAGGGCGTTAAACCGGCGCGGGCGATAAAAGGTTTGAGCTGCGCGAACACCGCACTGAAGCTGTCGGGATAGAGCGGGCAAGCGCAGAGATCGACCGGTTCACCGTCGCGCGCCACCATGCCTAAAATCGGCCGCTCTACGCTCCCGCTGACTACCATTTTGGCCTTATTGCGAAACCCTTGCTGCGCGGATTGCACCGGCGGCAGCCATTCGCCCACCGGCTTTTCAGCCAGCAGTTGTTCAAGCAGCGACTGCTTATCGTTGAGCTGTTGCGGATAGGGTTTTTCCAGCCACTGACACGAACGACAGCGACCGGCATCATAAAGCGCGCAATGCATGCAAATGCCTGTAGTCAGAATCGGGAGAAAAAATGGGGGGCGATTGTATCACCGGCGCCGGAAAAAAGCGCGACTGCTGGCGGGCACATACAGCAGCCCTAATACCAACACATCCGGGAGCTTTTGCAGCAGCGTGTGATGAATGATTTGCGCATTACTCTCACCGGGAATGCTAAAAATTTCCGGGTAGATCCAGCCCACCGATGCCATCAACATGTAGATCAGCACAATGATTTGCGTAGCGACATAGCCCCAGCGCCCACGATTGTTGCCGCGCATCAAAATAAAGGCGCAGCGCAGTTCAAACAGGAAGATCAGCTGGCTAGCGATAAAGATCAGGGTGGAATCCCAGGCTTGCGCGCTGCGATGCACGAAGTTGGCGAGTTCGTCGTAACCCAGTTCGTTGGCCAGCATCAACACGCTGAGGCAACGCGTAATGATGATAGCGCTGCCCGCCACCATCACGGGCACCGGTGTAGCGTTAATCATTAAACCGTGTTTCAGGGTTTCCGACATGGTGTCGCTCCGTAACCATAATAAAACGGGCCGATAAAATCAGCCCGTTCTTATAGTGACAAATGTTACGGCTTTCAGCCACGTTTTGCTTTCTGAATATCGCGTAAACGCTGCTTTTCTTCGTGCGCCATAAAGCGCCAGGCGATAAAACCAACTAAACCGACGACAAACAGAATCAGCGAGGCTAAAGCGTTGATCTCCGGATTGACGCCACGACGCACGGTAGCGAAAATCGCCATCGGCAAGGTGGTCGCGCCTGGGCCGGTCACGAAGCTGGCAATCACCAAATCGTCCAGCGACAAGGTAAACGCCAGCAGCCAGCCGGTAACGATCGCCGGCGCGATCATCGGTACGGTGATCACAAAGAACACTTTCACAGGCGTTGCGCCGAGATCCATCGCCGCCTCTTCAATTGAGCGATCCAGTTCACGCAGACGCGAATTGATCACCACCGCCACGTAAGCAGTACAGAAGGTCACGTGCGCCAGCCAGATGGTCAGCATGCCGCGATCGCTCGGCCAGCCAAGGGTGTTGCCCATCGCCACAAACAGCAGCAGCAAGGACAAACCGGTGATCACATCAGGCATCACCAGCGGCGCCGTCAGCATAAAGGCGAAGCCGTTGTGTCCACGGAAGCGGCCAAAGCGCACAATCACCACCGCCGCCATAGTGCCGAGCACCACCGCCATGGTGGCTGAGAGCGCGGCGATGGTCAGGCTGAGTCCCACCGCATCCAGCATCGCCTGATCCTGGAACAATACGTTGTACCAGTGGAACGAGAAGCTCTCCCATACCGTGACCAGCGGCGAACTGTTGAAGGAATAAACCACCAGCAGCAGCATCGGCGCGTAGAGGAACATAAAGCACAGCAGCAGAATCACAGTGCGCCACGGAGAGCGAATAGTTGGTAACTGGCTCATTCTTTCTCTCCCACTTCACGGTTCTGATGTTTGTGGAACCAGATAATCGGCAATATCAGAATCAACAGGATGATCACCGCCAGCGCGGACGCTACCGGCCAGTCACGGTTGTTAAAGAACTCCTGCCACAAAATACGCCCAATCATGATGCTGTCCGGACCGCCGAGCAGTTCCGGAATCACGTACTCGCCGACCGCCGGAATAAACACCAGCATCGAACCGGCAATAATCCCGCCTTTGGTCAGCGGCACAATCACGCTGAAAAAGGTCTTCAGCGGACGTGCACCGAGATCCAGCGAGGCTTCCACCAGCGAATAATCAATACGCGTCAGCGCGGTATAAATTGGCAGCACCATAAACGGCAGATAGCAGTAAACGATCCCGATATACACCGCCGTGTTGGTGTAGAGGATCACCAGCGGATGATCGATAAAGCCGAGCCACATCAGGAAGCGGTTGAGAATGCCGTTGTTGTTGAGCAGGCCCATCCACGCGTAAACGCGCACCAGGAACGAGGTCCACGATGGCAGGATCACCAGCAGCAGCAAAATAGTGCGCATTGACGGTTTGCTGTGCGCCACCGCCCACGCCAGCGGATATCCGATCATCAGGCAGATAATGGTGGAGATGCCCGCCACTTTCAGCGATGTCAGGTACGCATCGGCATACAGCGGATCGTCAGTCAGCGTGAAGTAATTACCGAGATTGAGTACCAGATTGAGCTGACCATCGGCCCAGGTGACCAAATCGGTGTACGGCGGAATAGCGCGCGCAATATCGGCAAAGCTGATCTTCAGCACGATCAGGAACGGCAGCAGGAACAGCAGGATCAGCCACAGATACGGCATGGCAATCACCAGCTTGCGGCCGTGCTGCATCTTGATGCGCGTCGCCCAGCGCTGCAGCGGCGTGCCCACCACTTCGGGCTCGCTGCGTTGAGAAATCTGGCTCATATCGCCCCCTTAAACCGTCAGAACCACACAGCTGTCGGCGTCCCAGCAGAGACGCACTTCATCGCCCCACGTTGGCGCGCCTTTGCGGTAGCGATGGGCGTTTTGCAACTGTGCGCTGATCATCTGGCCGCTGCGCAGGCGCACGTGATAAATCGACAGGTCGCCGAGATAGGCGATATGCACCACTTCACCTACGGCAAAGTTACAGCCATCGGCAGGCACCTCTTCGCACAGCATCACTTTTTCCGGACGCAGCGCCACATGGACCGGCACGTTATCGACGACAGAAACATCGGTCTGCACTTTCAGCGGATGCACTAAGCCCGGCGCATCAATGATCAGCGCGTCTTCACCGCGTTCGCGCAGCAAGCCTTCGAACACGTTCACCGAACCGATGAACTCGGCGCTGTAGCGGCTGGTGGGATGCTCGTAGATCTCTTCCGGCTCACCAATCTGCACGAATTTACCGCGGTTCATGATGGCGATGCGGCCCGCCATGGTCATCGCTTCTTCCTGATCGTGCGTCACCATCACGCAGGTGGCACCGACACGCTCGAGAATATCGACCACTTCGTGCTGCATGCGGTCACGCAGCTTTTTATCCAGTGCGCCCATCGGCTCGTCGAGCAGCAGCAGTTTGGGCCGCTTCGCCAGGCTACGCGCCAGCGCCACCCGCTGACGCTGACCACCAGAGAGCTGATGCGGCTTACGCTTCGCGAACTCCTGCATATGCACCAGCGACAGCATCTCTTCAACGCGGCTGCTGATTTCGCCTTTCGGCAGTTTGTCCTGCTTCAGACCAAAGGCGATGTTCTGCTCCACCGTCATGTGCGGGAACAGTGCGTAGGACTGGAACATCATGTTGATCGGGCGCTGATACGGCGGAACATGGGAGAGATCCTGCCCATCCAGCACAATCTGGCCGCTGGTGGGCGGTTCGAATCCCGCCAGCATGCGCAGCAAGGTTGATTTACCACAGCCGGATGCGCCCAGCAGCGCAAAAATCTCACCTTTGTAAATGGTCAGACTGACATCATCCACGGCGTGCTGGCCGTCAAACGATTTAGTCAGGTTGCGAATTTCCAGCAGCGGCGTCATCGCCTTAGCCGTTTTATTTGGGGGGCGGGGAATCGCGTCGTTCACTAACATTTCTCCGGCGCTAAAATCGCGCGGCACAGCCAGCCGCTAAAAATGGCACAACAGAGGCCATTACTGCGCCTCTGCTGTCGTCTTCAGGCAATAATCGTTCAGAACGAATTACTTACCACTTTTTACTTTAGTCCATGCACGGGTGCGCACACGATCCAGTTTCGGATCCTGGACCTTGAGCACAAACAGTTTGGCCATGGCATCCGGCGTTGGGAAAATGCCCGGATTGTTGCGCACGTCCGCATTGATTAGCGGCAGCGAGGCTTTGTTACCGTTGGCATAGTTCATGTTGTTGGAAACATCAGCGATGACTTTGGGATCCATCATGTAATTAAGGAATTGGTAGGCGCCTTCCACATTTTTCGCGTCTTTGGGAATCGCGAACATGTCAAAGAATGCCAGAGCGCCCTGCTTCGGCACGATATAGCCGACATGCACGCCGTTGTTGGCTTTATCCGCACGATCTTTCGCCTGCAGGATATCGCCTGACCAGCCAATCGCCACGCAGATGTTGCCGTTCGCCAGGTCGTTGATGTACTGCGACGAGTGGAAGTAACGGATGTTCGGACGCAGTTTCAGCAGCAAATCAGTGGCTGCGCCAGAGTAATCTTTCGCGTCAGAGCTGTTGGGATCTTTGCCAAGGTAGTTCAGCACAGTAGCGAAAATCTCTTCCGGCGCATCAAGGAAGGAAACCCCGCAGCCTTTCAGTTTTTCCAGGTTTTCCGGTTTCAGCACCAGATCCCAGCTATCCAGCGGCACATCTTTGCCCAGTGCGGCTTTCACTTTATCGACGTTATAGCCGATGCCGGTGGTGCCCCACAGATAAGGAATCGCAAATTTGTTACCCGGATCGTGCTGCTCCAGTTTCTTCATCAGTTCGGGATCAAGGTTTTTGTAGTTTGGCAGCTTGCTCTTATCCAGCTCCTGGAATACGCCGGATTGCAGCTGACGCGCGAGGAAGCTGGACGACGGCACCACCACGTCGTAGCCGGTACTGCCCGCCATTAATTTGCCTTCCAACACTTCGTTAGAATCAAAGACGTCATACACCACTTTATCGCCGGTCTGCTTTTCGAAGTTCGGCACGGTATCCGCCGCGATATAATCGGACCAGTTATACACATGTACCGTACTGCCTTCGGCCTGCACACCGCCGGCCGCAGCCATCAATGCACCAGCAACCACACCTGACAACCATTTTTGACGTTGGTTGAACATGTTTTACTTCCTCCTGAGCGGGTCATCACAACGCTGCATACACGGCGATCCGGACGTTGCGTTTTCTGTTAAATCACAGGCACACAATGAATCAATATTCAGCGGGAGTTTAATAGCAAAAACCTATACCTGCGCTGAGGTTGCACGTCTCAAGCAGCCCCGCAAGAATAGCCCCCCCGCACCACCTTCACCAGATCCCAGCTTAAAAAACGCCTTTTTGCGATGAGTTATGCATGTTTCTGCTATGGGGTTTGGCACTAGTGGCATAAAGCACGACTAATATCTGGCAATAAAGGGCAAAGTGCAGAATAAAAAGTGGTGGGGCAAAAATGAAAACTGCCGCAAAAAGCGGCAGTTAGCGAGGCGGGGAACTCAGTGCAGCATCGCGTGGCTGCTGGAGCTCGGCTGTCGCTCCTCTTCTTCTTCAACCACCAGCAGGTGGTTAGCAAAGGCTTCCATGATTACCATAGAAACGCCCTCTTCACTCTGCTTCATAAAGTGGGAGAACTGCCCGAAGGTTAATCCGGCGCTGGTACTGATAGACTGGCAGACAATCAGCTTCGGCAGATTGTCGTCCTGAATATCAACAAAGGCTTTAATCGTTAGCGAACTGGCATTGATCTGCGAGAGATCGCCCACCAGCGGAATCAGCGCCGTAGGTTTTACTTCTGCCAGCGCGGAGAAGAGGATAACGTTATCCACCAGGTCAATTTTTGCATCAAACACCCCGTCAAAATTCTGCATGTGCGGCAGGTGCAGTGCCTGACAGGCATCGCATTCGAACCAGGTGATATTTTGTTGATCCAGCCAGCGACGCAGTACGTCAATGTCCGGAACGACCAGTGAATCCATCGTAATATCCTGTGGGGTGAAGAAATAAGCGCCTTAGCTTACGGAAAAACCGATCTGGATGCCACGAAAACCGCTGAAAAGCGCCGGTTAGCCGCCGGTTTTAGGACGATAGCCGGGGCAAGCGTGCTGCTCAATCCACGTGATCATCATGGTGGCGATATCTAAACCGGTAATGCCCTCAATCCCTTCCAGTCCCGGTGAGGCGTTTACCTCCATAACCAGCGGACCACGCAGGGCGCGCAGGATATCCACACCAGCCACTTCCAGCCCCAGCGTGCTGGCGGCTTTCACCGCGATTTTGCGCTCCTGTTCAGTGATCTCCACCGCACGCGCTTTGCCGCCGCGATGCAGATTGGAACGAAAATCGCCCTCTTTCGCCTCGCGCTCAATCGCCGCCACCACTTCATTGCCAATCACCAGGCAGCGAATATCGCGCCCTTGCGCTTCCTTGATGAACTCCTGCACCAGAATATGGGCATTGAGGCCACGAAAGGCGTCAATCACGCTCTCCGCTGCCTGCCGCGTTTCCGCCAGCACCACACCGATGCCCTGTGTGCCCTCCACCAGTTTCACCACCAGCGGCGCACCGCCCACCATCGCGATCAAATCATCAGTATCATCCGGCGAAGAAGCAAAACCGGTGATCGGCATATCAATGCCCTCACGCGCCAGCAGCTGCAGCGAACGCAGTTTGTCGCGCGCGCGGGTAATCGCCACCGATTCATTGAGTGGATAGCTGCCGCGCACCTCAAACTGGCGCAGCACCGCGGTGCCGTAAAAGGTGGTGGCGGTGCCGATGCGCGGGATCACCGCATCAAAATGCCCCAGCGCCTCGCCGCGATAGTGCACCGCAGGCGAATCGGAATTGATGTTCATGTAGCAGGAGAGCGGATCGATCATCTGCACTTGATGGCCACGCTCCTCCGCGGCGTCGCGCAGACGCTTACACGAATAGATCGAGCCATCGCGAGTGAGAATGGCCATTTTCATTGCAGAGTTCCTTGTGCTTAGCGCGTCGCCCAGCCCTGCTGATGCAGGTAATCCAGTATGAAGGGACGCGTTTCTTTGATAATCAGACGCTGAATCAGCTGACTCCAGGTTTCGGAACGCTGGTTGCTATCACGCTGCTGATAATAGGCGGTAATTTGCTCATCGTATTGCGCCAACAGATTTTTATCGACTGCATGATAGCGGTTTTCATGTACCAGCATCGCGTGCGGCATGCGGGGTTTAACATCGGGTGTATCAGCCGGATGACCGATGCAGAAGCCGAACAGCGGCAGCACAAACTTCGGCAGTTCAAGCAGCTCGGTCACTTCAGCGATGCTGTTGCGAATCCCGCCAATAAATACGCCGCCAAGGCCCAGCGATTCCGCCGCCACCATGGCATTTTGCGCCATCAGCGCGGTATCAACGCAACCGAGCAGCAGCTGTTCAGCACGCCCCAGTTGCGCATCCGGGCAGATCTGTTGATGACGATTGAAATCCGCGCAGAACACCCAAAACTCCGCCGCTGCGCTGACCCAAGGCTGGCCGCCGGTCAGCTGGACCAGCTGCTCGCGCTTAGCGGGATCGGTGATACGAATAATTGAGGAGCACTGTAAAAAGCTGGAGGTCGAAGCCGCTTGTGCCGCTGCAATGATGGCGCTGCGTTGCGCCTCGTCAATGCCCTGTTCGGTAAAAGCGCGAATGGAACGGTGGCTGCACAGTAAATCGATAGTCGGCGTCATAAATTCTCTCCGGTGGTTACTTCTTTTTGTTGGAATGATTGAACAATTGCGGGGCCATCGCCTTCGCCGTGCGCCACATCATCATCCATGCGGCAGGCAGCATCAGCGCGATACCAAGAAAAAACAGCAGCGTCGCCAGCGGCTTTTTGGCGATGAAATCAGGTGCGCTCACCCAATCGTTGGTAAGCAACAAGGCGCCAATCACGGCAAGCACGCCGAGCACTTCGAGTAGCAACACGGGTTTGGGTAATGTGGCGAGATTACGCATGCGATGGTTCCTTGATTGTTCTTTCAGCGTTAGCCGCATTTTACCCAATGTATAGGCGGTAAGTATTAGAGTAACAGGTATATTCTTCTTCCTTTAAGCAGGATGGGCGGGCATGATGTGACGCATTATTCACGCTGTGATGTGATTCTAGTCACAAAACAGCAGCGGAAGGAGAGAAGCAATGATTGCAGTGATTTTTGGCCGTTCTAGCTGCCCTTACTGCGTACGTGCGAAAGAGTTGGCGGCTAAGCTGACCAGCGAGCGCGACGACTTTAACTATCAATACGTGGATATTCAGGCCACCGGCATTACTAAAGCCGATCTGGAAGCCCGTGCCGGCAAGCCGGTTACGACCGTGCCGCAGATTTTCCTCGACGATCAGCACATTGGTGGCTACACCGAATTCGCTGCCTGGACCAAAGAAAACCTGGGTATCGAAGCCTAAGAGAACGGGCCTGCGGGCCCGTTTTTGCAGGTACTATTCGGCTCGCATCGCCAGCATAATCCGCAGCAAGCGCACCAGCAGCGCACCACAGCCCGCCCAAAACAGCGCACTCAAACTCCAGGCCACAATCAACAAGCCGCTGTGCGTCATTGGCACCGCCAGCATTAACCACATCATACCCAGCAGCGTACCGCCTAGCGCGACCCACAAGGTGCTGATAAGCGGACTTTGCGGCTGCAGTAGCGCCATCACACATCCCGGCAGTAAAAACAGCAGTAATTCTGGCTGTCCGCGTACGGCTTGTTCACTGGCGGCGGCCCAGAAATGATGTGCATAAATAAACACCAGCGTATAAAGCATCACGCCCAGAATGGATGCTGGCCAGCGATTATTGCGCTGCAACATAATTATCCTCAACTTTGACGTTAACAATTATGAAACTTTTACTGCCCTGATGCGCACGACTGGAAATAAAAAGAAACAGCTGGAGGCGAAAGGAATGAAAACTGCCGATAGCTGAGGGTGTTAATTATGATTAGAATGACGCCGCTTTAGATTTCGGCTTGAACGCTTTTGTTGCAAGAACCTTAACGTTCGGCACAAGATAGCGAAAAAAGCCCCTCTCATCAACTGGTTACAGGTTAATAAGAAGTTAAACCGTGAACATTAACGTCGCAGAATTGTTAAGCAGAAATGACGTTCTGTTATTATTTGTCGTTTTAGCCCTCGGACTCTGCTTAGGTAAATTACGCCTCGGTTCGGTCCAACTCGGTAATTCCATTGGAGTCCTGGTTGTTTCGTTGATTTTAGGTCAACAGCATTTCGCCATTAATACTGACGCATTAAGTCTTGGCTTTATGTTGTTTATTTTTTGTGTTGGCGTGGAAGCCGGGCCTAACTTTTTCTCGATATTTTTCCGCGACGGTAAAAACTACTTCTTTCTGGCGATTGTCATGGTGGTCAGCGCGCTGTTAATCGCCCTGACGCTCGGCAAAGTATTCGGCTGGGATATTGGTTTAACCGCGGGCATGTTGGCCGGTTCAATGACCTCAACGCCGGTGCTGGTGGGTGCTGGCGATACGTTGCGGCAAAGCATCAGCGACAGCCATCAGCTCACCTTGATGCAGGACAACCTCAGCCTCGGATATGCCCTCACCTATCTGGTAGGTTTAGTCAGCCTGATTTTTGGCGCGCGCTATCTGCCGCGCCTGCAGCATCAGGATCTGCCGACTTGCGCGCAGCAAATCGCGCGCGAGCGCGGCCTCGACGCTGATAGCCAGCGCAAAGTGTTTCTACCGGTGATCCGCGCGTATCGCGTGGGTCCGGAACTGGTGGAGTGGAGCGGCGGTAAAAACCTGCGCGAGCTGGGCATTCATCGCCAGACCGGCTGCTACATCGAGCGTTTGCGCCGTAACGGTATTCTCGCCAGCCCGGACGGTGACGCGATGCTGCAGCTGGGCGACGATATCTCGCTGGTGGGCTATCCCGATGCGCACGCGCGTCTTGATCCCAGTTTCCGTAACGGCAAAGAGGTGTTCGACCGTGACCTGCTGGATATGCGCATCGTCACCGAAGAGATTGTGGTGAAAAATCACAACGCGGTGAACAAGCGCCTGAGTCATCTCAAACTGACCGATCACGGCTGCTTCCTCAACCGGGTGATTCGCAGCCAAATCGAAATGCCGATCGATGACAGCATTATGCTAAACAAAGGCGATGTGCTGCAGGTAAGCGGCGAAGCGCGTCGCGTGAAAAGCCTGGCCGATCGCATTGGCTTTATCGCCATTCACAGCCAAATCACCGATCTGCTGGCCTTCTGCGCCTTCTTTATCGTCGGCTTGATGGTCGGGATGATCACCTTCCAGTTCAGCAATTTCAGCTTCGGCATCGGTAACGCCGCTGGACTGTTGTTCGCAGGCATCATGCTGGGCTTTATGCGCGCAAACCATCCTACGTTTGGCTATATCCCGCAAGGTGCGCTGACGATGGTGAAAGAGTTTGGCCTGATGGTGTTTATGGCGGGCGTAGGTCTGAGCGCGGGCAGCGGCTTGCAGCACGGTTTCGGCAGCGCCGGCGCGTTGATGCTGCTGAGTGGCTTGCTGGTGAGTTTGCTGCCGGTGGTGATTTGCTATCTGTTCGGCGCTTACGTGCTGCGTATGAATCGCGCGCTGCTGTTTGGTGCCATCATGGGCGCGCGTACCTGTGCGCCAGCGATGGAGATCATTAGCGATACCGCGCGCAGCAGCATTCCGGCTCTTGGCTACGCAGGAACGTATGCGATCGCGAATGTTTTGCTAACGCTGGCCGGTACCCTGATCGTGATAATCTGGCCGCTTTTGCCTTTATAAAAATATTTTTGCGCTGTCCAGAACTTTCTTCTGGGGTCGCAGTCTGAATAAGTGCCACTGCTTTTCTTTGAAATCCCCAAATTGTGGAGCCCGCCGGTCACTGACTTGCGGGTTTTTTTATGGCTGCCATTCTGCCGCTCAAGGTTCTCCTCAAATAAAGATTCCATCCTGCCACTCTGATGTCGATTTTTTAAATCTTCATGCAACTTTCATCAAAGTTAAACACTCCAACAACCCGCGATAAGATTAAGAGCGCGACTATTTATTCCTGGTTCGGACGCTTCTAGGCTATCAGCTTTATTTTGCAGACAATTTTGCTCTGCTGTTTTTCGGGTAAACAAGACGAGGACAAGGAATCGTGATGGAAGCATTGAACCACACGCTCTTTTTATGGATTAACGCCACAGAGGATTCACCGCAGTGGCTGATCACTCTGGCGACCTTTATCGCCAAAGATGTGATAGCCATCGTGCCGTTGCTGATTGTGGCGCTGTGGCTGTGGGGACCGCGCGATCAGGTGCAGTCTCAACGCGAGCTGGTGCTAAAAACCGGCATGGCGCTGCTGTACGCGCTGAGCATTTCATGGTGCGTCGGCCAGCTGCTGCCGCATCCGCGTCCGTTCGCTATTGGTTTTGGCCATCAGTTACTGTCACACCGACCTGATGATTCCTATCCGAGCGATCACGGCACCACCATTTTCACCTTTGCGCTGGCATTTATCTTCTGGCATCGCCTTTGGTCAGGTGTGGTGTTGCTGGTGATAGGCAGCGCCATCGCCTGGTCACGCGTCTATCTTGGCGTGCACTGGCCGCTGGATATGCTGGGCGGATTCCTGGTTGGCTTGCTGGGTTGTCTGGCGTCGCACATGGCGTGGCAGCTGTATGGCGAACGCATGCTGGCGTTTACGCATCAGGTGTACCGCGCGCTGTTCGCCATGCCAATTAAGAAAGGGTGGATTCGTGAGTAAGCGATGGGGTCGCCATTAATGGCGAGCCTGTAAAAAACGGTGCGCATCAAGCGCACCGTTTTTGTCTCAACTAAACCACTTCCCGAACCAGCCGTGGAATTTCATCATGATGAAATCCCAAATGCGGCCAACAAAGCCACCTTCCGGCACCGCTTCCATCGTCACCAGCGGACGTTGCTCAATGGTTTTGCCATCCAGCTGGAAATCGATAGTGCCCACCACCTGATTCTTCTCCAGCGGCGCTTCCAGCTGCGGTGAATTCAGGGTAAAGCTGGCCTTGAGGTTTTTCATCTGCCCTTTTGGTACGGTGATCGCGGCGTCTTTAGCGACGCCAAGATTGACCTGGCTGCGATCGCCAAACCAAACGCGCTGCTGCGCAAACGGTTTATCGGCCTTAATCGGCGTCACGGTTTCATAGAAGCGGAAGCCCCACGTCAGCAACTTCTCACTTTCGCGGAAACGCGTGGCATCGGTCGCCGCACCGAGCACCACGGAAATCAGCCGCATATCGCCTTCGGTTGCCGACGCCACCAGATTGTTACCCGCCCCGGAGGTGTGACCGGTTTTAATGCCATCCACCTTGAGATTGGTGCTCCACAGCAGACGGTTGCGGTTCATCTGCTTAATCTTATTAAAGGTGAACTCTTTTTCGCTGTTGATCGCATACTCTTCTGGCACATCGCTAATCAGACGCTGGCCGATAATCGCCATGTCAAGCGCCGTGCTGTACTGCCCTTCGGCGTCCAGGCCGTGTACCGTCATAAAGTGGGTGTTTTGCAGGCCAAAGGCTTTGACGTAGTTGTTCATCAACCCGATAAACGAATCCTGGCTGCCCGCGACATAATCAGCCAGCGCGATACAGGCATCGTTGCCGGATTGAATCACCACACCTTTATTCAGCTCAGAGACCGGAATGCGATCGCCGGGCTTAAGGAACATCAGCGATGAGCCGCGCAGCTTGGGATTGCCGGTTGCCCACGCATCCTGGCCGATGGTAACCATGTCATCGTTGTGAATCTTGCCCGATTTCAGCGCCTGGCCGACCACATAGCTGGTCATCATTTTGGTCAAACTGGCGGGATCGAGGCGTTGATCGGCATTGGATTCCGCCAACACTTTGCCGCTGTTGTAGTCCATTAAAATCCAGGCTTTGGCGTCAATTTGCGGTGCCGCAGGTGCCTGTTCAGCCAGGGTGGCTGCGGGGATAAAGAGTAAAAGAAGTGAAGACGCAGCCAACGGCCGCCAGACAGAAGCGAAGGTGTTTTTTCTCATGAGCGTGACCAGATTGTCCTTGTTAAATCTCGGTTTTCTTGCAGGCAAGACATGTCTTGCCCCACGCTAACGGTTCAGGCCAGCGAAAAAAACCGCTCAATCGTAAAGTTTTATAGAGTTTATTAGAGTAACCCTGGCACCAACCGCGCAGCGCCGCCACTTTTGCCCATCTGACTTCCGAAAAAATTTGCGTGTAATTCCGATTTTTCGCAGAACGGTTAAGCCAGTCACAAATTTCCGCTAACCTGAACTCAGTCAGCCTGAGGAGAGCCGCGATGGACTTAGCCATTTTCGATTTGGACGAAACCCTGATTTGTGAAGACAGCACCAGCCTCTGGCTGCGCTGGTTGGTTTCACAGGGCTTTGCCCCCGAAGAGATCATCCAGCAGGAGAAAATCCTGATGGAGCAATATCACACCGGTACGTTATCCATTGAAGAGTATATGAACACCACGCTGGCGCCACTCGCCGGTATGGCTACGATGACCGTTGAAGGCTGGGTACGCCGCTTTATCCATCGCGACATCATGCCGCGCGTGTTCCCTGCCGCCCGCGAGCGTATTGCGTGGCACCAGCAGCGCGGCGACACGGTAATGATCATCACCGCCAGCGGCGATTATCTTGCGGTGCCCATCGCCGAGCGCCTTGGTGTGCACGGCGCGCTGGCGATTGGCGTGGAAGTAGTGGATGAACGCTACAGCGGACAAACCTACGGCACCATGACCTATCGTGAAGGTAAAGTGACACGCCTCAGTGACTGGAAAGCGTTACAGCAAGATCAACGCTTTGAACGCACCTGGGCTTACAGCGATTCGATGAATGATTTACCGCTGCTGGCACATGCCGATCATGCGTGGGTGGTCAATCCCAATCCGCTGCTGCTGCAGGAAGCACAACAGCGCGGATGGGAAGTGTGTAACTGGGCACGCTAATTTAACCGCGTGGGGCGCTGGCTGTGTCTGGCAGCCCCACTTTCAGCAGCTTGCCGTTGGATTCATCGGTTAGCACGTACAGATAACCATCCGGGCCTTGACGCACATCTCGAATACGCTCGCCACGATTTTCCAGCAATCTCTGCTCCTCCACCACTTTCTCGCCGTTGACCTGCAAGCGAATCAAACTCTTCTCTTTCAGCGCACCAATAAACAGGGAATTTTTCCACTGCGGGAAACGCGCGCTGTTGTAGAACGCCATGCCGCTGATGGCCGGCGAGACTTTCCAGAAATGCAGCGGTTGCTCAGTGCCTTCCACTTCACTGCCCTTTGCTTCCGGCACTTTCTGCCCGCTGTAATCAATGCCGTGCGTCGCCAGCGGCCAGCCGTAATTCTTGCCTTTCTCGGGGATGTTGACCTCATCACCACCGCGCGGGCCGTGTTCGCTTTCCCACATTTGCTGCGTCCACGGATTTAGCGCCAGCCCTTGCGGATTGCGCATGCCGTAGGACCAGATTTCCGCGCGCGCGCCTTGACGATCAACAAACGGATTGTCCGGCGGGATTTCACCGTCTTTGGTCAGACGCACGATTTTACCGGAGAGCTTATCCAGCTGTTGCGCGCTGCTGCTGGCGAAGTTGTCACCAAAGGCGATATAGAGAAAGCCCTGGCGATCAAACGCCAGTCGCGTGCCGATATTGGCGCCGCCCGACAGCTTCGGCGTTTGCTCCAGCACCACTTTAAAGTCACTCAGCTGACGGTTGTCATCGCTCAGGCGACCATAACCCACCACGCCACCAGCCCGACCGCTGGCATCGGCGGTGGTGTAGCTGAGCCACACGCGGCGGCTTTCGGCGAAGTCCGGTGCCAGCACCACATCCAGCAAGCCACCCTGACGATTCGCCCACACCTTCGGCACCCCGTCGATCGGTGGCGACAAGCCTTTACCCGGCTGCCAGCTGCGCAGCTGGCCGGATCGTTCAGTGATTAACAGCGTTTGATTATCGGGTAGAAAAGCCACGGACCACGGATGGTCGAGCTTGTCCTGAAGCACCTGAACCTGCACATCGGCAGCGAATAACGGTAAGGACGTGCTTAAAGCGCCAAACAGCAGCGCGGCGGGCAGTAAACGCATGGCATTCTCCTTTATCGCAGTCTGCCGTAAAGCGTAGTCAGCGCGTGACAAAGGATGTGCAGGATTTACAAAACATTAAGCCCGGCACGCCGCCGGGCGAGAATTTACTGTGCGGGGAAGGTCAGCGCATCGCGTACCATCTCGTCGATGCCCGGACGCAGATCGTTGAGTGTGATTGGCGCACTGTTGCGAGGATAACCACCTGCAATGCAGGTGGTTAGGCGGAATTACTCGAAGCAGGTTTCCGGGTTTTCCGACAGCGAAATAAAGGATTCACCGCCTTTGGTCAGGGCAATGATTCCGCCACTCTCAATATCATAAACCCATCCATGCAGGCGAATTTTGCCTTTACGCAGCGCTACCGCTACGGAAGGGTGTGTTTTGATATTGTTCAGCTGCGCAATCACGTTCTCTTTCACCATTTCGTTGAGACGCTTCTCAACGGAATCGTAGTTACGCTCTTCCACCACCGCTTTCGCCGCGTTGGCGTAGTGCAACCAGTGATCGACCGCGGGCATGGTTTCGAGATCGGCATTGGAAGCAATGGCGTTCATGGCGCCGCAGTTAGAGTGACCACAAATAATAATTTCGGTCACGCCCAAAGCGACAACCGCGTACTCAATGGTTGCGGACACGCCGCCCGGCTCTGGACCAAACGGTGGCACGATATTACCGGCGTTTCGGATCACGAACAGCTGACCCGGCTCCGACTGCGTCACCAGCTCTGGCACCAGACGGCTGTCTGAGCAGGAGATAAACAGGGCTTTGGGATTTTGGTTGGATGCCAAACTTTTGAAAAGATCCTTCCTTTCAGGGAACACATTCTGTTGAAAATTCAGAAAACCTTTGACGATCTCTTGCATATGTCTGCTCTCACATTATCCACTTCTGCCCTGGCAGTGAGGATTCACTATCAGTGCGATTTGAAATTTTCAGCGAAGATAACAACTTACCTTCACCGACCCAACATTTAAGCAAAAGGCGCCAGCTTACACAACTCGGATCGCCACAGAGGGCCATTGCGCCAGCGAGTGAGCCGCACCGCCAACAGAGTTAAGCACAATCATCATGCATTAGTTACCCCATAAGGAGATTCTTACACAGCCTATACATTTTCCCCGGCAACCTCTGTACAATCGCCCCCCTATCCACACTAATTATGATGAATTTTTATCCTTATGAGCCATGTCAAAAATCCACCGCGCGTGGGGTTCGTCTCCCTCGGCTGTCCGAAAAACCTCGTCGACTCTGAACGCATCCTGACGGAGCTGCGTACTGAAGGCTATGACGTGGTGCCACGCTACGATGATGCGGAGATCGTCATCGTTAACACCTGTGGATTTATTGACAGCGCCGTACAGGAATCTCTGGAAGCGATTGGTGAAGCGCTGAATGAAAACGGCAAAGTGATCGTCACCGGTTGCCTCGGTGCCAAAGTGGATCAGATCCGCGAAGTGCATCCGAAAGTGCTGGAGATCACTGGCCCGCACAGCTACGAGCAGGTGCTGTCGCATGTGCACACTTATGTGCCGAAACCAGAACACAATCCGTTCCTGAGTTTAGTGCCAGAGCAAGGTGTCAAACTGACGCCGCGTCATTACGCCTACCTGAAAATTTCCGAAGGCTGCAACCATCGCTGCACCTTCTGCATCATTCCATCAATGCGTGGCGATCTTGATAGCCGCCCAATCGGTTCGGTGCTCGACGAAGCTAAACGTCTGGTCGAAGCGGGCGTGAAAGAGCTGCTGGTAATCTCACAAGACACCTCCGCTTACGGCGTGGATGTTAAACATCGCACCGGTTTCTGGAACGGATCGCCGGTGAAAACCAGCATGGTGAGCCTGTGCGAGCAGTTAGCCAAACTCGGCGTGTGGGTGCGTCTGCACTACGTTTATCCTTATCCGCATGTGGATGATGTGATCCCGCTGATGGCCGAAGGCAAGATTCTGCCGTACCTCGATATTCCGCTGCAGCACGCCAGCCCGCGCATCCTCAAGCTGATGAAGCGTCCCGGCGCGGTAGAGCGTACGCTGGAGCGCATTAAGCGCTGGCGTGAAATCTGTCCGGAGCTGACGCTGCGTTCAACCTTTATCGTCGGTTTCCCCGGTGAAACCGAAGAAGATTTCCAGATGATGCTCGACTTCCTGCAGGAAGCGCGCCTCGATCGCGTTGGCTGCTTCCAGTACAGCCCGGTAGATGGCGCAACTGCTAACCAGCTGCCGGATCAGGTACCGGACGACGTGAAGCAGGATCGTTTTGATCGCTTCATGCAGCTGCAGCAGAAGATCTCCAGCGAACGGCTGCAGGAGAAAATCGGCCGCGAAGTGCTGGTGCTGATTGATGAAGTGGACGAAGAAGGCGCGGTGGGACGCAGCATGGCTGACGCCCCGGAAATCGATGGCGCGGTTTATCTGAACGGCGATCGTCAGGTGAAAGTCGGCGACGTGGTCCGCGTTAAAGTGGAACACGCCGATGAATACGATCTGTGGGGCACGCGCGTTTAACCATACTTCTGCTGGTGCGCACGCTTGCGCGCCAGATAGTCTGTATCCGCGCGCAGTTTATCCCAGCACGCTTTGAAAACGGCCGCCGCAGCGGCCTTCTCTTTTTCTGTGGTACGCGGCAGTTCGTTGCCCGCCTCGTCATATTTACGCCCGCCCTGATGATTACTGTAGCGGCGTGCACGCGTATAACCCATCTGAATATATTTGCGCGCCATGTCCATACCGACAAAATCGTCCTGCGCGCGATATGCCTCAAATAGCTGCATAATCTGCTGTGAAGATTCTTTTGCCAGCTCGACGGTGCGAAAACGCCAGTGCGGCAGAATCTCACTTTTATAGGGTTCGACCATCAGCACGCCCTGCTCGCCGCGCCCCACCTGATACAGCTCAGGCTGCTGGCGAAAATTGATGTGCTTGAAATCCTGCTCGTAGTTAAACGCTTTCATCTGTTTTTCCCGCCTCTCATCGTCCCGTGACGTAATTATTTCCTGCTGGCACTTAAGCGATTTGCTTTTATACCGATAACCTGGGTATTAGCCTACTTCCTCAGAGACGCACCTATGTTTAAACGAATGAAAATTGTGACAGCCATCATGATGATATTGGTGGTTTTCACCGCGATGCAGGCGATTTCCGGCTCGCTGTTTTTATCATCACTGATTACCGGAAAGCATAATTTCAGCACCAGTAATCAGCTGTCACATCAGCAGCGTGAGCTGGCCGACGGTTGGCAAACGCTGGTGAAAACGCGCGTAATCATTAACCGCGTCGCCATTCGTATCCTGAAAAAACAAACGGATGAAGCGTCCGTCGCCGCCATCAACAAACTGCTGATCAGCGCGGGTGCGTCACTGGATGAAGCAAAGCAACATTATGACCTATACCAGAGCATGCCGCGCATTGCCGGACAAAGCGCTGATTCAGCCAGTGTAGTCGACGCTAAATTTGCTGCCTTCGCAGAATTACTGAAACAGTCGGCAGCGTTCCTGAAAGCCAATGATTACGCCGCCTATGGCAACCTTGACGCCCAGCAGGCTCAGGACGATCTGGAAGTCGCGTACAAGCAATGGCGCGAGCACAACGTGCAGCTGCTGGCCGAGCGCAATGCGGAATATGATAATAACTATCAGCACATGCTGGTGTTGGTCGCCGTGATGGCGATAGTTGTGGTGCTGTTGCTGGTTGCGGTGTGGATTCTGGTGCGTCGCATCCTGCTGGCACCGATGAAGCAGGTGCAGCAGCAGATGGAGCGCTTCGCCGACGGCGATCTCTCCGCCCGTTTGCAGGTGGAAGGCCGCAGTGAAATGGCATCGATTGCCGCCAGCCTCAACCATATGCAGCAGTCGCTGCTCAGCACCATTAACAATGTGCGTGATAGCGCGGATGCGATTTTTGGCAGCGCCAGCGAGATTGCCAGCGGCAATAACGATCTCTCTTCACGCACCGAGCAGCAAGCGGCATCGCTGGAAGAGACCGCCGCCAGCATGGAACAGCTGACCGCCACGGTGAAACAGAACGCCGATAACGCGCGTCAGGCCACGCAGCTGGCGAAAACCGCCTCGGAAACCGCCGATAAAGGCGGCAACGTGGTGGATGGTGTGGTGAAAACCATGCGCGATATCGCCGACAGCTCGAAGAAAATCGCCGATATCACCAGCGTGATTGATGGCATCGCCTTCCAGACCAACATCCTCGCGCTCAACGCGGCAGTTGAAGCGGCGCGCGCCGGTGAACAAGGACGCGGTTTTGCCGTGGTAGCGGGTGAAGTGCGCAATCTGGCACAGCGCAGCGCTCAGGCGGCGAAAGAGATCAAACTGCTGATTGAGAATTCCGTGCAGCGTGTCAACACCGGTTCGCAGCAGGTGAGCAGCGCCGGTGAAACCATGCAGGAAATCGTCAGCGCTGTTACCCGCGTCACCGATATCATGGGCGAGATTGCTTCAGCGTCCGATGAGCAGAGCCGCGGCATCGACCAGATTGGTCAGGCGGTGAACGAGATGGATCGCGTCACGCAGCAGAACGCCACGCTGGTGCAGGAATCGGCTAACGCCTCAGCGTCGCTGGAGCAGCAGGCCAGCAGCCTCTCTTCTGCGGTGGCCCGCTTCAAAACCGGCACGCGCCAGGCGACTGCAACGGTGGCGAAAGTGGTGAAACCGGTGATAACACCAACCCGCGCGCAGCCTGCCGCCGCGCACAGTAATGACAATTGGGAAACGTTTTAAGACCGGAGTGGTGCGGTTATTGAAGAGGTCGCCATAAATGGCGACCGGACTCACCATCAGGTCTTCAATTTCGGATCCAGCGCATCACGCAAACCATCACCCAGCAGGTTAAACGCCAGCACGGTGAGGAAAATCGCCAGGCTCGGGAAGATGGCGACATGCGGCGCAATTACCATATCGGCGCGCGCTTCATTGAGCATCGCGCCCCACTCCGGCGTGGGCGGCTGCGCGCCGAGGCCGAGAAAGGACAAACTCGCCGCCGTGATAATCGAGGTACCGATACGCATGGTGAAATAGACCACAATCGACGACACCGTGCCGGGCAGGATGTGACGCATAATTATGGTCCAGTCCGACGCGCCAATACTGCGTGCCGACTCAATATAGGTTTGATGTTTCAGCACCAGCGTATTGCCGCGCACCAAACGGGCAAACGCCGGAATGCTGAAGATCGCCACCGCGACAATCACGTTGCTCATGCCGCTGCCCATAATCGCCACCACCGCAATCGCCAGCAGAATGCCGGGGAAAGCGAACAGCACATCGCAGATACGCATGGTGATGCGATCCCACCAGCCTTCGTAATAGCCCGCCAGCAGGCCTAAAACGGTGCCGATCAGCGCGCCAATCGCCACCGAGAAGAAACCGGCTATCAGCGAAATACGTGTGCCCACCAGCACACGGCTGAAGATATCGCGCCCCAACGAGTCAACGCCAAACCAGTGCATCAGCGACGGCCCTTCGTTTAGCCGGTCATAATCGAAATAGTTTTCCGCATCAAACGGCGCAATCAGCGGCGCGATAAACGCCACCACGATCAGCAGCAGCACAAACACTCCGGCCAGCAGCGCCACATGCTGACGGCGAAAGCGTCGCCAGAATTCGCGCCACGGCGTGCGTACCCGGTTTTCCGTGATAGTCGGCAGGGTTTTCAATGCCGCGGCTCGTCGCCAGTTCTTCAATTGCAACTCCTTACTTGTAGCGAATTGCCGGGTTGATTGCCGCGTACAGCACATCGACAATCAGGTTAATCAGGATGAACTCCAGCGAGAACAGCAGCACTTCGGCCTGAATCACCGGGTAATCGCGCATCTCGACCGAATCCACCAGCAAGCGGCCCAGGCCGGGCCAGTTGAACACCACCTCCACCACAATCGAGCCGCCGAGCAGGAAGCCAAACTGCAGGCCCATCATGGTGACCACCGGGATCATCGCGTTGCGCAGGCCGTGTTTCACCACCACCAGCGATTCGCGCACCCCTTTGGCGCGCGCGGTGCGCATGTAATCTTCCTGCATCACCTCCACGAACGACGCGCGGGTGAAGCGCGCCATCACCGCCGCCACCGCTGCACCCAAGGTGATCGATGGCAAAATGTAGTGTTTCCAGCTATCCGCGCCAACGGTCGGCAACCAGCCGAGCTCGACGGAAAACACCTGCATCAGCAGCATGCCGAGCGCAAACGCCGGGAACGAGATGCCCGACACCGCCAGCGTCATGCCGATGCGATCCGGCCAGCGATTGCGCCACACCGCCGAGGTGATGCCAATCGCCATACCGAATATCACCGCCCACACCATGCTGCTGAGTGTCAGCCACAGCGTCGGGAAAAAGCGCGCGGCAATTTCGTCAATCACCGGACGTTTCGAGACCAGCGAATGGCCGAAATCGCCCTGCACCGCATTGATCATAAAGTGCCAGAACTGCTTGATCAGCGGCTGATCGAGGCCGAGATCCTGACGCACCAGCGCCACCACCGAGGCATCCGCTTCCGGGCCGGCAATCAGGCGCGCCGGATCGCCCGGCAGCAAATGGACGAACAGGAACACCAGCACTGCCACAATCAGCAGCGTGGGAATCAGTCCCAGTAATCGTTTGAGAAAATAGTTGAGCATGCGAAGTCCTGCGCAGCATCGGCCAGCCCGCTAAGGCTGGCCGCGTCTGTTACTTCAGATCGGCCTCATCAAAATTGAATGAGGTATCGGGCATGACATAAAAACCGCTGAGGTTTTTATTGTTGGCTGACAGCAGTTGTTCCACCACCAGCGGGATCCACGGATGATCGTTCCAGATGCGATCCTGCGCGTCTTTGTACAGCTTAGCTTTCTGGTCGCGATCGGTGGTTTTCAGCGCATCGGCGAGATCTTTATCCACCTGCGGATTGCTGTAGAAGGCGGTGTTGAAGATTGCTGGCGGCCATGAAGTGGTGGCGAACAGCGGCGTCAGCGCCCAATCAGCTTCACCGGTCGAGGCGGACCAGCCGGTGTAGAACATGCGTACACCGCTCTCTTTCTGCCCTTTGCTCTCCACTTCCGCGGCACGCTGACCGGCATCCATCGCCGTCACTTTCACCTTCACGCCCACCTGCGCCAGCTGCTGCTGGGTGAATTGCAGCACTTTCTGCGCGGTGCTGTGGTTATGCGATGACCACAACGTGGTTTCGAAACCGTTCGGGAAGCCCGCTTCTTTCAGCAGTTCGCGCGCTTTGGCCGGATCATATTTGATTGCCGGATAGCTCTGCGCAAAGTCGATGCTCGGCGGCACGATGCCGGTGGCTGGCGTGGCGTAACCGGCAAAGGCGACTTTTGCCAGTGCCTGACGGTTGATGGCGTACTCCAGCGCTTCACGCACTTTCGGGTTATCAAACGGCTTTTGCGTCACGTTGAGGCTGATGTAGCGCTGCATGATTGACGGCGTGGTGACCACATCGAGCTTGCTGTTGCCTTCCAGCAGTTTGGCCTGCTCGAACGGCACTGGGAAAGCAAAGCTCGCTTCGCCAGTTTGCAGCATCGCCGCGCGGGTGTTGTTATCCACCACCGGACGCCAGGTAATGCTATCCAGCTTCGGATAGCCTTTTTTCCAGTAGCCGTCCCACTTCTTCACTTTCACGAAGTCGGTCTGGTTCCAGGTATCAAAGGCAAACGGGCCGGTTCCTACCGGATGGAAGCCGATCTCTTTGCCATATTTCTTCAGCGCGGTCGGGGAAATCATCACCGCCGCCGGATGCGCGAGATTATTAATGAAGGCCGAGAACGGCTGCTTCAGGGTGATTTTCACTGTGCTCGGATCGACCACTTCGGTGGTGGCGATATATTTGAACAGGTTATAGCGTTTGAGATGGTTATCCGGATTGCTGGCGCGATCGAGGTTCACCTTCACCGCTTCGGCATTAAAGTCAGTGCCATCCTGGAATTTCACGCCGGCGCGCAGCTTAATGGTGTAGGTCAGGCCGTCGCTGCTCGCCTGATAACTTTCCGCCAGCACGTTGGTCAGCTTCATGTCTTTATCGAAGCCGAACAAGCCCTGATAGAAGGACTTCGCCACCGCCTGCGACAGCGTATCGTTAGCGTCATACGGATCGAGCGTGGTAAAAGTCGAGGCCACCGCAATCACCGCATCTTTCGCCGCCCACGCGGGCAGCGCCAGCGCCGAACTCAACAAACCGGCAGTGATAACCCCTTTTCGCATAATATGGTGCATCGTTATCGTTCTCCTGTAATCCCTGTCATGCGCGACATCCAAAGATGTGCGGTTGTTTGCTGCTCAGGCGCCGCTAATTGCGTGCCGGGCGACAAAATGGCCCGGTGCCACTTCCAGTAAAGGCGCCACTTCTGGCTCATCGCCCAGCGGGCGAATCGGGCTGGGGATCTCATCCACCATCAGCGCCCGCTCACGATGCCGATGGGCCGGATCGGCCACCGGCACCGCGGCCATCAGTTTTTTTGTGTAGGGATGGCGCGGCTGCTCAAATACCGCCTGACGCGGCCCCATTTCCACAATTTGTCCGAGATACATCACCGCCACGCGATGGCTGATGCGTTCCACCACCGCCATATCGTGCGAGATAAATAAGAAAGCGATACCAAATTCACGCTGTAAATCGAGCATCAGGTTGATGATTTGCGCCTGAATCGACACATCCAGCGCCGACACCGATTCATCGGCGATCACCACTTTGGGATTGAGCGCCAGCGCGCGCGCAATGCAGATGCGCTGGCGCTGGCCGCCGGAAAATTCGTGCGGATAACGCTGCGCATGTTCCGGCAGCAGGCCGACACGCTCCAGCAGCCAGGCAACGCGCTTCTCTGCCTGACGACGATCCAGCGTTTTGTGCACCAGCAGCGGTTCCATGATCGTAAAACCCACGGTCAAACGCGGATCGAGCGAGGCGTAAGGATCCTGGAAGATAAACTGGATATCGCGACGCAGCGACGCCAGCGCATTGCCCTGCAGCGCATCGATGCGTTGGCCGTCAAAAGTAATGGTACCGCCCTGGCTGGCTACCAGCCGCAGCAGCGAACGCCCGGTAGTGGATTTTCCGCAGCCGGATTCCCCCACCAGCGCCAGCGTTTCACCGGCATGGAGATCGAAACTGACTTTCTCGACCGCGTGCACGCGGCGTTTAACGCGATTGAGTAAACCGCCGCGAATATCAAAGCGCGTGACTAAATCGCGCACCTGCAAAATCGGCGGTCGATCGTGACGCACCGTGTCCTGCGGTGCGGCCAGTTCTTCACGTCCGTTGCTATGCAATAAGGGAAATTTAGCCGGTAGCGGCTGGCCGTGCATCGCCCCCAGTTTGGGCACCGCCGCCAGCAACGCGCGGGTATAGGGCTGCTGCGGGTCGGCAAACAGCTGCTGCACCGACGCGCGCTCTACCACATCGCCGCGATACATCACCTGCACGCGATCGGCCATCTCCGCCACTACGCCCATATCATGGGTGATGAAAATCACCCCCATCTGCATCTCTTTTTGCAGCACGCGGATCAACTGCAGAATTTGCGCCTGAATAGTGACGTCGAGTGCGGTGGTAGGTTCGTCGGCAATCAGCAGCGCCGGTTTGCACGACAGCGCCATGGCAATCATTACGCGCTGTCGCATGCCGCCCGAGAGTTGATGCGGATAGCGTGATAACACATTTTGCGCTTCGGGAATGCGCACCAGATCGAGCATGCGCCGCGCTTCCGCCAGCGCCTGCTGGTGACTTTTTCCCTGATGCAGACGGATGGATTCCGCAATCTGCTCGCCAACGGTAAACACCGGGTTGAGCGAGGTCATCGGCTCCTGAAAGATCATCGCCATATCGGCGCCGCGCACTTTGCGCATCTGACCGTTCGACGCGCGCATCACATCCAGCACCTCGCCATTGCGACGCCGCAGCTGGATATCTCCGCTCACTTCGCCGCCGGCCTGCTGAATCAAGCGCATCAGCGCCAGCGAGGTGACGGATTTGCCCGAGCCCGATTCGCCCACCAGCGCCAGAGTTTCACCGCGATGCAGGTCGAGCGACAGGTTGCGTACCGCTTCGGTAATGCGCCCTTCATGCTCAAAGCGCACGTTAAGATCGCGCACCGCCAGAACCTGCTCCGGCGCAAACTGCAGCTGTTGGTCCGTCATGCCTGCTCCTTAGCTGTCGCGGTAAATCGCTACCTCAACATCGCCATTCACATAGGCGAATCCGCGATACATGCCTTCGCTGTTAAACGGCAGCGCCACATTGCCTGCGGCGTCAATGGCAATCAGCCCGCCGCTGCCTTCCAGCTCCTGCACTTTGTCATGAATGACGTTGGCGGTGGCCTGTTGCAGCGAGCGTCCGGCGTAATGCATCTGCGCCGCCACGTCGTAAGCGGCGAGCGTGCGGATAAACACTTCGCCGGTACCGGTACAGGAGACCGCTACGGTGTCGTTGCTGGCGTAGCAGCCTGCGCCGACTAAAGGCGAATCGCCCACGCGACCGGCCTGTTTGTTGGTCATGCCGCCGGTTGAGGTGGCGGCCGCCAGATTACCCTGAAGATCGAGCGCGACCGCACCGACGGTGCCGAATTTGCGATCCGGGTCCAGCGGATCGTCGCTGTGACTGTTTGCTTCGCCATCGTGATCCAGCACCATCTGCTGGCTGTGCAGCGCGCGCTGCAGCTGCTCCCAGCGCTCCGGCGTGGAGAAGAAATCGGCGTCGACCGGCGCTAAACCTTGCTCAGCGGCGAAAGCTTCTGCGCCCGCACCGATAAACAGTACGTGCGGGCTATTCTCCAGCACCTTACGCGCCGCCAGAATCGGATTGCGGATGTGGCTGACGCCCGCGACCGCGCCGACCTCCAGCGTGCGACCATCCATAATGCTGGCATCGAGTTCATGCGTGCCCTGATGGGTGAACACCGCGCCCTTGCCCGCGTTAAACAGCGGACACTCTTCCAGCAGGCGTACGGCTTCGGTAACGGCATCTAACGCGCTGCCGCCCGCCGCAAGAATTTGCTGGCCTGCGGTAACGATTGCGGTGAGTTGCTGACGATAGTGCTGCTCTTTTTCGGCGCTCATTGCCGCACGCGTAATCGCGCCTGCACCGCCGTGAATTGCGATAACTGCTTTAGCCATAACCGGTACCCTGTTAAGGAATCAGAACCAAAAACACTGATTTAGAATGGTTTTCATCTTTTTTTGACAATTTTCGACTATAGAAAGGCACCCTCATCTTGTAAAGCAGAAACTGCCTGCGCGGTCATAACCTTTTATTGTGGATTATGCTTTTTTGGTTGTGATGTGCTTAGCGGATGCGCACCTGTAAAACAGGAAAACCCCTTTACCATTCGCACATTCCGTAGCGGCGCGATTTATCGCGCAATAAATTGCGCCGCTACGGAATGTGCATTGATTGAGTAAAGTGCACTCTCGCTTAACGGCCACGCATTACCCATAATAGACCGCATCTGAAATTAACCAGACAGAGATGGACATGGAACCTTTTACCGCAGGATTAATCTCCCTCGAAGACGCGCAGCAAAAGATGCTGCAACAGTTGACGCCGATTAGCGATTCGATCAACGTCTCGCTGTTTGAGGCCGCCGGACGTATCACCGCCAGGCCGATCAACTCGCCGCTCGATGTGCCCTCGTTTGATAACTCGGCGATGGATGGTTACGCGCTGCGTCTGGCCGACATCGCACCCGATCGCGTGTTCCCGGTGGCCGGTAAAGCCTTCGCCGGTGCGCCGTTTAACGGTGCGTGGCCCGCGGGCAGCGTAATCCGCATCATGACCGGCGCGCCGATTCCCGCCGGTTGTGATGCCGTGGTGATGCAGGAGCAAACGGAGCAACGCGACGGCGGCATTGTCATTACCGCGCCGGTGCAGACTGCGCAAAATATTCGTCGCATCGGTGAAGACATTCAGGCGGGCAAACAGGTGCTGGACGCCGGTGTGCGCCTCGGTGCGGCCGAACTGCCGCTGCTGGCGTCGCTGGGGATTGCTGAAGTCAGCGTGCTGCGCAAACTGCGCGTGGCAATCTTCTCCACCGGCGATGAACTGCAGGCGGTCGGCCAGCCGCTGGCGGAAGGTCAGATTTACGATACCAACCGCTTTACCGTGGCGTTAATGCTTAACAAGCTGGGCTGCGAAGTGATCGATCTCGGCGTGATTGCCGACGATCAGGCGGCGCTGCGTACCGCCTTTACCGAAGCCGATCGCCAGGCCGATGTGGTGATCAGCACCGGCGGCGTGTCGGTTGGCGAAGCCGATTTCACCCGTGCGATACTGGAAGAGCTCGGCGCTATCACCTTCTGGAAACTGGCGATCAAACCGGGCAAACCCTTTGCTTTTGGTCGCCTGGCCAATAGCTGGTTCTGCGGTTTACCGGGCAATCCGGTTTCTGCGGCGGTAACCTTCTATCAATTGGTCCAGCCGCTGCTGGCCACCTTAACCGGCCAAACCACGCGCATCATGCCGCTACGCCAACGTGCGCGTGCTACGCAACGTTTGAAGAAATCGCCGGGTCGTCTCGACTTCCAGCGTGCGATTCTCAGCCGCGGTGACGATGGCGTGCTGGAAGTGCGCAGCACCGGTGCGCAAGGTTCGCATGTGTTCAGCTCGTTCGCGCTGGCTAACTGCTTTGTGGTGCTGGAGCGCGAGCGCGGCGATGTGGAACCGGGCGAATGGGTGGAGATCGAAGCCTTTAATAGCTTGCTGGAGGGCTAATGAGCGTTGAGTTGAGCGATGAAGAGATGCTGCGCTATAACCGTCAGATTGTCCTGCGCGGTTTTGATTTTGATGGCCAGGAGAAGCTAAAGGCGGCACAGGTGTTGGTGATCGGCCTCGGCGGACTCGGCTGTGCGGCGGCGCCCTATCTGGCATCGGCGGGTGTGGGACATCTCACGTTGCTCGATTTCGACAGCGTTAGCCTCAGTAATCTCCAGCGCCAGATCCTGCACAGTGATGCGAAAATTGGCGTAGCGAAAGTCGCCTCGGCGCAGCAGCAGTTGGCGGCAATTAATCCGCATTGCCAGCTGGAGCCGATTGATGCGCAGCTGGATGACGCGCAGCTCAGCACGTTAATTGCGCGCCATGATGCGGTGGTGGATTGCACCGATAACGTCGATACCCGCGAGCAGATCAACCGCCTCTGTTTTCAGCACAAGGTGCCGCTGATTTCCGGCGCAGCGATTCGCATGGAAGGCCAGCTCAGCGTGTTTACCTGGCAGCCCGGCGAGCCGTGTTATCGCTGCATCAGCCGTTTGTTTGGCGATCAGGTGTTAAGTTGCGTGGAAGCTGGCGTGATGGCGCCGTTGGTGGGTGTGGTCGGTGCTATGCAGGCGATGGAAACCTTAAAAGTGCTGACGGCTTTCGGTCAACCCGCTAGCGCACGCTTATTGATGTACGACGCGATGAGCGCGGAGTTCCGCAGCATGAAGGTGGCGCAGGATGCGCATTGTGAAGTGTGCGGTGAATCAGGTCGCCATGAATGACGACCTTGCGCGAGGTATAACGCTGGCAGCTGACGTGCATAAAGGCGTGTATGCCGGGTCCGGAGTAAAGCCTCCGCCGCAGGGATGCGGCGGCCGAGGTTACAGGGAAATATTTACACCGTCGTTACGCAGCGACCCGGCATTTTCGCCTGATCGGCGCCGAAACCTCACAAGCCTTAAACAATGCCCTGACTGCGCAGGTAATCTTCGTAATTACCCGTGAAGTCGATAATACGATCGGCTTTCATCTCCATCACGCGGGTAGCCAGCGAGCTCACAAACTCACGGTCGTGCGAGACGAAAATCAGGGTGCCTTCGTACATCTCCAGCGCCATGTTGAGCGATTCGATCGATTCCATATCCAGGTGGTTAGTCGGTTCATCCATGATCAGGATGTTTGGCTTTTGCATCATCAGCTTGCCAAATAGCATGCGACCCTTTTCACCACCGGACAGCACCTTAGCGGGCTTGTTGATCTCGTCGTGACCAAACAGCAGACGACCAAGAATACTGCGCACCGCCTGTTCGTCATCGCCTTCCTGCTTCCACTGGCTCATCCAGTCGAATACCGTCAGATCGTCAGCGAAGTCTTCCGCGTGATCCTGGCCGTAATAACCAATGCGCGCATTCTCAGACCATTTCACTGTGCCGCTATCCGGCGTATGTTCACCGACCAGCGTTTTCAGCAACGTAGTTTTACCGATACCGTTGGCACCGAGAATCGCCAATTTCTCGCCGACTTCTAACATCAGGTTGAGTTTATTAAACAGCGGACCGTTATCAAAACCTTTGGTCAGCGCTTCAACTTCCAGCGCATTACGGAACAGCTTCTTATCCTGATCAAAACGGATAAACGGGTTTTGACGGCTGGAGGCTTTAACTTCTTCCAGCTTAATTTTATCAATCTGTTTAGCACGCGAAGTCGCCTGACGCGATTTAGAGGCGTTGGCGCTAAAACGGCTAACAAACGATTGCAGATCGGCAATTTGCGCTTTCTTCTTGGCGTTATCCGATAATAAACGTTCGCGTGACTGGGTAGCCGCGGTCATATATTCGTCATAATTACCCGGATAAACGCGCAGTTCACCGTAATCCAGATCCGCCATGTGCGTGCACACCATATTCAGGAAGTGACGGTCATGCGAAATGATGATCATGGTGCTGTTACGTTCGTTGAGCACTTGCTCCAACCAACGAATGGTATCGATATCCAGGTTGTTGGTCGGTTCATCGAGCAACAAAATATCAGGATTGGCAAATAATGCCTGCGCTAAAAGGACACGCAATTTCCAACCCGGCGCAATTTCGCTCATCGGGCCGTAATGCTGCTCCACAGGAATGCCAACGCCCAGTAATAATTCACCGGCACGTGATTCTGAACTGTAACCGTCCATCTCGCCGTATTCGACTTCAAGGTCGGCCACTTTATAGCCTTCCTCTTCGCTCATTTCTGGCAATGCATATATACGGTCACGCTCTTGCTTCACTGCCCACAATTCATTGTGGCCCATGATCACGGTGTCCAGCACACTATATTGCTCGAAGGCAAATTGGTCCTGACGTAACTTACCGATACGCTCATTTGGGTCGAGGGAAACATTTCCACCCGTTGGCGCCAAATCGCCGCCCAGTATTTTCATAAAGGTAGATTTACCGCTGCCGTTCGCACCGATTAAACCGTAACGATTACCGCCGCCAAATTTAACGGAGATATTTTCGAACAGCGGCTTACTGCCGAACTGCATGGTGATATTGCTGGAAACTAACACGGCATTGACCTTTGTTACGCAGTGGAGGAAAAAACAGCGGGCATTATGCCAGAAGCGGGCACCCGGACGCCACCTCTGCGCCAGAGGCAGAGGTTACGTTGGGCTAAAGGTGTTGTTGCTCATAAAGAAATAAAAACAACAAAAAAGCCGGGGGCATTTGCCCCCGGCTCCCACTTACAAGGATTGTGCGGATTATTTGATCAGGAAAGTGTCGAGGCTTTTACCTGAATCCAGCGCTTTTTTAATCGCTGCTGGTGTACGGCCCTGACCGGTCCATGATTTTACTTCACCGTTTTCGTCGGTGTAGGAATATTTTGCCGGGCGTGGTGCACGCTTAGCGCGTTTTTTACCAACTTCCAGAGCGCCCAGTAATTCGTTCGGGTCAATACCATCAGCCAGCAGCATTTCGCGATATTTAGACAGCTTCTCTTCTTTTTCGCGGTTCTGCGCTTCTTCAGCGTTTACTTCGTCACGACGTTCAGTCACGACAACCGTTAATTTTTCCAGAATTTCTTCCAGATCGCTCAATGGCAGTTCACGAGCCTGCGCACGTAATGTGCGAATGTTGTTCAGAACTTTAAATGCGTCACTCATCACAATGTCCTTGCTTAAGGGGGTTAAATAAACTGTAGTGGCAAGATTACCTAATTCAAATAAAAAAATAAATTAATTTTATTGCCCGGATTAATCTGAAGTTGCTTACATATTTCTTACGTTAGGGTTTAAAACGCGGATAACCGCTTTAATTAACCCTGAATTAACAAGCGTAATGTGTTCCATATGTAGCAACTGGAATCGATTTCAAAGCAATATTCCCAGGTAATAAACAATCATTTAGCGGCTATTACGCGCTGCAGCATTAGTGAGCATAATGGTAAGCAAGGATTAATGGTGTAACGTAAAACCTGATGTCATCACGGATTATTATATTGCCCGGGATGAGAGAAGAATCTCATTTTTTCATATCGTGCCGATAAAAAAAGCCGGTGTTTAACCGGCTGCTAAGGGAAATTAATGCACTTCCGTTGCGGGACCAAACACAGAATAGTCTGGCAAATTGACGTTTTGATAAGGTTCCCAGCCACCGCCCAGCGCTTTATATAACGCCACTAAATCAAGTGCACTTTGCATCCGCGCCTGCGTCGATTGCGCTTTAGCTTGCGCCAGTTGTCGCTGCGCATCTAATACATCGAGGAAGGTGGAAATACCCTGACGATAACTGTCGCTGGCCAAATCAAATGCACGTTGCAGTGCGCCGGTGGTTTCATCCAGCGCTATAACCTGCTGCTGATCGGCGCGATAACTGACCAACGCGTTCTCCACATCCTGCAGCGCAGTTAATACCGTTTGCCGATAATCAAGCGCCGCGCTGGCTTGCTGCGCGCGCGCCAATTTTACGCTGGACACTAAACGGCCGCCCTGAAAAATTGGAATCGACAGCGACGGACCAACGCTGAAGAAGTGGCTGCTCCAGTCATCCAGATAGCTGGCATCGGTATTTCGCACGCCCAGTTGCCCGGTGAGCGACAAGCTGGGGAACAGCTCGGCAACGGATACGCCAATATTCGCGGTCTGCGCATGCAGTGTGGCTTCAGCCTGGCGAATATCCGGACGTCGCCGCGCCAGCGTCGACGGAATGCCCACCGGCACCAATTTCGGCAAATCAGGCAGCGGTTTTTTGTTCATCAGTTCGTTATCCAGTGCGCCCGGTGTTTTACCCAGTAGCACCGCCAAACCGTTCATTGCCTGCAACTGCTGCGCCTGATATTGCGGCAGCTGCGCATTCAGCGAGGCTAATTGCGCGCGGGCATTTTCCACATCCGTGGTCGGCGCTAAGCCGTTTTGCTGCTGGCTTTTTGTCAGTTCCCAGGTTTGCTGCGCGACCTCAATTTGCTGCTGCAAGGTCGCCAACACCGCCTGCGAACCGCGCAATTGCAGATAGGCGCGCGCCACTTCGGCTTCCAGCGAGACCAGCGCATCGTTGCGTTGTTCTATGGCCGCCTGCTGCTGCGCATCCGCAGCTTCCATCTGGCGGCGTACTTTGCCCCACAGATCCAGCTCCCAGCTGGCGTCAAAGCTGCCCTGATAAAGGGTGACAGAATGGTCTAAACCGTTCAGCTGGCTGGCGACATCGCTATCAACCTGGTCATAAACGCCGTTGGATTTCAGCAAGCCTTTTAAACCGAGCTGCTGACGGGTCACTTTTGCCGAGCCGTTAAGCGAAGGGAATAACCCACCGCGCGCCTGCGCCAGCTGCTCACGCGCCCCGGCAATACGCAGCACCGATTGTTGCAGCGTTAAGTTGCCGGCAATAGCGCGCTCAATCAGGCTATCAAGCTGCGGATCGTTAAAGCTTTTCCACCACAGCGGATTGGTTGCTGCCGCCAGCGGCTTAGACGCTTGCTGTGAAGGCAAATCATGGTAACCGCCCGGCGTGTGCGCCTGCGGCGGCTGATAATCAGGTCCTACGGCACATCCGGCCAGCAACAGTGACAGCGCCAGCAACGTCAGTGACGGCGTAGAGCGCGAAAACTTACTCATTTTAATGTGCTCCTGCACTGCCTTCGCTCTTGATCGGCGAAAGCAACCAACAAAATGGAATCAATAGCAACGCCACGATACTCAGGCCCGTAAATACGTCGATGTACGCCAGAATACGGGCCTGCGCGATCATCTCCTGGTAGAGCTGCCCGCTCGCCAGCACCAGCGGATCGCCCACTGCGGTGGTGAAATTACGGATCGAATCAGCCCAATGCTGCAGCGTGAGATTGTAAGGCTCATTGAGCGGCGACATGTTGTGCACCATGGTGGCCGATCGCGTCTGCATGCGTTCGGTAATGCCCGCCGTCGACAGCGAAATTCCGATCGAACCCGCGACGTTACGGAACATGGTGAACAGCGCCGACGCATCGGCGTTTAATCGCTGCGGCACGGTGATGAACGCAATGGTGGTCAGCGGCACAAACAGGAAGCCAAGGCCAATCGACTGCGCGCTGCGCATTAACACCAGCGTGGTGAAATCAACGTTGGGCGTAAGCCGGGTGGAATAGAAGAAGGCGCTGGCAAGGCAGGTGAAGCCGAACGCGATGATGTAGCGCGTTTGCACAATCGGCATCAGCTTCAGCACGATGGGTATCGTCAGCACAATCAATATTGCGCCGGGCGACAGCACCAGCCCCGACCAGGTTGCGGTGTAACCGAGATCCTGCTGCGCCAGTTGGGGAAGTACCACCGAACTGCCGTACAAAATCATCGCCATGCCCGCCATCAGCAAGCCCGCCACCCAGAAGTTACGATCCTTCATTACGCTAAGATCGACCACCGGTTTGCGGGCATACAGCAGCCAATAAATGGCGCCGATAATGCCTATCACCGCCAGCATGGCGAACAGGCGAATGAAGTGCGAGGCAAACCAATCTTCATCTTCGCCACGATCGAGGAACACCTGCAGACAGCCAAGCCCCAGCGTGATCAGGCTGATGCCAATGTAGTCGATCTTCAGGCGGCCTTTATCCCACTTGCGCTCCCACGGCGGATCTTCCAGCAGCTGGTAAATTGCCATTACCGTCAAAATACCGACTGGAATATTAATGAAGAACACCCAGCGCCAGCTGTAGTTGTCGGTGATCCAGCCGCCGAGCGTCGGACCAATCACCGGCGCGACGATAATCGCAATCGACGATAGACCAAAGGCTTTGCCGCGATCTTCCGCTTTGAAGTAATCGAGCAGCACCGATTGCTGTACCGGCTGCAATCCGCCGCCAAAAAAGCCCTGCAGGATGCGGAACAGAATGATCTGCCACAGCTCCGTCGCGATGCCGCACAGGAAGGAGCAGATGGTGAACATCACGATGCAAATCAGGAAGAACTGCTTGCGGCCAAACAGGCGGCTGAAGAACGCCGAAATGGGCAACACGATGCCGTTCGCCACCAGATAAGAGGTTAAAACCCAGGTCGATTCGTCGTAGCTGGAGGAGAGCGAACCGGCAATGTGTGGCAGCGCGACGTTAACGATGGTGGTGTCGAGGATCTCCATAAACACCGCCAGCGTCACCGTAATGGCGACCAGCCACGGATTGCTGGCCGGACGCCAGCTTTCGCTCGCACTCATTCCACTGTGACCTTCGGCTCAACCGACAAGCCCAGCGGCAGCGGATGATTGGGATCCAATCCTTTATCGATAACGATTTTCACCGGCACGCGCTGCACGATTTTCACGTAGTTGCCGGTGGCGTTTTCCGCCGGGAAGGTGGAGAAGCGGGAACCGGATCCCATCTGCACGCTATCCACATGTCCTTCCAGCTTCATATCCGGCCAGGCATCGACACTGATTTCCACTTTATTACCCGGCTTCATGCGCGCCAGCTGTGACTCTTTGAAATTGGCGTTAATCCAGATTTCAGGCGAAACCAGCGAGAACAGCGCGCTGCCAGCCTGCACCAGCGTGCCGAGTTGCACGTTACGCTTGGTGACAAAGCCGTCGTAAGGTGCGCGAACCTGGGTATAAGAGAGATTCAATTCGGCGGTGTTGAGCTGCGCCTGCGCCTGCTCAACCTGCTGCTCACGCGCTTCCACATTGGTTTCCTGCTGGCGGATTTGCAGCTTCACCTGAGAAGCCACTTCAACCTGCGCCTTAGCGCTTTGCAGTTGCGCTTCAGCCGAACGCAATTGCGCAGCGGCAGTATCAATATTGCGCTGTGAAGTGGCACGGGGATCAACACCGCGCTGGCGACGATAATCGGCCTGGGCGTTGAGCAAATTGGCCTGCGCTTTGGCCTGATCGGCGAGAGCTTGATCGCGCTGTGCCGGATACTGCACGCGGGACAAGGCTAACTGCGCCTGCGCCTGATGCAGCTGCGCCTGGGCCAGACCAAGCTGGGCTTTGGCCTGATCGCGCTGCGCTTCACTGTCGCGCGCATCGATCTCCACCAGCAAATCGCCCTGCTTCACGCGCTGGTTATCGCGCACCAGCAGCTTGACCACATATCCGGCCGCTTTCGGCGCGATGGTCACCGCATTGCCTTCGGTAAAGGCATCATCCGTGCTTTCGATATTGCGCGTGGTGAGCCAAAACCATAATCCCACCACGATCATAATCACCACCACAATGGCGAGAAAAATCAGAGGTTTCTTTCCGGGACGTTTACGTTCTGGTTCGTTGTTATCTTGATGGGTATTGGCGGTTTTTTGCGGATCCTGCTGATCGCGTTCAGACGGTTGATTCTGGTTTTCCATAATTTTTCATCGTAGGCAGTTGTCCCGATTCCCGGGCAAAAACGGTCAACATAACCTTAGATGGGAAATTGACAAATGCCAATGCAACTTTACATAAGCCGACATTGGCACGGTGCTAACGCATGAGGTGTAACAGCAGCCATCCGCCTAACATCGACCAGGCCAGCATCGGGATAGAAAACAAGTGGAAACGCCACCAAACGCGCGCGTCCTGCGCCATCCGCAAGGCAATCAGGTTGGCGAGCGAACCCGGCAATAAGCCAAATCCGCCGATATTCACTGCCCACGCCAGCACCTCCGACGGTGGCACTTTCTGCAAAAGCAGAATGGTGGCGGGAACGTTACTAATGAATTGCGACAAGCCAATCGCCAGCAAATAGATTCCGCCCTCGCCTAGCTGACCGATAGCGGCAAAGTGCGGCAGCAGCCAGGACAAATGCATCAACAGGAAGACATCGATAAACATCGCTACGAACACCAGCAGCAAACTCCAGTCGATGCTGATCAACACGCTGCGCGCCATGACCAGGAAACAGGCCGCCACCAGCAGCAGCGCCCAGCCGGTCATTTTCAGCTCGAGCGCGACGATAAATACGATATACAGCAGCACGCTAATCGTGAACAACGGTTTGCGCCACGCCTGAGTTTCACTCTGCTCATGCTTTTGGATCGCACGCGCCGGGAAACTCCACCAGGTTAACGCCATCAGCGAAAGCAGTAAAAATGCCGCCAGCGGCGCCATCTGCGCAATGAAACCGGGCACGCTAAGCGTGCCGTGACTCCACAGCAGAATGTTTTGCGGGTTACCAACCGGCGTCAGTAAGGAACCCGCGTTCACTGCCAACGCTTCGAAAATGATCAGGCGCGAAATGGGCAGCCGCGAGAATTTACGCAGCGTCAGCGTGAGCGGCACCAGAATAAACAGCGCAACATCGTTGGTGAGAAAAGTTGAGAGTAACGCGGCGGCGCACACCATGAATAACGCCAATGCGCGTTCATGCTGGAAACGCTGAATCAGACGTGCGCCGAGCACATCAAAATAGCCGCTGTTTTCCAGCCCTTTGGTCAGCATCAGTAAGCCGGTGAGCGTCATGATGGTATGCCAGTCCACAGCGGAAGGCAGTTGCGACCAGCGGAAATTCGCCAGCGGCAACATGATCACACCCAACAGCAACAACAAATGCAAAATACGATCGCGCATAAAAGAACGAAGCAGATTGGGCATGATGGCGGAAGGCCTTGTAGTTAGCGATTCTCGTAGAATTTCTGGAACACGGCCAAAGTTTCATCACTAACGTGATGCTCCAGGCCTTCTGAATCACGGCGCGCGGTTTCCGGGCTAACGCCCAGCGCCAACAGGAAAGTTTCAACAATATGATGGCGGACGCGGCTCGCTTCAGCCAGCTTCTCGCCTTCGGCGGTGAGGAATACACCGCGATACGGCACTTGCTCAACCAAACCGGTGGTGCCAAGACGCTTTAACATTTTCGCCACTGTCGGCTGGGAAACCCCCAAACGTGCAGCCATATCCACCTGACGCGCTTCGCCAAATTCACGAATCAAATCAGAGATTAATTCAACGTAGTCATCGATCAGCTCACGACGATGCGCCTCGCGCACCTGACGAAATCCTTCGACATGCTCCTCTATCTCTTTTAGCGGGCCCTGGGGCATGTTGGTGGCGATTTTTGCACGACGACTCATCTAACTTCCTCTTTATTATCTGCCGCACTTTACCTGCGGTGCGGGCTGGCTGCGCCCATTGTAAACCAGGCACAAATAAGCACAAATTTTTCCTAAATAGTGTTGGCTAAAGAGTATAGCCAGTGCTATCTTTGTTGATAATGTAAGCGAATAGCTTATAAAGGCTACAAAGAAATGTCGTCATTCACTCGGGAGGTGAACATGACTACCATGAAAAACTGCCTCGACTGTGGCAAATGTTTCCAGGCTGAACAAAGCAAATCGGCTTTTGAGCTGAAATCGCTGCTGTGCCTGTTGACCCGCTCGCCGTTTGCGCTGCGCTTGATGCTGATTGAAAAGCTCACCGGCAAACAGCTGGTTGAACGTCCGTGCCCAAAACTGATCTGGCGCGGCTAATGTTCCCGACGCATACAAATTCCAATAAAGCCCGCTCATGTAGCGGGCTTTGTGTTTCTGGCGGCAGGTAAATCGTTAATCGCGCCCATAAAAAAACGGTCCCGAAGGACCGTTTATTGTGCAACTGGTCTAAGCAAGAACTTAGAAGCTGTAACCTACGCCAGCAATCCAGGTGCCAACGTCAACGTTGCGGATACGGCTCTGCTCGTAACCCACGTCAACAGCGATGTTTTCGATTGGGTTGAACTGCATGCCCGCACCGTAAGAGAAACCGTAGTCGCTTGAATCAGACTTAGAACGTACTGAATTGTCGTTCTGCTGGTATTTACCGTAACCCACACCAACAACACCGTAGATGCTCGCCCAGTCGTTCAGACGGTAAGCAGGACCACCGGTGATGCCGTAGTACTGAGCTTTGTTATAAGCGCCAGCATCAGTACGATCTTTTTCGGTATAGGTGAAAGAACCGATCCAACCCAGTGGGTTAGTACCGTCTTCGTAACGATATTTCAGGTTGAAGCCGTTTGCTTTGTTAGCAACGCCTTGATAATCGCTCTGAGCGTAACCACCGGTAACGGTGCTTTGTGCCATGGCAGAACCTGCAGAAACTGCAAGTACACAAGCCAATGCTGAAAGACATGCAATTTTTTTCATAACCACCTCAAATGTGAATATACTTCTCTCCTGACAACGCTTTAAATATAACAAAAAACAGCAAGAAACTCTGCCCGCATTTTGTTGTCTAACAGATTGTTTGGTGTAACAGAAAGTTAATGAAGTTTCCTATGTCATTCATTTTACTTATAAAAAGCATCATATTCCTGCAGCATAAATTTCGATCACAAAAAATGCCTTTAAGTAAATTCCTAAACTAACCTGACGTTTCTTTACGGAAATGGCACTAAAAATGGCCAAATTCTGACCTGTCAGCGCGTTTTATTTCCCCGATTCGCGTCTCCTTATTTGCCTGAGATTCCATTACACTGAGCGCTTGTTACTCTGCTGTTAATAAATAAAAGGAATGGATTACAGGATGTCTGCCCCTCTGACGACCAAAAATATGGCCCCGGTGTTGTTCCCTATTGCTGTGCTGCTGATTGCCATGCTCTCGCTACAGGGCGGCGCTTCACTGGCAAAATCGATGTTTTCCACCGTTGGCGCCACCGGCATTACCGCGCTGCGTCTTGGTCTTGGCACCCTGATTCTCTGCATTATCTTTAAACCCTGGCGTTTGCGCTTCACGCGCGAGCAGCGCAAACCGCTGCTGATGTACGGCTTAGCGCTGGGCTGCATGAACTATCTCTTCTATTTAGCGATTCGCACCGTGCCGCTGGGCGTTGCCGTCGGATTGGAGTTTTTGGGTCCGCTGACTTTGGCGTTGATCGGCGCGCGTCGTCCGCTTGATTTTCTTTGGGTGTTGCTGGCGGTGGCGGGTTTGTGGTTCCTGTTGCCCATCGGTGAAGGGATGAGTCATATCGATCCGCTCGGTGCGTTGCTGGCGGTAGGCGCGGGTGCCTGCTGGGCGGTGTACATCCTTGCAGGACAGCGTGCCGGCGCGGAGCATGGTCCGGCGACGGTGGCGATGGGTTCGCTAATTGCCTCGGTGATTTTTGTGCCGCTCGGCCTGACCTTTGCCGCGCCGGGCATCTGGCATTGGGAAGTATTGCCGCTGGCACTGCTGATCGCCCTGCTCTCCAGCGCCATTCCCTATTCTTTAGAGATGATGGCGCTGACACGACTGCCGGCACGCATTTTTGGTACCTTAATGAGTCTGGAACCGGCGATGGCGGCGTTATCAGGCATATTATTCCTGGGCGAGCTATTGACGCTGAAGCAGTGGATTGCGCTGCTAGCGATCATCATCGCCTCGGCTGGTTCAACGCTCACCATGAAACAAAAAAGCGCAAAAATAAGCGAAGTCGACATTACGCATCCGCAATAAATATTCAATAATTCAGCCTGCTGCGCGGCAGGCTAAATATAGAAGCATTCTCATTATCATTTTTAACGCGGTATTAAGATTTTTCCGTTATTATTTTGCAACACGTTTAATAAATAATTAACATGCCTCACAAGCATCTGTTTTAACTGAAATAATCATCAAGATGCACAATCCCTGAGCAATATTAAGGTTTATCTATTCCTGTCATTGATTTAATCAACCCTGCAAGTTAAAAAACTGCTGCTATACTTATTTCCGTGCTTGATTAGGACAACCATCAATAAGAGGACATTAATGATGAGTACCGCAAAACTGGTTAAAACTAAATCGTCTGATCTGATTTACACCCGTAATGACGTCGCTGACAGCGATAAAAAAGCGACCATCGAGGTGCTCAACCGTCTGGTAGTGGAGTTTATTGACCTGTCGCTGATCACCAAGCAGGCGCACTGGAACATGCGTGGCGCCAACTTTATTGGCGTACATGAGATGCTGGATGGTTTCCGTACCGCCATTACCGATCACCAGGACACTATCGCTGAACGTGTAGTTCAGTTAGGCGGCGTGGCGCTGGGTACCACTCAGATCGTTAACGATAAAACACCACTGAAAAGCTATCCGTTGAACATTCATAGCGTGCAGGATCACCTGAAAGCGCTGGCCGATCGCTATGCGATTGTGGCGAACGATACGCGTAAAGCTATCACTGAAGTCAGCGATGAAGATACCGCTGATATCTTCACTGCGGCATCGCGCGATCTGGATAAATTCCTGTGGTTTATCGAATCGAATATTGAATAAATTTCAGTGTTATAACGAAGGCGGGTTATCCCGCCTTTTTTTACGTCTGTAACATTGTGGTGCTTTTTTTGACGTTGTTAACATTTCCTTAATCCCTTCTTTCGCTCTCCCCGCCCTTGGTGCACACTGTGCCTGCACCACAACAGCACCACGCACCAAAATGAAGCACCAATAAGGTGCAAAACTTTTCCTCTGCGCAAAATCGTGTCAGCAAGTGCTTAAAACTACTGATTTCGAGCAAAATGAAAAGTTGGCATAATTTTTTCATATGATAGGCCGTACATCGGGCCACCAGGCCTGAGGGGTAATAAGGAAAAAAATGATGAAGTCATTGATTAAAGTCTCCGTGGCCGCGCTGGCGCTGGCCTTCTCGCTTTCCTCCACCGCAGCAGACAAAAAACTGATCGTCGCAACCGACACCGCATTTGTTCCCTTTGAGTTCAAACAAGGCGATAAATACGTCGGTTTTGACATCGATCTGTGGGATGCCATCGCGAAAGAACTGAAACTCGATTACGCCTTCAAGCCAATGGATTTCAGCGGCATCATTCCTGCGCTGCAAACCAAAAACATTGACCTGGCGCTGGCGGGTATCACCATCACCGAAGAACGTAAAAAAGCCATCGAGTTCTCTGACGGCTACTACAAAAGCGGCCTGCTGGTGATGGTGCGCGAGAATGAAAAAGACGTTAAGAGCATTGACGATCTGAACGGCAAAGTGGTGGCGGTGAAGAGCGGCACCGGTTCGGTGGATTACGCCAAAGCGCACATCAAATCGAAAGATCTGCGCCAGTTCCCTAACATCGACAACGCGTACATGGAGTTAGGCACTAACCGTGCTGACGCCGTGCTGCACGATACGCCGAACATCCTGTACTTCATCAACACCGCCGGTAAAGGCCGCTTCAAAGCGGTAGGCGAGTCAATTGAAGCGCAGCAGTATGGCATCGCGTTCCCGAAAGGCAGCGACGACCTGCGTGAAAAAGTGAACGGCGCCCTGAAAACTCTGCGCGACAACGGCACTTACAACACCATCTATAAAAAATGGTTCGGTACTGAACCAAAATAATTGCGGCCTGAGCCGATTTTTCCAGCAGGGAGCCTGACACTCCCTGCTTTTTACATTTCCACGCAACAGATTTTGGAGTCACACCATGGAGTTTGACTGGAGCGTCATTTGGCCTGCCCTGCCGATTTTAATCGAAGGCGCCAAAATGACCCTGCTGATCTCGGTCCTCGGCCTGGTCGGCGGTTTAATTATCGGTTTAGTTGCCGGTTTTGCCCGCGCCTACGGCGGCTGGATCACCAACAACATCGCCTTAGTCTTCATCGAACTGATTCGCGGCACGCCAATCGTGGTTCAGGTGATGTTTATCTACTTCGCCCTGCCGATGGCTTTCCCGGATCTGCGTATCGATCCGTTCAGCGCGGCGGTGGTCACCATCATGATCAACTCCGGCGCTTATATCGCGGAAATCACGCGCGGTGCGGTACTGTCGATTAATAAAGGCTTCCGTGAAGCGGGTCTGGCGCTGGGTCTGTCGCGCCGCGAGACCCTGCGTTATGTGATCATGCCGCTGGCCCTGCGCCGTATGCTGCCACCGCTGGGTAATCAGTGGATTGTCAGCATCAAAGATACGTCGCTGTTTATCGTGATTGGCGTGGCCGAACTGACGCGTCAGGGTCAGGAGATCATTGCCGGTAACTTCCGCGCGCTGGAGATCTGGAGCGCCGTTGCCATTATCTATTTGGTTATTACGTTGGTGTTGAGCTTTGTGCTGCGCCGTATTGAGAAAAGGATGAAAATTCTGTGATTGAATTTAAAAACGTCTCGAAGAATTTCGGCCAGACTCAGGTTCTGCACAACATCAACCTGAAGATTAATCAAGGCGAAGTGGTGGTGATTATCGGACCTTCCGGTTCCGGTAAATCCACGCTGCTGCGCTGCATCAACAAGCTGGAAGAGATCACCACCGGCGAGTTGGTTGTCGATGGCATGAAGGTCAATGATCCGAAAGTGGATGAGCGACTGATTCGTCAGGAAGCGGGCATGGTGTTCCAGCAGTTTCATCTGTTCCCACAGATGAGCGCGCTGGATAACGTCGCCTTTGGTCCGATTCGCGTGCGTGGTACGAAGAAAGAGGAAGCGCATAAGCTGGCGCGTGAGCTGTTGGGTAAAGTGGGCCTCGCCGAGCGTGCACACCACTTCCCGTCTGAGCTTTCCGGTGGTCAGCAACAGCGCGTGGCGATTGCGCGTGCGCTGGCGGTGAAGCCGAAGATTATGCTGTTTGATGAGCCAACCTCAGCGCTGGATCCCGAGCTGCGTCACGAAGTACTGAAAGTGATGCAGGATCTGGCGGAAGAAGGCATGACGATGGTCATCGTGACGCACGAAGTCGGTTTCGCCCAAAAAGTGGCTTCGCGTCTGATCTTTATCGATAAAGGCACCATCGCAGAAGATGGTAACCCGGACGATCTGATCACCAACCCGCCGAGCGACCGTCTGCGCGAGTTCCTGCAGCACGTATCCTAAGCTCTGCCATTAAACCGTCGCCCATTTTCGGCGGCGGTTTTTTACATGCAGCATTTGTAGCGGCGCGATTTATCGCGCCACTACGGCAGGTACCACGATTCAATTTTCCTTTTCAAAATCTTCACCTTCCATCACTGACTATACTTCTCTCTTGTGCCGCTGCGCGAAGCTAAAGGAGAAAAGCGATGTCGTCTGCCAGCCCACCATGGCGTTCAGCCGTGTGGTTACTCTTCAGTTTTTTCACTCTGTTTCTCATTCCCCCGGCGCAAGCCGTTAATCTGCCGCAGGCGGCCGTCGCAGCACAGCAGTCGCAAACCCCGGCAGCGGATAATAAAGCCGAAGACGAACCCAGCTTAGACGAGAAAAAAGCAGCCTATGCCGCGCTGGCGAATATTCTGGATAACAACGCCTCGCGCCAGGAACTGATCGATCAGTTACGTCAGGCTGCCAACAGCCAATCCACCAGCGACCAACCGGTGCTGGCGCCGCCGCAGGCCAATCAGGACGATCTCACGGTACTGGAGAGCGTCACCAGCGTAACGCGTGAATATGGCGGCGCGGTGGCCGCGCAGTTTGTGCAACTGCATGACAACATCACCAATGCGCCACACAAATCCTTTAACCAGCAAACCTTCTTCAACGCGCTGAAATACTTCGCTGCGCTCTCCGCCGCGGTGTTTGCATTTTACTGGCTGACACGCCGCCTGATGTGGCCGGTGTGGCGCCGCATGGGCCGCTGGGGACGCGATCAAAACCTTGAGCGCACCAAGTGGCTGCACTTGCCCGCCACTATCTTGATGGCCTTTGTGCTCGATATTGTGCTGCTAGCGCTGACGCTGTTTGTCGGTCAGATCATCAGCGACAACTATCACAACAACAACCGCACCATCGCCTATCAGCAAGGCCTTTTCCTTAACGCCTTCGCGCTGATTGAGTTCTTTAAAGCGGTGCTGCGGCTGATATTCTGCCCGCGTTTCCCTACGCTGCGCTTCTTCCACTTAACCGATGCGCGCGCCAGCTACTGGAACACGCGTCTGAGCTGGCTAAGCGGCATCATCGGTTACGGTTTACTGGTGGTGGTGCCGATTGTCTCCAATCAGGTGAATATTCAGGTGGCGGCGCTGGTCAACATGCTGATTATGGGGATCATGACCGGCTGGGCGCTGTGGCTGATTTTCCGCAACAAAAGCAACATCCATCATGAACTGTCGCGTCTTGCCGATCGCAGCTTGAGCTTCTTTGCGCTGTTCATCCGCGCCTTTGGCATGGTGTGGCACTGGCTGGCCAGCGCCTACTTTATCGCGCTGTTCCTGTTCTCGATCTTCAATCCCGGCGACAGCCTGAAGTTTATGATGTCCGCCACGGTGCGCAGCCTGGCGATCGTGGTTATCGCTGCGCTGATTTCCGGCATGCTGACGCGCTGGATTGGCAAAACCGTCACGCTGTCGCCCGACATGCGCCGCAACTATCCCGAGCTGCAAAAGCGCGTTAACGATTGGGTGAAAGCGCTGCTGAAACTGGCGCGCGTGGTCACGGTGTTTGCCACGCTGTTGCTGCTGCTCAACGCATGGAATCTGTTTGATCTCTGGCACTGGCTCACTATTGGCGCCGGCCAAAAAATGGTGGATGTGCTGATTCGTATCGTGATCATTGTGCTGCTGTCGGCAGTCGGCTGGACGCTGCTGGCAAGCCTGATCGAAAGTCGCCTCGCCTCGGATTCGCATGGCCGCCCCATGCCGAGCGCACGCACCCGCACGCTGCTGACGCTGTTTCGTAACGCGCTGGCGGTCGTAATAAGCACCATCACCATTATGATTTTACTGTCGGAAGTGGGCGTCAATATTGCGCCGCTGCTGGCCGGTGCCGGTGCGCTCGGTCTGGCGGTGTCGTTCGGTTCGCAAACGCTGGTGAAGGACATCATCACCGGCATCTTTATCCAGTTTGAGAACGGCATGAACACCGGTGATCTAGTCACGATTGGCCCGATCACCGGCACCGTAGAGCGCATGTCAATTCGCTCAGTGGGCGTGCGCCAGGATACCGGCGCGTATCACATTATTCCGTGGTCATCGATCACCACCTTCGCCAACTTTGTGCGTGGCATCGGCTCGTTCGTGGCGAACTATGATGTGGATCGCAGTGAAGATACCGAACGCGTTAACCAAACGCTGCAGGGCGCGGTGAAAGAGCTGCTGGAGAACCCGGAGATTCGCGGCATGGTGATTGGCGAGCCGAGTTTTGCCGGATTAGTGGGATTAACCAACCAATCCTTTACCGTGCGCGTGTCATTCACCACCCAGCCGCTGAAGCAGTGGACGGTACGTTTTGCGCTGGATGATAAGGTGAAGAAGCATTTTGATGCGGCCGGCATTAAAGCGCCGCATCAAACGGTAGCAGTGATGCAAACCGGCAGCGATATTCCCTCCGCTGCCAGCTTACCGGCGTTGCCGCCGGCGCAATGAGGTTAGCGTTTCAGCCGTTTGGCGCGCGTCACCGGCGGCTGGAACGTCCAGGCAATAAAGCGGCTCTGCTTCTGCCCTTGCGCCATTTCGATGATGCGCACTTCATAAGCATCGAGATCGCGCAGTTGGTCGCGCAGCGCCGGTAAATTCTCTTTGCGCGAGACCAGCGAGGTGAACCAAATAATGGCGTCTGAGTGCGTCACGCTTTCAGCGATCATTTGACCAACAAACTTGCGCTCGCCGCCGTCACACCACAATTCGTTGTGATGGCCACCAAAATTAAGCGGCGCATTTTTGCCTAAGCCAAGGTTGCGCGTTTTGCGCTGTCCCACGCTGGCCGCCTCTTCCGCAGATGAATGGAAAGGCGGATTGCACAGCACCGCATGATAGCGTTCATTCTTATGCACCACGCCGGCGAAAATCGCCGAGGCCTCTTTTTGCCGACGCAGACGCACGCCGCGCTGCAAGCCCGGATTACTCGCCACAATCTGCCCGGCCACGGTAATCGCTTCGGCGGTGATATCGGTGCCGGTGAAGCGCCAGCCGTATTCGGCGTTGCCAATCAGCGGATAGATGCAGTTCGCGCCGCAGCCGATGTCCATTACATCCAGATCGCGTGGAACCACGCCACCGTTGTCGCTCGCCAGCAGATCGGCCAGCGCATGCACGTAATCGGCACGGCCCGGCACCGGCGGCGTCAGATAACCTGCAGGTAGCTGCCAGTTGAGGTTATAGAACAGCTTCAGCAGCGCCTGATTCAGCAGCATCACCGCTTCAGGATCGGCGAAATCCACCGACAACTCGCCGTAGCCGTTGGGACGCACTTTCACCGCCAGCGGCGGATGGGCTGCGGTCAGAGCAGCAAAATCATAACGGCCCTGGTGGCGGTTACGCGGATGGAAAGGTGACGTGGCGGCTGGCTTGTTCATAGTTTCTCCGGAAAATAGCGCGGGCGTAAGATACTCTGGCTAGCGGCATCGCACAATGCGCTTAATCGAATTCACCGTATTAGATGAGATTAGTGCACCACACTCAGGTTCTCTTATAAGGATGGTTATGACTCGTCAGCGTTACTCTTATCAGCCCCGCGCGGGACACGGTTTGCCGCACGATCCGTTGAACGCCATCGTCGGCCCTCGACCAATCGGCTGGGTCAGCTCGCAAAGCGCCCGCGGCGTACGCAATTTAGCGCCCTATAGCTTCTTTAACTGCTTTAACTATCATCCGCCGATTATTGGTTTTGCCAGCAGCGGCTGGAAAGACAGCGTACAAAATATTTTAGAGACCAAAGAGTTTGTCTGGAATCTGGCCACGCGTCCGCTGGCCGAGGCGATGAATGAGAGCTCCGCATCGGTGCCGTCAGAACAGGATGAGTTTGCGCTGGCGGGATTAACGCCGCTTGCAGCGTCACACGTCAATGTCAGCATGGTGGCGGAAAGCCCGGTGAATTTTGAGTGTAAGTTGACGCAGTTGATTCAGTTGCAGGATGCCCAGGGCCAGCCGATTGATAGCTGGCTGGTGCTGGGCGAAGCGGTCGCCATTCATATTGATGAAGCCCTGCTGGAAGAGGGTATTTATCAAACGGCCAAAGCACAGCCGATCCTGCGTGCCGGAGGCCCGTCGGCCTATTACGGCATCAGCGAAGAACTGCGTTTCGATTTGGTGCGCCCGGACGCTCGCCGCTGATCCTTGGTCAGGTCGCCGTAAATGGCGACCATGTTACAAACCGCTCTTCAACACCTCTACCGCCCGCGCGATCTCCGGTGCCAGCCAGCGGTCTTCCTGCCAGTTGGCAACCACCGCGCGCAGGCGTCGCAATGCCTGCGCCGTTCCCTGCGCCAGCTGCTCTTCGCCGTGGAAATCCAGCGCCTGCGCCGCCAGCAGATACTCGATCGCCAGAATCTGCCACACGTTGCCCACCAGCTTCAGCAGCTTCAGCGCCGCGCCGGTGCCGAGGCTGAGATGATCCTCCTGCAAACCCGAGGTCACATAGTTATCCAGCACCGCCGGCTGCGCCAGCTGGCGATTCTCCGCACAGAGTGACGCCGCCACATACTGCGCAATCATCATGCCGGAGTTAACGCCCGGCTGCGCCACCAGAAACGCCGGCAAGCCGCTCACCAGCGGATTAACCAAACGATCAAGCCGCCGCTCGGCGATGCTGCCGATTTCCGCCATGGCAATCGCCAGCAGATCCGCCGCCATCGCCACCGATTCGCCGTGCGGGTTAGCCTGCGACACTACGCGCCAGTTATCCGCCGTGCCGAGCACCAGCGGATTATCGGTGCAGGCATTGAGTTCGGTTTCAATCTGGCGCGCCGCGTGATCGAACTGATCGCGGCTGGCGCCATGTACCTGCGGCATGGATCGCAAGCTGAGCGCATCCTGAGTGCGAATGCCAACGCTGGTCGCCAGCAGCGGGCTATCACTCAGCAATGCGCGTAAGCGCTGACCGCTCAGCTGCATGCCCGGACTGGCTTTCAGCGCGATCACTTCGGCATCAAAGGCCACCCGCTGTCCACGCAGCGCCTCAAAACTCATCGCACCGGTGACATCGGCCCAATCCAGCAAACGCGCCGCATCATCCAGCGCCAGGCAGGACAAGCCGGTCATGCACGGCGTGCCGTTGACCAGGCTCAAACCCTCTTTGGCCCCCGGACGATAAGGCTGTAATCCCGCCAGCGTTAACGCCTGCGCCGCGGGCATGATCTGGTTTTGATACTCCACGTCGCCGACACCAATCAGCGCCAGACCGATATGCGCCATATGGCTGAGGTAGCCGACTGAACCCTGCGACGGCACCTGCGGCGTTATCTGCTGATTGAGCAGCGCCAGCAGATGCTGCACCAGCGCCACCGACACGCCCGATTTGCCGTGGCTGTAATTGGCAATCGCCGCGCACAGAATGGCGCGCGCCTGCTCACGCGTCAGCAGCGGACCCACGCCACAGGCGTGACTCAGCAGCGTATTGCGCGACAGCTGGCTGAGCTGATCTTCCGGCAGCGTGATGTTGCACAGCGCGCCGAGGCCGGTATTGATGCCGTAAGCTATCTGGCCGCTGGCGACAATCTCATCGACAATCGCGCGCCCCTGCGCAATGCGCTGCCAGGCGCTGACGCTCAAACTGAGTTCCGCGTTGTGCCGCGCCACCTGCACCAGCTCTTGCCAGGTTAATGAGCTGTCGCCCCATACGATGGTCATGCTGGCTGCTCCGCGCCGTGATGGCTGGAGATAAACTGCTTAAAGCGCTGCGATCCCTGCTCGCCAAACATCTCTTCCGGCGCGCCCTGACAATCAATGGTGCCCTGATGCATAAACACCACGCGGTTGGAGACGTTGCGCGCAAAGCCCATTTCGTGCGTCACCACCAGCATGGTGCGCCCCTCTTCCGCCAGGCTGCGCATCACTTTCAGCACTTCGCCCACCAGTTCTGGATCGAGCGCCGAAGTCGGTTCATCAAACAGCATCACTTCCGGATCCATCGCCAGCGCGCGGGCAATCGCCACGCGCTGCTGCTGGCCGCCCGAGAGCTGCGCCGGGTAGAAATCTTTGCGATTGAGTAAGCCAACGCGATCCAGCAATTGCTCTGCCTGGGCGATGCAGCTTTTCTTGTCGCGCTTCAGCACATAGTGCGGCCCTTCAATGACGTTTTGCAGCACCGTCATGTGCGACCAAAGATTAAAGCTCTGGAACACCATGCCAAGGCGTGAACGCAAACGCTCAATCTGTTTCGGATTGGCCGCCAGCTGATGGCCGCGCGCATGGCGTTTCATCTCAATGGTTTCGCCGCCGACACTCACCACGCCAGCATCCGGCGTTTCCAGCAGGTTGATGCAGCGCAGCAAGGTACTTTTGCCCGAGCCGCTGGCACCAAGAATCGAGATGACATCGCCTTGATGCGCCTGTAGCGAAATGCCTTTCAGAACTTCCATCGCGCCAAAGGATTTATGGATATCAGTGGCGGATAAGGTAACGGGTGATGTGGAATGCATATTACTCTCCGGCAAGCGGTTTAACGGCGGGCATCGGCTTTTTTGCGACACGATGCGCCGGGGTCAGACGGCGCTCTAACAGCGCGTATAGCTGGACGATAATAAAGTTGAGGATCAGGTAGATCGCCGCCGCACAGACAAACACCTCCATGGTGCGATAGGTACGCTGAATGATCTGCTGCGCCACGCCAGTCACGTCCCACACGGTGACGAGGCTGGCGAGTGCGGTGGACTTCACCAGCAAAATCGCTTCGGTGGAATACGCCGGCAGCGCATAGCGCAGCATGATCGGCGCGATAATGCGGCGCAGCAGCAGCCAGCGTGACATGCCGCAGGCGAGACCGGCTTCCACTTGTCCAGCCGGCACGGCGAGCAGCGCTCCACGCAAAATCTCAGCGGTGTAAGCTGCCGTACAGAGTGACAGCGCCAGTACCGCGCAGATAAATGGCTCGCGCAGGAACGGCCAGACGAAGCTGTGGCGGATGACGCCAAACTGGCCAAGACCGTAATAGATGAGAAACAGCTGAATCATCAGCGGCGAGCCGCGAAACACCAGAATGTAGCCGCGTGCGAAGCCGCTCAGCACCCGCCAGCGGCTCATGCGCAATGACAAAATGCCAATCGCCAATATGCCGCCGCAGAGAAAGGCGCTGATAAACAGGCCAAGCGTCACCGGCAGCGCGGCGCTCAGTTTGAGGAAGGTATACGAGAGAAAAGCGAAGTCGATCATGCTGCTGCTCCTTAATGCTGCGCCGCAGTGCGACTTTGCCACGCGCGACCAAGGCGCGACTCTGCCCGACGAAACGCATGATTAGACACCAGCGTCAGCACCAGATAACAGGCAGCGCCAACCAGATAAAACGTGAAGTAATCGCGCGTGGATCCCGCCGCAACCTGGCTGGCGCGCATCAGCTCGACGATGCCGGTGACCGACACCAGCGCCGAGTCTTTCAGGCTCATCTGCCACACGTTCGACATGCCCGGCAGCGCGTAACGCACCACCTGCGGCAGCAGAATGCGTTGCGCGATGCGCCAGCGCGGCATGCCAATCGCCACCGCCGCTTCCACTTCGCCTTTGGCCAGCGCCAGACGCGCCGCGCGATACACTTCACCCTGATACGAACCCGAGATGAGCCCGATGGCCAGCGCCCCAATCAGGAACGGCGGCGCTTCGATAAAGCCATCTGCGCCGAACATCTGCCCAACCAGCGTAATCAGGCCGGATCCACCAAAATAGAACAGGTAGATCACCAGCAGTTCCGGGATGCCGCGAAACACCACCGAATAGCCTTCACCCAACCAGCGCAGCCAGCGCTGAGGCGATAATTTGGCGGCCGCCACACCGGAACCGACCACCGCACCAATCATCAGCGCCACCAGCGACAGCAGCAGCGTGGTACAGGCGGCGCTCAGGATCAGGCGGCCCCAACCATCAGCACCAAAACTCAGCAGGCTCATCATCTTTCACCTCACTTACGGAGTTACGTCAGTTTTAAACCACTTCTCACTGAGCTTTTTCACCGTGCCGTCAGCCAGCGCGGCATGGATCGCCTCATCCAGCCTGGCTTTCAGATCGTTATCCGCCATGCGCACGCCCATTGCTTCGCCCTCGCCCCAAATTGGACCGCCGAGCTGTGGGCCGCTGAAGACCAGATTGTTGTTCTCTTTGCGCGCCAGCATCGATTGCGCAAAGGTCACGTCATCGAACACCGCATCGATACGACCGGATTGCAGATCGAGCATCGCATCCGCCGAAGAGGTGTATTCGCGTACCTCGGTATCGCCTTTGAAGTACTTGTCGATAAAGGGCGTGTAAACCGTGCCGGAGGCGATACCAATGGTTTTGCCCTTCAGCGCCGCTTTCAGTGGGGCAATTGCCGCGTTGATCGCTTTCTCGTCGTCATGCAGCTTGATGATGTTGTGATCGGCCGGCAGCAGCGGATTGTCTTTAGTGGTAATAAAGGTGGCGGGCGTTGAAGCGTATGGCGTGGTGAAGTTAACCACTTTTTTGCGCTCTGGCGTGATGACAATCGCATCCATGATCACGTCATATTTTCCGGCGTTGAGGCCGGCGATCATGCCGTCCCAGTTCTGCACCACCAGCTTGCACTGAATGCCCATGCGCTTGCACAGGTCTTCCATCAGTTCCGGTTCAAAGCCGCCCAACTTGCCGCCCGGCAGCGTCAGGTTCCAGGGTTCATAGCTGCCTTCGGTAGCGATGGTGATCGATTTCCACTCTTTCGCCTGGACGGCAATGCCGCTGATCATCAGGCTGGCAAACAGGGTCGTGAGGCAAAAACGGCGAATCGGGGCGCGGTGCGTCATGCGGCTTCTCCTGGCTATTAATCGAATTTGGCAGTCTCTGCTTGTGCAATATTTGCAGATGACCTTTCATGTATATACAAGTTAGCGTGCGGCAGATCATTGTCGGCATAAGCTTTTTGTGAGCCAGCCAGTATAAAAATTCATAATCGCTGCGCGGTCTTTACTTGTACATACAACCTAGCAAGCACTATGCCAAATCGGCAAAGCCGCAAATTCAGGGAGATGGTCACGCGATGGACGTAATATTGCACCGCGAGGAGGCAAGGTGTGCATTGTGGTGGTGCAGGAACATGAATCGTAGCGGCGCGATTAATCGCGCGTATGAATGGCGACCACATTGCCAATCTGAATAACGTGCAATAAATTGCGCCGCTACGAATAGGTGCGGGGATTTACTTAGGTTTACCGGCGTCTAAAAACGCCTGCATCAGCGGTATCAGCACCTTCTGCAGCTGCGCTGCGCGATCCTGCTGCCAGGCAAACGGCGGAGTTTCATCCATATAATTGAGCTGCGCCAGCTCCAGCTGCACCGCCTGCACGCCTTGATCCGGCTGGCCGTAGGCGCGGGTAATATAGCCGCCTTTAAAGCGTCCGTTCGCGATCCAGCTGTAATCGTTTTGCGCATTACACACCTGTTTGATCGCGTTGATCACCGCCGTTGAACAGCTGGCGCCATCATTGGTACCGATGTTGAGATCCGGTAAACGCCCCTCAAACAGCCGCGGGATCACCGAGGCGATCGAGTGCGCATCAAACAGCAGCGCGTAACCATGTTCAGCTTTCAGGCGTGCCAGCTCCTGCTGCAGCTGTTGATGATAAGGCTGCCAAATCGTGTCCAGATAACCCTGGCGTACCTCGGCGCTCGGCGTTTTACCCGGTGCAAAGGTGGGGCTGCCGTCGAACAAAGTTTCCGGATACAAGCCGGTGGTCGCCGTGGTGTAGAGCGGCTGATTATCCGCCGGGCGATTAAGGTCAATGACAAAACGTGAATAGTGACCAATTAACACGCTGGCGCCGAGATCGCGCACAAAATCGTACAGCAGCGGCAAGTGCCAATCGGTATCCGGCAGGCCGCGCGCTGCGTCGCTCAGGCCGGCGTCCACTTCCGGCGTTAACTGCGTGCCGGCGTGAGGAATGCTGACCAGCAGCGGAATCTTACCGGCGGTGAAATGAAAAGGTGTCATTGCGCTTCTCCACGATAAATAACCTGGCACGGCAATTCGCCGCCCAGCCAGTAAACCAGCTCAGCCGGACGCGCCAGCGGCCAGTGAACAAAATTCGCCACCTTGCCCGCTTCCAGCGAACCGTGCGAGTGCTGTAATCCCAGCGCTTTGGCGCCCCACAAGGTCACGCCCGCTAACGCCTCTTCCGGCGTCAAACCAAACAGCGTGCAGCCCATGTTCAACATCAGTCGCAGCGAAAGCGCCGGTGAGGTGCCCGGATTGGCATCGCTGGCCAGCGCCATCGGTACGCCGTGTTCACGGAACAGTGCAACCGGCGGACGCTGGGTTTCACGCAACAGATAAAACGCGCCCGGCAGCAACACCGCCACGGTGCCGTGCTGCGCCATCGCTTGCGCATCCGCTGCGGTGGCGTACTCCAGATGATCGGCGGAGAGCGCACCGTAACTGGCCGCCAGCGCCGCGCCGCCCAGCGCCGAAAGCTGCTCGGCGTGGAGTTTCACCGGCATGCCCAATGCTTTGGCGGCATCAAAGACCGTGCGAACTTGCTCAGGAGAAAAGGCCAAATGCTCGCAAAACGCATCCACCGCATCCGCCAACCCTTCTGCTTTCACCTGCGGTAACAGGCGCTGGCAGATGATATCGATCCAGCCTTGCGGATTGTCTTTAAACTCCGGCGGGAAACCGTGCGCGGCTAAGCAAGTGGCCTGCACATCGGCAGGCACCGTTTCCGCCAACTCACGAATGGCGCGCAGCATGGTCAGTTCGCTGGCTTCATCGAGACCGTAACCGGATTTGATCTCTACCGTGGTGACGCCTTCCGCCAGCAGACGATCCAGCCGCCAGCGCGCACTTGCCACCAGCTCTTGCTGCGAGGCCGCGCGGGTGGCGCGCACCGTGGAGAGAATGCCGCCGCCCTGTGCAGCGATTTCTGCATAGCTCACACCATTAAGGCGCTGCTCAAACTCCTGGCTGCGATCGCCGCCAAACACCAGATGCGTATGGCAATCCACCAAACCGGGCGTGATGATGCCGCCGGAAAATTGGTGCTGTTCACGCGCGGCAAAAGCCGGGCATTCACTGCGTGGCCCCACCCAAATCAGTTTTCCCTGATCGACCGCCAGCGCACCGTCGGCAATCAGATTGTAGTGCCCGTCACGCATCGTAACGATGTCGGCCCCCAGCCACAGGCTGTCGATCTGCTCTGTTTCTGCCATCCCACTCCCCTTCGCGTTCGGCGATTTACACTGCGCTTCAAAGTATGTATATGTATATACAACTTTCCGCCATGCAGGATCAACCATGACAACCTATTTTGCCCCACGCGCACTGCTGGCCGACGGCTGGCATGAGCGCGTGCTGATTACCACCAACGCAGCCGGACAGATCACCCAACTCGCGCCCAACAGCGAGCCCGGCGATGCCACGCGTCTTGCCGGACCGGTGATTCCGGGGATAGCGAATCTGCATTCACACGCCTTCCAGCGCGCGATGGCGGGATTGGCTGAAGTGGCGGGCGATCCGCAGGACAGCTTCTGGACATGGCGCGATTTGATGTATCGCATGGTGCAGCGCCTGTCGCCCGAGCAGGTTGGCGCTATCGCCACGCATCTCTACATCGACATGCTGAAAGGCGGCTACAGCCAGGTGGCGGAATTCCACTATTTGCACCACGATGCGCACGGCAAACCCTACGCCGATGATGCCATGCAGCTGGCACTGATGGCGGCAGCGGAGACCGCCGGCATCGGCCAAACCTTGCTGCCGGTGCTCTACAGCTACAGCGGTTTTGGTTCGCAGCCGGCCAGCGATGGCCAGCGCCGTTTCATTCAGCAAACCGACGCCTATCTGCAACAGCAGCAGCGCGTGGCGAGCTGGAGCGCGGATAAGCCGCTGCTTAATCATGGCATCTGCTTCCATTCGCTGCGCGCGGTAAATGAAGCGCAGATGCACGAAGTATTAGCCGCCTGCCCGCAGGATGTGCCGGTGCACATTCACGTCGCCGAGCAGGAGAAAGAGGTTAACGACAGCCTGGCGTGGAGCGGTGAGCGTCCGGTGGCGTGGCTGCTCAATCGCTTCGCGGTCGATCAGCGCTGGTGCTTGATTCACGCCACTCATCTTGATGACGACGAAATTCAGCGCATGGCGGCAAGCGGCGCGGTGGCGGGATTGTGTCCGACCACGGAAGCCAACCTCGGCGACGGCATTTTCCCAGCGGTGGAGTACATCGCGCGCGGCGGCCGCTGGGGCATTGGCTCCGACAGCCACGTGTCGCTTAGCGCATTGGAAGAGCTGCGCTGGCTGGAGTACGGCCAGCGACTGCGCGATCGTCGTCGCAACCGCATCACCTTGCCCAATCAACCTTCCGTAGGCGATCTGCTGTGGCAACAAGCCGCACAGGGCGGCGCGCAGGCGTGTGGTTTGCCGGCAGGTGAACTGGCGATAGGCAAACGTGCTGACTGGCTGGTGCTGGCTGAAGACGCGTTCCTCAGCAGCGTTAGCAGCACAGCGCTGTTGAACCGCTGGCTGTTTGGCGGCCAGCGCGAACAGATCCGCGACGTGTTCGTGGCGGGCAAGCAGGTGATCAGCGAAGGCCATCATGCGGCAGAAGAGCGTGCAGCAGCGAACTTTGCCGGGGCGATGAGGGCATTACAATGAGCACCCGTTTTGCCTACGACCAGCTTCCGGTAAGCCGCTGGCGCAACGGCGGCGGTGAAACACGAGAAATCGTCAGCTATCCGCCGGGCGACGCGCAGTTTGCCTGGCGCGCCAGCATCGCCACCATCTCCGCCGACGGGCCGTTTTCGCCCTTCCCAGGCATCGACCGCGTGATTACCTTACTTCACGGCGACAGCGTTTTACTTGAGAGTGAACAGGCTCAGCAGCGCTTAACCCCGCTGCAGCCGTGGGCGTTTCCCGGTGAATGGGCGATTGAAGCTAAAATTTCTGGCAGCTGTCAGGATTTCAATATCATGACGCGGCGCGACAGCTGGCGTTCTGCGATAAGCATCGCCCAGGAAACGGTCAGCAGTGAAAACGGCGTGGCGTGGGTATTGGCGGGCACATGGCAAACTGATGCTGAAGAAACGCTGGCGGTGGATCAGGGGATATGGTGGATGGATGAAAAGCTACAGCTGGCACCACAAACGTCGGATGCCAGACTATTATTTGTCACGCTTAACCATGTCCTCTAAAGCGCCCCAGCAACTTATAGCGCGATCCCGGATACAACAGGCGCGCGTAGGTCACAATCTTGTTGTCGCTCCACGTCTGACGACGAATCAGCAGGCACGGCTCATGTTCATCCAGCGCCAGATGCTTACGCTGACGCAGATCCGGCAGCACCGCTTCCACAATATGCTCACCGGCGGTCAGCGGCGCAACGCGCATCAAATAGGTGTACGGCGTCAGCTGATGATAATCCTGGCTGAGATAATCCGGCGCCACCAGCGGATTGACCAAGCGATCCTCCAGCTGTACCGGCAGATCGTTTTCGTAATGCACAATCAGCGAATGGAACAGCGTTTGCCCGGTGGATAACCCCAGCACCGCCGCCTGTTCCGGATCGGCCTTCATCTGCCCAATCGACAAAATCTTGCAGCTGTGACGATGGCCACGCTGCGCGATCTCATCTGCGATGTTGTGCACTTCCAGCATCGCGGTGTAGCCCTTCATCTCCGCGACAAAGGTGCCCACGCCCTGCATGCGCACCAGAAAACCCTCGCTGGTGAGTTCACGCAGCGCGCGGTTAATGGTCATACGACTGACGCCCAGCTCGTTCACCAGTTCACTTTCAGACGGCACGCGCTGGTTGGCTTTCCAGTGACCTTCGCGGATTTGGCTGACGATCGCCTGCTTCACCCGCTGGTAAATCGGCGCAGGCTCATCGCCCATCGCCGCAGCCAGCTGTGCTACTACTGTTTGCTCCGCCATTTCCTGTTCCTATAAAGAATAATGCCCAAAGTTTACTGTCTCAGCCCGTAAATGTATATACATCTAATTGTGCAAGGCGCCCAGTATTGGTGCAGCTTTCGCCCTGCTCCGGTGCAATCCCGCTGCGTTTACACTGCATAACGCGCATTGCGTCGTATTTCACAGAACAAGAACAATCTGGCATAGCGCTTGCTACTTGTATAGACAAGATTAGACACTTATGCTTCACTCATCGCAATCCACGGCAAATCGGACAGCCACATCGCAAAATATCGGCGTCCCATTCATGCCAGATCACTTGTATAGACAGGAGTAGACTATGTCAGGTTCGGTTCAGGAAATTCGCCTCGTTCCCGGTGAAGTGGACCTCGCTACCTTGCGCACCATCTATCAAAGCAAGGTAACGCTCACGTTGGCCGATGAAGCGCGAGCAGCGATTGCGCGTGCCCATGAAACCGTCGATGCCATCGTCGCATCCGGCAAAGTGGTGTATGGCATCAACACCGGTTTCGGCAAGCTGGCGCAGACGCAGATCCCTTCAGCGCGGCTGGCCGAGCTGCAGCGCAATCTGGTGCTGTCGCACAGCGTTGGCCTCGGCGATTTGCTGCCGGACAACGTGGCGCGTCTGGTGGTCGCCACCAAAATTATCAGCCTGGCGCGCGGTCACTCTGGCGTGCGTATCGAACTGATTGAAGCGCTGCTGGCGCTGTTCAACGCCGGTGTAATGCCGTGCATCCCGGAGAAAGGTTCGGTGGGCGCGTCAGGCGATCTGGCCCCGCTGGCACATCTTTCCCTGATGCTGCTGGGCGAAGGTCAGGTACGCGTCGATGGCGAGTTAATCCCCGCGACCGAAGGCTTAGCGCGCGTTGGCCTGCAGCCGATTGTGCTGGGCCCCAAAGAAGGTCTGGCGCTGCTCAACGGCACGCAGGTTTCGAATGCGCTGGCGCTGCGCGGGTTGTTCGAAGCGGAAAACCTGTTCGCGGCGGGCCTGATGGCCGGCGCACTGTCGCTGGAAGCGATTAAAGGCTCGGTGAAACCTTACGATGCGCGGATCCACGAAGCGCGCGGCCAGGTGGGACAGATCAACGTTGCCGCTGCCGTCTCCTCTTTATTAGCTGGCAGTGAAATCCTCGGCTCACACACCCACTGCGGCCGCGTGCAGGATCCCTACTCGATTCGCTGCGTGCCACAGGTGATGGGCGCCTGCCTCGATAACCTGTCGCACGCCGCGCGCGTGTTGCAGATTGAAGCCAACGCCGCCTCCGATAATCCACTGGTGTTCAGCGACAGTGGCGATGTGATTTCCGGCGGTAACTTCCACGCCGAGCCGGTGGCCTTCGCCGCTGATATTCTGGCGCTGGCGATTGCCGAAATCGGCGCGATCTCCGAGCGTCGTCTGGCGCTGCTGCTGGATACCGGCCTTTCCGGTTTACCGCCGTTCCTCGTCAATGATGGCGGCGTTAACTCCGGCTTTATGATTGCGCAGGTCACTGCTGCAGCGCTGGCGTCTGAGAACAAATCGCTGGCGCATCCGGGCAGCGTTGACAGCCTGCCAACCTCCGCTAACCAGGAAGATCACGTCTCGATGGCGACCTACGCGGCCCGCCGCCTCGGCAGCATGTGCTTCAACACCGCCGCTGTGGTCGGCATTGAGGCGATGGCTGCGGCACAAGGCATTGATTTCCATCGTCCGCTGCAGAGTTCGCCGACGCTGGAGCAAGAGATGAGCCGCATTCGCGAGAAGGTGGCCTTCCTCGATCACGACCGTTTACTGGCGCCGGATATCGAATCCATGCGTCTGTGGGCCAGCGCTCCTGCATGGCCTGAATCTCTTACCGCGCTGCTTCCAAGCCAGCGTAAGACTGTTAATTAAGGAATCGATGATGAGCGAAACTTTGACTCAGGCTGTAGCCCGTGAAATCCGTGCGCCGCGCGGTAATGAATTGCACTGCGCCAACTGGTTGATTGAAGCGGCTTACCGCATGATCCAGAACAACCTCGATCCTGACGTGGCAGAACGCCCGGAAGATCTGGTGGTGTACGGCGGCATCGGTAAAGCCGCGCGTAACTGGGAGTGCTTTGAGCAGATCCTGCGTTCGCTGCGCGCCCTGCAGCCGGAAGAGACGCTGCTCATCCAGTCCGGTAAACCGGTGGGCGTGTTCCGTACGCATGCCGATGCGCCGCGCGTGCTGCTGGCTAACTCGAATCTGGTGCCGCATTGGGCCAATTGGGATCACTTCCACGAACTGGATCAAAAAGGCCTGATGATGTACGGCCAGATGACCGCCGGTTCGTGGATCTACATCGGTGCGCAGGGCATCGTGCAAGGTACCTTCGAAACCTTCGCTGAAGCGGGTCGTCAGCATTACGACAGCAATCTCAGCGGCCGCTGGATCCTCACCGCCGGTTTGGGCGGCATGGGCGGCGCACAACCGCTGGCGGGTGTGTTGGCCGGTGCCAGCGTGCTGGCGATTGAGTGCCAGGAATCACGTATCGATTTCCGTATCCGCACCCGCTACGTCGACCACAAAGCCTATACGCTGGACGAAGCACTGGCGCTGATTGATCAGGCCAACAAAGAGAAACGTGCCATTTCTGTTGGTCTGCTGGGCAACGCCGCTGAAATCGTGCCGGAGCTGGTGAAACGTGCCAAAGCGGGCGGCATGAAGCCGGACATCGTCACCGATCAGACCTCAGCACACGATCCGATTAACGGTTATCTGCCGGTCGGCTGGGATCTGGCGCGCTGGGAAGCCGAGCGTGTCAGCAACCCGAAAGCGGTGGAGAAAGCCGCGCGCGCCTCAATGGCGGTACATGTGCAGGCGATGCTGGATTTCCATCACATGGGCGTCCCGACCGTGGATTACGGCAATAACATCCGTCAGGTGGCGCTGGATGAGGGCGTGAAAAACGCCTTCGATTTCCCGGGTTTTGTGCCGGCCTATATTCGCCCGCTGTTCTGCGAAGGCAAAGGCCCTTTCCGTTGGGTGGCGCTGTCAGGTGATGCGGAAGATATCTACAAAACCGATGCCAAGCTGAAAGAGCTGTTCCCGGATCACCAGAATCTGCACCGCTGGCTCGACATGGCGCAGGAGCGTATCGCCTTCCAGGGCTTACCGGCGCGTATCTGCTGGCTGGGTCTCGGCGAGCGCCACAAAGCGGCGCTGGCGTTCAACGAAATGGTGCGTAACGGCGAGCTGAAAGCGCCGATCGTCATCGGTCGCGACCATCTGGATTGCGGTTCCGTGGCGTCACCGAACCGTGAAACCGAAGCGATGAAAGACGGCTCGGATGCGGTATCCGATTGGCCGCTGCTCAATGCCCTGCTGAACACTGCAGGCGGCGCGACCTGGGTGAGTCTGCATCATGGCGGCGGCGTCGGCATGGGCTTTTCACAGCACTCCGGCGTGGTGATTGTGTGTGACGGCAGCAAAGAAGCCGATGCGCGTCTGGGCCGCGTGCTGTGGAACGATCCGGCCACCGGCGTGATGCGTCACGCGGATGCAGGTTACGAATTAGCGCAAAGCTGCGCGCAGGAGCACGGTCTCAACCTGCCGATGCAGAAATAACGTTTCAATTAGCGTTCTCCAATCAGTCCCCTCTCCCGCCTGCGGGAGAGGGTTAGGGTGAGGGACAGCGCGCACCTTTCAACATTGTGCAGCATTCCCCTGATCCCAGCCTTCTCCCGCAAGCGGGGGAAGGAACTTACAAGCCCGTTTGCTATATTCCATTCCGCTATACCCTATAGCCAAATTATTCCGTTCCGCGATAGACGCCGCCATACGCTTGCCACTACAGTAAATACATTATTTTGCAGCTCACGCTGCTAATGGAGAGCCTTACCTTATGAGCCTGCCTGCTGCACTGCTGGAAAACGCCCTCAACTGGCGTCGTCAGTTACACCAACATCCTGAGCTGGGTTACCAGGAGCAGCAGACCAGCGAGCTCGTCGCACAGGTCCTCACCGAGGCCGGATTACAGGTGTTTCGTGGCTTAGCGGGCACCGGCGTAATCGGCACATTAGAGAACGGTCCCGGACCGGTTATTGGTTTGCGCGCCGATATGGATGCGCTGCCGATCACCGAAAAAGGCGCGCCGCAGTGGAAGTCGCAAACAGCCGGCGTCATGCACGCCTGCGGCCATGATGGTCACACTTCTATTCTGCTGGCGGCGGCTTGTCAGCTGGCGGCTACGCGTAACTTCAGCGGCACCATTCACTTCATCTTCCAGCCCGCCGAAGAGAATCTGGGTGGCGCGCGCAAAATGGTGGAAGAAGGCCTGTTCCAGCGCTTCCCGATGGATGCGGTTTACGCCATGCACAACTGGCCGGGCATGCCGGTGGGCACGCTGGCGGTGAATCCGGATGCGATGATGGCGTCACTCGACTCGTTCGAAATTACGCTGCACGGTAAAAGCTGCCATGCGGCGATGCCGGAAAGCGGAGCCGATCCAATGGTGGTCGCCGCCGAACTGATTCTGGCGCTGCAAACCATTCCGTCGCGTCGTCTGTCGCCACTGGCTTCGGCGGTGGTGAGCGTGACGCAGATTCACGGCGGCGAAGCGATTAACGTCATTCCTGAACAGATTGTGTTGCGCGGCACGGTGCGATGTTTGCAGACCGACGTGCGCAATCGCGTGCGCGGTCTGATTGAGGATTTTGTCACGACGTTGCCGCGCCCGTTTGGCGTCAGCGGCGAGATTCACTGGTATCCCGGTTATCCGGTCACCGCCAACCATGCAAATCAAGCCGAACAGGTGCGTGCGGTGGCGGTTGATGTGCTTGGCGAGGCGCAGGTTCACTGGCAGGTGAACCCTTCAATGGCTTCGGAAGATTTTGCCTGCATGCTGCAAGCCTGCCCCGGTGCCTATTTCTGGCTGGGTGCCGATGGCGCAACGCCGTCCGCACCGCTGCATAACGCCAATTACGACTTTAATGATGAGCTGCTGCCGATTGGTATTACCTTCTGGCAGCAGTTGGTAGAGCGCGTGCTGGCGAAAGCGTAAGGGCGGTCGCCAGCAATGGCGGATGCTTGCTCGTGCCGTCGCGGCGCAATTTATTGCGCAATCGCGGGATGGCGACATTGCCGCCATTGAACAGCGCGATTAATCGCGCCGCTACAGCTTGTGTGCGCTGTAAATGAGGCGCTTAATTCAATGGCTTTATTCTTCACATCCCCGCCAGCTGTAACTTCACTTCTGCATCCGCCAGGCTAGCCGATTCACCGGTCGCCATCAAACAACACGCCAGCTGCAAACGCAGCGCCTGCGGCACCGCGCGTTCCCCGGCTAATACCTGATTGATCCACGCGGCGGTGTCCTGTGCGCTTTTGCTTTCCGGCAGTTCCACACTGACTTCCGGCTGGCGCTCAACCCACACTTCCGCTTCTGCACCCGCGCCACGAATGTAGTTAATCGCCGGGCAGCGCTGCGGATTGGCATACACCTCGCCTTCGGTACCGTTGAGCAGAATCGCCGGTGCATCAATATCCTGGAAGAATTTCCCCACGCGCGGCACATATTCCGGATGCGAGACGCTGGCCAGGCGCAGCGCAGCACGTTCGGCAAACGGCGTCGCCAGTTTCGCCAGCGTATGCGCACTGTTACGCACGCCCATGCGCCAGCGCAGCGACAGCTGTTGCGCCATTGGCGCACACAGATGGTCGATGGTGATAAACGCCAGTTCGCCGTTATCCAGCTTCGCCTGCGCCTGTGCGGCGGAGGTGACAGGCGCGATGTCCAGCGCTGCCAGCACCGCTTCGGTGGTGATGCGCGTAGGATCGTCGCTGACGCCGTGCAGCAGCACCGGAAAGCCCAGCTTCACCAGCAGCAGCGCCAGCAGCGGCGTCAGATTGCCCTGACGGCGCGCGCCGTTGTAACTGGGAATGACAATCGGCATCGGACGGTTAGCGGGTGCCTGCAACGGCATCATCTGCTGCTGCATCGCGTGATAAAAACCGCGCATCTCCTCTTCGCCTTCGCCCTTGATGCGCAGCGCAATCAGCACGCCACCCAGCTCCAGCTCCGGCACGTCACCGGCCAGCATCGCGCTGTAGAGCGCCTGCGCGGTGGCGAAATCGATATCGCGCGCGTGATTTTTACCGCGCCCAATCTCTTTAATAATTTTATTCAGTTCCATCAGGCATTCCCGCTTCCAGGGCGCGCCGCCGTGCGGCTGCCAAAATTGATCGTTAGATTTTCTTACTGCGACGTTTTTTCGTCTTGTCACTGCTGGCTTCCGGCATCGGCGGTTGCTCAATCGGGAACACCGGTAGCGCGGCCAGCAGTCGGCTGCCATAGGCTTTGTTGAGCAGGCGGCGATCGTAAATCACGATTTCGCCAAAGCAGCTGTGGCTGCGAATCAAACGTCCTACCTGCTGAATCAAGGTAAAGGAGGCGCTCGGCAAGCTCTGCACTTCGAACGGATAGCGTTTCAGGCTCTTCAGCCATTCGCCCTCGGTCAAAATTACCGGACTGTCCACCGGTGGAAAAGCGATTTTATGGATATGCACCTGCGACAGCAGATCGCCTTTCAAATCCAGCCCTTCGGCGAACGATTGCAGCCCGACCAGAATACTGATTTTACCGGCTTCGACGCGTTCCCGATGCAACGCCACCAGGCGCGAACGCGGCTGATCGCCCTGCACCAGCATCGACAGGCGCAGATCAGGAATATGTGCGACAAACTGCTGCATCGCGCGGCCGCTGGCGAACAGCACCAGCACCCCTTTGTGCTTCTCTTCGGCGATCTGCTGGCGGAAAAAGCGCGCCATCTCGGCAATGTGCTCCGCTTCCTGCGCCATCTGCGGCTCAAACTGCATCTGCGGAATCACCAGCTTGCCCTGGTCGATATGGTTAAACGGTGAATCCAACGCCACAAAGCGGTCGCCGGCTTTCTCGCTCAGGCCGGACATCTCCTGCAAACGGTTGAAGCTGTTGAGCGATCGCAAGGTGGCTGACGTCACCACCACATGCGGGATTTTGCGCCACAGGATTTTTTCCAGCTGATCGCTCACGCGAATGCCCGCGCAGTGGAACAGCAGATGCGCCTGGCCTTCACGAATCTCACGCGTAATCCACTTCGACACCGGCGCATTGGAAGCTTTCTCCATCGCCGCCAGCCGCCACAATTTGCTAATCGACTCGAACCAGCCGAAGTGGCGATTGAGCTGAATGATAGCTTTATGCAGCCGCATGATATCGGCTTTCCCGGTTTGCTCGCCCAACTCGTTGAGCAGGCCTTCGCTTAAGCCGCGCAGCGCGTCACTCAGCTTGAACAGCCGCGCGCACAGGCTCAACAGCTCTTCCGGCAATTCACCCAGTACAAAGCGGAACTCGCCCGGCTGATTATGGCCCGGCAGCAGCGGATTGAGCGCATCGCACAGGATCTGCAGCAGCTCGCGCATTTCATCGCAGTGACCTTTCAGGCGCTCCGGGTTGGTGAGCGGCGGCGGCGATTTTGGGCGGAACTGCGCCATGATGGTTTCCACCAGCCGCACAAACAGATCGAGCTGCAAACTGCTCCAGCCGGGCGTGATCTCCGCGCTCATCTCCAGCGCATCGCGCGCCACTTCCGGCAGATGATGGCCTTCGTCCAGCACCAGCATCAGGTTTTTCGCCGGTGGCAGCACCGATTCATTCTCCATCGCCGCCATCACCAACGCATGGTTGGCGACCACCACATCCGCCTGCTCAATTTCGCGACGCGCGACAAAGAACGGGCATTCACGATACCAGCGGCAGTGATGGCCAAGGCAGTTGGCTTTGTCGGTGGAGAGGCGTTGCCACAAGCTGTCCTCGATGTTGACATCGGTGTGATCGCGCAAGCCATCCCAGCGGTAGCTACTGAGCTGCTTCTCTAGCTTGGCGCAGAATTTCTGCTCCTCTTTCGAGCCGGTGACCGCCTCTTCATCCAGATAGAGCAGCAAATCGCCCTGCTGATCTTCGGTCGCCGCAAGCGCCGCAAGGTTGCGCGGACAAACATAGCGTCCACGGCCAAAGGCGGCGGTAAAGGTGAGATCGGGGATGATTTTCTTCAGCAGCGGCAGATCCTTGCTGAAGATCTGGTCCTGCAACGCCACGTTGGCGGTGCTGATCACCAGCCGCTTCTCCTCGGCGCGGCTCACCGCAATGCCGGGAATCAAATAAGAGAGAGTTTTGCCGACGCCGGTGGGCGCTTCAATCGCCAGATGACGACCTTCGTCACCGGCCAGACTTTTCGCCACTTCGGCAATCATCTGGCGCTGCGGCGCGCGCGGGATAAAGTCAGGAACCTGCTGCTGCAGCGCCTTATACCATTGCGCAATCTGGCTTTTTATCGCTGCTGTCAGGGCCATTTTCGTTACTGTTTGCTGAATTGGCCTGTATTTTTACACAGTATTGGCGCAGCGTCAGCTTTCGCTGCTATTTTTTCGCGCTGGATTCAGAATTTCACGCATCGCGCGGATTAAGGTTTCACGCGCGCGCCCACGGCGGAACGCAAAAGAGAAAGGCGCGCGGAAGTGGAAATGGTGCGGCAGCAGGCGGCGCAGCGTGCCCTGCAGTTCCCCGCTGCGCGCGTAGTGTTCGGGCAAATAGCCAATGAAGCGGCCAGAGAGAATCAGCGTCAGCTGCGCTTCGATGCTCTCCACTGAAGCGTTGCTCTGGCGGAAGCCGCGCTTGTTCAGCTCCTGCTGATTCCAGTAACGCCGCGTCACCATGCCGGTTTGCTGCACGGTGCGCACATCCGGATGGCCCTCAGCCAGCGGATGTTGCGGGCTGCAATAGAGCCAATGCTGTTCTTCGTAAAGCGGAATAGTCACCAGATTGCTGGCGCGCAGCGGAAAGTGCCCAATCGCCAAATCGAGCCGATCCTCCAGCAACTGCTGCTGCAACTCATTGGGATCGCGCACGCTCAGATTAAAGAACACCGCCGGAAAGCGCTGGTTAAAGCGGGCGATAGCGGCAGGCAGATCCAGCGTGCTATCGGTGACGGTGGCGTCCACCACGCCAAGCGAGAAAGTGCCGCCTTGCGCGCTTTTCAGCGTCTCAACCTGCTCCTGCCAACCCGCCAGCGTCGCCAGCATCTCCTGACAGTAGCGATAAAACTGCTCGCCTTTGCTGGTCAGGGTAAAGCCGCCGCGCCCGCGCTGACAGAGGATAAAACCGAGCTGGCTCTCGAGCTCGCTCATGTAGGCGCTGATGGCCGGCGTGGTCATGTTCAGCGCCTGCTGCGCGCGCGAATAGCCCTGATTTTCCACCACGCTGGCGAACACCTGCAGCAGTTTAAGATTGGGAAGCGTCTGCACCGATTTTCCTTCAGAGATTGCTGACTAAAGTTAAGTAATCTCTGAAGTGATTATCGGCTGTCAAGGATTTTTCCGGCGCGCGGGCTGGGTAATGATGGGTTTTACCTGACTGAAGGAGTGCGTGATGACCGATTTCCCCCAGCCGCAAGGCGGCAACGAAATGCCCCGTTTCGCCGGACGCGGCACCATGATGCGTTTACCCGCCGCTGAATCACCGGCCGATTTGGATGTGGCGTTCGTCGGCATTCCGCTGGATATCGGCACCTCGCAGCGCAGCGGTACGCGCTATGGCCCACGCGCCATCCGCGCCGATTCAGTCATGCTCCGACCCTACAACATGGCCACCGGCGCCGCGCCCTTTGATTCGCTGCGCGTCGGCGATCTCGGTGATGTGCCGATCAACACTTACAGCCTGCTGAAATCAGTCGATATCATTGAAAACTATTATACCGAGCTGAATAACTGGCCGATTATCCCGTTAACGCTGGGCGGCGATCACACGCTGACGTTGCCGATTTTGCGCGCGCTGGCGAAGAAGCATGGGCCGATGGGGCTGATTCACATTGATGCCCACACCGACACCAACGACGAGATGTTTGGCGAGAAGATCGCGCATGGCACCACGTTCCGCCGCGCGGTGGAAGAGGGCCTGCTCGACTGCCAGCGCGTGGTGCAGATCGGGCAACGTGCGCAAGGCTATGCCGCCGATGATTTTCAGTGGGGCGTCGATCAGGGCTTCCATCTGGTGCCCGCCGAGCAGTGCTGGTATCGCTCCATGACGCCGCTGATGGCCGAGGTGCGCGCGCGTATCGGCGACGGCCCGGTGTATCTCTCTTACGACATCGACAGTTTCGATCCCGCGTGGGCACCCGGCACCGGCACGCCGGAAGTGGGCGGTTTAACCTCGATGCAAGGGCTGGAGATCGTGCGCGGCTGTCGTGGACTCAATCTGGTGGGCGGCGATCTGGTGGAAGTCTCGCCGCCGTACGACATCAGCGGTATGACCTCGCAGCTGGCGGCCAATATCCTTTATGAGATGCTGTGCGTGTTGCCCGGCGTCCGTTACACAGAGAACAAGTGATGACACAACAGAATCTGGTTTTCCCGGCGCGCGTGCTGCGCGGTGCGGGCGTGATCAACCAATTAGGCGCGATCTGCGCCGGACTGGGACAGCGTGCGCTGCTGATTGGCGGCCATCAGGCGTTGCAGGCAGTAGAAGCGCAGGTTCGCGCGCAGCTGCTGGCGGCCAATGTCACGCTGTTAGCTCAAGAGTGGTTTGGCGGTGAAACCTCGATCAATCAGATCAACCGTCTGGCGGCGATGGCCAGCGAGCTGCACGCCGAGGTGCTGATTGGCGTGGGCGGCGGTAAATCGCTGGATACGGTGAAAGCGGTAGGCGCCCAGCTCGGCGTGCCGGTGATCACGCTGCCAACCATCGCCGCCACCTGTTCCGCGGTGACGCCGCTGAGTATTCGCTATGACGATAACGGCAATTTCTTCGACATCTTCCCGCTGCCGCAGGCACCGGCGGCGGTGATCATTGACAGCGAGCTGCTGGCTAAAGCGCCCGCCCGCTGGCTGGCCGCCGGGCTGGGCGATACGCTGGCGAAGTGGTACGAGTTCCGCGCGGTCAGCGCACGTCATCCGGCACGCGAGGGCAATGCGCTCTCGTCACTGGCGCACAGCCAGATCTGTTATGACGTGATTGGTGAACATGGACCGGCAGCCTATGCCGCAGTGCTGCGTGGTGAGAGCAGCGCGTCGCTCGATCAGGTGCTGGATGCGATCTTCACCTGGGCAGGATTAACCTCGCTAATGAGCAATGGCGCACACGCGGCGGCTTCGCATGCGATTTATGAAGGCTTTACCTTCTGCGATAAAACCCGCGAGTTTGGGCACGGCTTGCTGGTCGGCTTTGGCAACCTCTGTTTGCTGGCGCTGGAGAACCGCACCGATGAGGAAGTGCTGGATGAGATGCGCCTGGCGCGCGATTGCGGCGTGCCGCTGACGCTGAGCGAGATTGCCGCGCTGGATGAAAGTGAGCTGGCACTGATTGTGCGCGAATCGGTGCATGCGCCGGATATGGAGAACATGGCCGAAGCAGTGACCGAAGCGCGCTTGCTGGCAGCGATAGCGCGGATTGAGGGGTTAGCGGGCAGGGTTTAGTTTGTGCTCGCTGTGGCTTGAATGTGCTCGCTGTGGTTTGAATGTGCACGCTGTGGTTTGAATGTGCACGCTGTGGTTTGAATGTGCTCGCTGTGGTTTGAATGTGCTCGCTGTCCCCCTCCTCGGTCCTCCCCCATAAATGGGGGAGGAAGATGCTGCCACATATTCGTTCTGAAGCTGCATGTGGCAGCGTCTCCTTCCCCCATTAATGGGGGAAGGCCGGGATGGGGGACAGCGAGCACACGCCAAAAGGGGAAAATCACCCAATCCCCAACAACCCCACCACTTCCCGCACATCCGCCACTTCATCCAGCTCCAGACACACCGCCTCGAGCCGTTCGACCTGCTCCAGCGGCAATACGCGCGCGGCCAAACTGCGGTATTTCGCCAGCAAGGCATCCAGCGTGAGCGGATTGGTTGGCGCGCCTGACGGCACCGGCACATGCTGCTGCCACTGCGCGCCCTGCCCGGTTTCCAGCCGCACCCACGGCTCGTCGTCGCGGCTCTGCTGCTCATCGATCACCAGCTCAATACGTGCCAGCAACGCTTCCACATCGGGATGCAGGCGTTTGGCGTCGTCATAACTGGCCAGCTCCGCCGAGCCGTACAGCGCGCGCGCCGCCAGCGCATACGGCAGGCTCATCTGCGCCGCCGCCAGGCTGTGTAACTCGCGTCCGCCGCACATCTCCAGCAGGAACGGATTAACGCCCACCACGATGCGCGCAATCTGCTCTACCCGCACATCATGCTGTTGCAGCAGGATTCCCAGCGCATCAATAGCCGCGTGGGTGCCACGGCACGAAGCGTAGGGTTTGATTGAGCAGCGCGCCAGTTTCCATACCTCACCGAGATCGGCCGTCAAGGCCTGCGGCTGCTGGGTTTCAGCCGCTAAGGTTTGCAGGAAGCCGCCCCAGCGCGGTTCAAACACCGCTGAAGGGCCGTTGATACCGCTTTGTGCCAGCAGCGCGGCCTGCACGCCGCCTTCTGCTGCGCGCGCGGCATGCAGTTTTTTGGTGTGCGATCCGTCGTGAATAAAGCCCCACAAACCGCCGCTGAAGCTGGCGGCAATGCCCAGCGCAGACGCACACTGCGCGCGGTCGAGCTGCAGCAGCGAACACACCGCCGCCACCGCACCAAACACCCCGCAGCTGGCGGTAGAGTGCCAGCCTGCGCCGTTGTGCGCCGAGTAACCGCCGCAGGCTTCTAACACGCGGCGGCCGACGTCATAGCCGATCACCATCGCCACCAGCAGCGCTTGCCCGTCCACCGGCTGCGTCGCCAGCGGCAAAGCCGCCAGCAGCGCCGGGATCACCACCGCACCGGAGTGATCGCAGCCGCCGGTATCGTCGAGTTCATACATGTGCGCCGCCACACCGTTCAGCCACGCCGCCTGACGCGGACTGGCCTGCTGCGCGCTACCCCAAATCTGCGCCTGTTCGCGGCCACCTTCGGCCTGCACCAGCGCCAGACACTCGCGCCAGATCGGGCTGTCGCAGCCCGCCAGCGAAGCACCGAGCGTATCGAGCAGATGGCGTTTCGCCTGCTCCACCAGCGGTTCAGGCAGTTGTGCAAAACGCGTCCCGGCGATAAAGGCCGCCAGTTGATCAAGCGAGTTCGCCATGCGCACCTCCAGTGATGCGGGTAAACACCTCCGCCGGATGGCAGACATCGTTATCCGGCTGCGTCTGCCAGTGCGCCGCCGCCTGCTCAGCGGTGGCAATCCACACATTGTGCTGTTGCAGCATGTCGAGCAGCGCCCGCAGCAGGCCAATACGTCCGGCGGTGCCGATGATTTCCGGATGCAGGCGCAGCAAGTAGCACAGGCCAAAGCGGTGGAAGCCGTGGAAATCCTGCGTCATATTCGCCAGGGTTTCGCCATACGGCGCGATGCGCGATTGTCCCGGCGGAATAGCCGGGCTGAGGTTAAAGGCGAAGTACGGCTCATCTTCCAGCGTGTAGTGCATCGGCAATTCCACCAAACGCGTACCGGGATGGAAATACGGCATATCGTCGCCGCGCCAGCTCGATGACCATTGAATGCCGCGTGCGATCAACGCCTGCGCCAGTCCCGGTTTCCACTGCCCGGCGGGCGTGCGGAACCCCGTGATTTTGCGTCCGGTTATCTGCGCCAGCTTGTCGCAGCCGCGCGTCACGCTGGCGATCTGCTGCTCCAGCGTCAACAGCGAGAAATCTTCGTGGCTATCGCCGCTGCAGGCGATTTCATGGCCGCCGGTCACGATGCGCTGCACCAGTTCCGGCTGCTGTTCGGCGACAATCGCGGGCATACACCAGCTGGCTTTGAGCTGCTTTTCTGCCAGCAGCGCCAGCAGGCGATCGACGCCGCGCAGTGTGCCGTAGCGCCACACCGACAGCGTTTTATCGCGCCCCGCCACTGCCGGAGCCTGAGTGAGAATGCCGTGAATATCGTTGAAATCGATGGTGAGGATCGCCGCCGACTGGAAACCCAGCGGCCAGCGTGAAGGTTCAGTCATGCTGTTGCTCCTGCAAATACCACTGCGCCACCGCGTCGCAGCGCGCAAACCAAACGTCATCGCGCGCCGTCATATGTGCAAACAGCTGTTCCAGCAGCAGCAAGCGTCCCGGCTGGCCGGAGATTTTCGGGTGGAACAGCGTGGTGAGGCACAAGCCTTCATCCATCGCGCCATCGAACTCGCGCTGCCAGTTATCACGCGTGTGCGCATAGCTGGCGATGCGGTCGCCGCCTTTGGGGAAGTCGGGCTGGCGCGTGTAGGCCAGCGAGGCGTAATTATCCATCTCCCACTTACCGGGGATCTCCACCAGCGGCGTATGGCCCGCCACCGGAATGCTGTAGGGGCGATCGTCGCCGCGCATGCTGCTGGAGTAGATCACGCCCGCGTCACGCAGGATTTGTGGCGTTTCCGCATGCCAGTCGCCCGACGGCGTACGAAAACCGCAGGCGGTGATGCCCAGATGCTGGTGAAAGACTTCAGCGGATTTCGCCATGACTGCGCGCTGTTCATCCGGTGAAATCGCCCAAAAGGATTCGTGGCGATAGCCGTGATAGGCCACTTCGTGGCCCTGTTCGATAATCGCCTGACACTGCTGCGGCCACTGCTCCACCACCCACGCCGGCACAAAGAAGGTGGCGGGAAGGTGGAAGGCGCGCAGCAGGTCAAGCAGACGCCCGAGCGCGCGGTACGGCCCGTAAGCCCCAAAGGTAAAATATTCTGGCGTTGACCACAGGCTGCCATTCAGCATGGCATCGCCGGTGGGACCGTCGAGGTCAAACGCCAGCGCCATACAGCCGCGTTTACCCTGCGGCCAGCGCACTGCGCCCGGTTGTTGCATCTGCGCGCTCCTTAGCCCTGGTTGACGGTCGCCTTCGCCACGCCGTTGTCTGCCAGACCCCATTTGCCGAGGATTTTCTGGTAAGAGCCATCAGCAATCATCGCGTCGATCGCCGCCTGAATCGCGGTGGTCAGCTCGCCCGCATCTTTACCAATCGCCATGCCGGTGTACTGGAAGGAGAAGGCTTTATCCAGCGCCTTATATTTGCCCTTTTCCAGATCCATGATGTACGGCAGCGTTTCACTGCCCTGCACCACGCCATCCAGACGGTTCTGACGCAGCTGGGTGCGCGCATCGGCGGTGCCTTCAGCACCTACCACAATGATCGCCGGCTTACCGGCCGCTTCACAGTGCGCTTTTGACCAGTTGGCAATCTCCTGCGGGAAGGTGGTGCGACGGCTGGTACCGACTTTCTTACCGCACAGATCCATCGCGCTGTTGATGTCGCTGCGCGCGGATTGGGTGTAGAACTGCGGGCCGGTTTTGAAGTAATCGATAAAGTTCACCACCTGCTGACGCTCTTTGGTGTCCGTCATGCCAGACATCACCAGATCGACGCGCCTGGTCACCACCGCGTTCACCATCTGTTCGAAGGCGATCTCCTGCCAGTTGATCTTCACGCCGAGTTTTTCACCAATCGCCTGGCCGAGGTCGTAATCCACGCCGGTCAGCTGGTTGGTCGCCGGATCTTTAAAATCCATTGGCGGATAGTTCGGCATGATCGCTACCGTCAGCCCTTTCTCTTTGATCGCCGCGGGTACGGCGATGTCTGCCCAGGCAGAGGATTGCAGCAATACGGCGGCACTGATGGCACTCAATAACAGCTTTTTCATATTCACCCCGGTAATGTTTAAAGAAGAATCGCGTTAATAAAGTTTTTCATCCGTGGATTTTGCGGGTTCAGCAGAATGTCTTCCGGTGCGCCCTGCTCGATAATCCGTCCCTCGTCCATAAACACCACCTGATTGGCCACCTCACGGGCAAAGCCCATTTCGTGGGTGACCACCAGCATGGTGGTGCCCTCTTTTGCCAGCTGACGCATCACCGCCAGCACTTCGCCCACCATCTCCGGATCCAGCGCCGAGGTGGGTTCGTCAAACAGCATCTGTTTGGGTTTCATCGCCAGCGCACGAGCAATCGCCACGCGCTGCTGCTGGCCGCCGGAGAGCGACTGCGGATAGTCGTGCGCTTTGTGCGCCAGACCAACGCGATCGAGCAGCGCCATCGCCTCTTCGCTGGCTTCGCGCCTTGGGCGCAGCAGCACGCGACACGGCCCTTCGATGATGTTCTCCAGCGCGGTTTTGTGTGGGAACAGGTTAAAACGCTGGAATACCATGCCGGTTTGCAGGCGCTGGCGCGCAATCTGCTTGTCGCTTAGCGCATGCAGCTTGTTACCGGCGATGCGATAGCCCGCCAGCTCGTTGTCGACCCAAATTCCGCCTTTATCGACCTTCTCCAGCTGGTTAATGCAGCGCAAAAAGGTGCTTTTGCCGGAACCGGATGGGCCGAGGATGCACATCACCTCGCCGTAGTTCACTTCGAGGCTGACATCCTTCAGGGCGTGGAACTGGTCGAAATATTTGTTCACCTTAACGGCGCGCACGATGTTTCTCATGTTGGGCTCCTGATTACTGACGCTGACGATGGCCGCGTGAGAAATAACGTTCCAGTCGGCTCTGTCCAAACGACAACACCGTGACCACAATCAGGTACCAAATGCCTGCCACGAACAGTAGTTCCATGACGCGCGCGTTGGCGAAGTAGATGGTTTGCGTGTTGTAGAGCAGTTCGGAGTACTGAATCATGCTGGCGAGGCTGGTGGTTTTGATCATGCTAATAAATTCGTTGCCGACCGGCGGCAGAATCACGCGCATCGCCTGCGGCAGAATGATGCGCTGCAGCGCCTGCAGACGCGGCATGCCGATGGCTTTCGCCGCTTCGTATTGCCCGGTATCCACCGACAGCAGGCCCGCGCGCACCACTTCCGAGGTGTACGCGCCCTGATTGATGCTCAAACCGAGCAGCGCGGCGAGAAACGGCGTCATGATGGTGACGGTTTGCACGCTGAACACGCCGGGAATGCTGATGGTGGGAAACACCAGCGCGAGGTTAAACCACAGCAGCAGCTGCAGAATCAGCGGCGTGCCGCGAAAAATCCACGCGTAGCCCACGGCGATGTAGTGCAGCACCGGATTCGGCGACATGTACATGATGGCGGTGATGACGCCAAACAGTACGCCGAGCCCCATCGCCAGCACCGACATGATCAGCGTGTTGACCACGCCGTTAAGAATCGCCTGGGCGGTAAAGAACTGGCCGACAAACGACCATTCGATATTGCCGTGCGCAAAGGCGTTTACCAGCAGCGCCAGCAGCAGCAGAATCACCGCCGACGCGGTGATACGGCCGTAGTAACGGCGCGGCACCACTTGGTAACGATCGAGATCGTAATGCGTCTGCTCGCGGCTGTTGTTCAAACCCGGCTCAATCGGCGTTGATTGCGACATAAGTTCTCCTCAGGCGCGTGGGCCAGCGTAATCGTCGGTCCAGCGCTGCTGGTCCTGCATCAGGGTTTGCAGACGTGCCAGCTGCTCACGTACGCGTGCCGGTGCGGTACCGCCGTAGCCGCTACGAGCCGCCAGCGCGGCTTCCAGCGTCAGCGCACTGCGCACCTCCGGCGTTAAGCGGACATCCACCGCCTGCAGTTGCGCATCGCTGAGATCCGACAGACCGCAGTTTTCGCGCTCGCACAGCTGCACCAGCTGGCCGGTGATCTCATGCGCCTCGCGGAACGGCACACCGCGCATCGCCAGCCAGTCGGCCACTTCGGTCGCCAGCGTGAAGCCGTCCGGTGCCTGCTGGCGCATCACGTCGGTGTTGAATTTCAGCGTCGCCATCATGCCTGCCATCGCCGGTAGCACCAGCAGCAGCGTATCCACCGCATCAATCACGTTGCGTTTGTCGTCGCTGAGATCGCGGTTGTAGGAGAGCGGCATCGCTTTCATGGTGGTGAGCAGCGCCATCAGATTGCCGACCAGGCGGCCAGCGCGGCCGCGCGTCAGTTCGGCGATGTCCGGGTTTTTCTTCTGCGGCATGATGGAGCTGCCGGTGGCGTAGCTGTCATGCAGCTCGACCCAGCGGAACTGGCGCGATGCCCACATGCACACTTCTTCGCACAGGCGTGACAGGTTGATGCCGATCATGCTGGTTACAAACAGGAATTCAGCGGCATAGTCGCGGCTGGCAACGGCATCAATGGAGTTTTCGCACGGCGCGAGATAGGAAAGATCGGCGGCGGCCTGCTCCGGCTGGCGCGCAATGGCGGAACCGGCCATCGCAGCGGCACCGAGCGGACAGCGTGCGCTGCGGCGATCCCAATCCTGCATACGTTCAATATCGCGGGCAAAGGATTGCGCGTGAGCCAAAAGTTGATGACCAAAAACAATCGGCTGCGCCTGCTGCAGATGCGTGAAACCAGGCGCGACGCTTTCGGTGTGCTGTGCCGCCTGCTCGACCAGCGCCTGCTGCAAGGCCAGCAACGCGCTCACCACCTTGCGACCGTTGTCGCGCAGGTAAAGACGCAGGTCGTTAACGGTTTGATCGTTACGCGAACGCCCGGCGCGCAGCTTGCCGCCCAGCGGACCTAAACGCTCGGTCAGCGCGCGTTCGATAAAGGTGTGCACATCTTCGTCGGCGGCAATCGGATGCAGCTGATCGGCGCGATAATCGGCGTCTAACGCGTCAATGGCCGCCAGCATGGTGCTGAGCTCTTCGGCGCTCAGCAGCTCGCCGCGCGCCAGTTCACGGGCATGCGCCCGGCAGCCCGCCAGATCGTAAGGTGCCAATGCAAAGTAATAATCCGGGCTACGAGACAGCGCGGTTAAACTCGCCGCCGGTGCCGCTTTAAAACGCGCGCCCCATAACAGTTCGGCATTATCAGACATGCTATTTCCCCTTACAGATAATCATCAGCGATATGAAAAAGATATGGATGAGCCAGTTGAAATAATAAAAACTTATTTTATGGCTACACTGGTAAATAGGGCCTATTTCAGGTTCACTGTACTTTCATCGCAATTATTCCGGAGTTGAATAGCAAAAATGGAAAGTAAAGTTTCCCAGTCCGGAAACAATGCAAATAATCGCAGCGATAATGCGGTTCTGGCACTGAGTAATATCGATTTAAAATTACTGCGGGTATTTAAATGCGTGGTAGAAGCGGGCGGATTAACTGCTGCCAGCCACGAATTGAATATTGGTCTGGCGGCGATCAGTAAACAGGTTTCCGATCTGGAAATTCGTCTCGGCATGACGTTATGCAGCCGCGGACGCGAAGGTTTTGAGCTGACGCAGTACGGCATCAACGTCTACCAGGCCACGCTGGAGCTGTTCGTCTCGCTGAATCTGTTTCGCGAGCGGCTGCACAACAGCCGCAACGAACTGCTGGGCGACATTGCCATTTGCGTGGTGGATAACACCATCTCCGACCCGCAATCTCCGGTCACCGCAGCGGTGCAACAGCTGCACCAGAAAGCGCCAAAGGTACAAATTCGACTGCAAACCGCGCAATTAGATGATATTGAGCGCGGCATCAGTGAAGGCCGTTTTCATTGTGGTATTGCACCGGTTTATGAAATGAAAAGTGATTTTGATTACTTCCCGCTTTATAAGGAATATTCAAAATTATATTGCTCTATGTCACATCCTTTATATTCTGGATCGTGCGATAAAAATATATCGCTGGACATATTACGTGAGCAGAAAATTATTAATCATTTATATGTGACGCCGCGCGACGATCGTCGCATCATTCCCTTACAGGACAGCGGCGTGCAGGCGGTTCAGGTTGAATCTGTCGCCATGCTGATTTTAACCGGCCATTTTATTGGTTATTTACCGGAACATTATGCCGCCGCGTTTATTGCGCGTGGGCAGCTGTGTGAGTTGGGTGATGATTCGACTCGCCGTGAAAACCCGTTTTGTTTGATGATGAAGAAGGGCCGCAAAATAAAACCGATTATCCGGCTGTTTATGCAGGCGCTGGGGATTGGCGAGGCGGAAGGACCGCACTGAGTTGGTGCATTTTGGAATTGTGCTTGCTGTGCCTGGTCTGTGCTCGCTGTCCGTCCAGGTTTGTGCTCGCTTTCCCCGGTCTGTGCTCGCTGTCCCCCTCCTCGGTCCTCCCCCATAAATGGGGGAGGAAGATGCTGCCATATGTCAGTGATGAAGCTGCATGTGGCAGCGTCTCCTTCCCCCACTTGTGGGGGAAGGCCGGGATGGGGGACAGCAGGCACAATCACAATCACAATCACAATCACAAGCACAATCACAATCACCCCAACACCTTATACATCACCGTAGTCGCATCCAGCACACCTTCGGTTGACTCCGCATACAGCGGAATCGACCCAGCAATCTGCCAATCCATCGACAAATAGAGATCCGTCGCCACGTCGCCGCTGCGCGTATCCAGCACCAGCAGGGTTTTCCCCTGCTGTGCCGCCAGCTGTTCCGCCTGCTGCATCAGGCGGCGCGCGATGCCCTGACGTCTGGCGCGGGGATGCACCAGCAGCTTACTGATCTCCGCCCGATGGCGACCGTTCGGCATTGCGCTGAATCCCACCATCACCGTCGCCACAATCACGCCCTGCTGATACGCCACCAGCAGCTGATTGTCGCCGCTCGCCAGGCTGTAAATTTTGTCCTGCCAGAAGCGCTCAATGGCCGCGCGATCGTCTGCATCAATAAAGCCCACGCTGGCGCCATCGGCGACGCAGCCCTGCAGCACATCACATAATGCCGCCAGCAGCGGCTGCGCCTGGGTGGCGCTGAGAGGTTCGATGTCAATCATGGTTTGCATACCACCAAAATGTAGCGCGCGCCGCCTTCGGCATGGGCGGCAAACGCGGATTTGCCGGTGAGATGAAAGCGCAGACAGTCGCCTGCCTGCAGCGTCCAGTGCTGATCGTCCATGCTGATGGTCAGCTCGCCTGATTGCAGCCAGATGTGCTGCTCCAGTCCCTGAATCGGCGGCGCATCGTAATCAATGCGCGCGCCAGGACGCAGCACACCTTCCACCACTTCCGCTTTAAAGTGGCTGGCGGGCGGTGATACGTTGCGGCGCTGGAAGCCGCTGGCGTCATCGCGCCATACCGGCTGTTGCGCCGCTTTCAGCAGCAGCGCGGCCTCCTCTTCCACCTCGCTCAGCAGGCGCGACATGGTCAAGCCGTAGGCCACGCAAAGGCGGTTAAGCAAAGCGGCTGTGGGGCTCGTTTCGGCGCGTTCAATGCGCGACAACGACGCCCGACTGATGCCGGTCGCCATCGCCAATTCATCTAATGACCAACCGCGTTGTACGCGTAATTCAGCCAGTCGCGCCGCCAGTCGATCGTCGGTATCCGAAGCAGACATCTTCACCTCTCATATACGGGAAATAAATCTCACATATGAGATATGACCTTAAATAAATAAAGCGGTCAAGTTGTACAATTAAAAAATCATTGTACAACCCAGTCGTGGGGGTTAAGGTGTTGTTATGCAGGTCAGAATTTTTGAGGACTTTATGGCCTTATACAGTATCGGGGATGTGGCCGAACGCTGTGGAATCAACCCGGTAACGCTTCGCGCCTGGCAGCGACGTTACGGTCTGTTAAAACCCCAGCGTACCGAAGGTGGTCATCGGCAGTTTGATGATGAAGATGTTCAGCGTATCGAAGAGATAAAACGCTGGATAGAGAGTGGTGTGCCCGTTGGCAAAGTGAAAGCGTTGCTGGAAGGCGCCACGGTCAATGTGGATGACGGTTGGTCGGCGCTGCAGGAAGAGTTGATGAGCGTACTGCGCCACGTTCGCCCGGCGAAATTGCGCGTTAAAATTGCCAATATTGGCCGGGAACATCCGGTGGATGCGTTAATCGATCACGTGTTCGTGCCGGTTCGCCAGCGTCTTGGTTTAGATCAGAACACCGCGCGCACCATGTGCAGTCTGCTTGATGGCGCGCTGATTGATTATGTGGCGTTTTGTCTGGCCTGTGGACGTAAAAAAGCCGGTAAAGATGCCTTGATGCTGGGTTGGGCGGTGGAAGATCGTACCCGCATCTGGCTGGAAGCCTGGCGTTTGTCGCAGCAAGGCTGGCGCATGGATGTGTTGGCGGAGCCGCTGGATATGCCGCGCCCTGAGTTATTCCCCGGACAAAACCTGTTTATCTGGACCGGCAAAAAGCCGACGCGTCGTCAGGTCGAGCAGTTTGAACACTGGCAGGCGCAGGGTTTTGCCATTCACCTGCACGATCCCGCATAAAGTAAAATCGCACACACGGCCTTTGCCTGGCGTGGTGTGCGCGTTATCATGCCGCCCTAAATTTCTTTTCTCAGGTCTCCTCATGAACTGGAATAAACTCCTTATCGGTTCCCTGTTTGCCATCATGGCGCTTGGCGGCATGGGCGGCATGATGCTGGTCGGCTACAGCCTCATTGTGCATACCCACTAAGTTTGCGCTGCACGCGCTCTAACAGGCGATCGCAAATCAACGCCAGCAGCGCCACCAGCAGCGCGCCCTGTATCACATAGGCGGTGTTAAAGCCGCTAAGACCGATTATCACTGGCGATCCCAGACTCTCCGCGCCCACCGTAGAGGCGATAGTTGCCGTGCCGATGTTGATCATCACCGAGGTTCGCACGCCCGCCATGATCACCGGTGCCGCCAGCGCCAGCTCAATCTGCCACAAGCGTCGCCACGGCCCCATGCCGAGGCCGACCGCGATTTCACGATTGCTGGCCGGTACGCTATCTAAACCTGCCAGCGTGCCCTGCAAAATCGGTAGCAAGCCGTAGATAAACAGCGCCATCACCGCGGGCGTGGCACCAAACCCCATCACTGGCACCGCAATCGCTAACACCGCAACCGGCGGAAAGGTTTGCCCGGCCGCCGCCACGGTTTCCAGCAGCGGACGAAAGGCGCGCCCGGCGTGACGCGTAGCAAACACCGCACAGCCAACGCCGACCAGCAACGCCAGCAGGCTGCCGCTGACCACTAACGCCAGATGCGCCAGCGCCAGCCGCCAGAAACTCTCCTGCTGATAGAGCGGACGCTCCAGCTGCGGAAACCAGTGGGCAAACAGCAGGCCGCTGTGCGGCAAGCCCCACAACAGCAGCAGAAAGGCCGCCAGCAGCCAGTAGAGCGGATCGCGTAACAGCCGCATCAGCTCGCCTCCCGCTGGCGCAGCAGATCGCTGAAGTGCAGCACGCCCAGCGGCTGTTGCTGCTGATCGATCACCGGCAATTTGTCGGTGCGGCGCGCAATAAATTGCGACAGCGCTTCACGCAGCGTCAGCGATTCGGCAATCGGTTCGGCGTCCAGCCATTCACCGCGTCGCGCCGCGCTCCCCGCACGTCCCAGCGCCAGCAAACGCACGCCGAGCTCGCTGCGACCAAAGAACTCGCGGGCAAAGTCGTTCACCGGCTGCGTCAGCAGATCGATTGGCCTGCCCTGCTGCACGATTTCGCCGCCGTCCATCAGCACCAGCTGATCGGCCAGCGTTAGCGCTTCGTCGATGTCGTGCGTCACCAGCACCACGGTGCGACCGGACATTTTCTGAATGCGCAGCATCTCGTGTTGCAGCGCCAGACGGTTAACCGGATCGAGCGCGCCGAAAGGTTCATCCATCAGCAGCAACTCGGGATCGGCCGCCAGCGCACGCGCCACGCCGACGCGCTGCTGCTGTCCGCCCGACAGCTGATGCGGCATGCGCGTCGCCAGATGGCTGTCGAGATTGAGCAGCGCCAGCAGCTCATCGACGCGGTGAGTGATCTTCGCCTGCGGCCAGCCGAGCAGCGAGGGCACGGTGCCGATGTTCTTCGCCACGTTCCAGTGCGGAAACAGGCCAATCGACTGAATGGCATAACCGATGCGGCGGCGCAACGCGCGCGCATCCATGGTTTCGATGGCTTCGCCGGCAAAACGGATTTCGCCGCTGTCGTGCTCCACCAGCCGGTTGATCATCTTCAGCGTGGTCGATTTGCCCGAACCTGAGGTGCCAATCAGCACGGTAAAACTGCCCTTCTCAATCTTCAGCGACAGGTTACGTATCGCCTCTTTGCCAGCGAACACTTTGCTCACCTGGTGAAATTCAATCATGACGTCTCTCCAGCAGTGCCGACAGTAAACGCAGCAGCGCATCAAAAATCACCGCCAGCACCACCACCGGAATCACGCCCAGCAGCACCAGATCCAGCGCGCTGCTCAGCAATCCCTGAAAAACAATGGCGCCGAATCCGCCCGCCCCAATCAGCGCCGCAACCACCGCCAGGCCCACGGTTTGCACCACCACCACGCGCAGCCCGGAGAGCCACACCGGCAGCGCCAGCGGCAGTTCGGCGTGCCAGAACTGTTGCCACGCGCTCATGCCCATGCCGCGCGCGGTTTCACGCACTTCCTGCGGCACCTGCTGCAAACCAGCCACCACGCTGCGCACCAGCGGCAGCAGCGCGTAGAGCACCAGCGCAATCAAGGCCGGTGCAATACCGATGCCGCTGATGCCCCAACGGGCCAGCAGCGGAAAATGCGCCACCAATCCCGCCAGCGGCGCAATCAGTAAACCGAACAGCGCCACCGACGGCACCGTTTGAATCAGGTTAAGCACGCTAAATGCGGCATTCTGCCAGCGCGGACGCCGCGCAATCGCCAGCCCGAGCGGCAATCCGATGATTACCGTCGGCAGCAGCGTGCCGCCCAGCAGCCACAAATGCTGCGTGAAGGCCGCATCAAACACCGCCGTGCGGTTGGCGTACTCTTTCAAAAGCGAGAGACGATCAAGATGACCGCTGAGTAACAGCGCCAGCGGCAGCAGCCAGATTTGCAGGTTGAGCACAATGCGCCACGGGGTACTGCGGGTGATTTGCCGGACCGCTTCCGCCGCCAGCAGCAGCGCCAGCGCCGCCGCACACCACAAGCCGCTGCCAAACGCGGTGCGCGCCAGCGGGCTCCCGCTGTTCGCCAGTTGCGTGGCCTGTTGTCCGGCCAGCCAGATGAGTAAGGCCAGCAGCACTTCCGCCGCCAGCAGCACCGATATCGCGTGAATGCGGCGCGGCGGCCACCACAAGCTCAGCCACAGCCACAGCAACGGGATGAACAGCAGTATGCTGTTGGTCACCTGCCAGAACGTCAGCGGCTGGCCAGAGACCAGCCGATTGGCGGCAAAGCTCAATAGCGGCAAGGCAAACAGCGCCAGCGTGATAAGCGCGATTAACACCAGCAGCACCGGCTGCTGGCGCGGTCGGAATAACAATGACGACACTGCTTACAGCAACTTATTGGTCTGTAGCCACTGTTTCGCGACCTGGCTGGCATCCTGACCATCCACCGCGATCTGCGCATTCAGCTGCTGCAGGGTTTTCTCATCCAGCTTGCTGAAGACCGGCTGCAGCCAGTTGCCGATGTCCGGATATTGTTTGAGCACGCTTTCGCGGATCACCGGCGCAGGGGCATAAATCGGCTGCACGCCTTTCGGATCGCTCAGCGTTTGCAGGCCCAGCGCCGCTACCGGACCGTCGGTGCCGTACGCCATCGCCGCGTTCACGCCAGAGGTTTGCTGCGCCGCCGCTTTGATGGTCACGGCGGTGTCGCCACCGGCCAGCGACAGCAGCTGCGCCTGCTCCAGTTTGAAGTTGTAGGCTTTTTCAAACGCCGGTAACGCATCGCTGCGTTCGATAAATTCCGCCGAGGCAGCCAGTTTGAAAGTGCCGCCTTTTTTCAGGTAAGCGCTGAGATCGTCCAGCGTGTTGAGGTTGTTCTTCTGCGCCACGTCGCCGCGCACCGCAATCGTCCAGGTATTGTTAGCTGGCGCGGGCGTCAGCCACACCAGATGATTTTTCTCGGCGTCGAGTTTTTTCACCTTCTCGTAGCCCTGCTGAGCGTTCTTCCACGCCGTGTCTTTTTCATCGTTGAAGAAGAATGCGCCATTGCCGGTGTATTCCGGGTAGATATCCAGCTCACCAGCGGTGATCGCGCCGCGCACCACTTGCGTGGTACCGAGCTGGATTTTATTGACGGTTTTTACCCCATGTTTGTCCAGCACCTGCAGAATAATGTTGCCGAGTAGCGAGCCTTCGGTATCAATTTTGGAACCAACTTTCACCGGATCCGCCGCCTGCGCTGCACCCATGCTCATTGCCAATGCCATCATTCCCAATAAACCCTGCTTTATCATCCCGCTTCCCTCATTTGTTTTCATTGTGTGACTATCAAGCGTAGCCTGGCGAAAGGGGATAGGCGCGGTCAAGCGGCTTACTTCGTGCTTTTTTTGCTATCAATTGCCTATCGGTTATAACCAAAACGCAGCACATATAACCGATTGGAATTTTCGATGTTAAGACGGCGGCTTATGCTCACAGTCCCGCTCATTACAATAAATTACAAAACATCATGACCGACTTAGCTTCTCCGGCGCACGTCGCGCAGGCAGGGAATGTCCCCACCGGTGAGACCAAATGGATCCGCAGCGCGGCCGATGTCTCCGGGCTGGTGAACAACAGCAACGAATCACGCAGCAACGCGCGCATCGTCATCGCGATTGCGCTGGGCGGCGTGTTCCTTGACGCCTATGATCTCGGTGCATTGGCGTTTGGCATCAAAGACGTGACGCGCGAGTTCCAGCTGACGCCCGCAGGTACCGGCATGGTGGCATCGGCGATTACCTTCGGTGCTATTGTTGGGGCGCTGATTGGCGGCTACCTCACCGACAAAATCGGCCGCTATCGCGTGTTTATGGCCGACATGTTCTTCTTCGTGGTGGCAGCGTTAGCCTGTGCGTTTGCGCCAAACGAATATGTGCTGGCCGGTGCGCGCTTTGTGATGGGCCTCGGCGTCGGGATCGACTTACCGGTGGCGATGGCGTTTCTCGCCGAGTTTTCGAAGCGCGCGGGCAAGGCAATAAGGCCGCCAGCGTGGCGATGTGGTGTCCGACATGGTACGCGGCGATCAGTATTTCCTACCTGCTGGTCCTGCTGCTGTATGCGGTGTTGCCCGAAAGCCACACCGATTGGCTGTGGCGTTTGATTCTGGGTTTTGGTGCGGTGCCTGCGCTGCTGATCATCGCTATTCGCAGCCGTTACATGAGTGAGTCGCCGATTTGGGCAGCCAATCAGGGCAACCTCACAGGCGCGGCGGAGATTCTGCGCAACTCTTACAACATCAACGCGCAGGTGGCGGATGACGCCGATCTGACGCCGCAGAAAGCGGTACGTAAAGCCAGCTGGCGCAACTACGGCGCGCTGCTGCAGGGCGTCTATCGTCGCCGTACCATTCTGGCAACCGTCACCTCCATCGCCTCGTCGTTTGCCTATAACGCGGTGGCGTTTGGCCTGCCGGTGATTATCTCCAGCTTCTTTGCGCAATCGATGCTGACCACCATTCTGGTGTCGCTGGCGCTGAATCTGCTATTTGCCTTTGTCGGCGGCTTGCTGGCGGTGCGGCTGGTGCCGCGTCTCGGCGCGTGGAAGATGTCGGTGGCCGGTTACGCTTGTCAGTGCGTGGCGCTGCTGGGATTAGCATTGATTGGTCGTCCGGAAGGCGGCGAACAGGCGGCGGTGGCGATTGCCATGCTGGCGCTGTTCCTGTTTGGTCAGGGCTTTGGTCCCGGCTCGCACACCATGACGTTTGCTTCGCTGAGCTATCCGGCTTCGCTGCGCGGCGTGGGCGTCGGCTTCAACCAGACGCTGATGCGCGGCAGTTCCACCGTGTCGCTGTTCACCTTCCCGCTGCTGGTGGCGGCGTTTGGTACCGGCGTGTTCTGGGTGATTTTCCTTGCCCCGCTGATTGGCTTACTGGCGCTACTGGCGATTCGCTGGGAGCCGTCGGGTTACGACGTGGATGCGGAAGATTTTCAGTGATGGATTAACAGAGGTCGCCATAAATGGCGACCTTCGTCTTTAAGCCGTCAGGCGAAACTCGCCAAGCGTATTGGGAATGCGCGGGAAGGTATGCAAAAACCACGGCGTGAACTGCGCCGGATTCTCCTGCATCTCCTGCTGAATCTGCGCAATCGAGCGATAGCACCATGCATCCGCCTCTTCCGGGTTGAGGACCGGCTGCTCATCGCTGATGGCGAAGAACACGTGCCCATATTCATGCTCGGTCAGGCCATTACTCAGCGGCAGGTTGTAGCTCAGCTCAAACACCGGCGTTAACGCAACATTCATGCCCATCTCTTCACGCAAACGGCGCTCGGCGGCATCGCGCGTGGATTCCTGCGGATAGGGATGACTGCAGCAGGTGTTACTCCACAATCCACCACAGTGATATTTAGTGCTGGCACGGCGTTGCAGCAGCACTTCATGGCGCGAATTGAACACGTAAACCGTCACCGCGCGATGCAGCAATCCTTTTTCATGCACTTCCAGCTTTTCCATTTTGCCGATAGGGCGATCGAGGTGGTCAACGAGAATAACTTCAATGGCGGGCATGACAACTCCTTCGGAAAATTCGCAGCTATTGTACACAACCTCCAAAGGGTTGATGGAGGAAATAGCGCACATTCCGTGCGTTAACGTGGGCACATTAAAGCGTAGCAGCCTGCGGAGAATTCAGCATAAAAAAGCGGGGAATGGCGTTAATAGAGAAGATGTGTGCGGTGTGTGAGAAGGCCGCCATGCATGGCGACCAACTCCACAAAACTTACAGCTTAAAGCTTTGTACCACCTGCTCCAGCTGCACGCTTTGCTGCTGCATCGACTGCGCGGCGGCTGAAACCTGCTCGACGAGCGCGGCGTTCTGCTGAGTGCTGCCGTCCAGCTGGGTAATCGCCACGTTAACCTGATCGATGCCCATGCTCTGCTCGCGGCTCGCTGACATGATTTCGCTCATCAGCGTAGTCACGCTGCTGACGCCCTGCATCAGCTCATCCATGGTTTGCCCGGCCTGCTCCACCAGTTGGCTGCCGGTATCAATATTCGCCACCGACTCCTCAATCAGCTTCTTAATTTCACGCGCCGAGTTAGCCGAGCGCTGTGCCAGGTTGCGCACTTCCGAGGCCACCACGGCAAAACCGCGCCCCTGTTCACCGGCGCGCGCCGCCTCTACCGCGGCGTTCAGCGCCAGGATGTTGGTCTGGAAGGCGATGCTGTCGATGACGCTGATGATATCAACCACTTTGCGCGAAGAGTGATTAATCGCGCCCATGGTGGTGACCACCTGACGCACCACTTCGGTGCCGCGTGCCGCAACCTGCGACGCGCCATCCGCCAGCTGATTCGCATGCGTGGCGTTATCGGCGTTCTGACGCACCGTGCCGGTCAGCTCTTCCATTGATGCTGCCGTTTCAACAATCGAACTGGCCTGCGATTCGGTACGCGCCGAGAGATCGGCGTTGCCGCTGGCAATTTCACGCGAAGCCGCCGTAATCGCCAGCGCGCTATCGCCCACCTGACGCATCAGGCCTTGCAGATAGGCGATGAACTGGTTGAAGCTCTGCGCCACGGCGTTGAATTCCGGGCTATTACTGGCGGGCAGACGCTGCGTCAAATCGGCGCCGCCGGTTGATAAGGCTTCAATGTTGCTGTTCAGCACCGCGAGGCGTTTCATCATGGCGCGCACAAAGCCCAGCAGCACCAGCAGCAGGATCACCGCCAGCGGAATCTGCACCAGACCCAGACGCGTCAACATGCTGTGAGTTTGCGCATCCAGCAAGCTCGACGGCACATCGCTGGCGAGATACCACGGGCTACCGGCAATCGCCTGCACAAACAGCGTGTGTTCGCCATCTTCACCTGCAAAGGTGGTTTGCGCGGGCTGGCTGCCCGCCTGCGCCAGCAGACCTTTTAACGCGGACGCCATCGGCAGCTGGGTATCGGCGAGGTTTTCCAGCTTCGGCGCACCATCCACCAGCGCGGCGTTACCCACCACTTTACCGTCAGCTTCAACGATCAGTACGCGGCCCTGAATCGCCTCACCCATCTGTTTTGCCAGCTGGTTGAAGAAGCCGAGCGTCACGTCAATGGTCGCCACGCCCCATACGGTGCCATCGCGATAGATCGCCATCGCGCAGTTGGTACGTGGCTGCGGGCTGGCAGCATCCTGATAGGCTTTTGCCCATGCGCACTGGCCCTTCGGCGCGCTCAAACCATCTTTGTACCAGGATTGCTCCCAGTATTTGTCGGCGGCGTCCGAGTTCCAGTAGGTGTTGACCTGCAGCTGGTTACTGGCGTTGCGCGCAAAGAACGAACTGTCTTTCTCTTTGGCCGGATCGCGACGGTTCGGTAACGGCCAGATGCCACCGCCGAACACGTTGCTGTCCTGATATTGGTTAACTAAGGCGGGCAGCAAGGTATCGATGGCAGCGCTGTCCATCACGCCTGCGGCTTCGGTAATGGCGCGCTGCTGTGCCTGTACGCGGTTCATCTGCTCGACGATGCGTCCGGCCAGACCGTCTACTTCGTAACGCACCAGACGACTTTCATTTTCGGAGAGTTGCGGAGCGATAAACTGATTAATTACCAGCACGGTAATCAGCATCAGACCGGCAAAAAAGGCGACCAGCGTCGCGGTGAAACGGGATTGTGTTGTTTTGAACATTATGTGTGCCCTTACCCTGGTTGGCGAGTTGCCTGATCGAGGTTAACGGCGTGTTAATGGGGAACTTGAGGTGAGCACGATCACAAAGCAGTGAAATAGTTGATTTGGGTGATAATTTAAAATCGTAGGGTCGGCATCGATGCCGACCTGATTTACGGAGCGGGAGTTTCAACCACTTCCTGGCGCGGCCGGAACACATGATTATTGCCGTCCGCCAGCAAACGTTGCAGCAGCTGCTGCCCATCGCGATCGTCAGCCTGCGCAAACTGGCGTTCGGCTTCGGTAATTGGCGTGGACCACAGCAGATTCACGCGGTCGCCATCGCGTTTCGGCAGGCGGAATTGCGCCGCTTCGGGAGCGAGATCGTTGGCCAGCAGGAAGCTTTCAAAGCCAACCGGCGCCACTTCCGACGCCAGCGTATGCCCTTCGCCAATCCAGGTCAGGCGCGCCCACGGCAGATGGGCAAACTCAGCCAGCGCGCTCGCCATCTGCACTGCATTGGCTTCGGTCATCACTTCACCGTCTACCGCCATCGCCAGCTCGACGCGGCGATACTGCGGCGCCAGCTCGTCAAACAGGTGATCCACCTGCGGCATCGGACGGATCCCCATGCCCAGCGTCAGGAAATACCAAACGCCATTGTGCAAGTGCTGCGAAATCGCCATTGGCGGCCAGTTGCCTTGATCGATGGAGTAATATTTTACCGATTCGCCAAATTGCGCCTGATAACACTGCATCAGCTCGCGCTGCACCACATCCCACAAGTGTCCGTCGTGCCAGTCACGCCAGAAGTGACGCTGCTGTTCAGCGCGCGCGTAGTAATCGTTGGTGGAGGCCGATCCCAGCGGTGCGGTCAGGCGATTCTCTTTGATGCAGGCAGCAGAAAAACTCACCTGCTTATCCTGATACAGACTCCAGCCAGGGATCACCGCCAGCAGCTGGCCGTAATACCACAGCGCGGCGCCGTCGTCGCTGGGCTCCCACAGCACCTGCAAGCCGGCGGGATCGAGCATCGGCTCGGCTTCCAGCGTGCGGCAATACTCGGCACTGAGCAGCGGTGCAATGCCCTGCTCCATCGCTTCACGATCTTCCTGCGCGGGCGCAGGCAGCAGGTTACGCAGCCAGCAGCCGCGCACCGCGTATTGGCTGCGAAACAGGTCATTCGGCCAGATATAAAAATAGGCCGTACGCGCATCCTGCTCGACGATCGCGGTTAGTGTGTGTTGCTGATTCGGCACCTCAGCAATCAGAGGTTGGTGGGTCATAACGCCTCGATATTACCTGGAGGAATCCATTTTCCCCGAGAATAGAGCAGGATCGGCACTCGTGCCATGTGACACAAGGGTAAAACTCTCAAAGTGCCAGAAGGGAAAGATGAGTGCGGCTTATCAATTGCCGCTTAACACGCTGACAAGCTTCAGATTAATTTGCGATTCTTTTACAATTTCGCGTGATATGGTTTGCGCATTCACCTCTTTGGAGCTGCCATCATGGTGCTGCAAAACCTCGATCTGAACCTGCGTGACGTGGTTATTTTCGCGATGTTGGTGTGGCTGTTTATCCGTTATACATGGGTGATGACGTCGCTGACGCTATTGCTGGGCGGCGTGGCGTTGCTGGTGTTATTACCGCTTGATATCTATTACAGCCTGCTGCCGCTGGCGCTGATTGGCCTCGGACTTGGCATGATGCTGCACCATTATCAGCAACGTCAGCAGGCACTAAAACGTGAAGCGCGCACACCGCGCACCTACACGCAGAAAGAGGATGAGCTGCATTTGTAACGCTTAGCGGCCCATGCGCTGCATGGCGCGGGTATAAGCGCCGCGCTGAATCGACCAGCGCAGCAGCCCCGCAATCACCGCCATTTCCCGATCCACACGCCACTGCGTTAGCGGCCCAACTGGCTGCTGAATCTGCTGTTGTGCCCAGTCAGGCAACAATCCCATTCCCGCTTTCAGCATCACGCGCATTGCCGGTTTCGCCTGCCAGCTAGGTGCAGGCGCGTTAATCAGCAATTGCATCACCTCCAGCGTGCGCGCATCACAGAGCAACTCGGGCCGCATCATCTGTAGATACGCCTCAACCGCCTGCACGCTTTTCGGCACCCGCTGTGCGCCAAGCGCCTCGGCAACTAATGCCGCTTCCTGATAGTAACGATCCTGATCGGCCAGGCTGAGCTGCGGATTTTTGTAGCGCAGATGCGCCGCCAGAAAACGGCTGGTTTCCGCGACGTGTACCCAAGTGAGCAGATGCGGATCGCTGGCGGCATACGGCTTGCCCGCGTTATCGACACCGGTGACGCGCAGGTGAATCCGTTTGACGCGGTCGATGAGGATGTTGGCATCGGCGGTGTTACCGAAGGTGGTGACGGCGATAAACTGGCTGGTGCGCCGCAGGCGGCCCATCATGTCCTGCCGGAAATTGGAGTGATCCCACACGCCCGCCAGCGCCGCCGGATGCAGCATCTGCAGCATTAAGGCGCTGATACCGCCGCACAGCATCGAGGGGAAGTCGCCATGGACGCGCCAGATTACGTGGTCCGGGCCAAATAAGCCGGGATCGCCAGGCGGTTGCGAAATGTCGAATTCGTTGAGTGACAGGCCGTTGAGGCGGAAGACTTGCTGTTGGATGCGTTCGCGGATGTTCATGGGTTTGTGCTTGTGCGGTTGTTGCCCTCACCCCGGCCCTCTCCCGCACGCGGGAGAGGGAGAGGATCGAGCCGGGATTGAATACCGCACCCATCGGTTCCCTCTCCCGCGTGCGGGAGAGGGTTAGGGTGAGGGGCATCAGCGATTACAGATAATCAAACTGCGCATCCTGAGTGCGCACTGAATCCAGTCCAATCATCACGTTGAATTTGCCTGGCTCGGCAACCTGCTGCATCTTCTGGTTCCAGAATTTCAGCGCATCAACGTCGATCTTAAACTTCACGGTCTGCGATTCACCGGCTTTCAGCATGATGCGCTGGAAGCCGCGCAGCTCCTGCACCGGACGGCTAATGCTGGCGACCGGATCGTTGAGATAGAGCTGCACCACGGTTGCACCATCGCGTTTACCGCTATTGGTCACGGTCACTGACGCTTCCACCGAGCCGTTACGCGGCATAGTGCGTGACGACATCTTCACCGGCGACACCGTGAAGCTGGTGTAGCTCAGGCCGTAACCAAACGGATAAAGCGGACCGTTCACCGCATCGTAGTAGTGCGAGGTGTACTTGTTCGGCTTGACGAAGTTGTAGGGACGACCGGTTGGCAAGTGGTTGTAGTAAATCGGAATCTGGCCCACCGAACGTGGGAAGGAGACCGGCAGCTTGCCCGACGGGTTGTAATCGCCGAACAGCACATCGGCGATCGCGTTACCGCCTTCGGTGCCGCTAAACCAGGTTTCCAGCATCGCATCGGCTTGCTGATCTTCCTTCACCACCGTCAGCGGACGGCCGTTCATCAGCACGATCACCAGCGGTTTGCCGGTGGCTTTCAGTGCGGCCAGCAGCTTCTGCTGACTTTCCGGGATCACCAAATCGCTGCGGCTGGAGGCTTCATGCGCCATGCCTTGCGCTTCACCCACGGCAGCCACCACCACATCAGCTTTTTTCGCCTGCGCTACCGCTTCGTCAATCAGCTCCTGCGGTGAACGCTTGTCCACGCTGACCGCCTGCTCATACAGATTGAGGAAGTCCTGAATGCCTTTGTTGTCGGTGATGTTAGCGCCTTTGGCGTACAGCACCGTGCCTTTGCCCGCCATCGCATTGCGCACGCCTTGCAGCAGCGGAATCGACTGTTTCGCCACGCCGGCGGCCGACCAGCTGCCCATGATGTCGCGCTGGCTATCCGCTAGCGGACCCACTAACGCAATGGTGGCGTCTTTCTTCAGCGGCAGCGTTTCGCGCCAGTTTTTCAGCAGCACAATGCTTTTACGCGCCACGTCACGCGCTTCGGCGCGATGCAAACGGCTTTCCGCATTGGTGTCCTGCGGATCACTCTCTTTCGGCCCTAAATGACTGTAAGGATCGTTAAACAAGCCCATGTCATATTTGACGTTCAGCACATGGCGCGCGGCATCGTCCACTTCCGCCATGCTCACCGCGCCGCTCTTCACCAGGCCCGGCAGATATTTGCTGTAGTACTCGTCGCTCATGCTCATGTCGATGCCTGATTTCATCGCAATGCGCACCGCATCCTGTGGATCGCTGGCCACGCCGTGTTTAATCAGTTCTTTAATCGCACCGTGATCGCTAATGGTGATGCCTTTGAACTTCCAGTCGCCGCGCAGGATGTCTTTCAGCAGCCAACTGTCTGCCGTGGCCGGTGTGCCATTCAATGAGTTAAGCGCCACCATTACGCCACCGCTGCCCGCATCCAATGAGGCTTTATACGGCGGCAGATAATCCTGGAACAGACGCTGCGGGCTCATGTCGACGGTGTTGTAATCTCGTCCACCTTCCACTGCGCCGTAGGCCGCGAAGTGCTTCACGCTGGTCATGATCGAGTAGCGATCCGCCGCGCTTTTGCCCTGCATGGCTTTCACCATGCTGCTGCCCATTTGCGCGCTGAGGAAGGTGTCTTCACCAAAGCCTTCCGAGCTGCGTCCCCAACGAGGTTCGCGGGACACATCAACCATCGGCGCCCACGTCATGTTGAGGCCGTCATCCGCGGCTTCATAAGCAGAGACGCGTCCCACCTCGGCGATGGCATCCAGATCCCAGCTTGCCGCCAGGCCAAGTGGAATCGGGAAAATGGTGCGCTGACCGTGCACCACGTCATAGGCGAAGAACAGCGGAATTTTCAGGCGGCTGAGCTGCATCACCTGATCCTGCATGGCGCGAATATCCTGACGCGTCACGGTGTTAAAAATTGCCCCGACCTGACCGTGCTGAATCATGTCGCGAATCGCCGATTTTGGCGTATCCGGTCCTACGCTGATCAAACGCATCTGCCCGATTTTTTCATCAAGGGTCATTTTGCTGAGCAGCTGATTCACAAAGGCGTCGCGCGCCTGTTCAGTCATCGGATGTGGGCCAAACAGATCGTCCGCGAAAGCGGGTTGCATGGCTAAGGAGACAGCGAGGCTAACAGAGTAAATCCATTTCATCAGGTCGGGTTCTCTTAAGTGACTGCGCAATATCGAAATAACCGGGGCAGTTTGCCACAAGATGAGGATAGCAGGTAGCCGCCATGTCACACCGCGCTCCTGTCGCTGGCGCATGCTACAGTAAAAGCGCCATGTTAAAGACAAGGATAGGCCAATGAATAACAACACTTCGCACCCTACTCTGCTCGCCGAACTGCGTCGTCTGGTCGGATCGTCGAACCTGTTAACCGACGCGGAACAGACCGCGCGCTACCGTAAAGGTTTTCGCTCGGGCGAAGGCGAAGCGCTGGCGGTGATTTTTCCCGGTTCGCTGCTTGAGCTGTGGCGTGCGTTGCAGGCGCTGGTGAGCGCCGATGCGATCATTTTGATGCAGGCCGCCAACACCGGCCTGACCGAAGGTTCCACGCCAAACGGCAACGATTACGATCGTCCAGTGGTGATCATCAGCACCTTGCGTCTGGATAAGTTGCAGCTGATCGACAACGGCAAACAGATCCTCGCCTTCCCCGGCAGTACGCTGTATCAGCTGGAAAAAGCGCTGAAGCCGCTTGGCCGCGAGCCGCATTCGGTGATCGGTTCCTCCTGCATTGGCGCCTCGGTGATGGGCGGGATTTGCAATAACTCGGGCGGTTCGCTGATCAAACGCGGTCCGGCCTACAGCGAAATGGCGCTGTTTGCGCAGATTGATGCCAGCGGCAAACTCAAGCTGGTGAACCATCTCGGCATCGATCTCGGCCATTCGCCGGAAGAGATGTTGGGTCGGCTGGATGACGATCGCTGGCAGCAGAGCGATGTGCGCTGGGATGAACGCCACGCCTCGGATCATGAATACGCCGAACGCGTGCGCGATATCCATGCAGAGACGCCAGCGCGCTTCAACGCCGATGAGCGTCGCCTGTTTGAAGCCTCCGGCTGCGCCGGTAAGTTGGCGGTGTTTGCCGTGCGTCTGGATACCTTCCCCACCGAACCGCAGCAACAGGTGTTCTACATCGGCACCAATAATCCGGCGGAACTGGGCGATATTCGCCGCCATATACTGGCGGAATTTACCCATCTGCCGGTGGCGGGCGAATATATGCACCGCGACATTTTCGACATCGCCGAGGTGTACGGCAAAGATACCTTCGTGATGATTGATAAACTCGGCACCGACAAAATGCCGCTGTTTTTCACCCTGAAAGGCCGCGTGGATGCCTGGCTGGGCAAGCTGAGCTGGGTGAAACCGCATCTCACCGATCATTTATTGCAGCGCATCAGCAGCTGGTTACCGGCGCATCTGCCTAAACGCCTGAAGCAGTATCGCGACAAATATGAGCATCACCTGATGCTGAAGATGTCCGGCGACGGCGTCGCCGAAGCGCAGGCCTATCTGACCGAATATTTCCGCGAAGGCGGCGGCGCGTTCTTCGCCTGTGACGCCAAAGAGGGCGCGCACGCGTTCCTGCATCGCTTTGCCGCCGCCGGTGCTGCGGTGCGCTATCACGCGGTGCATGCCGATGAAGTGGAAGACATTCTGGCGCTGGATATCGCGCTGCGTCGTAATGATGAAGCGTGGTTTGAACGCCTGCCGCCCGAGTTCGATAACGATCTGATCCACCGTCTCTACTACGGCCACTTCTTCTGCCACGTCTTCCATCAGGATTACATCGTGAAAAAAGGCGTGGATGCACATGCGTTAAAAGAGAAGATGCTGGCGATTTTAGCCGCGCGCGGCGCCGAGTATCCGGCCGAGCATAACGTGGGCCATCTGTATCAGGCGAAACCGCAGCTGCAGGCGTTTTATCAGCAGCTCGATCCCACCAACAGTTTTAATCCAGGAATTGGGAAAACCAGTAAGCAGAAGGGTTGGGCGGTGAAAGTTTGAGACCGGGCGGTGGCGGTAAAGGTGCCCTTTTTAGCAGCACTCACTGAAGCTTCGGAGCAGGCCGGGGACGCTTTTGGGCCGGCAATCCGCAGCGCTGAACGAAGCGAGGAAGCCAGGAGAGCCCGCAGGACGCGGGCGAAAGGCGGAGCCGGGACAGGGACGTCCCGTCTCCGCCGGTCCGTCAGGCAAACGAGCGAAGTGAAGGTACCGCGCAAGCGGCGCGAGGACCGCCGGACCAAAAATGGCCCCGGCCTGCGCACTCGTCGTCGGCTTAACTGACGAGCATTAGGCCATAAATGGCCACCCTACGCATTTATGGCAACGGATCGCTTTGCTGATCTTGTGCTGCGGCCACGGCGCGGCGCTCGATGATCATGGTCTGCGGCGTCGAAAGCATAATGCCCTCTTTACGCAGACGCGTCAGAATATCGAACAGCAGATCGCTCTTGGCACCGGAAATCTGGCGTTGACCGGCAACGTTGCCGGTGACGCTCAACACGATACCCGCCGGCGTCAAATCTTTGAACGACACGGACGGCTCCGGCGTCTCCAGAATACGTTCGTTCTCCTGATACACTTCCAGCAGAATTTCACGCACCCGCACCGGATCGATATCCAGCGGGAACGTCAGCAAGATGGTGACCACGCCCTGCGCGTTACCCATGGTGGCGTTACGCACGTTCTGCGAAATAAACTGCGAGTTCGGCACAATCACCGTCGATTTGTCGCCGAGCTGAATTTCGGTGGCGCGCACGTTAATACGACGGATATCCCCTTCAATGCCGCTGATGCTCACCAGATCGCCCACTTTCACCGGACGCTCGGTCAACAGAATCAGGCCGGAAATAAAGTTCTTCACGATCTCCTGTAAGCCGAAACCGATACCGACCGACAAGGCGCTCACAATCCACGCCAGTTTGTTCCACTGCAGGCCCATAATCGAGAGCGTCAGCAGGATAATCAGCACGTAACCGATATTGCTGAACAGCGTCACCAGCGACACGCGCATGCCGACGTCCATGGTGGTTTTGGGCAGGAAATCTTTATCCAGCCAGCGACGCACCGAACGCAGCACGTAAATGCCCACCACCAGACAGAGAATCGCGTTGACCATGTGCGCCGGCACAATGTTCAGTGACTCCAGCCCTTTGCCGCCCCAGAACTCAATCACCTTCTGGATCAGCTCAATTGGCGTTGATGAGGCAAAGGTGCCGTTCAGCAGTGCCAGCGCCAGAATGGCAATCAGCACGGTTTTACCCAGCGCGCTGAGCAGCGTCGCCGCCTGTTGCAGGTAACGCTCATCAATATTCAGCGTGGTTTGCAGGCGCTTGCCGGTGGCATTGCTGGTGGAGAACAGGCTTTCGCAGCCGTCATTCACCAGATGGCTGAGGAAGTAGAACGAACCAAACAAAATGCCGCACCAAATCACTTCATAGCTAAGGAAGCGCGCCAGCGTGACGTAACCGATGATCAGTGAAATCAGGATGCCGAGCGCCGTCAGCATCAGCGCCAGCTGCACCAATCCCACCAGCGTTGAACGCGCTTCAGGCTGCTGACCTTCCTGCACCATGCGACGGCGTACGCGGTTGATGCGCATGCCGATCGCCAGTCCAGTGCTGCCAATCAGCAGCGCGGTCAAGCCGTTAGCAAAAATGGTGGTATTCAGGCTGGTGCCGACACTGTAGTTGAAGGCTTCCACCGTCTGGAAAATAAACACCAGCGCCGCAGTGAACGGCGGGAACGGCTTCAGAGCTTGCGCGACTTCGTTGGAGATGGCCGGCAAACGCCAGCTTGGGCGACGTGTGGAGAGGAACGCGCGGCCTAAGCCGGCAATCAAGCCGCAATAGACGCTGAGCTGCACCAGGCGATCAACAAAATCCTGCACATCACCCGAGACTTCATCACGGCGCGTAAAGGCCAGCGCGATGAAGTTAAAGGTGATCACCACCGCGGCCAGCGTGGTGAGCGCGGTGGTGGCGGCGAGGAAGCTGCGACGTAAGCGCCCTTCCGGCATCTTATGAATGCTGACCCAGGCAAAGAACTCTTCGCTGTAGCGACGGCCCAGCGTCATCACCAGCATCGCGGCAAACAGCCAGGCCACGGTGCCGAAACGCCAGCCAGATTCCCACGACAGCGCGGCGGTGTCCTGCAATTCAGTAATGAACTCGCTGATCTTCTCGCCATCAAGATCCTGACTGCTAACCAGCGGCGCCCAGAAGCGCGGGCCAAGGATACTGCCAGAGTTCAGCGCCAGCTGGCTTTTCAGCTGGTCACGACGCAGGTTGACGATCTGCGATGACAGCACCAGCGCACCGTTTTTGATGCCATCGGCTTGTTTGATCTGATCGTCCAGCTTGGCTTTCTGGCTCTCCAGCGCCGCACGTTTGCGCGTCACTTCAGGCGTCTCTTTCACGCCGCTATCGGCTTTCGGTGCCGGGCCAAGAACCGCCAATTGTGCATCCAATTGCTGGCCCTGCGGGATCAACGCCTGGCCGAGGGTTTCGGCATTACCGGAAAGCTCCAGCGCCATCTCATTAAGCTGGTTGAGCTGGCTTTCATTGGTATCGCCCGAGACCTGGCCTTTAATTTTGTCGAGAATTTTCTGCATCTTAGGCAGCTCGACCGAGGCATTCACCTTGGGTGCGGCGTCCTCCGCCTGATCGTTGGGCGGCGTATCTGCGGCCACGCTCAGCGTGGGAGCTAACAGCACAAGCAGCAGTAAAAACGGGGTAAACAGATGACGAAACTTGAACATATGAATGAGATTCCAGCGTAATAACAGCCGATAAACGCAAGTGCGATCGTGAATGGCGGCTAGTTTAAGACGTTGCCGACACTGAAACTATAGGAATGAAGGTGTAAAACTTTGGCGCTAACGATAAGCGTTTTTGCAGATGAGCTTAACAACACAACGCACAATCTGTAGCGGCGTAATCTATTGCGCATCCTGCAGAATCTGCAATGGGCAATAGATTGCGCCGCTACGGTATGTGCGTGCTTTAAATCCAGTTATTCATTATTCGCGGTCAAACCTGATTTCTGCTTCTTATACGCCAGCGCAGCGGCCGGAACCGGTGCGGCTTTGCCGGTTTCCAGCCAGTCGCGCAGGCGGTTGGCATCGGCGAAATGGGTATATTTACCAAAGGCATCCAGCACCACCAGCGCCACCGGACGGTTGTTGATCACCGTGCGCATCACCAGACAGTGCCCGGCTTCATCGGTATAACCGGTTTTGGTCAGCTGGATGCGCCAGTCGTTTTTGTACACCAGATGATTGGTGTTACGGAACGGCAGCGCGTAGCTCGGATGTTTGAATACGGCGGTGTCTTCTTTGGTGGTGCTCAGTTCGCCAATCAGCGGGTACTGTCGCGTGGCTTTCAACAGCTTGACCAGATCTTCCGCGCTGGAAACGTTCTGAATCGACAGGCCCGTTGGCTCGACATAGCGCGTGTGCGTCATGCCAAGTGAGCGTGCTTTGGCGTTCATGGCGCGAATAAACGCATCGTAACCGCCCGGATAGTGATGCGCCAGGCTGGCGGCAGCGCGGTTTTCCGAGGACATCAGCGCCAGTAGCAGCATGTTGCGGCGGCTAATTTCGCTGTTCAGTTTGACGCGGGAGAACACGCCGCGCATCTCAGCGGTATGGCTGATATCCACCGACAGCATTTCATCCATCGGCAGTTTGGCATCCAACACCACCATCGCCGTCATCACTTTGGTGAGTGAGGCGATCGGACGTACGCGGTTAGGATGGCTGGAAAACAGCACTTTGTTGTTTTCCAGATCGACAATCATGGCACTGCCGGAGGCGATTTGCGGTTGGGCAATCGGCGCCAGGTTTGCGAGTGCCGCCGGCGCAGCGAGCGCGGGCGTTATAGCGGCTGGCGCGGCGACAAACAGCGCCAGCGACAGCAAGGAAATACGCATTTTTGCAGACATCGTGTCAAAAAAATCCGGTCAGGAGTTTTGCGCTGTGTTGAGACACAGGCCGCCCGCAACAATCCAGACGGGATGCGGGCTGGCAGCAGTATCATACGCACTTACCTGAGAAATTTCTTATTGAGATTGTTTCCGGGCGTTAAAAAGGTCGCCATGAATGACGACCTTATGAGATAGGTGCGTGTTGCGGGAAGGTCGCCATTGATGCCGACCAGGCTTTCCTCAGAACAATCGTGGCCCGTAACCCCACAGAACCACTGTCAGCGCCAGCAGCACTTCAAACACCAGCACACCAATCGCCAATGTCGATCCGGAGAAGCGCAAGCTCTCATCACGGTCGATGCTCAGGAACACCGGGATGCCGACGTAAAGCAGATAACCGGTGTAAACCAGCGCCATCGCGCCCACCAGCACGCACAGCCACACCAGCGGATAGAGCGCCACCAGCCCGCTGAGGAACAGCGGCGTGGCCACATAGCCGGCAAACACCGTACAGCGCTGCAAGCTGGGACGCTGCGGATAGTTACGCGCCATCCAGTGGATCACGCGGCCCATTACCGCCACGCCGCCGAGGATAATCAGATAGAACAGAATGCCGAGACCGATACCGGTCAGTAGATTGAGTTGTACGAACTGCCCTTCGCCCAAATTCCAGCCCAGCTGCGTGGTACCGATAAAGGCGCAGATCACCGGGATCGCCGCCATTAGCAGAACATGATGGGTGTAATGGTGCGAAACGCTCTCATTTTCCTGTTTAATATCGCGCATTTCCTGACCTGGATGCGCCAGTAAACCCCAGACATGATTCATACATTTACTCCTTTGCTGCGATGGGCTGCCCTTACAGCCAACGGCCTGATCAACGGAGGCAGCGTTAGCTCAAGTATAATCGTCGTCACCGTTTTTGCGGGCCACCACACAAATTAAGCCGCTGGTATACACTAATAGCGATTTCACACTTTGCAGGGAGGATAATTTGCATCTCGATATCAATGGATTAATTACCCAATACGGTTATCTGGCGCTGCTGATTGGTTGTATTGCCGAAGGGGAAACGTTCACGTTGTTAGGCGGTGTGGCGGCGCATGAAGGCTTATTGCACTTCAGCGGCGTGGTGCTGGCGGCGATGATCGGCGGCATTATTGGCGATCAGCTGCTGTTCTGGCTGGGACGCCGTTATGGCACGCGCATTTTGCGCCGTTTCAGTAAACATCAGGAAACAATTGGTAAGGCTAAGCGGCTCATTCAAAAACACCCGAGCCTGTTCGTGATTGGCGTGCGTTTTATGTACGGCTTTCGCATTGTCGGGCCGATCATTATTGGCACCAGCCGCCTCAAGCCGCTGCGTTTCTTCATTCTGAACGTGATTGGTGCGGCGCTGTGGGCGCTGATCTTTGTCTCGCTTGGCTACTTTGCCGGACAAATTGTCGCGCCGTGGCTGCACAAGATCGATCAGCACCTCAAGCCGCTGTTATGGCTGGCGGCGGCGGTGATTTTTGGCATCGTCTTGCGTTACATCATTCGCCACTGGAATCACCGCCGCGCCGGTTGATTACGAGTGGTACCCCTTAAACTGCGGATTGGCCAACATGAAACCACCGTCGACAATAAACGATTGTCCGGTGGTATAAGTTGCCCACTCCGAACAGAGCCACGCCACTAAACTCGCCACTTCACGCGTATCGCCGGGACGCCCAATCGGGATTTCCGGCATACGTCGTCCTTGCTGGTCATCTTTCATATCGTTCATCGCCGTGGCAATTGCGCCCGGTGCGACCGCGTTCACCAGAATGTGGTGCGGTAAGAGACTCAGCGCCATCGATTTGGTCAAGCCGCCGAGCGCATGTTTGGCAGCGGTATAGGCGGTGGCATCCGGCAGCGGCGTGTGTTCATGCACCGACGTAATGTTGATGATGCGTCCGCCGTCGCCCTGATCAACCATATGGCGCGCGGCAATCTGCCCGCAAAGAAACGCGCCATCGACATCCACGTTGAACACTTTGCGCCAATCCTCAAAGGTGACATCGAGAAAGTCGGCTTTGGTCATCACGCCGGCATTACACACCAATACGTCAATGCGCCCCAGCGAGTTGATCAGCTGCGTCAGTTGCTGTGCGCCGGCTTGCGGATCGGAGAGATCAACCTGCCGCACCTGCGCCTGCTGTCCACGGCTTTCCACCATGCGCGCGGTTTCCTGGGCGCCCTCTTCATCCGAACTCCAGGTGATGCCCAGCGTATAACCCGCTTCGGCCAGCATCACCGCACAGCTGCGACCAATGCCTGAACTGGATCCGGTAACCACAGCGACTTTCTGTTTTCCTAAGCTCATAACATTCTCCTGATTGAGGGTGTCTTTACAGTATAGAAGTTATCCTTCTGTGCCTCGGGGCCGCCGAATCTGCCGTTTCGTCTATAGTTAACAATTACCTACGGCAAAGGGGGCACGATGAGCGAGATTAAACGCAGAATAGACGACCATGGCGTGATTGGTGATTTACGCACCTGCGCACTGATTGCTAACGATGGCACCATCGATTATCTCTGCTGGCCGGCGCTTGATAGCCCGTCAATTTTCGCCGCGCTACTGGACAGCGATGTGGCCGGCCTGTTCTCCCTCGCGCCGGACTGGAAAAATGCCCGCCAGCAACAGCTCTATTTACCGGATACCAATATTCTGCAAACCCGCTGGCTGGATGACGCGGGCGTGGCAGAGATCACCGATTACATGCCGATCTGCGATGAGCAGAGCAAAGTGCCGCGTATCGTGCGCCGCGTAAAGATGGTACGCGGCACCGCCACCTTTCATCTGCTGTGTGCGCCACGCCACGACTACGCGCGTGCCGAAACCACCACCGAACTGCGGCCCGGCGGTATCGCTTTCCTTGCGTCGGGACAACCGGCGTTGCGCCTCAGCGCTTCAGTGGTGATGACGCGCGAGAACCACAGCGCGGTGGCGGAATTTACCCTGAAAGCTGGGGAAACCGCTGAGTTTGTCTTTGGTAACGATGACGATCCTAACGTGGCCACCATCGCCACCGAGCACTGTTTCCACGACACGCTGGAGTACTGGCGACGCTGGAGCAGCCACAGTTCCTATCGCGGCCGCTGGCAGGAGATGGTGACGCGTTCGGCGCTGGCGCTGAAGTTACTCACTTCGCATCAGCACGGTTCCATCGCCGCCGCCGCCACCTTCGGCTTACCCGAAGAGTTGGGCGGCGAGCGCAACTGGGATTATCGCGCCTCGTGGATCCGCGATGCCTCATTCAGCATGTACGCGCTGATGCGCCTCGGCTACACCGAAGAAGCGCGCGACTTTACCAAATGGGTCGGCCGCTGCGTCGAGCACAGCCACGACGACACGCCGCACCTGCAAGTGATGTATCGCCTCGACAGCGGCACCGAGCTACACGAAACCGAGCTGCTCAATCTTTCCGGCTACGCCAATTCACGTCCGGTGCGCATCGGCAATGATGCCTGGCGCCAGACGCAGCTCGATATTTACGGCGAGCTGATGGATGCCATCTACCTCGCCAATAAATATGGCGAGGCAATTTCGCATCGCGGCTGGAAGTATGTCTCCGATATGATCGATTACGTCTGCGTGAACTGGAATCAGCCCGATGCCGGGATCTGGGAGATGCGCGGCGAGCCGGAACATTTCCTGCATTCACGCCTGATGTGTTGGGTCGCGCTCGATCGCGCACTGCGCCTTGGCCTGAAACGTTCGCTGCCGATGCCGTACGACCGCTGGGATAAGGTGCGCAGCGAGATCCGCGACGATATCTGGCAGAACTTCTGGAACCCGGAGCTGGGCCATTTCACCGCGACGCGCGGCGGTAATTTCCTGGATGCTTCGATGCTGCTGATGCCGCTGGTGCGCTTTGTCAGCTCCACCGATCCCGACTGGATTTCGACGCTGGACGCGATTAAAACGCATCTGGTGAGCGACGGTTTAGTCCGACGCTATAACATTCACGAGACGCCTGCCGATGCTTTAACCGGCGGAGAAGGATCTTTCGGTGCCTGCTCATTCTGGTATGTGGAGTGTCTGGCGCGAGCCGGTCGCGTACATGAGGCGCATTTTGAGTTTGAAAAGCTGCTGAGTTACGCCAATCCGCTTGGTTTGTACGCCGAAGAGTTCACCTCACACGGCGAAGCGTTGGGTAACATGCCGCAGGCGTTGACGCATCTGGCGTTAATCAGTGCCGCTTTTTTCCTCAATCGTAAACTGAGTAATGAAGTGACGCTGTGGCAGCCGTAAAAATTCACATTTTGGGCTGCGGATCGAAGGGAATTATCGGGTAAAGACAAGGAATTGCGTAAAGTATTTGCAGCCAGTAAAAATCCTGATTTCCATCAATGCGCCAATGCACATATAATGCGCAGCGGGTCATACTGACCACGATGGATTCGACACACTGACAAGCCTGAAACATGGCCATAACGACTTGAAAAACATGAAAATGAGCATTCGCGCGTTCGCTTCACTCGCCCTCGCACTGGCGGCGTTCAGCCAGTCGGCATTTGCAGTAGTCTATCCGCTGCCGCCGGCTAACAGCCGTCTGATCGGCGAAAACATTGAAATCACTGTCCCTGATGACAGCAAACTTCCGCTGGAAGCCTTTGCTGCACAGTATCAGATGGGCCTCAGCAATATGCTGGAAGCCAATCCGGGCGTTGACGTTTATCTGCCAAAAGCTGGCACTAAAATGATCATCCCACAGCAGCTGATTCTGCCTGACGCGCCGCGTGAAGGCATCGTGATCAACAGCGCTGAGATGCGTCTTTACTACTACCCGAAAGGCACCAAGACCGTGGTCGTGCTGCCAATCGGTATCGGCGAGCTGGGTAAAGATACGCCGGTCAACTGGACGACCAAGGTTGAGCGTAAGAAAGATGGCCCAACCTGGACACCAACCAAAGCGATGCACGCAGAATATGCGGCACGCGGCGAGAGCATTCCTGCGGTGTTCCCAGCGGGTCCGGATAACCCGATGGGCCTGCACGCGCTCTATATCGGCCGCCTGTATGCGATTCACGGCACCAACGCCAACTTCGGTATCGGCCTGCGCGTAAGCCACGGCTGTGTGCGTCTGCGTGCTGACGACATCAAATGGCTGTTCGACAACGTGCCGGTTGGTACGCGCGTACAGTTCATCGATCAGCCGGTGAAAGCCACCGTTGAGCCAGATGGTTCGCGCTACGTGGAAGTACACAATCCGCTGTCGACCACCGAAGAGCAGTTCAATTCACGCGAAGTGGTGCCGATCAATCTGACTTCCGCTGTGACCAAAGTGATTGCCGATGCCAGCACCAACCAGGATGCGGTCAACAACGCTATCCAGGCGCGTAACGGTATGCCGATCAAAATCAACGGTCCAGCTGGCGAAGTGCAGCCAGCACCGGTGCCGGTTCAGGAGTCTTCTGACGCATTGCCGAAAGAAGAGCCAATGACACCGCAAGGTATCAATGGCGCAGCGCCAGCAGCGCAGCCGGCCACCAGCCTGTAATCGCGCGTTAAGACGCGCAATAAATTGCGCCGCTACAGATATATGCACCTACCGTAGCGGCGCGATTCATCGCGCAACGTCAATCAATCACGCGGTCGTCGAAACGCCAGCCAACCCGCCACCAGGGTAAACGCCAGTACTACTAACACCAGCAGCAAAAAGCCGTGCGGATTATTCGCCAGCGGAATCCCGCCCACGTTCATGCCAAAAAATCCCGCCACGATATTGATCGGCAGCGCCAGCACGGTGATCACTGTCAGCAAAAACAGCGTGCGGTTGCTCTGCTCCATCAATCGTGCGGCAATCTCTTCCTGTAGCAAACGAATCCGCTCCATCAAACTCGCCAAATCATTCAGCGCCACGCTGAACTCTTCGGTGAAAATTCGCAGCTCGCCCAGGGGTTCACGCTTTAGCCATTTGGGCGGACGATTCAGCAAGCGGAACAGCGCCGCCGGTTCCGGTGCCAGCAAACGCTGCACGCGCAGCAGCATACGACGCAGTTGTCCCAGCTCGCGGCGATTGGTTTTGATCGCCGCACTCAGCAAGCGCTCTTCAATCGCATCCACCGCCTGACTGGAACGCCGCACCACTTGCTCCAGCTGCGCTTCCTGCTCGCCAAGCAGCCATAGCAGCATCGCATCCGGCTCGGCGAACTTCAGTTCATTCATCTGCTGATGCATGCGTTCGATCATGCCAACCGGGCGAAAACGCGCGGTGACCACCACACGCGGGCAGCACCACATCCACAACGTGGCGTTCTGCGTGCTGCGCTCCTCTTTACTGAAGGTGACGTCATTGAGTACCGCCAGCAGCGCATCGTTTTGCTGGGCTAAACGGGTGCGCGGCGAAGCAGAATGTATCTCGTCGAAAAAATCGTGGTCTACGCCAAAGTGGTCCTGAACCCAGCGTTCAGCACGCGCGTGATTAAGGTTGATGTGCAGCCAGATAAAGGTCGACTCCGGCAGCTGCTGCTGCGATAGCTGGGCCGCTTCGCGTGCATTGAGCCGCTGTGGCAGCGACGCGGGCGTAAACAGATAACCATGAATCAGTCCGGCGACGTCGTTATTGAAGTCCGGCAGCGAGGCGAGCGGTAGTACGGGCTGGAGCATTAGCAGGTCATTCCCGAGCGGTCAGATCCACAGCGTGCTACAGGGATGTTGCAGCAAGATGACACCGGGCGTGCGCCATCATCATTCTGTCATACAAACCACGTATCACACTGCCATTAACGGGTGCCGTTCGAGCATCGTGATTTAACACTGAGGTGTTTTATGGCTGAAAACAGTTTACCTGCATCGACCTCCTCGTCCCACACCGGACGCCCGAACCTTAACCGCGGCAACGGCCCTGCCTCACGCCTGATCTTTGTACTGTTGCTGATCGCTGGCCTGCTGTATGCCGGCATCAACCTGTTTAATGACGTTGAAGAGACCGGTGCGCCGGTCACCAGCTACATACCGTTCCTGCTGCTCGGCGTGGCGCTGATCATTGCGCTCGGTTTTGAATTTGTGAACGGTTTCCACGATACCGCCAACGCCGTCGCCACGGTGATCTACACCCATTCGCTGTCGCCGGGCGTGGCGGTGATGTGGTCCGGTTTCTGTAACTTTTTGGGCGTGCTGCTCTCCAGCGGCGTGGTGGCGTTCGGCATCATCTCGCTGCTGCCGGTGGAGTTAATTCTGCAAGCGGGCAGCGGCCACGGCTTTGCCATGGTCTATGCGCTGCTGTTCTCGGCGATTATCTGGAACCTCGGCACCTGGTATTTTGGTTTACCGGCCTCCTCTTCGCATACGCTGATCGGTTCGATTATCGGCGTTGGCGTGGCGAACGCCTTGCTGCATGGCCGCAGCGGCACCAGCGGCGTGGATTGGGATCAGGCAATTAAAGTCGGGTATGCGCTGCTGCTGTCGCCGATTGTCGGCTTCGTCTGCGCCGCACTGCTGCTGCTGGCGATGAAAGCCTTTATCCGCAATCGCCAGCTGTATGAAGCGCCGAAGGGCAACCAGCCGCCGCCGGTGTGGATTCGCGGCTTGCTGATCCTCACCTGCACCGGCGTCTCTTTCGCGCACGGCTCGAATGACGGGCAGAAAGGCATGGGCCTAATCATGCTGATTCTGGTCGGCACCATGCCGATTGCCTACGCGTTGAACCGCTCGCTGCCGCCGGAGCAGATTCCGCGCGTCGCCGCCTTAACTCAGGTGACGGAACAGCAGCTGCTGACGCTGCAACAGGCGCCCGCCGCCATGCCCGCGCCGCGCGAGGTGCTGACCGAATTCGTGCGCACCAGCCAGACTCGTCCACAGGTGTTGCCGGCGCTCGGCATGATGCTGGGCGATATCGGCGATCAGATTCGTCGCTACGGCGCAGTGGAGAATATCCCGGCGCAGGCGGTGACCAACACGCGAAACGACATGTATCTGGCCTCCGAAACCATTAAGCATCTGCAAAGCGCCAAAGTAGCGCTGCCGGAAGAGACCGCGCGCAACCTGGCGGCGGTGAAGAAAGAGCTGGATGCCGCCACGCGCTTTATCCCGATGTGGGTGAAAGTGGTGGTGGCGATAGCGCTGGGTCTCGGCACCCTGGTTGGCTGGCGTCGCATTGTGGTGACGGTGGGCGAACGCATAGGCAAAACCCATCTGACCTACGCGCAAGGTGCCAGCGCTGAGCTGGTAGCGATGGCGACCATCGGCGCGGCCGACGCGTTTGGCCTGCCGGTTTCTACTACCCATGTGCTCTCTTCCGGCGTCGCCGGTACGATGGCCGCCAACCGTTCAGGTCTGCAACTCGCCACCATCCGCAATCTGGCGATGGCGTGGGTGCTGACGCTGCCGGTATCCGTGTTACTTTCGGGGCTGCTTTACGCCCTGTTTATCCACTTTTAACTGCGGTAAACAACGGCGGCGCACGGGGGTTTGCCGATGAAGCGTTATTCGCTCAGCGCTTGCGCGGCCGTCTGCCGGCCGTGTTGTTGGTGCAGACGCAGCGTGATGGCAAACGCGCCCAGCACCATCAGCGCCGCCGCCAGATAGACCGATTGCATGCCCCAATGCCCAATCAGCAAGCCCGCCACCGGACCGGTTAATCCCAGTCCTAAATCGAGAAACGCCGAATAAGTGCCGAGCGCCGAACCCTGATCCTGCTGCTGTACGCGCTTCACCGCTTCCACGCCCAGCGCCGGGAACACCAGCGAGAAACCGCCGCCGGTGAGGAACGCGCCCAAATCCACCAGCCAGATGCTGTCGGCCTGCCAAATCAGCAGCAATCCGGCACACTCCAGCACAAATGACACCAGCGACACTTTCAGGCCACCGAAACGCGTGATGTAGCGACCAAAACCGAGACGCACAATCACAAAGCCGAGGCTGAACAGCGTCAGCGCGAACGCCGCACCGCTCCAGTCGCGGCTGGCGAAATAGAGCGTGATAAAGGTGGAAATTACGCCGAAACCAATGGTGCCAAAGCCAAGCGCCAGACCAAACATCCACACGCGGCTGACCACGCGATGAAACGGAATGCGCACGCCGGCGGAGACGCTGACGCCCGCTTTGCGACTCGCCATCCAGAATCCGGCAACGCCCATGATCGCCACCAAACCAGCAAAGCCGCTGATGCCAAACCACTGATTCAGCAGCACGCCGAGCGGTGCACCAATCGCCATGGCGAAATAGGTGGCTACGCCGTTCCACGAGATCACCCGCGCGGTTTGCAGCGGACCGACAATGTTCATGCCCCACAGCGTCGATCCGGTACTGCTGAAGCTTTCGCCCACGCCGAGGAACAAGCGCCCCGCCGCCAGCAGCGCCAGGCTCAGCAGCGGCATGTCACTGCACAGCGCGGCGATAATCGACAACACGCCGCTCATGCCGCAGAACACCAATCCCATCATCACCACGCGCTTCGGACCAAAGCGATCCGCCAGACGACCGGAGTGCGGGCGGCTTAATAGCGTAGCGAAATATTGCAGGCTGATGATTAATCCGGCGATGAACGAGCTGAATCCAAGCTGGTTATGCACAAATCCCGGCAGCACCGCGAGCGGCAAACCCACCGAGAGATAGCAAAAGAAGGTGAAAACAATGACGGAGAGAATACGTTTATTTAACTGAGCGTTACTCAGTACAGCGGCGTCAGACATGGAAAGTGGCGTCGGGAACGGTGATGAAAATGGACAATAACTATAACCTTAGCCTGCTAAGAGATCGCGACTTTTTTAGTTATAAAGTACTAACAGATTGGAGGAAATAATGAGCACACATCCGGTCTTTCATATGGCGCAATAAATCGCGCTGCTACGAAATGTGCGTATTGGTGATTATGCGATGATACGTGTTGCATGTCGGTCAATTGCATCAGCAATATCGGCGGAAACGCGCAAGGTGCGCACTTCGCTGAACAAGCCGTCGGCTTGGTGATACGCCTTGCGCAGGTAGCCAAGCCACTGCTTGATGCGCGCCACGTGATACATGCCGGTATCGCCCTGCTTTTCCAGCTGAGTGTACTTCAGCAACAAGGCAACCACGTCGGGCCACGCCATCGGCGCTTCGTTGTACTTCACCACGCGCGCCAGATTCGGCACGTTGAGCGCGCCGCGCCCTATCATCACCGCATCGCAGCCGGTAATGCGCATGCAATCCTGCGCGTCCTGCCAGTTCCAGATCTCACCGTTGGCGATCACCGGAATGCGCAGACGCTGGCGGATTTCGCCAATCGCCTGCCAGTTAATGCTTTCGGCGCGATAACCGTCTTCTTTAGTACGACCGTGCACCACCAGCTCGCTGGCACCGGCTTGCTGCACCGCATCGGCAATCTCAAAACGACGATCGCCGGAATCCCAGCCTAACCGAACTTTTACCGTCACCGGCAGATGATCCGGCACCGCTTCACGCATCGCTTTCGCGCCGCGATAAATCAGTTCGGGATCTTTCAGCAAGGTGGCACCGCCGCCGCTGCCGTTGACCAGCTTCGACGGACAGCCGCAGTTGAGATCAACGCCCCAGGAACCGAGTTCCACCGCGCGCGCGGCGTTCTCGGCCAGCCACTCGGGGTATTGCCCGAGCAGCTGCATGCGAACGCGCGTGCCTGACGGCGTGCGGCTGTGATTATGCAGCTCAGGACACAAACGATAGAAGGATTTTACCGGCAGCAGCTGATCGACCACGCGCAAAAACTCGGTCACGCACAAGTCATAATCATTCACCCCGGAGAGCAGCTCACGCACCAGCGAATCAAGCACGCCCTCCATCGGCGCCAGCAACACCCTCATGACGTTAGGCGTTCCCGGTTTTCTTTGGCGCCGGACGACGACGACCGCTGTTGGCGGCTGGCGCAGCCTGACTTGCGCCCTGCGCTGGACGACGCGCGGAACGCGCTTCACCCTGCGGACGTGGCGCATTGCCGCTATGCGGGCGAGAAACGTTGCCGGCCTGGCCGCGACCCTGGCCTTGACCACGTCCACCTTGACCGCGACCGCCGCCCTGCTGCTGACGACCGTTCTGGATTGGCTCAGCTTTGATGCTGGGATCGACTTCGAAACCAGGCAGCTCGATGCGCGGGATTTCACGCTTCAGCAGACGCTCAATGTCACGCAGCAGTTTGTGTTCATCAACACACACCAGCGACAGTGCCGCGCCGGTAGCAGCCGCACGGCCGGTACGACCGATACGGTGCACGTAATCTTCCGCCACGTTTGGCAGCTCGTAGTTCACCACGTGTGGCAGCTCTTCGATATCCAGACCACGCGCCGCGATGTCGGTCGCGACCAGTACGCGAATGCCGCCGGATTTGAAGTCAGCCAATGCACGGGTACGCGCGCCCTGGCTCTTGTTGCCGTGGATCGCGGCGGCGGTGATGCCGTCTTTGTTCAGCTGCTCAGCCAGATGATTGGCGCCGTGTTTAGTACGGGTAAACACCAGCACTTGCTGCCAGTTATCACGACCAATCATCAGCGACAGCAGTTCCCGCTTGCGCTTCTTATCCACGAAATGCACTTGCTGTGAAACTTGCTCAGAGGCGGTGTTACGACGCGCAACTTCAACCTGTTCTGGGTTGGTAAGCAGTTTTTCCGCCAGCGTTTTGATCTCGTCAGAGAAGGTGGCAGAGAACAGCAGGTTCTGACGCTTAGCAGGCAGACGCGCCAGCACGCGACGGATGTCGTGGATGAAGCCCATATCGAGCATACGATCCGCTTCATCCAGCACGAGGATTTCAACCTGTGACAGATCAACCGCGTTCTGGTGCGCCAGATCGAGCAGACGGCCCGGTGTCGCCACCAGCACGTCAACGCCGCCGCGCAGTTTCATCATCTGCGGGTTGATGCTCACGCCGCCAAATACCACCAGCGAACGGATATCGAGATATTGGCTGTACTCACGCACGTTCTCGCCAACCTGAGCCGCCAGTTCGCGGGTCGGGGTCAGGATTAACGCACGCACCGGACGGCGGCCACGCGCCGTGGACGGTTTTGCAGTCAGACGCTGCAGCAACGGCAGCGTAAAGCCGGCGGTTTTACCGGTGCCGGTTTGGGCGCTCGCCAGCAGGTCACGACCAGCCAGCACCACAGGAATGGCCTGACGCTGAATCGGCGTCGGCTCTTGGTAGCCTTGTTCTGCTACCGCACGCAAAATATCGGCACTTAAGCCGAGAGAGTCAAATGACATGCAGGTGTATTACTCCGAACCGTCCTGACCGCCGTAGGCGATGTAGTTTTCAGGAGGGATATGACGCAAGCCCGGGGCTCACGTGTGAAAAGGGCACAAACTACCATGCGTAAGGGCGCGAGTTTAGCAGCTTTCCGCGCAGACAGCATCCATAAAAAAAGGAGCCGCATTGGGCTCCTTTTTGTCAGGTCCGCAGGGTTGCGGTCCCTAATCGATCAACTGCGCTTCTTCTCGATGCGCTGAACCGGCTCTTTCGCCAGCAGTGAAACCAGCGCCGGTCCCACCAACATCACCACGCCGAGGAGACCAATCAGCAGGTTGTTGTGGATAAAGCGGGAGATCAGGAACAGCGTTAACATCGCTGCGCCAAAGTAGTAAGTGGTGGTCACCTCTTCGAGGGAATCACCCATTCTACGTAAACGGGCACTACGCTGCATGACCAGCATGGTAATGAATACCACCGCATAAGCTGCCACCAGGGTACTGCTCACTTCAACCAGCGCCCTATGTTTCCAGCCCCAAACCAGTGCGGCAATCACCAGCAGGTGCATTGCAATGTGCAAACAAGTTTGTCCGGTAACAATCTGAACACGATTAGACCATTTCATTCTCTTCTCCTGGCAGACCCAACAGGTCGCCCAAGTGTATCTGGCTGGAGGCCAGACGAACGTCCTCAATGTAAAGCAAATTTCGGATTACGCCCTAATTTTCTGCCCTTAACACCATCCATTTGTGACAAAGACTACACTTTGTGCTGTTGATGATGAAAAGGAGCGCGTCGAAGTATGCCACAAAATACGCAAGGATTTTCATTTAAAGTCCTGACGATCAATACCCACAAGGGTTTCACCAGCTTTAATCGCCGCTTTATCCTGCCGGAATTGCGTGATGCTGTTCGCGCCACATCGGCGGATATCGTCTTCCTGCAAGAGGTAATGGGTACCCACGCCATCCATTCGCTGCACATTGAAAACTGGCCGGAAACCTCCCATTACGAATTTCTGGCCGATACCATGTGGAACGATTTCGCCTATGGCCGCAACGCGGTTTATCCCGAGGGACATCACGGGAACGCGATATTGTCACGCTTTCCCATCGTTGAATATGAAAACCGCGATATTTCCGTCGCCGGAAGTGAAAAACGCGGCATGTTGCACTGCCAAATCCGCCTGCCGGATCGGGCGGAACCGCTGCATGTGTTCTGCGTACATCTCGGTCTGAAAGAGAAACATCGCCAGGCGCAGATGAAGATGATGTGCGACTTTATCGATACGCTGCCGCCCGATGCGCCTTTGGTGGTAGCCGGTGATTTCAATGACTGGCAGGTCAGCGCCAATCGCTTTCTCAAACGCGCGGTGGGCTTAGAGGAAGTGTTCAGTATCAAAACCGGCCGCCCTGCTCGCACCTTCCCGGCGCGTTTTCCGCTGTTACGGCTAGATCGTATCTACATCCGCAACGCTACGGTGAGTAAGCCGTGGGCGCTGCCGGTTAAACCCTGGTCTCACCTGTCCGATCATGCGCCGTTAGCGGTGGAGATTTTCCTATGAGTTTCAATTGGCGCGACGGTAATCAGCTCCGTCTGTTAGAAAATGGTGACCAGTTTTTCCCGCGCGTATCAGGCGCTATCCAACGCGCCGAGCGTACGCTGCTGCTGGAAACCTTCATCCTGTTTGAGGATGAAGTCGGCAACGATCTGCACGAACAGCTGCTCAAGGCGGCGCAGCGCGGGGTTAAAGTCGAGGTGATGGTCGATGGCTACGGCTCGCCAGATCTCTCCGACCGCTTTGTGGATAGCCTGACGGCCGCGGGCGTGCGCTTTATCTATTACGATCCGCGTCCGCTGGTGCTCGGCATGCGCACCAATGTGTTTCGTCGCCTGCACCGCAAGATCGTGGTGATCGATGAACAGATCGCCTTTGTCGGCGGCATCAACTTCTCCGCTGAACATAACATCGATTTCGGTGCAGAGGCCAAACAGGATTATGCCGTGGAGGTGAAAGGCCCGGTGGTGCTGGATATTGCCCAATACGTGCAGCAACAAATGGGCAGCGAACAGCACACGCGGCGCTGGTGGGGTGCGCGTTCCCATCGCCCGGCGGTCAACGCCATGCCCGGTGAAGCGCAGGTGCTGTTTGTCTATCGCGATAACGACGAACACCGCGACGACATCGAACAGCACTATCTCGCCATGCTGCGCAAGGCACAGAAGGATGTGATCATCGCCAACGCCTACTTCTTCCCCGGCTATCGTCTGCTGCGCGAAATGCGCAGCGCGGCTCAGCGCGGCGTGCGCGTCAGGCTGATTGTGCAGGGCGAGCCCGATATGCCGATCGTCAAAGTCGGTGCCGAGCTGCTGTACAACTACCTGGTCGATGGCGGTGTGGAAGTGTATGAATATTGCCGCCGCCCGCTGCACGGCAAAATAGCGGTGCAAGATCAGCAGTGGTCCACCGTCGGCTCCAGCAACCTCGATCCGCTGAGTTTATCTCTCAATCTGGAAGCTAATTTGATGGTGCACGATCGCGCTTTCAACCAGACGCTGCGCGACAATCTGGAACTGCTGATTCAGCAGGACTGCGTGCGCGTGGAGGATGACAAGCTGCCGCCGCGCAACTGGTGGCAGCTCACCAAGGGCGTGATTGTGTTCCACTTTTTACGTCATTTCCCGGCTATTGCCGGATGGTTGCCTGCGCACACGCCACACTTGTCGCAAGTTGCTCCCCCCGTACAACCCGAAATGGAAACTCAGGATCGGGTTGAAGCTGATAATTCAGGAGCAAAATCCTAATGTCGAAAAAGAATCCGCGCTGGCAACTGGCGAAGAAAATCCTCACCTGGCTGTTTTTTATTGCGGTGATTGTGCTGCTGGTGGTGTATGCGCGCAAGGTGAACTGGGAAGACGTCTATACGGTGATCGTCGGCTATAACCGCTATGTGGTGCTAAGCGCTGCTGCACTGGTGGTGGTGAGTTATCTGACCTATGGCTTGTACGACCTGATTGGACGTGCCTACTGTGGTCATAAGCTGGCGAAGCGTCAGGTGATGCTGGTGTCGTTTATCTGTTATGCCTTCAACCTGACGCTCAGCACCTGGGTTGGCGGCGTGGCGATGCGCTATCGGCTCTACTCAAGACTCGGTTTGCCGGGCAACACTATTACGCGCATTTTCTCGCTGAGCATCGCCACCAACTGGCTCGGCTATATTCTGCTGGCCGGCGTGGTGTTTGCGGCGGGCATGGTGCCGATTCCCTCCGGTTGGTTCATTGGTGAAACCACGCTGCGCATCATTGGCGCGGTGCTGCTGGTGATGGTGGCGGTCTATTTGTGGGCTTGCGCCTTCGCGAAGAAGCGCCGCTGGACGGTTAAAGGCCAGCATCTGCAGCTGCCTTCTCTGCGCATGGCGCTGTTCCAGTTTGCGGTCTCCTGCGCCAACTGGATGGTGATGGGCATGATTATCTGGCTGCTGCTGGCGCGTCAGGTGGATTATCCGATTGTGTTAGGCGTGTTGCTGATCAGCAGTATCGCCGGTGTGATCATTCACATCCCGGCCGGGATTGGCGTGCTGGAAGCGGTATTTTTGGCGCTGCTCAGTGGGCAACACGCCTCGCACGGCACCATTATTGCAGCGCTGCTGGCTTATCGCGTGCTCTATTTTATTCTGCCGCTGTTGGTGGCGCTGGTGCTCTATTTGTGGCTGGAGAGCCGCGCGAAGCATTTACGGCAGAAGAATGAGCAGAAGATGGAGAAATCGGTATCGCGGTGAGTTTGTGCGGAGTTCCCCTCTCCCGCGGGCGGGAAAGGGGACAGTTTAGTGCGTGGTTTAGCGGCGGTTGCCGAAGATGCGCAGCAGCATCAGGAACAGGTTGATGAAGTCGAGATACAGCGTTAACGCACCCATGATTGAGGCGCGACGCAGGTTCTCTTTGTCATTGACGTTGATATTCTCGCCAATCGCCTTCAGCCTCTGCGTGTCATAGGCGGTTAAGCCAACAAACACCACCACGCCGATATAGGTAATCGCCCACATCAGCGCCGGGCTTTTCAGCCAGAAGTTCACCAGTGACGCCAGCAAAATACCGATCAGCGCCATAAACAGCAGGCTGCCAAAACGGCTCAGGTCGCGCTTAGTGGTGTAACCGTAGAAGCTCATGGCACCGAACATCCCGGCCGTCACGAAGAAGGTGCTGGCGATGGATGAGTAAGTGTAAACGAGGAAAATACTCGCCATGGTTAATCCGGTTAGCGCCGAATAGAGCATAAACAATGCGGTGGCGACCGCGCCGCTCAGGCGATGCACCATGCCAGACAACACAAACACCAGCGCTAACTGCGCGATGATCAAGCCGAAGAAAGTGATGCGGTTAGCAAACACCAGTTCCATTACTGCAGGTGTGCGGGCAGCAAACCACGAAACAAACGCGGTGAGCAGCAAGCCGCAGGTCATCCAGCCATACACCTGCGCCATGTAGGTCTGCAGCGAGGTGGATGCCTGCTGCACGATTGAATCATTACGTGGATATCGATCCATGAAGCGCCTCATTAGCGGTTACGTTAACAAACTCTGTAAGTGTGGAGTGTACACCCGTTTGCGTCAACGGCGCGTCAAGCACTGTTGATAGCGGCCATTTACGCGCTGAGCGAACCACGCGGTAGTGAGATTGCGGGTGATTTTCGGGCTCTCCAGCTTGATGCCCGGCAGCATTTCGCGCGGCAGACGTTTTCCGGCCATCTTATCGGCGAGGATAAAGGTCTGCTTCCACAGCGTGCTGTTAGCAAAATCTTCGCTGTCGCCCTTCTCCAGATCGCGGCGGATTTCGCGATTGCTCATATCCAGCTGCTTGCTCAGGCTGCGCACCGCCAATTCGGTGGAACCGGCCTGATCGCTGCCATAGACGATCAGGTCGCCATCCAGTGCCAGCTTGATGCCGCTGGCGCGCGCGATGGCCGCCTGAAATGCGGCGTTGCGGCTGGCGTACCAACCGGCGTTGAAGTCGGCGAAGCGATACAGCGGCTGGCTGTAATCGGCCGGGTAGCCAAGCAGATGCAGCGTGCCGAAGTAGATACCACCGCGACGAGTGAAGACTTCACGACGAATCGAGCCGTCAACCGCATACGGATAGCCTTTGGCGTGCGCTTCCGCAAACGCAATGCTGACCTGCATCGGCCCGCCGGTATGAATTGGGTTGAGGTTGCCAAACAGCTTTTGCCCCATCGGCACCATATCGATGAAATCATCAAAAATGGCGCTCAGCTCTTTCTCGCTGCGCACCTTATCCAGACGCGCGGCATAGCTTTCGCCATTCGGTGATTTGATCAGCAGTGCGGTGCGCACCAGAAATGCCGGCACATGCACTTTGGCAGCGCGGCGATCAATCTCGCCCCAGGCGATTTTCGGTAAACCCGGCACCACCGCATCGGCGCTGAAGTTAGACTCCTGATCGGTGACGGCAATCACCGCGCAGAGGTTGCTGACGCTGGCATCAATTTGCTGCACGCGGAACGCGGTATAGATGTCGTCGGCCCAGGCGGATTTCTGCTTCACGTCGCTGGGCAACAACTGCTGGATTTGGCTTTTCACATCGGCGGGCTGACGCGCGGGCGCCTGCGGCTCTTTTTTCGTGCTACAACCGGCCAGCACCAGCGCAGCCAGCAAAGCTGCGCCTTTCATCATCTTGCTCGTGTTCATCCTGCTCCCTGACGCCAATAAAAAACCGTACCTTAACGTTTTCAGTGGCCTGCCGCTATCGGAGCGGGAGGATTTTGCGCGCTAGCTCCAGCGTTCAGCGGCCTGATGATCGCTATCACGGGCATCAACCCAGCGGTCGCCTGCGGCGGTGGCTTCACGCTTCCAGAACGGCGCGCGGGTTTTCAGGTAATCCATGATGAATTCGGTGGCGGCGAATGCGCTGCCGCGATGCGCGCTGCTGACGCCAACAAACACGATCTCATCGCCGGGAAACAGTTCGCCAACGCGATGGATCACCGTGACCTGCTGCAGCGCCCAGCGCTGACGCGCGTCTTCCACGATCTCCGCCAGCGCTTTTTCCGTCATGCCGGGATAGTGCTCCAGCGTCAAGGCCGCCACGCTGGCACCGAGATTGTGATTGCGCACTTTGCCGGTGAAGGTGACGACCGCGCCGTCGCTGTCATGGGCGGCGAGTTTTTCGTACTCTTCGCCGACGTTGAACGGCTCTGAACCCACACGAATCCGCGTTTCCATCATCAGCCTCCGGTGACCGGCGGGAAAAAGGCCACTTCATCACCCGCACGCAGCGGATGACTCATCGGCACCAGCGTTTGGTTTACCGCCGCCAGCAGCTTGCCGGATTCCAGCGCCAGCGCCCAGCGATCGCCCTTCTCTGCTAACGCCGCGCGCAGCGTGGCAACATCGGCGTAGTCAGGCTGCAAATCCAGTGAAGCGGAGCCGGTTAATTCCCGCACCTGAGCAAAAAACAGCACCTTAATCATGGCTCACCGCCCTGAAGTCGCCGGATTTGCCGCCGCTTTTGGTCAGCAAACGCAGCTGGTCGATGACGATGTCTTTTTGCACCGCTTTGCACATGTCATAGATGGTGAGCGCTGCAACGGACGCCGCCGTCAACGCTTCCATCTCAACGCCGGTTTTACCGGTGAGACGACAGAGCGAGGTGACACGCACGCGATTGTGCTGCGGTTCCGCCAGCAAGGTAACTTCCACCTTGCTCAGCATTAGCGGATGACAGAGCGGAATCAGTTCCCAGGTGCGTTTTGCCGCCTGAATACCGGCGATGCGCGCGGTGGCGAACACGTCGCCTTTGTGATGGCTGCCGTCAATAATCATCTGCAGCGTTTCGGCGCTCATCAGCACCAGTGCTTCGGCCTGCGCTTCGCGCACCGTTTCGGTTTTGCCAGAGACATCCACCATGTGGGCTTCGCCAGCGGCATTGATATGTGTTAACGATGACATGCTTACAACTTCTTCAAATGTGAGACGAAATTACACGGACGCGTACGCGCATCCAGCTGATCTTCAATAATGCGTTCCCAGGCGCTGCGGCAGGCGTTGGTCGATCCCGGCACGGCAAAAATCAGCGTCTGATTGGCTAATCCAGCCACCGCGCGCGACTGCAGCGTCGAGCTGCCGATCTCTTCATAGGAGATCATGCGGAACAGCTCGCCAAAGCCTTCGATTTCGCGGTCCAGCAGCGGCAGCAACGCTTCTGGCGTGCTGTTTTTGCTATTGAAACCGGTGCCGCCGTTAACGATCACCACTTGCACATCGTCGCTGGCAATCCAGCGCGATACCGTGGCGCGAATGCGATAGCGGTTATCTGGCACAATCGCGCGATCAACCACCTGATGCCCGGCTTCCGCCAGCGCTTCACGCAGATAATCGCCCGATGTGTCATTGCTGGCATCGCGGCTATCCGAGACGGTCATCACCGCCACATTTAAGGCGACAAATTCGCCGGAAGGTTTACCCATGGCCGTAACTCCTGTGTTTAGCCACCAATAAAGGAGAGATTTTGCGTGATGCCGGTGTTGCCCTGATGCAGGAAATGCGTCTGCTTTTTCTGTCCAAGGCTGTGCGCAATGCGCGCCTGCAACTCGTCTTGCTGATCGTCAGAGGCCAGCAGATCGCGCAGCGACACGCCGCCGTCACCAAACAGGCACAGATGCAGATTGCCCAGCGCCGAGACGCGCAGGCGGTTGCAGCTGGCACAGAAATCTTTCTCGTACGGCATGATCAGGCCGACTTCGCCCTGATAATCGGGATGACGGAACACCTGCGCCGGACCGTCGCTGCGGCCGCGCGCCTGGCGTTGCCAGCCTTGCAGGATCAGCTGGTCGCGGATCACTTCACCGGAGATGTGATGACGGCGGAACAGATCGCTGCCTTCGCCGGTTTCCATTAGTTCGATAAAGCGCAGTTGAATCGGTCGCAGGCGCAGCCACTCGAGGAAGGTGCTGAGGCTGTGGCTGTTCACATCGCGCATCAGCACGCTGTTGACTTTCACTTTCTCGAAACCGGCATCAAAGGCGGCGTCGATTCCCGCCATCACCTCGGCAAATTTGTCCTGGCCGGTAATGGCGTGAAACCGGCGTGCGTCGAGGCTATCGACGCTGACGTTGATATGGGTGAGACCGGCAGCGCGCCAGGCATGTACGTCACGCGCCATGCGATAACCGTTGGTGGTCATCGCGATCTGGCGAATGGCGGCGTTTTCACGCACTGCAGCGATGATGTCGGTGAAATCACGCCGCATGGAGGGTTCGCCGCCCGTCAGGCGCACTTTTTCCGTGCCCGCCGCCGCAAAGGCACGCGTCACGCGACGAATCTCATCCAGCGAGAGAAAACTTTTATTGTGCGTACCGTTCGGCTTATAGCCGTTCGGCAAACAGTAGGTACAACGGAAGTTACACACATCCGTGACCGACAGGCGCAGATAGTAAAAGCTGCGCGCATAGGCATCTGTAAATTGTGGCACCTGAACACCTTTCCAAAGTCGGGAGATGCAGTCATTTCTTTCTGCACCCTGGCAGCTCAAGGCTGCGGCCTGGCTTCCATATCGATAACGACTTAGGAAACCAGGCTTGGGAGTTTGTTGTCATTATGGACAACACGGTTAAAACGAATGGTAGCGCGATTAACGGTTAGCATCCATGAGTGATTTTCGCTATATATCTTGATGCATAACGTTTTTTCACCGCATTTTCGCGACAGGATACGGTAAAATGCACCACAGATATTGATGCACATCAGTTCAACTACGCCTCAACGCGAGGACGTCAGTGACAAAGGAGAAACATGAATCGAACCCTGGCAGATTTGGATCGCGTAGTGGCATTAGGTGGCGGACACGGTTTGGGTCGCGTGATGTCGGCGCTGGCACCGTTAGGTTCGCGCCTGACCGGCATCGTCACCACCACCGATAACGGCGGATCCACCGGCCGCATTCGCCGCTCGGAAGGCGGCATTGCGTGGGGCGATATGCGTAACTGCATCAATCAGTTGATCACCGAACCGAGCGTCGCCACCGCGATGTTTGAGTATCGCTTCACCGGTAATGGCGAGCTGGCCGGGCATAATCTGGGCAACCTGATGCTGAAGGCGCTTGATCATCTCAGCGTGCGCCCGCTCGAAGCCATCAACATCATCCGCAATCTGCTCAAGGTCGATGCGTTTCTGATCCCGATGTCGGAACAGCCGGTCGATCTGGTGGCGCAGGATGGCGAAGGCAATATGGTGTACGGCGAAACGGCAATTGATGAGATGAAGCAGCCGCCCCAAGAGTTGATGTTACATCCGAATGTGTTGCCAACCCGTGAAGCCATCGAGGCGATTGGCGAAGCGGATTTGATTCTGATTGGCCCCGGCAGCTTCTACACCAGCCTGATGCCGATTCTGCTGATGGAAGAGATGGCGCGCGCGCTGCGCCGTACGCCTGCCACCATGGTGTTTATCGGCAATCTGGGCCGCGAACTGAGCCCAGCGGCAGCTAGCCTGAATGTGGCCGACAAGTTGGCGATCATGGAGAAAGCGATTGGCAAGCGGGTGATTGATGCGGTGGTGGTGAGTCCGGCCGCCGATATTCGCGGCGTGGAAGAGCGTTTAATCATTCGCGAACCGCTGGAGGCCGCCGACATCAAATATCGCCATGACCGCCAGCTGCTGCGCATCGCGCTGGAACACGCGATTCAGGCCGTTTAATTTCCAGGTGCGCATGAATGCGCACCCTACGAAAACCACGCTGGATTCCTGTAGGGTCGTCATTCATGGCGACCTGGATACCACAATCAGGAAGCCGCAATAAACAGCTCGCGCAGTTGATGTAACTGATCGCGCACGCTGGCAGCCTCTTCAAACTCCAGATTCTGCGCGTGCTGCTGCATCTGCCCTTCCAGCTCGTGAATCTTCTTCTGCATCGCTTGCGGCGTAAGCGCCATATAGTTGGCTTCCGCTTCTGCTGCGGTGCGTGAGGCGGTTTTGCCTTTACCACGCGTTTTCACTACGTTTTTGCCGAGCTCAAGAATATCAGTGATCTTCTTGTTGAGCCCTTGCGGCGTAATGCCATTCTCTTCGTTGTATTTCTGCTGCTTCTCACGACGACGCTCGGTTTCGCCCATCGCGCGCTCCATCGACGGCGTGATTTTATCGGCGTAGAGAATCGCCCGGCCATTGATGTTACGCGCGGCGCGACCAATGGTCTGTATCAGCGAACGCTCCGAACGCAGGAAGCCCTCTTTATCGGCATCGAGAATCGCCACCAGCGACACTTCCGGCATATCCAGACCTTCTCGCAGCAAGTTGATGCCAACCAGCACATCAAATTCGCCAAGACGTAAATCGCGGATGATCTCCATACGTTCCACAGTATCGATATCCGAGTGCAGATAGCGCACCTTCTCGCCGTGCTCCACCAGGTATTCGGTAAGATCTTCCGCCATACGCTTGGTCAGCACAGTCACCAGCACGCGCTCGTTAATCTCAACACGCTTGCGGATTTCCGACAGCAAATCGTCGACCTGCGTCGCCACCGGCCGTACTTCCAGAATCGGATCCAGCAGGCCGGTTGGACGCACCAGCTGATCGATCACTTCGCCACCCGATTTTTCCAGCTCGTAATTGCCCGGTGTGGCCGACACGTAAATGGTTTGCGGAGCGGCTGCTTCAAACTCTTCAAACTTCATCGGACGGTTATCCAGCGCCGACGGCAGGCGGAAACCGTACTCCACCAGCGTCTCTTTACGCGCGCGGTCACCACGATACATGCCGCCAATCTGCGGAATGGTTACGTGCGATTCGTCGACCACCAGCAAGCCATCCGCCGGTAAATAGTCGAACAAGGTCGGCGGCGGCTCGCCCGGTCCGCGCCCGGAGAGATAGCGCGAGTAGTTTTCGATGCCGGAGCAGTAACCCAACTCGTTCATCATCTCGAGATCGAACTGCGTACGCTGGGAAATACGCTGCTCTTCCAGCAGCTTATTGTTCTCCAGCAGCACTTTGCGGCGCACCACCAGCTCATCTTTGATCTCTTCCATCGCCTTAAGAATGCGCTCACGCGGCGTCACATAGTGCGTTTTCGGATAGACGGTAAAGCGCGGGATCACCGAATCAATCTGGCCGGTGAGCGGATCAAACAGCGACAGCCGCTCAACTTCTTCATCAAACAGCTCAATACGCAGCGCAATATCGTCCGATTCCGCCGGGAACACATCGATCACTTCGCCGCGCACGCGGAAGGTGCCGCGCTGGAAGGCCTGATCGTTGCGAGTGTATTGCAGCTCCGCCAGACGACGCAGAATGCTGCGCTGATCGATAATCATGCCGCGCGTCAGATGCAGCATCATTTTCAGGTAGAGATCGGGATCGCCCAAACCGTAGATCGCCGAAACCGAGGCCACGACGATGACATCACGGCGCTCCAGCAGCGCTTTGGTCGCCGACAGACGCATCTGCTCAATGTGCTCATTCACCGAGGCATCTTTCTCGATAAAGGTGTCAGAACTCGGCACATAGGCTTCAGGCTGATAGTAATCGTAATATGAGACGAAAAACTCCACCGCGTTATCCGGGAAGAACTCCTTCATCTCCCCGTAGAGCTGCGCCGCCAGGGTTTTATTTGGCGCCAGCACCATCGTCGGGCGGTTGAGGTCGGCAATCACATTCGCCACGGTAAAGGTTTTACCTGAGCCGGTCACGCCCAACAGCGTTTGATGCGCGAGTCCATCTTCCAGTCCCTCTTCGAGACGGCGAATCGCCTCAGGTTGATCCCCTGAAGGCTTGAAAGCGGAGTTGAGTTTAAAGACTTTGCTCATGTTTTAGCGGTTCCAGCAGATGAAGTCGGCGGGCAGGCTGCTAATTCTACTCTGCTATGGCGAATTTGCCAGAAAATAATACTGGACATAATCACAGTAACCTTGCACGATAATGGCACCTGACGGCGATTCTCTTCAGTGCAATTTAAGCGGCGGGCGGCAAGTTGTTGTTGCGCAATGTTATCCCCAGGCGGAGGATGCTTTTAACATTTGTCAATAGAGTGTCATTAAATTGCAGTCCGATGACAAGGCAGATAATTCGCATGCTTGATTTTAACTAACCTGCTGTTTTAATTCACTTTGACTCAAAAGCCCAGTTTCTCATCATAATGTAGGAAGGCCGCGAATTTACTCGCTTCCACACGGTTTTCAGTCGCTAATGCACAAGGTTATCCACAGTAATGGTGGATAAGTGAATCCAGCCCCGAGCCCATCGGCTGTGTATAATTTTCTCCCGCCCATTCTTAAGCGTGAAAAAAAATTTTTTCGCATTTATTTTTCCCGCCGTGCGTGTCGCATTCCCCCCCTTTTTCCGGCTTTACCTTCCCGTGCCCAGCGAAAAGTCAGGCGTTAAGGCCATTTATTTCTCCGGTTATTGCCTTACGAACGATCAAATGCACCAGAAACGTTAAGCAGTCAGCACCGTCAAAGTGCAGTCGGTTTATCACCGCTGGCAATTGTTAAGCTTCTCTCAACTTTTAGCCGCTGATTTGTCAGGTTTCCGCCGCAGTTGCGCCTGAATTCCCAACCTGGCCTAGGAATTGCAGTATTAGCACTATGGAGTGACGAGTCCATATCGGCGCTTGCCGACGACAGCGGTGTCCATCAATCGTGCACGACTGTATGCCAGACGACACAGAGCGGGAGCATTCAGGCTAATAATCTGGAAGGAGTATGTCAGATGCTGAGTTTACGTTCGGTGAATCAGTTTTACGGTCAAAATCACATTCTGTGGGATGTCGATCTCGATCTGCCGCCGGGCACCTGTACCGGCGTGCTGGGCAGTCCCGGCATGGGCAAAACCACGTTGGTGAACTGCATTATGGGCCGCCTGCCAATTAACAGCGGCTCGATGACCTGGCAGGAAGATGGCGCGCCGCCGGAAGATTTACTGTTGCAACCGGCCGAACTGCGCGCGCGCACCGGCATTGGTTATGTGCCGCAAGGACGGCATATTTTCTCGCAAATGAGCGTGGAGGATAACCTGCTGATCGCCCTGATGGCGGCACAGGACGATCGTAGCCGTGCCATTCCGGAAATGGTGTTCGACCTGTTCCCGGCACTCTATTCATTGCGCCATCAGCGCAGCGGCGAGTTGCCAATGGAACAGCAACAACATTTGGCCCTGGCGCGTGCGCTGGTGCTGCAACCCAAGCTGGTGATTCTGGATGAGCCGACAGAGGGGATGTCGCCGTGGCTGGAAGAGGAGATGGGCAATCTGATTCGTCGGTTAAACCGTGAGTATGGTTTAACCATTCTGCTGCTTGAGCAGCACGTCTCGTTTGTCCGCCGCGTCGCCGATTATTTCCTGCTGCTGCATCGCGGACGCAATGTGGCGCACGGCAAAGTGGCGCAGCTGGATGATTTGACGGTGAATAAGTGGCTGACCGCAAGGTGAAGAGGTAGCCAGGTCGCCGTGAATGGCGACCTGGGTTATTTATTGCGGCAACGTCAAATAACGCCCGCACTCGGCCTGCTGCGCCTGGTCGCGTAGGTGCGGAATCTCACCGAGGAACGGCGCATCAATGCGCTGACGCAGCGTATCCATATACTCCTGATGACGTTTGCCGGGCGGCTGAATATCATTGGCAATCCAGCCCGCAAGGCGTAATCCGCGCGCTTTAATCGCTTCGGCGGTCAGCATGGCATGATTGATGCAGCCTAACTTCACACCCACCACCAGAATCACCGGCAGCTGCTCGGCTTCCACCCAATCGGCGTAAGTTTGCGTCTCCGACAGCGGCGTAAACCACCCGCCTGCGCCTTCGACTAACACCCATTCTGCCTGCTGCTCCAGCGCGCGCAAGCCCGCTGACAGCGTGGTAAAGCTAATCGGCCTGCCCTCTTCCGCGCTAATGATATGCGGCGAGGTCGGCTCGACAAACGCCAGCGGGTTCACCTGCTCGTAGCTTAACGGCAAGGTGCTGTAGCGCTGCAACGCCAGCGCGTCGCTGTTGCGGATGCCCTGCGGCGTGATTTCGCAGCCGGATGCCACCGGCTTATAGCCTGCGGTGCGTAAACCGGCGGCGCTTGCCGCCTGCAGCAGCGCGCCGCTGGCCACGGTTTTGCCAACTTCGGTATCGGTTCCGGTAATAAACCAGCGTGTCATTTGCTTAAAACTCCATACATCAGGTGATAACTCAGGCGATAACCGGACTCGTCCTGCGGCCAGCGCTGCTCAAGTTGTGCCAGTTGGGAACGCGTTAGCACGCTGGCACCGCGACCATCGTGCAGGTGCGTGGCCCCAATGCCTTTCAGCGATCGCATAGCGCTGAGCGCACTGGGAAAATGCAGGGTGATAACCTGCTGCTGCGCAGCGATCGGCAGCGTCGCGGTGGCCGCATGAAACTGGGCAGCGCTGAGGAAACGGTTGGCGTGCCGGCGACCATCCAGCTGTGCCCACGCGTAATGCACTTCGTGCAGCGAACCGTCGAGCAACGTGGAAAACAGCACCGTGCCGCCCGGCCGCGTGACGCGCATAAACTGCTGCAGCGCGGTGTGCAAGTCGCTGCTCCACTGCACCGCCAGATTGCTCCACACGCCGTCAACGCTGGCGTCCGGCAGCGCCAACGCATCAATATCGCCCAACAGATAGTGCTGCGCCGATTGCTGATCGCGCGCGGTTTGCAGCATGTTGGGCGACAGATCGAGCGCCGTCAGCGTGCGCCCGCGATCGCGCCAGTAGCGGCTATACCAGCCGGTACCGCACCCGGCATCCAGCAGGTGCGGACCAAAACCAGCGGGCGCCAGCGCCAGCAGCGCATCGCCGCTCAGCCGCTGTAACTGCGCGTGCTGCTCGTAATGCGCAGCCGCACGACCAAAAGCCTGCGCCACGGCCTGTTTGTTAACCTGCAGCGTCATACAGAGCCTCCAGCAAACGATCAATGTCATCGGTGTGATGTGCAGCGGTAAGCGTGATGCGTAGCCGCGCGGTGCCCGGCGGCACGGTTGGTGGCCGAATCGCACTGACCCAACAGCCGGCCTGCGCCAGCCGCTGCGACAACGCCATTGCCGCGCTGTTTTCGCCAACGATCAGCGGCTGGATGGCGCTCGCAGAATCGACCAGCTGCCACGGCAAATCCGCCGCAGCGGCGCGGAAACGCGCAATGTGGCTGCGCAGTTTTTCGCGCAGCGCATCACCTTGTTGAATCTGCCGCAGTGCCGCCAGCAGTGCGTAGCACTGCGCCGGTGGCATCGCGGTGGAGTAGATCAGATGGCGGGAAAACTGCTCGACGTAATCAGCGGTGGCGTCATCGCACAGCAGCGCCGCGCCGCTGACGCCAAACCCTTTGCCGAAGGTAACGATCAGCAGTTCCGGTTTGACCTGCTGCTGCCAGCAGCTGCCGCGCCCTTGCGCGCCGGTCACGCCGATACCGTGCGCATCATCCACCAGCAGCCAGCCGTTGCCGCGCCGCGTCTCCGCAGCGATCTGTGTTAGCGGAGCGCTGTCGCCGTCCATGCTGAATACGCCTTCGGTCACCACTAGCGTGCCGCCGTCCGACGGCGTTGCCAGCAGCTTCGCCAAACTTTCCGGCTGATTGTGGGCAAAACGGCGCAGGCTCGCCGGGCTGTGGCTGGCGGCATCCAGCAGTGAAGCGTGCGCCAGCTTATCGGCGAAGATGCGATCCTGCTTTTCCGCCAGCAGATGGATCACCGCCTGATTGGCGGCAAACCCCGAAATGAACAGCAGCGCGCGCGAATAGCCCAGCCAGTCAGCCAGTTCCTCCTCGAGCTGCGCATGGTGGCGGCTGTAGCCGGTCACATGCCCGGATGCACCCGCGCCAGCACCCGTCTCGGCCGCGCCCTGCTGCCACGCGGCAATCACCGCCGGATGCTGGCTCAAGCCAAGATAGTCGTTGCTGGAGAAGTGACGATAACGCTGACCCTCCAGCGTAATTTCCCGCACGCTGTTGTGCTCAACGCGACGCCGTAAACGCCAGCCATCCGCGGCACGCCGCGCCGTCAGCGCCTCGTCGATACGTTGTGACCAGCCCATTTACACCGCCGCGTTGTAGAACTGCTCGGTATCCGCGTGCAGCAGTTGCTCGCTGAGCTGATGCTGCTGCTCATTGTCACCCGCCGTTGTCGCGGTGTGCTCCGGATTCAGGCCCAGTTTGCGGAACAGAATCAGATCCTTATCCTCTTCCGGATTTGGCGTGGTAAGCAGCTTGCAGCCGTAGAAGATCGAGTTAGCGCCGGCCATAAAGCACATTGCCTGCGTTTGCTCGCTCATCTGCTCGCGTCCGGCAGAAAGACGCACATGCGACGAGGGCATCATGATGCGCGCCACCGCGATGGTGCGAATAAAATCGAAGGGTTCAACATCGTCGTTATCGGCCAGCGGCGTGCCTTTGACCTTTACCAGCATGTTGATCGGTACGCTTTCGGGCGGCGTCGGCAGATTCGCCAGCTGCACCAGCAAGCCCGCACGATCTTTCACCGTTTCACCCAGACCCACGATGCCGCCGGAACACACTTTGATGCCCGCGCCGCGCACTTTATCCAGCGTATCCAGACGTTCCTGATAGCTGCGCGTGGTGATGATGTTGCCGTAAAACTCTGGCGAGGTGTCGAGGTTGTGGTTGTAGAAATCCAGTCCCGCTTCGGCGAGGCGCTGCGCCTGGTCGCCATCCAGCGTGCCAAGCGTCATGCAGGTTTCCATGCCCATCGCTTTCACGCCCTGCACCATCTGCTGAAGGTAAGGCATGTCGCGCTCGTGCGGGTTTTTCCACGCGGCGCCCATGCAGAAACGGCTCGATCCCGCCGCTTTGGCTTTGCGCGCCGATTCCAGCACCGCATCCACTTCCATCAGACGTTCCGATTCCAGCCCGGTTTTGTAACGCGCGCTCTGCGGACAGTATTTACAGTCTTCCGGACAGGCGCCGGTTTTGATTGATAGCAGCGTGCTGACCTGCACCTGGCGTGGATCGAAGTGTTGACGATGCACTTGCTGCGCTTCAAACATCAACTCAAGGAAAGGTTTATCGAAAAGTGCCTGAGCTTGTGCCAGTGTCCAGCGGTTTGCCATTGCTTACTCCAGAAAAAGGGGTTCATCCCGACGATTAACGTGGTTATACTTGTAAACTAAATCTTTTTAAAATGGTTTACAACTCGCATGTTCACTCAGGACGACCTCAACTTTGACCGCCAGCATATCTGGCATCCCTACACGTCGATGCGCGATCCCCTGCCCTGTTATCCGGTTGTGGCGGCGCACGGCTGCCAGCTGCAGTTGGCCGATGGACGTGAACTGGTGGACGGCATGTCGTCGTGGTGGGCGGCGATACACGGCTACAACCATCCGCGTCTCAATCAGGCGCTGCAGCAGCAAATGACGCAGATGTCGCATGTGATGTTTGGCGGCATCACCCATCCGGCGGCGGTGGAACTGAGCCGCCAGCTGGTTGCCATGACGCCTGACGCGCTGGAGTGCGTGTTCCTCGCCGATTCGGGTTCGATCGCCGTCGAAGTGTCGATGAAAATGGCGCTGCAATATTGGCTGGGTCGCAACCAAACGCGACAGAAATTCCTTACGCTGAAGCGCGGCTATCACGGCGATACTTTTGCCGCGATGTCGGTGTGCGATCCGGAAAATTCGATGCACAGCCTGTGGCGCGGCTATCTGCCGGAACATCTGTTCGCCAACGCGCCGCAGTGCGCTTTCGATGACGCGTGGAACGAGGCCGATTTTGCCAATTTTGCGCAGCTGGCGGAAATCCACCATCGGGAGATTGCGGCGGTGATTCTGGAGCCGATTGTGCAAGGCGCTGGCGGAATGCGCTTCTACCATCCGCGCTATCTGCAGCAGGTGCGCGAGCTGTGCGATCGCTACGGTTTGCTGCTGATTGCCGATGAGATCGCCACCGGATTTGGTCGCAGCGGCAAGCTGTTTGCCTGCGACCATGCGGGTATCACGCCGGACATTCTCTGCCTGGGCAAAGCGCTGACCGGCGGCACCATGACGCTCTCCGCCACGCTGACCACGCGTGAAGTCGCCGACACCATTAGCCGCAGCGCAGCGGGATGCTTTATGCACGGCCCTACTTTTATGGGCAATCCGCTGGCCTGCGCGGTGGCGGTGGAAAGTCTGAAGATGATCAATGAAGGCGGCTGGATAACGCAGGTGGCGCACATCGAACAGCAGCTGCGCACCGAGCTGCTGCCGCTGCGCCGTCATCACGCGGTGGTCGATGCGCGCGTGCTGGGTGCGATTGGCGTGATCGAAACCCATCAGGCCGTGAACATGGCGGCGCTGCAGCACTTCTTCGTTGAACGCGGCGTGTGGATTCGTCCGTTTGGGCGCTTGATCTACCTGATGCCACCTTATCTGATTTCTGCCGCCGAACTGACGAAACTAACGCAAGCGGTAGGTGCGGCACTGGATGTTGCGGCGCATTTCCACCATGATTGAGGGTTCTGCACAACCATAAAAGGAGCGATCATGCGCGTAGTTAGCCAGGATTTTAACGACGGCGATAAGATGCCAGAGCGACACGTTTTCAATGGCATGGGTTACCAGGGCGACAATCTGTCACCGCATCTGGCGTGGGATGATGTACCGGCAGGCACCAAAAGCTTTGTTGTCACCTGCTACGATCCTGACGCGCCTACCGGTTCCGGCTGGTGGCATTGGGTGGTAGCGAACATTCCGGCTGACGTTACCGTGTTGCCGCAGGGTGCCGGTTCCGGCGTGGCGGACTTGCCGGAGAGCGCCATTCAGACGCGTACCGATTTTGGCCAAACCGGCTACGGCGGCGCAGCGCCACCGCAGGGCGAATCCCATCGCTACATCTTTACGGTGCATGCGCTGGATACGGATAAAATTGACGTGGATGAAGGCGCGAGCGGCGCGATGGTTGGCTTTAATGTGCATTTCCATGCGCTGGCCAGTGCGTCGATTACGGTGAAGTACGCGTAACAGCTCAGAATCGCGCTGTTAGGGAATATGCCTGCCTGTTTGATCAGGCAGGCATTTCACTTATCCCAACGGGTGGATAACCACCCACATTGGGCCTTGTCCTACCGCGTAACGCGCCAGCGGATTAAGCAGGCCGCGTTCCTGAATCTTATACACTTCGATGTGGTGCGATTTCTGTCCCGCCGCTACCAGATATTGACCGCTGTGATCAATATTGAAGCCGCGCGGCTGGGTTTCAGTTGGCTGGTAGCCTTCAATCGCCAGCACCGAGCCATCTTCACTGATGCTGAACACCGTAATGGTGCTGCTGGTACGGTCGCAGGCATAGAGGAAACGGCCATCCGGCGTGATGTGGATGTCCGCCGCCCAGCGCGTGTCGCTGAAATCTTTCGGCATCATATCAAGGCTCTGCACGCGCTCAACCTGGCCGTGCACATTGTTCAGCGCCCAGACATCCACCGTGCTATCCAGCTCGTTCACCACGTAGCCATATGCGCCGTTCGGATGGAAGGCCATGTGACGCGGACCGGCACCTTCAACGGTGGTGACCTGCGCTTGTTCGCGCGGAGCCAGAGTGCCGTCTGCGTTCAACTGATACAGGCAGATGCGGTCCTGCTTCAGTGCCGGTACAAACAGCGTTTGGTTATTCAGATCGATATTGGCGGAGTGGCAGCCGTCCAAGCCGCTGATCACCTGACTCGGCGCTTGCGGCAAGCCATCGCTGCCAATCGGGCTGATGCTGACGCAGGCATCGTTATACGAGCCGCAGAACAGATAATTGCCCTGACGATCGGTGGAGATGTGGGTTGGGCTACCCGGCAGCGGTGCTTCACCGGCGAGGCTCAGCGTACCGTCGGCCGCAATGCGAAACGCCAGCACGCGAAAATTCGGACGCACACCGACATAGAGAAAATCTTTCTTCGGGCTCACCACCATCGGCTGCACCTGGCCGGCAACATCTGTTACCTGCAATAACGTCAGTGCGCCATCTTCCTGCAACTGCCAGGCATGAATCTGCTGGCTCTCGGGACTGGCGGTATACACGACTTGTTTCATGCGTTTTCCTTATTCGCTGCCTGATGAAAGGGATAACTGTAGCGCGTTTCATTTTGTCGCGCTGGATTCATTTGTGCCCTGTTTTTTGTCTCAGGGCCGCTGCCGGGTGTAGACTCAATGCTTTGCCAACTCCCGGACGGAAAGTGTAATGAGCTACCGCGTAATCGCCCTTGACCTCGACGGCACCCTGCTGACCCCGAACAAAACCATCTTGCCTGAATCCATCGAAGCGCTGGCCCGCGCGCAACAGGCGGGCGTGAAAGTGTTGATCGTCACCGGTCGCCACCACTGCGCTATCCACCCTTTTTATCAGGCACTTAAACTGGATACACCCGCAATTTGCTGTAATGGCACCTATTTGTATGATTATCCCGCGAAACAGGTGCTGGCCGCCGATCCGCTGGATAAAAGCAAAGCTGCTCGGGTGATTGAGATGCTGGATGAAGAGAACATTCACGGTCTGCTGTATGTCGATGATGCGATGCTGTACCAAACGCCAACCGGCCATGTGACGCGTACGCTTAACTGGGCGCAATCGTTGCCGGAAGCGCAGCGTCCGCTGTTCCTGCAGGTGCCAAGCCTGGCGCAGGCGGCGATTGAGGCTGATTCGATCTGGAAATTCGCGCTGTCGCATCCCGACACGCGCGCGCTGCAGCAGTTTGCCGAACGCACCGAAGCCGAACTTGATCTGGCGTGTGAATGGTCGTGGCACGATCAGGTGGATATCGCCAAAGGCGGCAACAGCAAAGGCAAGCGTCTGGCGCAGTGGGTGGAGAGTCAGGGCTTTAGCATGCAAGACGTGCTGGCGTTTGGCGACAACTACAACGATCTCAGCATGCTGGAACAGGTAGGATTAGGCGTGGCGATGGGCAATGCCGATGACGCCATCAAAGCGCGCGCCAAAAAGGTGATTGGCACCAATCTGGAGCCGGGCATCGCCGAAGTGATCTATCAAGAGGTTCTGTAACCGTAGGATGTAGTGCGCAATTCATGGCGCGGATTTTTCTCACACCGCGCAATGAATCCATTTACGCTGCTATCGACACGCTCTTGATCTGCGCATACAGCCACTGATCCGGTCGAATGCCCAGCTCATCGCGCGCCCACGGCGAAATGCGCGCCCACAGTTCGCTGATGCCAATGCGCAGCTTCACTTCCACCTGATCGTCAATCTCCAGCAGCTCAACCACCTGTGCCGGCAATATATTGCGGATCGAGGTGTTATGCGGCGGCTGCAATGCCAGCGACACATCGGCTGAGGCGATGCGAATACGCAGCGGCGTTTTCAGCGGCTGATTCACCCGGCTCACCCAAATATGCTGATCGCCAAGCGACAGCGCGGTCATTGGGTAATCAGGATGCTGCTCCAGCACCTGCACGCGCAGCACGCTGGTGCGCTCGGCGAGCGGCAGCCACGGACGCATCGCCGAACTGCTCCACACTTTTTCCAGCGGACCAAAGGCTTTCACCTGGCCGGCATCCAGCACCAGCACGTTATCCGCCAGCTGCAGGATTTCATCGAGGCTGTGCGATACGTAAAGAATGGGAATATCGACCTGCTTCGCCAGCTTTTGCAGATAGGGCATCAGCTCACGTTTGCGCGGCAGATCAAGCGACGCCAGCGGCTCATCCATCAGCAGAATATCGGGCGCCGTCAGCAACGCGCGGCCTATCGCCACGCGCTGTTTTTCACCGCCCGAAAGCGACGCAGGAAAACGCGTCAGCAGCGATTCTAAACCCAGCAGCGCCACCAGCGCGTTGAACTGCGGCTTCATTGAGGCCGCCATGCCGTATTGCAGATTGCCGCGCACGCGATAATGTGGAAACAGCCGCGCGTCCTGAAACACATAGCCGATACGGCGCTTTTCCGGCGGCAAATTCACGCGCGTGGCCGAATCGAACAGCAGGCGATCGTTTAACTCAATACGCCCGCTCTGCGGCTGGGTTAATCCGCCAATCGCGTTAATCAACGAGGTTTTGCCCGCACCCGACACGCCGAAAATGGCGGTAATGCCGCTGGCGGGAATATTAATGTTAACGTCGAGCAGGTGCTCGCCCAACTGCTGAGAAAGTTGCAGATTGAGCATTATGCCGCTCCCAGCCGTTTACGGCCCCAGCGCACCAGCATTTCCGATGCCACTAACGACATCAGCGCCAGCGCAATCGCCACCGCACAGAGGCGCGCGGCGGTGCCTTCCGCGCCCGGCGTTTCAATCAGGGTAAACATCGCCGACGGAATGGTGCGCGTCTCGCCGGGAATGTTGGAGACAAATGTGATGGTGGCACCAAATTCACCCAGCGAACGGGCAAAGGCCAGCACCGTGCCAACAATAATGCCCGGCAAGGTGAGCGGAAGCGTGATGGTGAAAAATACGCGCCAGCGCCCGGCACCCAGCGTGCGTGCGGCCAGCTCCAGTTTGGTATCCACCGCTTCCAGCGCAAGACGAATTGCACGCACCATCAGCGGAAACGCCATCACCGCCGAAGCGATCACCGCGCCGCGCCAGCTAAAGGCAAAGGTGAAACCGAACCAGTCATACAGCCATTCGCCAATGAAACCGCGCCGGCCTAAGGCGATCAGCAGCAGATAGCCGACCACCACCGGCGGCAGCACCAGCGGCAAGTGAACAATACTATCCAGCAGGGTTTTGCCCGGAAAGCGGCAGCGCGCCAGAATCCAGGCCATCAGGATGCCAAACGGCAAGCTGCATATCACAGCTACACAGGACACTTTCAGGCTGAGAAAAACGGCCTGCCATTCGGGATCGCTCAATATCATTTCTTCGGCGTGAATCCATACTGTTTAAACACGGCAGCGGCATCCGGCCCCTGCAAATAGTTGTAGAAGGCTTCCACCGTTGCGTTCTGATGTTCTTTGACAATCGCCATCGGATATTCCACTGGTTTGTGGCTATCTTCCGGGAATCGTCCTACGACCTGCACTTTTTGGCTGGCCACCGCGTCCGAACCATACACGATGCCGTACGGCGTTTCGTTACGCTCAACCAATGCCAGCGCGGCGCGCACGTTGTTGGCTGGCGCCAGCTGCGGGGATAAAGCGTCCCACGCGCCGAGTTTTTGTAATGCTTCTTTGGCATAAATGCCGGCCGGCACGTGATCCGGATCGCCCACCGCCAGACGCTCGCCTTTCAGCAGGCTTTTCCAGTCGGTTTTGCTATCAATAGTGACCGCTTTAGCCGCGTCGCTTTTCGGTGCAATCAGCACTAAATCGTTGCCAAGCAGCGTATAGCGCGTGCTGCTCACCACGCTGTTTTTTGCCACCACATCGTCCATCCACTGCTGATCGGCAGAGATGAACAGATCGGCCGGTGCGCCCTGATCGATCTGGCGCGCCAGCACCGAAGAAGAGGCAAAAGAGGATACCACTTCTACACCGCTTTTCTTCTGGTACTGCGTCGCAATGTCCTGCAGCGCATTGGTCAGCGATGCCGCTGCAAACACGGTGATTTTCTCTGCGGCCGCGGCATGACCGGCCAATGAAACGCTTAAAACGGTTGCAGCAGCCCAACGGTACTTGATGGTTCGCATTTGTTGCTCCTTGTTACGTTATATATTTGATAATACAACGTACGCGCAAATGCGTCATGAGCTTTATATCGGCAGGATTTTACGGAAGTTCAGAAACAAAACGCCCGCAGGAAGCGGGCGTTGAGAAATTAGTGTTGTGAGCTGTTGGCAGGACGATCGTCGCGGCGGCCAAATTTTGAGATGACGTTGAAAACTTCACCCAGGCCGTAAATCAAACCGAGCATAATCGCCATCACAATCGGCACCATGATGATAGCCACAGCCAGGCTTTTTAACAGTTCCAGCATGGAAACCTCACGCAGAAAATAAAAAAGTGATTGTAACGGTTAGCGAAAAAAACGCACTGCCCTTTTCGTGCTTTTACTTTTAAGCAGTAAACTGAGCGGATTAACCTAAGGAGCTGACATGCAGGCAGAACTTTCTCTCCATATTCGTCTTCAGCAAAAGCTGTTTGCCGATCCGCGTCGCATCGAATTACTGAAACGCGTGCAGCAAACCGGCTCCATCAGCCAGGGCGCGAAACTGGCGGGCATCAGTTATAAAAGTGCCTGGGATGCGATCAATGAGATGAATCAGCTGGCCGACAAAACGCTGGTGGATCGCGCCACCGGCGGTAAAGGCGGCGGCGGCGCGCAGCTGACGCGTTATGGCGAGCGGCTGATTCAGCTGTTCCAGTTGATGGAGCAGATCCAACAAAAGGCTTTCGATGTGCTGCAAAACGACAGCTTGCCGCTCGACAGTTTGCTGGCGGCGATTGCGCGTTTCTCGCTGCAAACCAGCGCGCGCAATCAGCTGTTTGGTACGGTGCTGGCCAGCGATCATCAGCAGGTGCAGCAGCACCTTGAGGTGCTGCTCGCCGATGGCGTAACGCGCCTGCAGGTGGCGATCACCGCACGCAGTGCCGAACGCTTGCAGCTCGACAGCGGCAAAGAGGTGCTGGTGCTGATTAAAGCACCGTGGATTCACGTCAGTCACGCTGCCGCCAGCAGCGACAATCAACTGGCTGCGCAGATCAGCGCAATTGAGCCCGGCGATCAGCTTAGCGAAGTATTGATGGCGTTGCCGAGTGGCGAAACGCTGTGCGCGACCGTCACCAATGAGGCGGTGAAACAGCAGAATCTGCAGGTTGGTGCCAGCGTCACCGCCAGTTTTAATGCCGAACACGCCATCATCGCCACACTGCTCTGAAATCCACGCCATGATTTGACTTCCCCTGCGTGGCTGGCTAAAACTGGACGACACGATGCATAAAACGGAATAGATCATGGCTTCATTGCAAATTTCGCAAGGTACGTTTCACCTTAGCGCTACTCGAGCACTGTCCCTTAACGATTTAACCCTCAACAGCGGCGAAAGCTGGGCGTTTGTCGGCGCCAACGGCAGCGGCAAGTCATCGCTGGCGCGCGCCCTATCCGGCGAGTTGCAGCCCGGTAAAGGCAGCGTGCAGCAGGATTTTCAGCGTCGTACGCGCCTATCGCTGGAGCAGCTACAGAAACTGGTCAGCGATGAGTGGGAACGTAATAACACCGATCTACTGAGTGAAGGCGAAGACGATACCGGTCGCACCGCCGCACAGATCATTCAGGATGAAGTGCAAGATGAGGCGCGCTGTCAGGCGCTGGCGCAGCAGTTTGGCATCACTTATCTGCTTGATCGCCGGTTCAAATATCTCTCCACCGGCGAGACGCGCAAAACGCTGTTGTGTCAGGCGCTAATGGCGCAGCCGGATCTGCTGATCCTCGATGAACCTTTCGATGGGCTGGATGTGGCGTCGCGCGCCAGCCTGGCGCAAACCCTCAACGATCTGCATCGAAGCGGTTTTAGCGTAGTGCTGGTGCTCAATCGCTTTGATGATATTCCCGATTTTGTCGAGAAGGTCGGCGTGTTGGCCGAATGCACGTTAACCCACGTAGGCGAACGGGGCGCGATTCTGGCCGAAGCGCTGGTGGCGCAGCTGGCGCACAGCGAGAAGCTTGCTGGCATGGCGCTGCCGCAGGCGGATCAACCCGATCAACTGCCGCAGCTGGCCGAAGATGCGCCGCGCGTGATGCTGCGCAACGGCGTGGTGTCGTACAACGACAAAGCGGTGATTGATGGCCTGAACTGGCAGGTTAATCCCGGTGAACACTGGCAGATTGTGGGGCCGAACGGCGCGGGTAAATCCACCCTGCTCAGTTTGGTAACCGGCGATCATCCGCAGGGTTACAGCAACGATTTGACGCTGTTTGGCATCCGACGCGGCAGCGGTGAAACCATCTGGGACATCAAGCAGCACATCGGTTACGTCAGCAGCAGCCTGCACCTCGATTATCGCGTCAGCTGTAATGTGCGCACCGTGGTGCTCTCCGGCTTCTTCGATTCGATTGGTCTGTATCAGGCGGTGTCCGATCGGCAAAAAGCGCTGGCGCGTCAGTGGCTGGCGCTGCTCGGTATGGATAATCAGCTGGCGGATGCGCCGTTCCACAGTTTGTCGTGGGGCCAGCAGCGGCTGGTGCTAATTGCGCGCGCGCTGGTGAAACATCCCACGCTACTCATTCTCGATGAGCCGTTGCAGGGGCTTGATCCGATTAACCGCCAGTTGGTGCGCCGCTTTGTTGATGTGCTGATTGGCGAAGGCCGTACGCAACTGCTGTTTGTCTCCCACCACGCCGAAGATGCGCCGCAGTGCATCACCCATCGCCTGAGTTTTGTCGCCCAGGAACAGGGTTACGGTTTCCTGCAAGAGTCGCTGCGTTAATTAGCGGTTGCCATAAGTGGCAATCCTACAAACATCTAACGTGCATAGCGCCATTGCCAAAATAATTCGAGCTGCGGCAAGCAGCAGCAGTTCGGAGTATGAAGGCAATGTAAGCGTTACCATTTCATCGCCTGGTAATTCAACAAACACACGCAACAACCCCACAAAATGAGAATCGTCACCTTGTGTAAACGATACCATTTATCCAGACTGGATCACGCTTTCACGCTGGTCTTTGTGCTACTTTGATCAAAATCATTTTTATCTGTTTGCTGTTTACCAGGACTCATCATGGAAAAATTTAACCCGGTCGATCACCCGCATCGCCGTTATAACCCATTGATCGATCAATGGGTGCTGGTCTCACCGCATCGCGCTAAGCGCCCGTGGCAAGGTGCGCAGGAAACCCCGGCACTGGAGCAACTGCCAGCGCACGATCCTGACTGCTTCCTTTGTGCTGGAAACACCCGCATTACCGGTGACAAAAACCCCAACTATAAAAGCACTTACGTGTTCACCAATGACTTTGCCGCGCTGATGACTAACACGCCAGACGCACCTCAAAGCGACGATCTGTTGATGCGCTGCGAAAGCGCGCGCGGTACCAGCCGGGTGATCTGCTTCTCGCCGGATCACAGCAAAACGCTGCCGGAACTGCCGCTGAGCGGGCTGGAAGATATCGTGCGGACCTGGCAGGAACAGACTGCCGATCTCGGCCAGCACTATCCTTGGGTGCAGGTGTTTGAAAACAAAGGCGCGGCGATGGGCTGCTCCAACCCGCATCCGCATGGCCAGATTTGGGCCAACAGCTTCCTGCCGAACGAAGCGCAGAAAGAAGATGACAACCAACGTCACTATTTTGCCGAGAAAGGCACGGCGCTGCTGGTCGATTACGCTGCGCGCGAGTTGAGCGATGGCAGCCGTACGGTGGTGGAAACCGAACACTGGCTGGCCGTGGTGCCGTGGTGGGCGGCGTGGCCGTTTGAAACCTTGCTGCTGCCGAAAGCCCATGTGAAACGCATCACCGATCTCTCCGAGCCGCAGCGCACCGATTTGGCACTGGCTCTAAAGCAGCTCACCAGCCGCTACGACAACCTGTTCCAGTGCTCTTTCCCCTATTCGATGGGCTGGCACGGCGCGCCGTTCAACGGCGAAGCCAACGATCACTGGCAGCTGCACGCACACTTCTATCCGCCGCTGCTGCGTTCAGCCACGGTACGCAAATTTATGGTTGGCTATGAAATGCTGGCCGAAACCCAACGTGATTTAACGGCGGAACAGGCAGCTGAACGTCTGCGTTCTGTCAGCGATGTCCATTTCCGCGAGGCGCAATAAATGTCATTAAAATCCATTACTCAACAGGTTTTCGCTGACACTTTCGGCTATCAGGCGACACACAGCATTCAGGCGCCGGGCCGCGTCAATCTGATTGGCGAACACACCGACTACAACGATGGCTTTGTGCTGCCGTGCGCCATCGATTATCAAACCGTGATTGCCTGCGCCAAACGCGATGATCGCCAGGTGCGCGTGATTGCCGTCGATTACGACAATCAGCAGGACAGCTTCTCGCTGGATGCGCCGATTGAGCCGCTGAAAGAGCCAATGTGGGCCAACTACGTGCGCGGCGTGGTGAAACATCTGCAGAAACGCGATGCCAGCTTTGGCGGCGTCGATATGGTGATCAGCGGCAACGTGCCACAAGGCGCGGGCCTGAGTTCTTCGGCGTCGCTGGAAGTGGCGGTAGGTACCGTATTCCAGCAGCTGTATGCATTAAACCTCGATGGCGCAGCGATTGCGGTGAACGGTCAGGAAGCGGAAAACCAGTTTGTCGGCTGCAACTGCGGCATCATGGATCAGCTGATCTCGGCGCTCGGTCAGCCGGATCACGCCATGCTGCTGGATTGTCGTACGCTCGGCACGCGCGCGGTATCAATGCCGGAAGATGTCGCGGTGGTGATCATCAACTCCAACTTCCGTCGTAGCCTGGTGGGCAGCGAATACAATACGCGTCGTGAACAGTGTGAAACTGGCGCACGCTTCTTCAATAAACCGGCGCTGCGCGATGTGACGCTGGAAGAGTTTGAAGCCTCTGCTGGTGAGCTGGATGCGTTGGTGGCAAAACGCGTGCGTCACGTGATTAGCGAAAATGCGCGCACGCTGGAAGCCGCCGATGCGTTAAGCGCGGGCGATCTGAAACGCATGGGCGAACTGATGGCCGAATCGCACGCCTCAATGCGTGACGATTTCGAAATCACCGTGCCGCAAATCGATCAGCTGGTTGAGATTGTGAAAGCAGAAATCGGCCCGCGCGGCGGCGTGCGTATGACCGGCGGCGGTTTCGGTGGCTGCATCGTGGCGCTGATGCCAACCGATCTGGTCGATGCGGTGAAAGCGGTGGTCGCTGAGAAGTATGAAGCGCAAACCGGCATCAAAGAGACCTTCTACGTGTGCAAAGCGTCCGCAGGAGCAGGCCAATGGTAAGTGATGTGAATTCACACGCGCCAGACGGGCAACCGTGGCGCATCACTGTGCTGCGCAATCGCAACGGCATGGTGGCTACTTTTATGGATTGGGGCGCGACCTGGCTGTCAGCGCGCGTGCCAATGTTGGACCACAGCGTGCGTGAAGCGCTGCTCGGCTGTGCCACGCCGTCCGATTATCTGCATCAGGATGCTTATCTTGGCGCGACGATTGGCCGCTACGCGAACCGCATCGCCTCGGCCGAACTGAAGCCGCTTAACCTGCTGCTGGCAGCGAATCAGGGCGCACATCAGCTGCACGGCGGGCCGGAAGGTTTCGATAAACGTCGCTGGCAGATTCTCAGTCAGAGCGAAAGCGAGGTGCACTATCGCCTCGATTCGCCCGATGGCGATCAGGGTTATCCCGGCAATGTGATCGCCAATGTCATCTATCAACTTGATGACGATAATTGCTTGTCGATTCGCTATGAAGCGCAAACCGACAAGCCTTGCCCGGTCAATCTCACCAACCATGCTTACTTTAATCTTGATGCGCATCATGGTGATGCGCGCCAGCATCGCTTACAACTGCACGCCGATCGTTACCTGCCGGTGGACAGCGAAGGCATTCCTAACGCGCCGCTGAAAGAGGTGGCGGGAAACAGTTTTGATTTCCGCCAGCCGAAGCGCGTCGCCGATGAGTTCCTCGCCGATGACGATCAAAAAGCGGTGAAAGGCTATGACCACGCCTTTTTGCTCAACACCGCTGGCGACAGCAGCCAGCCCGCCGCCCATTTATGGTCTGCCGATGGCAAGCTGGAGCTGAGCGTGTTTACTGCCGCTCCGGCGCTGCAGTTCTACACCGGCAACTATCTGGCGGGAACACGCGCCCGTGAGCAGGACAGCTATACTGCTTTCCAGGGCATCGCTCTGGAGAGCGAATTTTTACCGGATTCGCCTAACCATGCAGAGTGGCCGCAGCCCGATTGCTGGCTACAACCCGGCGACAGCTGGCAGTCCGTGACGCGTTATCGCTTCACGCCGCACTGAGCCACCGGATGAAAAACGCGCACTGCGCTGCCGACAGGCTTACGCCGTGCGTTGTTTTCCGCTATGGTATGGCGCTATTAGTGAGCCGCTTCTCAGTGGCCGCAGCCGGTTTCAATACTAATCGTAAATCGAGCATTAAGGAGTAAAGCTATGGCCGTAACTAAGCTGGTACTGGTGCGACACGGCGAAAGCCAGTGGAACCAGGAAAACCGCTTCACCGGATGGTACGACGTTGACCTGTCTGACAAAGGTCGCACTGAAGCCAAAGCAGCCGGTCAGCTGCTGAAGAAAGAAGGTTTCGTGTTTGATTTCGCTTACACCTCAGTGCTGAAGCGCGCTATCCATACCCTGTGGAACGTGCTGGATGAGCTGGATCAGGCTTGGCTGCCGGTTGAAAAAACCTGGCGTCTGAACGAGCGTCACTACGGTGCGCTGCAAGGTCTGGATAAAGCAGAAACCGCCGCTAAATACGGTGACGAGCAGGTGAAACAGTGGCGTCGTGGCTTTGCTATCACGCCACCCGAACTCGATCGCGCTGATGAGCGTTTCCCTGGCCACGATCCGCGTTACGCTTCACTGACTGACGCGCAGCTGCCAACCACCGAAAGCCTGGCGCTGACCATCGAACGCGTGATTCCTTACTGGAACGAAAGCATTCTGCCGCGCATTAAGAGCGGTGAGAAAGTGATCGTTGCTGCACACGGCAACTCACTGCGTGCGCTGGTTAAATACCTCGACAACCTGAGCGAAGACGAGATCCTCGAACTGAACATCCCAACTGGCGTGCCGTTGGTGTATGAGTTCGATGAGAACTTCAAGCCGCTCAAACGTTACTATCTGGGTGATGCTGATGAGATTGCTGCGAAAGCCGCAGCCGTAGCCAACCAGGGTAAAGCGAAGTAAGCGAACGCTGAAACGCAAAAAGGCCAGACGCAAGTCTGGCCTTTTTTATTGCCGCATTGGCTTAGCTGCGGCGCTGTTTGACCGCCTGAGCCAGCTGACGCAACGCCTTCTCAGTGTCTTCCCAGCCGATACAGGCATCGGTCACGCTCTGGCCGTACACCAGCGGTTTGCCGCTTTCGAGGCTCTGATTACCTTCCACCAGATGACTCTCAATCATCACGCCAGTAATCGCCTGCTCACCACCGGCAATTTGCTGTGCCACGTCGTCGGCAACCACCATCTGACGCTGGAACTGCTTGCTGCTATTAGCATGGCTGAAGTCGATCATCACTTGCGGACGCAAGCCTGCTTTCTCCAGACCGGTTTTCACGGCCGCCACGTGTTCGGCGCTGTAGTTCGGCTCTTTGCCGCCGCGCAGGATGATGTGGCAGTCTTCGTTACCGCTGGTTTCGACAATCGCCGAGTGACCATATTTGGTGACTGACAGGAAGCAGTGTGGCGCGCTGGCCGCACCGATGGCGTCAATCGCCACTTTGATGGTGCCGTCGGTACCGTTTTTGAAGCCCACCGGGCAAGAGAGGCCGGAAGAGAGTTCGCGATGCACCTGCGATTCGGTGGTACGTGCGCCAATCGCGCCCCAGCTCATCAGGTCGGCCATATATTGTGGCGTGATCATATCGAGGAACTCACCGGCGGCTGGCAACCCGATATCGTTGATATCCACCAGCAGCTTGCGCGCCAGGCGCAGGCCGTCATTGATCTGGAAGCTGCCATCCATAAACGGGTCGTTGATCAGCCCTTTCCAGCCCACCGTGGTGCGCGGTTTTTCAAAGTAAACGCGCATCACCACTTCGAGATCGTCTTTCAGCTCATCACGCAGTGCCAGCAGGCGCGTCGCATACTCTTGCGCAGCCTGGGTATCGTGAATTGAGCACGGACCGATCACCACCAGCAGACGATCGTCTTCGCCATGAAGAATGCGGTGAATCGCCTGACGTGACTGCGCTACGGTTGCAGCCGCTTTATCGGTGGCGGGGAATTTTTCAAGCAAAGCAACAGGAGGCAGTAACTCTTTGATCTCTCTGATGCGTAAATCATCGTTCTGGTAATCCATACACAATTCCATTCAAATTTCTGGCCCAACGTCCGTCGGGCGCAACCCGCCCACTTTAGCCCTTCACGCGGTGGGTGTAAATTACGCACCGCGCTTAAAATGTACATCTCAAATTTGCATTTATATATCCATGCACTAAGCTTTTTAAATGTAAGCACTAAGGAATGATGTGTTTGCAAAATTAAATTTTTAAGTGAAGCGTATAAGGTGGATTTTATTCCATCGCGGCACGCTATTTTCGTCACTCAACACCAGCGGGTGTTAGACGGCAACTATCCATTAATTACTGGAGCATAATGATGAATAAGTTTGCAATGATCTTTCTGACAGCAGCGATGACCATGGGTAGCGGTGCTGTAATGGCTGCGGATAACAACAATGGTGCGGCCAACGCTTCAGCTGAAGCCGGTGCAGCAGCTGGCGGTGCAAAACAGAATCTGCCACCTAACAATGTTGATAACAGCAAAATTAACAGCGGTAGCACCAATACCAACAGCGCAGCAACGTCAGGCACTGACTCAAGCAATATGTCAGCCAGCCAGGTGCACAAAAACAGCATGTGCAAAGACGGCAAATGCCCGGACATGAATAAAAAAGTCGACACCAAAGAGGGTGGCGGCCACGTGAAACATAAAACAGATGGTACTTCGCAATAAGGTTCCTTCTGTTTGATCAAGGGAGAGCTTCGGCTCTCCCTTTTATTTTGCCTCCCGCCCTTTTCCGCTATGCTGAAGCAATGAAATTCACAGGAACTGTTTCATGGCTTCATTGCTGCTTATTGATGATCACCCGTTAGTTGCCGTCGCACTGGAAGCGGCTTGCGTTAACGCTCCTATCACGTTGAACATTCACGCCGCTGGCGACGAAGCGCAGGCGCGCCAACTGCTTCAACAACATCCCATCGATTTAATTGTGCTGGATATCGGTTTACCCGATTGCGACGGACTCGAACTGCTGCGCCGGTTGCGCATGCGTAATCAGCACTGCCCGGTGTTGATCTATTCCGCGCAGCAGAGCCGCCACACGCTGCTCAGCGCCGTGTCGCTTGGCGCTGCTGGTTACGTGGTGAAAAGCCAAAGCATGGCGCAACTGCTGAGCGCGATTCTGGCGGTGCTAGGCGGCCAGCAGGCTTTTCCGCCGCTGCCGGAACGTATCGAACTGCCGTTAACCGAGAAAGAGCAGCAGATTGTAGCGTTGCTGGTGCGCGGCCTCTCGAATCTGCAGATTGGCGAACAGCTGCATATCAGCAATAAAACCGTTAGCACCCACAAGAAGAACATCCTGGAGAAAACCGGCGTACAGTCGGTGGTTGAGCTGGCTGAGCTGTGGAAAGCGCAGCAGTGAGGATCTGTTTGCTGCTGTGTACGCTGCTGCTTAGTGTGATGGCGAAAGCCGATCTGCAACCCGCCAGCAGCGTGATGCTACCCGCGATGATGCCGGCCCCGCACGCCGAGCCGTGGCCTGGCGCAACGTTGCGCGTCTCGGTGCCGGCACAAAACAGCGCACCCTGGGCGATGCGTATTGGCGATCACCTCTGGGGCATCGACGCCGACTATCTCAGCGCCCTAAGCCAGTTGACCGGTACGCATTTCACGCTGCAAAGCTATGCCGATCGCGCGCAGCAACTGGCAGCCTTGCAGCGCGGCGAGGTGGATTTGGTGTTAAGTAATCAACATGCCCAGCTCCCATCCGATGTGCTGCTCAGCGACAGCTGGTACAGCAGCCCGATTCGCATCTATCGCAACCGGGATAATCAGCGCGCGGTGATGTTCAATAGCGAAACCGCGCAGCTCACCATTGCCGAAGCGACGCTGGCGCAGTTGCCCACTGAATTTGTGCAGCAGCATCGCTGGCACACCTTGCCGGGCGATCTGCAGGCGCTGTATGCGCTGCTCAATCAGCAAAGCGATTATCTGGTCGCCGATGAAGCCAGCGCCGGTTTCTTGCTGGGCCAGCTGCAGCAAGGACAAATTTACCAAATCACTGCCGATCCTGGCGCGGGCGAATTAACGCTACGCGCAATGACGCGCAATGCCGCGCTGATCCACTGGCTTAACAGCCAGCTGCGTCTGCTGCCCGCCGAGTTCAGCAGTCGGGTCCAGCAGCGCTGGAGCCCGCCGCTGCTGCGTTATCAGGACACTCAAACTCTGATGCTGTCGGCCAGCGAAACGCAGTGGCTGGCGCAACATACTGAGATTCCGTATGCGGTTGAGGCGGATAACGCGCCCTGGAGTTATCGCGACAGCAGCGGCAACGCGCGCGGCTTCGGCATCGACATGCTGAACGCGCTGAGCCAAAGTACCGGCCTGCGTTTTACCCCGCGCTGGGTCAACAATCCGCAGCAGGCCGCCAAGCTACTGCAGCAACAGCAGGTGATGCTCAACCTGTTGCAGCCGCTGTATGGCGACGATCCCGGCAGCAATACTTTGCCGGTATGGCGCGCCATTTGGGGCATTTACACGCTTGCCACGCATCAGCCAATGAACTGGCAATCGTTACAAGGCCAGCGCGTGGGCGTATTACGCGACGATCTCGCCATACGTTTGCTGCCGTCAGGTATTACGCCGCAGCCGTTCGACGATCGGACGCAGCTGTGGCAAGCGCTGAATAACGGTCAGATCGATGCGCTGGTAGATAACGTGCTCTCTGCCCGCTGGCGTATGGCGAGTCACGAAGATAATCGTGTGCATCTGGCGTTTGCTGCCAGCGATATCGCCTGGCCGCTGGCGCCGCAGGTCAGTGCTGAACAGCCTGAGCTGCGCGCCCTGCTCGACCATGCATTGCAGCAAATCCCGCCTGATACGCTCAACCAGATGCGAGTCAGCTGGTCACAGCCGCCGCAGCCCGGCACGACGATGGCGATGCGCAATATTCCGCTGATGATTTTGCTTGCGGCAGGCGTAATTATTCTGTTGCTGTTGGGCTTGCTGGCGCGTCGTTACTGGCAGCAGCGTCGTGACCGATTGCAGCGTGAGCAGGCCGAACGCGCCAATGCCGCCAAAAGCCAGTTTCTTGCCACTGCCAGCCACGAACTGCGCACGCCGATGCAGGCGATACTCGGTTTGCTGGAGCTGGAACAGCAGCAGCATCCGAATGAACGGCTGGCGCTGATGCACAGCAGCGCGCGGTCGCTGATGGCGCTATTGAACGACTTGCAGGATCACGCGCGTATTGAGAGCCAGAGCTTCCGTCTGGCGCCGCGCCCGCTCAATCTGACGCTATGGCTGCAGCAACAGCAGCAGTTTTATCATCCCTTAATGCGCGATGCCGGGCCGAACCTGGTTGCCGAAGCGCTAACGCCGCTGCCTGCCAGCGTGTTGCTGGATGGCGATCGCCTGCAGCAGGTGGTGAATAATCTGGTGGCCAACGCCCTGAAGTTTACCCGCGAAGGCGAAGTGCGCCTGTCGCTGGCGGTCAGTGAGCACATCCAGCTTACGGTCACCGACACCGGCAGCGGCATCCCGCTTAACGAGCAGGCAAAACTGTTTGAGCCGTGGTATCAGGCGCCGTCCGGCAAAAGCCATGCGGTGCAAGGCAGCGGCTTAGGTTTGTTTATCTGTCGCGAGATTGTGCAACGAATGGGCGGTACGCTAACGCTCACTTCAGCATCGGGCAGCGGCACCACGGTCAGCGTGCAGTTGCCATTAGTCGTGAGCCAAGAGCCGTTAACCGAGCGCACAGCCAGCTGGCCTGTTTACCCGCAGCTGCGCGTGGCGATTGTGGACGATCACCCGACCAATCTTTTGGTGATGCAGCAGCAGCTGGCGATGTTTGGCGTTGAGGCGCAGGTATTTGAAGAGGGCCGAGCGCTGCTGCGCGCCGATGCTCAGCGCGCCTTCGATATTCTGTTTATCGACCAGATGATGCCGCGCCCGGATGGTTTAACGCTGCTGCGTATTCTGCGCCGTCGTCAGCGCCAGCGCGGCAGCACCTCGCTGCGCGTGCTCTGCTCTGCAGATGTTCAGTTGCTGAAAATCGCCTTGCTGGATGACGAAGCTCTGCTGCTCAAACCCATTGAGCTCGATCATCTGGCACGGCTGCTGGCGCGCGCAGTAAAAGATCCATTGGATGTCTTGCCAAACAGCTTACTGATTCTGGCGCAGGATAATCAGGCATTTATTCCGCGCATCTGTCAAACCTTGCAGCGCACGCTGCAACAGGATCGGGATTTGCTGTTGAACGCGCGCGATACACAAAATTGGACGGCGCTGGAACAGGCTGCACACCGCATGAAGGGCAGCTGGTTGATGCTGGGCATTGATGAGGTAGCCGAGCGCTGTCAGCAGTTGATTGAGCAGGTTAAACAGCAGCAGTTGCCGCTTGATGATCTCAATTTACTGATATCATTAACAAACAGGTTACTTAAACAACTGGATAATTATGGCACACACGCATTCTCACGGGACCGCTAACGGCAACCGCAAACGACTGGCCGCGGCGTTTGGCGTAACGGCGCTGTTTATGGTGGCCGAAGTGATCGGCGGGCTGGTTTCTGGCTCGCTGGCGCTGCTGGCCGATGCCGGACATATGTTGACCGATGCCGCCGCGCTGCTGATGGCGTTACTCGCGGTGCAGTTTGCTCAGCGCAAGCCTAACGCGCGCCATACCTTCGGCTTGCTGCGTCTCACCACCTTAGCGGCGTTCGTCAACGCCATTGCGCTATTGGTGATTACGGTGCTGATTGTCTGGGAAGCGCTGCGTCGCTTCTATGAACCCCAGCCGATTGCCGGCGGATTGATGCTCGGCATCGCCATTGCCGGTTTGCTGGCCAATCTGCTGTCGTTCTGGCTGCTGCATCGCGGCAGCGAAGAGAAGAATCTCAACGTACGTGCGGCGGCATTGCATGTGCTGGGCGATTTGCTGGGTTCGGTCGGTGCGATTGTCGCGGCGGTGATCATCATGCTGACCGGCTGGACGCCAATCGACCCGATTTTGTCGCTGCTGGTGTCATTGCTGGTGGTACGTAGCGCCTGGTCGCTGCTGCGCGAGAGCCTGCATGAGTTGCTGGAAGGTGCGCCGGGCCATATCAACGCGGATAAACTGTCACGCGAGCTGACGCGCAATATCGATGAAGTACGTAACGTGCATCACGTTCATTTGTGGCAAGTGGGTGAAAAACCGGTGCTGACGCTGCATGTGCAGGTGATTCCGCCATACGATCATGACGGCCTGCTTAAGCGCATTCACCACTATTTGCATGAGCACTATCAGATTGCCCACGCCACGGTGCAGATGGAATATCAGCCGTGCAGCGGGCCGGACTGCGAGTTGTGTTTAGATAATAGCGCCGCGCAGCACGATCACCACGATCATGCTGCGCTGGAAGGTCACGCTCATCATCACTGATGGGACAGCGCGCGCGAGCCATGTTCGCGTGCGCTTTGCATCCACAGGCGCGAACCGTTAAGCGCAATCAGCGTCAGAATCGCGTACTCCAGTGACATGGCATATACGCCCTGACGCGCAAAGATCATCACGCTGATAACGTTGATCACCACCCAAAGCAGCCAGTTCTCAACGTACTTACGCGTCATCAAAATCATCGCCACAATCGACAGCACCATCATGCACGAATCCCAGAACGGGAACGCGTCAGGCTGCAGTTGCGGCATCGCCACGTTAAGCCCCAGACTCTGCATAATGCCGACCGCTGTTTTGGTCAGGAAAGCAAAGACCGGATCGATGTACACCGTCATCAGCGCAATCGCCACCACGCACGCCGCGCCCCAGCCCAATGCTTTCGGCAGCGGCAGCCAGCGAATTCTCAGCTCCGTTTCGTTGTTAGAGGTTTGCCGACTCCACGCGTACCAGCCGTAAACGTTGGCGACGAAGAAGAACAGTTGCAGCAACAAGCTGGCGTAGAGCTGAATCTGGAAGAAGATCACCGCGAACAGCGTGACGTTTATCAGCCCGAAAAAGTAGTTGATGATTTTCTCAAGGCTGGCGAGCCAGATGCACAGCAGGCCCGCAAGGGTGCCAACGGCTTCGATCCATGAGAGATCGTAGCCGCCAACGCCGAGCGGAATGTGAACCAGAATATTTTGCGTGCTAAAGAAGTCCATATAAGGTGCCTGTGTAACGGGAGCCCGTCATGCATTCCCTTTGATTTTAAGTTTGAGATCTGCAGCAAAGGATAGCATGCGGTTGAGCGGTAGCAACGCGGCCTCACGCAACGCGCTATCCACATGGATCTCATGCGCGCTGCCGCCACGCTCCAGTCCTTCGGCAATCGCTTTCAGGCCGTTCATCGCCATCCAAGGACAGTGCGCACAGCTGCGGCAGGTGGCGCCCTCGCCTGCGGTGGGCGCTTCCAGCAACTCTTTGTTCGGCACCGCCTGCTGCATTTTGTAGAAGATGCCGCGATCGGTGGCGACGATCATCTGCGGATGCGGCAAACTTTGCGCCGCCTGAATCAGCTGACTGGTGGATCCCACCGCATCAGCCAGATCGACAATCGCCTGCGGTGATTCAGGATGCACCAGCACCGCCGCATGCGGATAGAGCGCCTTCATGCGTTGCAAAGCCTGTGTTTTGAATTCGTCATGCACAATACAGGCGCCCTGCCAGCACAGCACATCCGCGCCGGATTTTTGCGTGACGTAGCGGCCGAGATGGCGATCCGGTGCCCAGATGATTTTTTCGCCGAGGCTGTCGAGATGCTCAATCAGCTCAACCGCGATGCTCGAGGTGACGACCCAATCCGCACGCGCTTTAACCGCCGCCGAGGTGTTGGCATACACCACCACAGTGCGATCGGGATGCTGATCGCAGAAGCGGTTAAATTCTTCAATTGGGCAACCGAGATCGAGCGAGCATTCCGCCTGCAAGGTGGGCATCAGCACGGTTTTTTCCGGGCTAAGGATTTTTGCGGTTTCACCCATAAAACGCACGCCCGCCACCAGCAAGGTTTTAGCGGGATGAGTACTGCCGAAACGGGCCATTTCCAGTGAGTCCGATACGCAGCCGCCGGTCTCTTCCGCCAGCGCCTGAATTTCGGGATCGGTGTAGTAATGCGCCACCATCACCGCATCGCGTTCTTTCAGCAAGCGTTTTATTTTGTTTTTGTAGTGGGCTTTTTCATCGTCGCTGAGACGTGCCGGTTTCGGCGGGAAAGGATAGATCGCGCTTTCAGGATCGAACATCAGGCTCATGACACGGCTCTCGTTTTCTCAATTTAACAAAATTGCCTGTTACGGCAATGATGCGGCATCAAAACCGCTATCGTGTTTTATATGCTAAACACGATAGCGGAATTGCGCGAGAGTGTCGTCTCTTTTTTGCGCGCTCTACAGCAACAAAGCGCTGCTCAACGTTTTCTGCGGACTTTCCAGCTCCAGCAGGAAGGCTTTAACGGTGAGCCCGCCTGCAAAACCGGTGAGTTTGCCGTTGCTGCCAATCACGCGATGGCAGGGCGCCATAATCGACAGCGGATTTTTACCGTTCGCTGCGCCCACGGCGCGCACCGCTTTCGGATTGCCGATCTGCTCGGCGATTTGCTGGTAGCTGCGCGTTTCACCAAACGGGATGGTGAGCAGCGCCTGCCACACTTTTTTCTGAAACTCGGTGCCGACAGTGTCGTACGGCATATCAAACTGCTGACGCTCACCGGCGAAATATTCGCGCAGCTGGCGTTCGGCCTCACACAAAATTGGATGCTGATCGTTACGGCTGATCGGCTTCAGCGGCACGCGCTGCGCCCCTTCGTTTTCCCACAGAATCGCCGACAATCCTTTATCGGTGGCAACAAGCGTGAGCTCACCAACGGGCGTCGCGATGATTTTGGCATGATACATGGTGCACCTCCGGCATATTCTCTGCTGGCGATTATCGCATTTCCGCCGCAGGAAACTGGCTGTTTTCGGTCATCAGCATAAACTGGTTAGCTGTCCGAAAGCAGCGAGTTTTCCTGTTCAGCTTGCGCGACTATGCCGTTTATTTGCCGGAGACGATGATGTTTGATGCTGAAATTGCGTACCAGGCGCTGACGTCGCGCGATAGCCGCTTCGACGGGCTGTTTTTTGTTGGCGTGACATCCACCGGCATCTATTGCCGCCCCATTTGTCCAGTGAAAGCGCCGATGCAGAAGAACTGCCTGTTTTTTAGCAGCGCAGAGGCCGCCGAGAAAGCGCACTTCCGCCCGTGTTTACGCTGCCGTCCGGAACTGGCACCCGGCTCTGCGCCGGTGGATAGCCATCACCGCATTGCCGATCGTTTGATTCGCCGCATCGAAGAGGGCTTACTGGAAGAGCAGGAGACGCTGGCAGACATCGCTGGCGAGTTTGACCTCAGTGAACGTCAATTACGTCGCGTGGTGCAGCAGGAGCTCGGCGTATCGCCTTTAGAGCTGCGTCAGACACGTCGTATGCTGCTAGCCAAGCAACTTCTGACAGAAACCTCTTTGCCGGTCACGGAAATTGCTTACGCCAGCGGCTTCCGCAGTTTGAGGCGCTTTAACGATGTGTTCCAGGCGCGCTATCGCATGACGCCCTCCCGCCTGCGCAAGCAGAATCAACCCGACGCCGTGAAAACCACGCAGGAGAGCGCCGAACTGCGCCTGAGTTATCGGCCGCCTTACGATTGGGATGCGATGCTCGATTTCCTGCAACAGCGCGTGATGAAGGAGGTGGAATGGGTGAACGAGGGCATGTATCACCGCACCGTGGCGCTGGGCAACTGTCGCGGCTGGGTGCGTGTGAGCCATGTTGCGGGTAAACAGTCGCTGAAGGTGCAATTCACAACATCGCTGACGCCAGTGCTGCCCGCTTTGCTGCGTCGGCTACGCGATCTATTTGATTTGGATGCGCAGCCACAGCGCATAGCAGAACATTTAAGCCACGATCCGTTATTAGCCGAGAGCTTATCGCGCTTTCCCGGCTTACGCGTTCCTGGTGCGTTTGACGGCTTTGAGTTGGGTGTGCGCGCGATACTCGGGCAGCAGGTTACCGTCAAAGCCGCAACCACGCTAAGCAGCCGAATGGCACAGCGCTTTGGTGAGCCGCTGGTGACGCCGTGGTCAGAACTTTCGCGTTTGCCGCCAAATGCGGAGTCGCTAGCGGCGGCGAGCATCGATGATATTGCCAGCCTGGGAATCGTCAGTGCGCGTTCACATGCCATTCAGGCGTTGGCGCAGGCCTGTGCTTCCGGCGCATTACGCTTTAACGGTGCGGTGAATCCGGACGTGGTTCAGCAGCAGTTACTGGCGCTGAAAGGCATTGGGCCGTGGACGGCAAGTTATATCGCGATGCGCGCACTGCGCTGGCCTGATGCGTTTCCCAAAGAGGATATTGCGATTCGTAATAATCTCGGCGGCGTGAGTGCCAAAGTGGCGGAGCAGCTATCGCAGGTTTGGCGGCCGTGGCGCAGCTATGCGGTGCTGCATATCTGGAAAAGTCTGACGCCGGTTAAGTTTAAAAAATAGATTTAGCTTAAAAGCTTGCCAACCAGCCGGAAGGACCGGGCGGTTCCGTAAAGTCGCCGTGGATACATCCCTGTAGGCTCTGCCGGCGCATCCATGCGCCGGAAGCTTTACTCCACCGCCCGGTCCTTTCGTCTTCGTTCAGTATGCGTGTGATTATTTCAAGCAACGACAAAGCATAAGGGCCAGAAAAGGCGGGAGCAGGAGGAGCGAAGCGTCCGAGCCATGGACAAAAACGCCGGGAGCGTTTTTGCACAACGCGAAGCGTTGCCCGCTTGCGGGCGAGCCTCATGGATGAGGCGAGGACTTGCGAGGCCGATCCACAGGGATGTGAGGTTTCTTCGCGATCCGCCCCGCCTTATCTGGCCGGTGCACCATCTCAAAGCAAATCCACCTAGCGTAGAAAAGCAAAAAGGCGCCTTTAGGGCGCCTTTCTACATAACTGGTGGGTCGTGCAGGATTCGAACCTGCGACCAATTGATTAAAAGTCAACTGCTCTACCAACTGAGCTAACGACCCGCTGTGGGGCTTACAACCTTTACTTGATGGTGGGTCGTGCAGGATTCGAACCTGCGACCAATTGATTAAAAGTCAACTGCTCTACCAACTGAGCTAACGACCCATCAAGGTTGTGAAGCTTACTGAAGAAATCATCTCACTTACAACGGGTTGAGATGGTGGGTCGTGCAGGATTCGAACCTGCGACCAATTGATTAAAAGTCAACTGCTCTACCAACTGAGCTAACGACCCATCTTCAGTGCTGCCGATACTTGTTAAGATATGTCCCGGCAACGGCGGCATATATTACTGATTTAGCGGGAGGGCGCAACCCTTATTTTCCACTAAATGTCTCAATTGCTTACCTTTCATGCTGTAAGACCAGAAATCACACGAAATCCGGTCTTTTAGGCACAAATTACAACCCAGCAAGACGTTTTTGCGCCTGCTTAGCAGAATCACTATTTGGGAATTGTTTGATCACTTGCTGGAAGACAGCCTTGGCTTTCGCCGTGTCGTTCTTCTCTTGCATGATCACACCAACCTTAAACAGCGCTTCCGGGGCTTTTGGCGATTTCGCGTAATTTTTTACCACAGTGGCAAAATAATAAGCCGAATCGTCTTTTTTACCCTTGTTGTAATACAGCTGACCCAGCCAGTAATTGGCATTCGGCTGATAGGTAGAATCAGGATATTTCTTCACCCAAGCCTGCAGGGCAGTAATCGCCTGATCGTACTGCTTCTTCTCCAGAATCAGCGCAACCGCAGCATTATAGTCCGTGTTGGCATCGCCGGTTTGCGCTGGCGCGGCCGAACTGGCGCTGCTACCGCTATCCGCAGAAGCCGCAGCGCCCGCTGCAGCGGCATCAGCACCACCGCTCGCCTGCGCACCATTACTGCCGGAGCTAAGGCTGTCGATTTGCTGATAGAGCTGCTTCTGGCGCTCAATCACCTGATTAAGCTGATAGCTGTTTTGCTGGATTTGCCCGCGCAGCGAATCGATATCGCTTTGGTTGTCGCTCATCTGCTGCTGCAATTGCTGCAAAAGCTGAGCCTGGGCATTAGAGATACGTTCAAGAGTGGTGACACGGTCTTCGACCGAGCCTGAGCCAACGCTACTGATTGACGCCTGGGCATTAGCGGCCCCCAAAGGAGCCGCTAAACCAACCAGTAACGACAGACTCAACAGATGAAGTCTGAAGTTACTCATCATGATATTTTCTTAGTAAACCAGTACGGCACGACGGTTTTTAGCGTAAGCCGCTTCGTCATGACCCAGTACAGCTGGTTTTTCTTTACCGTAAGAAACGATAGACATCTGGTCAGCAGAAACGCCTTTGCCTTGCAGATACATCTTAACGGCGCTTGCACGACGTTCGCCCAGAGCGATGTTGTATTCTGGGGTACCGCGCTCATCCGCGTGACCTTCGATGGTCACTTTGTATGACGGGTTGCCACGCAGGAATGCAGCGTGCTGATCCAGCATCTGAGCGTAGTCAGAAGCCACGTCATATTTGTCCAGACCGAAGTAAACGATGTTGTTCTGCTGCAGCTGCTGCATCTGCAGGCGCGCTTGCTCATCAGAAGACATGTTACCGCCGTTCTGACCAGCACCGTAAGCACCGTCGTTAGCGCCCATGCCAGTCTGATCGTTGTTGTTGTTTTTGTGTGAGCTACATGCAGCTACTGCGATAACCGGCAGAGCCAGCATCAAACCCTTCAGCACTTTGTTCAGTTGCATTTCTTTATCCTATTATTTTGTTTGCCATACATTTTAATCCCCCGCCGTGCAGGGGACCTATGCATCACAGATACGGCGACCAGGCAGGGAATTTGACCTGTCCATCAGTTGCCGGAAGACGCGCTTTGAAACGCCCGTCGGTTGAAACCAATTGCAACACGGAACCCATCCCCTGAGTAGAGCTATAGATTACCATTGTGCCGTTTGGCGCCAGACTCGGCGTTTCATCCAGGAACGTGTCCGTTATTGTTTGAACGGCTCCCGTTACCAGATCCTGTTTGGCGACGTGCTGAGCGCCACCGGCGCTGCTGATCATCACCATAGTTTTGCCGTCGGTTGACACATCCGCATCCTGGTTTTGCGCACCTTCCCAGGTAATACGTTGTGGCGCACCGCCGTTGATACCAACTTTATAAATCTGGGGCGCACCGGCCTGATCCGAGGTGTAAGCCAGTGTCTGGCTGTCCGGGAACCACGTTGGTTCAGTGCTGTTGTAGCGACCATCGGTCACCTGACGCGTCTGACCAGAAGCCAGATCCATCACATACAGGTTCAGGCTACCGGTTTTCGACAGCGCGAAGGCGAGTTTAGAACCATCTGGTGAGAAGGCTGGCGCACCGTTGTGACGCGGATAAGAAGCCACCTGACGGATTGCACCGTTAGACAGCGTCTGAACCACCAGCGCAGATTTGCCGCTTTCGAAGGTCACGTAAGCCACTTTGCTGCCATCTGGCGACCAGGCCGGAGACATCAATGGCTGCGGTGAACGGTGAACCACAAACTGGTTGTAGCCATCGTAATCCGACACGCGCAACTCATACGGGAACTGACCGCCATTGGTCTGCACCACATAGGCAATGCGGGTACGGAATGCGCCTTTGATGCCGGTCAGCTTTTCGAACACTTCGTCACTGGCGGTGTGCGCTGCGTAACGCAGCCACTGCTTAGTCACTTTATAAGAGTTCTGCGCCAGCACGGTGCCTGGCGCGCCACCGGTGTCCACCAGCTGATAGGCAACTTGATAGCTGCCGTCAGCGTTAGGCGTTACCTGACCAACCACAACCGCATCAATACCCAATGCGCTCCATGCGGCAGGTTGAACTTCCTGCGCGCTGGCTGGCTGTTGTGGCAGACGAGAACGATCGAGCGGATTGAATTTACCGCTGTTACGTAAGTCAGCAGAAACGATCCCGCCGATGTCTTCTGGTGCCGCGCCTGGGCCAGCCCATTGGAACGGAACCACACCAATAGGACGTGCGGTGTTAACGCCCTGCGTAATTTCAATACGGACTTCTGCATGAAGCATTGCTGCCCACAGCAGTACAAAAAAACCTAAGGTTACACGAAGTGCCTGCTTCATTTTTTCTCCCTTACCTGAACCAGAGGTTCATGATAATTCGCACAGTTCCTGAAAAACACGAGTACTCATAGAGTATGGCAAGCTAACCTTAGTTCAACCTGCCGTACGTTACTGCATTATTCTGGTTTGAAACGCATCGGTGCGTTTTTAAACACTTCATACACCGCCTGCGAAGGCGGCTTCGGAATCCGCGCCTGCTTCGCAGCAGCAATTGCCGCCTGACACAAGGCGGGGTCGCCACCTTCCGATTTAACGTCAATCAGCAAACCATCCGGTGCCAGTTTAATACGCAGGTTACACTCTTTACCTTTGTACAAATCTGCATCGTAGAAACGGCTCTGAATCGCCCCGACAACTTGTCCCAGATAATTATTGATATCTGCGCCTGACGCGCCCGCTTTTTTCTGATTGCCCTGCCCTGCAGCGCCACCCGATGCGGTGCCGCTTTTCGGTGCATTCTTACCAGAAGACAAACCACCTAACAGGTCATCAACCGCATTTTCGTTCTTCGCAGCTTCAGCGGCGGCTTTTTTAGCATCCGCAGCCGCTTTCGCTTTTGCATCCGCTTTGGCCTTAGCAGCCGCATCGGCCTTGGCTTTCGCCTCGGCGGCAGCCTTCTCTTTCGCTTCTGTTGCAGCTTTTTCTTTTGCCTCAGCAGCCGCTTGCTCTTTAGCCTCTTTGGCTTCCTGAGCCGCTTTCGCCTTGGCATCGGCAGCAGCCTGCGCTTTGGCTTCAGCATCCGCTTTGGCTTTCGATTCTGCGGCCGCTTTTGCCTGCTGCGCCGCTTTCTCTTTCGCTGCTTCAGCGGCAGCGGCTTTCGCCTGCTCTTCTGCTTTCTTCTTCGCGTCAGCCGCGGCTTGCTTAGCTTCTTCTACCGCTTTGGCTTTGGCGTCAGCCGCTGCTTTTGCCTGCGCATCAGCTTCCGCTTTGGCATCAGCCTTGGCTTTTGCAGCTGCGGCTTCGGCAGTTTTCTGCTGTTCCTGGGCTTGCTTAGCGGCGGCTTCAGCGGCTTTCTGCTGCTCGGCCTGCTGCTTCGCCTGCTCTTTGGCTTCCTGCTGGGCCTGCAAGCGCTCTTTTTCCATCTCTTTCAGGCGCTGCTGCTCAGCAGCTTGTTTCTGCTGTAACTCTTCGGCCTGCTGCTGCGACTGCTTCTGACGCTGCTGCTCGGCGCGCTGACTGTCTCGTTGCTGATTCTGCTGGCGGTTATACTGCTCAACCACGGCGCCGGAATCGACCATCACTGCGTCAATATCACTGCCACCGCCACCGCCGCTGGATTCGATTTTTTCGTTAAACGAGCTCCAAATCAGTAAGGCGATCAGCACGATGTGCAGAATCACCGAAACGATTATCGCGCGCTTTAACTTGTCGTTCTGCTCGGTTGCCTTCGACACACTCGGTTCCCAAAAAACGGTTCGCTTTAAATCGGCTGCGTCATCAAACCGACAGATTTCACGCCTGCCTGATGTAACAGGTTCAGCGCCTTGATGATTTCGTCATAAGGGACGTCTTTCGCACCGCCGATCAGGAAGACCGTTTTCGGATTGGCTTCAATCCGGCGCTGCGCTTCGCTCACCACCTGCTCCGGCGGTAACTGCGTCATACGATCGTGATCCACCACCAGGCTGTACTGGCCAACACCAGACACTTCAACAATCACCGGTGGATTATCATCAGTTGAGACGGTTTTTGAATCTGTCGCATCCGGCAGATCCACTTCCACGCTCTGGGTAATAATCGGCGCGGTTGCCATAAAGATGAGCAGCAACACCAACAGCACGTCCAGCAGTGGAACAATGTTGATTTCCGACTTAAGGTCGCGTTTACCGCGACCACGGGTTCTGGCCATCGTAAACCTCGACTTACTTCGTGTTGTCGGTGGAGAAAGCCTGACGATGCAGGATAGCCGTGAACTCTTCCATGAAGTTGTCGTAGCCCTGTTCCAGCTTGTTAACGCGCTGGTTCAGACGGTTGTACGCCATAACGGCAGGAATGGCCGCAAACAGACCGATTGCGGTCGCGATCAACGCTTCGGCAATACCCGGTGCAACCATCTGCAGCGTGGCCTGTTTTACCGCACCGAGGGCGATAAAGGCGTGCATAATCCCCCACACCGTACCAAACAGACCGATATACGGACTGATGGAGCCAACGGTGCCAAGGAAAGGAATGTGAGTTTCCAGCGTTTCCAGTTCACGATTGAAGGAGATGCGCATCGCACGGCTCGCGCCCTCAACAACCGCTTCTGGCGCATGGTTGTTAGCACGATGCAAACGCGCAAACTCTTTGAAACCCGAATAGAAAATTTGCTCAGATCCGCTCAGTTCATCGCGGCGTCCCTGGCTTTCCTGATACAGGCGTGACAGCTCGATACCCGACCAGAACTTATCTTCAAACGCTTCGGCTTCGCGCCCCGCCGCATTCAAAATGCGCGTCCGCTGAATAATGATCGCCCATGAGGCAATAGAAAAGCCGATCAAAATCAACATGATAAGTTTGACCAGAAGGCTCGCCTTCAGGAACAAATCAAGAACATTCATGTCAGTCACTGCTTGAACTCCGCGACAATAGACTTGGGAAGCGCAATTGGCTTCATTAGATGTGGGTTGATGCAGGCAATCAGGACTTCTGCTTCATTTAGCACTTTGCCTTCTGCATTCACGATACGCTGCGAGAACGTCATCGTTGCACGCGTCATTGAGGTCACTTCTGTTTGAATTTCCAAAAGATCGTCCAGACGTGCAGCCGCAACAAAATCGATCGTCATGCGTCGTACCACAAAAGCCACCTGCTCTTCCAACAGGACCTGCTGATTGAAATGGTGCTGGCGCAACATTTCGGTACGTGCTCGTTCATAGAAAGCAAGATAACTGGCGTGGTAAACCACACCACCGGCATCGGTGTCTTCGTAATAGACACGAACCGGCCAGCGAAACAGCGTTGTACTCACTCTACATCCCGGTCTCATTTTAAACGTTGCTACTATACGCAAGAGAGATCGGCTTGGGAATGGTCCGCTGACGCCGCGAGAAAATAATTATCACAGGTTAACAACTGGAAGGATTTATAGGATGTTTCTTGACCGGACGCTGACAAAACCTCACGTCAGCGTCTGAAATTGCGGCGTTTTTAAGTCCTGAGCCTGGACTTAATAGTAGAACCAGAAAATTCCTGCTACTAAAACTATCATCGCGGGCAACGGCGAGAAGAGCGCTTGCCAGCGCAGGCGCTGAGGGCGAAATCCAGTGCCGTGAATCACGCCGGTACAAACGGCCCAAATCAGCAGCATTCCATGCCATATCGCTAAATCACTGGTACGCGCGGCAAAGCGTGAAGGCTGCCAAATGACACAGCCCGCCAGCCACAGCGCGAGGATTAGCGAAAGGGCCCGAAGCGGGCCCTTGTCCATCAGACGATAAAGCGTCTGAATCAGTGCGCGCATCAGACTTGCTCGTCCTTCGCGCTGCTCTCTTCAACGTGCTCCAGCGCCAGCGCCGTAATCACACCGAACGCACAGGCCAGCAAGGTGCCAAGAATCCAGGCAAAATACCACATGCTCAATCTCCTTAATCAGTACAGGGAGTGCGTATTGCTCTCAATGTGTTCTTTGGTGATACGGCCAAACATCTTGTAATAACACCACGCGGTGTACGCCAGGATAATCGGTACAAAGATGATGGCGGCAATGGTCATCACTTTCAGCGTCAGCAGGCTAGACGTGGCATCCCACATGGTCAGGCTGATGCCCGGCACGGTGCTGGATGGCATGATGAAGGGGAACATCGCAATCCCGGCCGTCATGATCACGCAAGCTAAGGTCAATGAAGACGAGATAAACGCCAGAGCGCCCTTCTCGATACGCGAGCAGAGAACGGTCAGCAGCGGCAACACCACGCCCAACAGCGGGAACAGCCACAGCACTGGCATCTGCTCGAAGTTCACCATCCACGCACCGGCTTCACGCACCACATCTTTACCCAACGGGTTGGATGCCGCGTGATGATCGATAACGCTTTTCAGCACATAACCGTCAATGCCGTATTTCACCCACACGCCCGCGAGAATGAAGCACACCATCATTACCAGCGCCGAGATTTGCGCGGTGCTGCGGCTGCGGACGTGCAGTTCACCAGCAGTCCGCATCTGCAGATAGGTTGCGCCCTGCGTCAGGATCATCGCCACACTCACCACACCCGCCAGCAAGCCAAAAGGATTCAGCAGTTGGAAGAAATTGCCGGTATAGAAGAGACGCAGATATTCGTCAGCGTGGAACGGCACCCCTTGCAGCAGGTTGCCGAACGCCACACCAATCACCAGCGGCGGAACAAAGCTGCCGATGAAAATGCCCCAATCCCACATGCCGCGCCAGCGCATATCTTCAATCTTTGAACGGTAATCAAATCCAACCGGACGGAAGAACAGTGAAGCCAGCACCAGAATCATCGCCACGTAGAATCCTGAGAACGCCGCGGCATATACCATTGGCCAGGCGGCAAACAGCGCGCCACCGGCGGTGATCAGCCAAACCTGGTTTCCGTCCCAGTGCGGCGCAATGGTATTAATCATGATGCGACGTTCGGTATCAGTACGACCCAGAATGCGCGTCAGCATACCAACGCCCATATCAAAGCCATCGGTGACCGCGAAACCGATCAGCAACACGCCAATCAGCAGCCACCAGACAAAGCGCAATACTTCGTAATCAAACATGGTCGCTCTCCTTATCCACGCGCTGGCTGAGATGATGTCTTCAGCGTTTCATGATGATAGCGGCCGGTTTTCAGGCTGCTTGGACCGAGGCGCGCGAACTTGAACATCAGGTACATTTCCGCCACAAGGAACAAGGTGTAGAGACCGCAAATCAGCGTCATTGAGAACAGCAGATCGCCAACGGTCAATGAGGAGTTAGCGACCGCGGTTGGCAGCACCTCACCAATTGCCCACGGCTGGCGACCATACTCAGCAACGAACCAACCCGCTTCAATCGCGATCCACGGTAACGGAATGCCGTACAACGCGGCTTTCAGTAACCAGCGAGACTTACCGATACGGTTACGAATCACGCTCCAGAAGGAGAGCGCAATAATGCCCAGCATCAGCACACCGCCCAGCACCATGATGCGGAAGGCGAAGTACAGTGGCGCAACGCGTGGGATCGAATCCTGTGTCGCTTTCTGAATCTGCTCTTCGCTGGCGTTAGCCACATCCGGCGTATAGCGCTTCAGCAGCAGGCCATAACCGAGATCCTGTTTGCTGGCTTCAAACTGGCTGCGCACCTCAGGATCTTTACTGCCACCACGCAGTTCGTTCAGCAGCGCGTAGGCTTTCATGCCGTTACGAATACGCACTTCATGTTGTGCCAGCAGTTCTTTCAAACCGGTGACCGGCGTATCCACTGAACGCGTGGCGATCAGGCCGAGCAGATACGGAATCTGAATCGCATATTTGTTCTCCTGCGTCTCCTGATCCGGAATACCAAACAGCGTAAATGCAGCCGGAGCCGGTTGGGTTTCCCATTCCGCTTCAATTGCCGCCAGTTTGGTTTTCTGCACGTCACCGATTTCATAACCGGATTCGTCACCCAGTACGATCACTGACAGAATCGCCGCCATACCGAAACTGGCTGCGATGGCGAAAGAGCGTTTAGCGAAAGCAATGTCGCGCCCTTTCAGCAGATACCATGCGCTGATACCAAGGATGAACATCGCGCCCGTGGTGTAACCGGCGGCCACGGTATGGACAAACTTCACCTGCGCAACCGGGTTCAGCACCAGCTCGGAGAAACTCAACATCTCCATACGCATGGTTTCGAAATTGAATTCCGATGCAATGGGGTTTTGCATCCAGCCGTTCGCCACCAGAATCCACAGCGCGGACATGTTCGAACCGAGCGCCACCAGCCAGGTCACCGCAAGGTGTTGCACCTTACCGAGGCGATCCCAGCCGAAGAAGAACAGGCCAACAAAGGTGGATTCGAGGAAGAACGCCATTAAACCTTCGATGGCGAGCGGCGCACCGAAGATATCGCCGACATAGTGTGAATAATATGACCAGTTGGTACCGAACTGGAATTCCATGGTCAGGCCGGTAGCCACGCCGAGTGCAAAGTTAATACCAAACAACTTGCCCCAGAACTTGGTCATATCTTTATAAATTTGTTTCCCCGTCAGGACATATACGGTTTCCATGATCGCCAATAAAAACGCCATACCCAGCGTTAATGGCACGAACAGGAAATGGTACATCGCCGTCAGGGCAAACTGTAAACGCGACAGCTCGACAATATCTAACATGATGACTCCTTGCTCCTCGCATGAACTTCCCCTGCGGATGACAACGGCAAACAACAGACATTGACGCGCAGAACAAGATTCAGGAACGACTGATTATTGATTCCAGTTTTGTTACTGATAGAACAGAGAAAGCTGTTGCCCGAAGAGAGCGAGTAACAGTGATAAAATTCCCTTAAAAACCGATCTTTTCAGTCAATTTAAAGCAGGAGTAACACGAGGAGGCGGCAGAATTGATATAACAACGCCTGGCACAAACTCCTGATAAATTATGACGAAGACTGAATTGATGCAGCGCAATTTATACCGGTTAGTCGGCCTTTTGCTAGCGGTAAAGTTTCCTATAAGTCGCCAATTATTGATCTAGATTAAGACAATAAATTTCCAGATATGTAGTGTTACAGTGGTTGTTAATTAGATGTCACAACATCATCATATTATTAAGAATATAATTACCTTTTCCGCAATTATTTAACCTCATTTTGGAAAGCCGCACGCCAATTGCTTGACAAAAATCCAGCGCCTTTTCCCTTCTTTACCTTGATGACAGAGTAAGCATAGCCGCAATTTTTTGAAGCCGTTGCGCTTTTTTCCCCTCTCTTTCAGGCGGGTTATTACCAAAAAAAAAGCCACCCGAAGGTGGCTTTTCATTGTCAGTCTGTATTGGCTTATTTGAGTGGTAAAACCGCTTTAACCGCGTCACCAATGTCTGCCAGGCTGCGTACGGTTTTCACACCGGCCGCTTCCAGCGCAGCAAATTTCTCATCAGCGGTACCTTTACCACCGGCAATGATGGCGCCTGCGTGGCCCATACGTTTGCCTTTCGGTGCAGTCACACCGGCGATATAGCCGACAACCGGCTTGGTCACGTGGGCTTTGATGTAAGCTGCTGCTTCTTCTTCCGCGCTACCACCGATCTCACCGATCATCACGATCGCTTCGGTCTGTGGATCTTCCTGGAATAATTTCAGGATATCGATGAAGTTAGAGCCAGGGATCGGGTCACCACCGATACCTACGCAGGTTGACTGGCCGTAGCCGATGTCAGTGGTCTGCTTAACGGCTTCATAAGTCAGCGTACCTGAACGCGATACGATACCTACGCGGCCTGGCTGGTGAATGTGGCCTGGCATGATACCGATCTTACATTCGCCTGGCGTGATCACGCCTGGGCAGTTCGGGCCGATCATGCGCACGCCAGCTTCATCCAGCTTCACTTTCACGGTCAGCATATCCAGCGTTGGGATACCTTCGGTGATGGTGATGATCAGTTTAATGCCCGCATCGATCGCTTCCAGAATACCGTCTTTGCAGAACGGCGCTGGAACGTAGATCACGGTGGCGGTTGCGCCGGTGGCTTCTACTGCTTCACGTACGGTGTTGAACACCGGCAGGCCGAGATGCGTGGTGCCGCCTTTGCCTGGCGTTACACCGCCAACCAGCTGCGTACCGTAAGCCAGCGCCTGCTCAGAGTGGAACGTCCCTTGACCACCGGTGAAACCCTGGCAAATGACTTTGGTGTTTTTGTCGATCAAAATGGACATTATTTACCCTCCGCTGCAGCTACAACACGCTGTGCAGCGTCTGTCAGGCTGGTTGCTGCAATGATGTTCAGACCGCTGTCCGCCAATTTCTTAGCGCCCAGCTCGGCGTTGTTACCTTCCAGACGTACCACAACCGGCACGTTGACACCCACTTCTGCCACGGCACCGATGATGCCGTCTGCGATCAGGTCGCAACGCACAATACCGCCGAAGATGTTAACGAACACGGCTTTCACCGCATCGTCAGACAGAATGATTTTGAAGGCTTCGGTGACGCGCTCTTTGGTTGCGCCGCCGCCAACGTCCAGGAAGTTTGCTGGCTCACCACCGTGGTGTTTCACGATGTCCATGGTGCCCATCGCCAGACCGGCGCCGTTCACCATACAGCCGATGTTGCCATCCAGCGCAACGTAGTTAAGTTCCCACTGCGTTGCGTGGGCTTCACGTGGATCTTCCTGGCTCGGATCGCGCATTTCACGCAGTTCCGGCTGACGGAACAGTGCGTTACCGTCCGCGCCCAGTTTGCCGTCGAGGCAGATCAGATCGCCCTGCTTGGTGATCACCAGCGGGTTGATCTCAACCATCGCCAGATCGCGCTCAAGGAACATGGTCGCCAGGCCCATGAAGATTTTGGTGAACTGGCTAACTTGCTTGCCGGTCAGGCCGAGTTTGAACGCCAACTCGCGGCCCTGATACGGCTGTGGACCCGCTAATGGATCGAGCGCCATCTTGTGGATCAAGTGTGGCGTTTCTTCTGCCACTTTCTCAATCTCAACACCGCCTTCTGTCGAAGCCATGAAGATGACACGACGGGTAGCACGGTCAACAACCGCACCCAGATACAGCTCCTGATCGATATCCGTCGCGGCTTCAACCAGAATCTGGTTTACCGGCTGACCGTGCGCATCAGTTTGATAGGTCACCAGACGTTTGCCCAGCCAGTGTTCAGCAAAAGCACGAATGTCTTCTTTGCTGTTCACCACTTTCACGCCGCCCGCTTTACCGCGGCCACCGGCATGAACCTGACATTTCACTACCCACGGACCTGCGCCAATTTTAGACGCGGCTTCTTCAGCTTCACGTGGCGTGGTGCAGGCGTAGCCTGTCGGTGCTGGCATGCCATAGCGTGCAAACAGCTGCTTCGCCTGGTATTCATGTAAATTCATGATGTTCTATCCATTCAGGTATGAGTTTGGGCGCGCCTTCACACCGCGCGCCCGGCGAAATTAGACGTCCAGCAGCAGGCGAGCTGGATCTTCCAGCATCTCTTTCACCGCCACCAGATAGCCAACGGATTCACGACCATCAATCAAACGGTGATCGTAAGAGAGCGCCAGATACATCATTGGCAGAATCACAACCTGACCATTAACCGCCATTGGGCGATCTTTGATGGCGTGCATGCCGAGAATCGCGCTCTGCGGCGGGTTGATGATTGGCGTAGACATCAGCGAACCAAACACACCTCCGTTGGTGATGGTGAAGTTACCGCCGGTCAACTCTTCAACCGTCAACTTGCCGTCACGGCCTTTCACCGCCAGCTCTTTAATTTTCTTCTCAATGTCAGCCATGCTCAGTGCATCAACATCTTTCAGCACCGGCGTAACCAGACCACGCGGGGTAGAAACCGCAATGCTCACATCGAAATAGTTGTGGTAAACCACATCTTCGCCATCAATAGACGCGTTCACTTCCGGGAAGCGTTTCAGCGCTTCCACTACCGCTTTGATGTAGAAGGACATGAAGCCCAGACGCACGCCGTGACGTTTCTCGAACGCGTCGCCGTACTGCTTGCGCAGATCCATGATTGGCTTCATGTTGATTTCGTTGAACGTGGTCAACATCGCGGTGCTGTTTTTCGCTTCCAGCAGACGCTCGGCAACACGCTTACGCAGACGCGTCATCGGTACGCGTTTTTCGCTGCGGTTAGCCACAGCGGCCTGCGGTGCAGCAGCGGCTGGCGCTGCAGCCGCTGCAGCTTTGCCACCGTCAGCTTTCTTCGCCAGATGTTTTTCCACATCTTCACGCGTCAGACGGCCACCAACGCCGGTGCCTTTGATCTGGCTGGCATCGAGGTTGTTTTCAGCAATCAGGCGGCGTACCGCTGGGCTGAGCGCATCGTTGCTCTCTTCTTCCAGCGAAGCGGTCTGGCGCTGTGCTGGTGTAGATTCGTTGCTTTCCGCTTTGGCCGCAGTCTCTTTCCCGCCGCTGTTGCCCTCTTTCAGACGGCCCAGAATCTGACGAGAAGTGACGGTAGCGCCTTCCTCTTCCAGCACGGCTTCCAGGATGCCATCCGCTGAAGCAGGCACTTCCAGAACCACTTTGTCAGTTTCAATCTCTACCAGTACTTCATCGCGGCTCACAGAGTCGCCAGGTTTTTTGTGCCAGGTTGCAACCGTTGCGTCCGCTACGGATTCAGGCAAATCGGGAACGAGAATTTCTACGCTACTCATTTTCTTTCCTTTTTATTAACCAAGGTTCAGCGCGTCATTAACCAGGTCTTGCTGCTGTTTTTGATGTACGGACATGTAGCCCACGGCCGGTGAAGCAGAAGCCGGACGGCCTGCATAACGCAGTGACGCACCAAATGGAACCACTTCGCGGAAATGATGCTGACTGCAATACCATGCGCCCTGATTCAGCGGCTCTTCCTGACACCACACGAAATCCTGCACATGAGCATAGTTTTTCAATACGTCCTGCACGACTTTGTGCGGGAACGGATAGAGTTGTTCGATACGCACGATGGCCACGTCGGTCTGCTCGTTTTTACGACGCTGCTCCAGCAGATCGTAATAAACCTTGCCCGAACACAGCACCACGCGTTTTACCTGTTGTGGATCGAGATCGTCGATCTCACCAATCGCTGGCTGGAAGCTGCCTGTGGCCAACTCTTCCAGGCTGGAAATCGCCAGCGGATGACGCAGCAGTGATTTCGGTGACATGACGATCAGCGGACGGCGCATACCCCGCAGCGCCTGACGACGCAGCATGTGGTAAACCTGCGCTGGCGTAGAAGGCACGCACACCTGCATGTTCTGTTCAGCACAGAGTTGCAGATAACGCTCCAGACGCGCTGAGGAGTGCTCAGGACCCTGGCCTTCATAACCGTGCGGTAGCAACATGACCAGGCCACACATACGGCCCCATTTCTGTTCGCCGGAGCTGATGAACTGGTCGATCACGACCTGCGCGCCATTGGCGAAATCGCCGAACTGCGCTTCCCAGATGGTCAGCACGCGCGGTTCTGCGGTGGCATAACCGTATTCGAAAGCCAGTACCGCTTCTTCAGACAGCACGGAATCCCACACTTTGAACTGACCCTGGCCGTTATGGACATGGTGCAGCGGCGTGTAGGTTGAGCCGTTGGTCTGGTTGTGGATTACCGCATGACGGTGGAAGAAGGTCCCGCGACCGGTATCTTCACCGGAAAGACGCACCGGAATCCCCTCGTCAACCAGCGTGGCATAGGCGAGGTTTTCTGCACCGCCCCAGTCGAACGCTTTGTTGCCTTCGGCCATCTCTTTGCGATCGTTGTAGATCTTGGCAACGCGAGACTGCACTTCTACCGATTCCGGTACGCTGCTGATGCGGCGCGCCAGTTCCTGCAGGCGTTTCAGTTCCACGGTCGCCGGGTAGCTTTCGTCCCACTCGTGGTTCAGATACGGCGACCAGGTGAATGAGTGCAGGCTCATCGGACGCCACTCTGGCACCACGCATTCGCCTTCATCCAGCGCGTCGCGATAGAGATTGACCATCTCGGTGGCATCTTCGCTGGTCGCTACACCTTCGCTTTCCAGCTGATCGGCATAGAGTTTACGCGGCGTCGGATGCTTTTTGATTTTCTGGTACATCAACGGCTGCGTTGCACTTGGCTCGTCGGCTTCGTTGTGGCCGTGACGGCGATAGCACACCAGGTCGATGAAGACATCACGTTTAAAGGTGTTGCGATAATCCAGCGCCAGGCGAGTCACAAAGGCTACGGCTTCCGGATCGTCCGCGTTAACGTGGAAAATTGGTGCCAGCACCATCTTGCCGATATCCGTACAGTACGGCGTAGAGCGCGCATCTTTCGGGTTGGAGGTGGTGAAACCAACCTGGTTGTTGATCACGATGCGAACGGTACCGCCCACTTCGTAGCCACGCGCCTGCGACATGTTCAGGGTTTCCTGCACCACGCCCTGACCAATAACAGCGGCATCACCGTGAATGGTGATAGGCAGAACTTTGTTGCTGCTTGGCTCAGCCAAACGATCTAAACGCGCACGCACCGAACCCATCACTACCGGGCTTACGATTTCCAGATGCGACGGGTTGAACGCCAGCGCCAGGTGCACTAAGCCGCCTTCGGTTTCCACGTCAGACGAGAAGCCCATGTGGTACTTCACGTCGCCGGTGCCGAGGTGTTCTTTGTGCTTGCCGGAGAATTCGTCGAACAGATCCTGCGGCTTCTTACCTAATACGTTGATCAGTACGTTGAGACGACCGCGGTGCGCCATACCCAGCACCACTTCGCGCGTACCGCTCTTGCCCGCGTGACGAATCATCTCGCGCAGCATCGGCACCAGTGCATCGCCGCCTTCCAGCGAGAAGCGCTTCGCACCCGGGAATTTTGCACCCAGATATTTTTCCAGGCCTTCTGCCGCGGTCAGCTCTTTCAGGAAACCTTTTTTCTCGTCACTGCTGAAAGACGCGTGGCCCACCACCGATTCCAGACGCTGCTGAATCCAGCGCTTCTCGTCGGTGTTGTTGATGTGCATGTACTCAGCACCAATCGAGCCACAGTAAGTCTGCTGCAGCGCCGCAAACAGATCCGCCAGCTTCATGGTCTCTTTGCCGATAGCAAAAGAGCCTACGTTAAAGCTTTCCTGAAAATCGGCGTCGGTCAGATCGTGATAAGCCGGATCGAGGTCGGCTACCGTGTCCTGTTTCCACAGGCCAAGCGGATCGAGGTTTGCATGCTGATGGCCGCGGAAGCGGAACGCATTAATCAGCTGCAGCACTTTTACCTGTTTGGAGTTGGTTGCCGGATCGGTCACGGTTGATGTGTAACGCGTAGCGTCTTTAGCCAGGCGGCGGAAGTAGTCACGCGTGGTGGAGTGAAATTGCTCAGGTTTCACGCCAGTGCCCGGCAGCTGTTGGAACAGCTCGCGCCACATGTCATCAACTGAGTCAGGATCGGTCAGGAAATCCTCATAGAGCTGCTCTATGTAAGATTGGTTCGCGCCGGCCAGCCAGGAGGAGTCCAGCCAGGGTTTCATCGCGCTGTTCTGCATTGTGATCCCTTAAGCATTAATCTGCTTTTTATGAGGTTTCATTTTTTACCGCTTACGCGGCTTGCCGTAGTGAGTTCAGCGATACGAACCTGTGCGCTACCGGCGCCTGGCTCGTAAGGGAACCTTTATAAGCGTGGTCAGCACCGCGCTTATAGAGGCTTCCGTAAACATCCGGGAACTCAGGTTCCCGGAGAGTGACTTTTTCTGTTACGCCCCGCGTTGCAGCAGCATCGACTTAATATGGCCGATGGCGCGCGTTGGGTTTAGGCCTTTCGGGCACACGCTCACACAGTTCATGATGCTGTGACAGCGGAAAACACTGAAAGCATCGTTTAGATTGTCGAGACGCGCATTGGTTTCAGTGTCGCGGCTGTCGATCAGGAAACGGTAAGCGGCCAGCAGGCCAGCCGGACCAACAAACTTGTCCGGATTCCACCAGAACGACGGGCACGACGTTGAACAGCAAGCGCAGAGAATGCACTCATACAAACCGTCCAGATGCTCACGCTCGGCTGGGCTCTGCAAATGCTCGCGCGCCGGTGGATTTTCCCCATTATTCAACAGGAAAGGCTTAATCTTCTCATACTGTGCATAGAATTGTCCCATGTCTACCACGAGGTCGCGGATCACCGGCAAACCTGGCAGTGGACGGATAACAATTTTCTTCGAACCGTTGCCCAGCGCAGAGATCGGCGTGATACACGCCAGACCATTTTTACCGTTCATGTTCAGACCATCTGAACCGCACACGCCTTCACGGCAAGAGCGACGAAAAGCCAGCGTAGGGTCTTTCTCTTTCAAACGGATCAGCGCATCCAACAGCATCATGTCGCGACCATCTTCCGACTCCAGGGTGTACTCCTGCATGCGCGGCTTGGCATCGACTTCCGGGTTGTAACGATAGATTGAAAATTCGAGTCTCATGATGATCTCCGCAATTAGTAGGTACGCGCTTTCGGCGGGAAGGCCGCACGCAGTTTCGGTTGCATGTTCACCTCACGGCGCGTCATGCTTTCCGTCTGCGGAACATAGAGACTGTGGCACAGCCAGTTTTCATCATCGCGGTCCGGGAAGTCGAAGCGGCTATGTGCGCCACGGCTTTCGGTACGGAAGTTGGCGGCAACAGCGGTGGCGTAAGCGGTTTCCATCAGGTTATCCAGCTCAAGGCACTCGATACGCTGGGTGTTGAAGTCTGGCGAACGGTCATCAAGACGCGCTGATTTCAGACGCTCACGAATCACTTTCAGCTCTTCCAGACCTTCACGCATCGCATCGCCATCGCGGAACACCGAGAAGTTGTTCTGCATGCAGCGCTGCAGCGCTTTACGGATTTCGACAGGATCTTCACCGGTGGTGTTATTTTCCCAGCGGTTGAAGCGCGCCATCGCTGCATCGATATTTTCCGGCGTGGCTTCACGCAGTTCGCCCTGCTCTTCAATACACTCCAGCAGATGCACACCGGCTGCGCGACCGAACACCACCAAATCGAGCAGCGAGTTGCCGCCGAGGCGGTTAGCGCCATGAACCGATACGCAGGCGATTTCGCCGACGGCGAACAGACCCGGAATCACCTCATCCTGGCCTTGCTCATTCACGCGCAGCGCCTGGCCGGTCACTTTGGTCGGCACGCCGCCCATCATGTAGTGGCAGGTTGGGATCACTGGAATCGGTTCTTTAATTGGGTCAACGTGGGCAAAGGTACGCGACAGCTCAAGGATGCCCGGCAGACGCGACTCCAGCACTTCGGCACCGAGATGGTCGAGTTTCAATTTAATGTGCGGACCCCAGGGGCCATCGCAACCGCGACCTTCACGGATTTCCACCATCATCGAACGCGCAACCACATCACGACCCGCCAGATCTTTGGCGTTCGGCGCATAACGTTCCATAAAGCGTTCACCGTGCTTATTCAGCAGGTAACCACCTTCACCACGGCAACCTTCAGTAACCAGCACGCCCGCACCGGCAATACCGGTTGGGTGGAACTGCCACATTTCCATATCCTGCACCGGCACGCCGGCGCGCAGCGCCATGCCAACGCCATCACCGGTGTTGATGTGAGCATTAGTGGTGGACTGGTAAATACGGCCCGCGCCGCCGGTCGCCAGAATAGTTGCCTTGGCTTTGAAATAGACGGTTTCGCCGGTTTCCATGCAGATAGCCGTACAGCCGACAATCGCGCCGTCTTCGTTTTTCACCAGATCCAGCGCATACCATTCGGAGAAGATGGTGGTTTTGTTTTTCAGGTTCTGCTGATACAGCGTATGCAGCAAGGCGTGGCCGGTACGGTCGGCCGCAGCTGCGGTACGCGCCGCCTGCTCACCGCCGAAATTCTTCGACTGACCACCAAACGGACGCTGATAGACGCGGCCATCATCCAGACGGGAGAACGGCAATCCCATGTGTTCCAGTTCCAGAATCGCTTCCGGACCGACATGACACATATATTCGATCGCGTCCTGGTCGCCGATAAAGTCGGAACCTTTGACGGTGTCGTACATGTGCCATTCCCAGTTATCGTCATGGGTGTTACCCAGCGCAACGGTAATACCGCCCTGCGCCGATACGGTATGGGAACGGGTTGGGAATACTTTGGATAACAGGGCACAAGTCTGGCCCGATTGGGAGATTTGCAGAGCGGCGCGCATTCCTGCGCCACCCGCGCCGATCACCACGGCATCAAATTCTCTGACTGGCAAACTCATTTACACACCCCACACAACAACGGTTCCATAAATCGCATATGACAACAGCGCAACCACAATCACAAACTGCAGCAACAAACGGGTTGCAACAGGTTTCACGTAGTCAGTCAGCACCTGCCACATTCCAATCCAGCCGTGGATCAGAATCGAGAACAGCGTCAACATGGTGAACACTTTCGTGAAGGCGGACGAGAAGAAGCCATGCCAGACGTCATACGTCAGCGTGCCTGTCATCACGACAAAACCGAGGATGTAGAGAATATAGAGCGTAATTAAGATTGCAGCAGCACGCAGTAACAGCCAGTCATGGATACCGTTGCGTCCTAATGCAGAAGCATTGCTTACCATACGAGGACTCCAGCCAAAATTGAGAGCACGACAGTGATAACAAAAGCCGCTTGCGCGGAACGGGTTCCCACCTGCAGGGTTTCTGCTGTTACGCCAAAATCAGCCAACATATGGCGAATACCGCTCACAGCGTGATACGCCAGCGCAGTTAAAATGCCCCACATGATGAATTTGGCGAAGAAGCTATCCATGATGGATGCCGCTTGCTGGAAACCTTCTGGAGAGGAGAGAGATAGACCCAGTAACCAGAGCAGAATTCCGAGAGCGACAAAGGTGATCACGCCGGAGACGCGGTGGAGAATGGACGATATTGCAGTAACGGGAAACCGGATCGTCGAGAGATCCAAGTTAACAGGTCTTTGTTTTTTCACGGTTTTGCCCACACAGCTCTTTTTTATTTTGCTTCCTCCGGTCCTGAGTTGCATCAGAGACACAGCGTGTGTTCAGACTGCAACCGCCACCAAAATAGCAACATCCAGTGTTAAATAAAGCGGGTAAAACGCTGGGTGGCTCCTGGTGTCAGGGTGTTCCGGAGACCTGGCCGCAGTATAGGAGGATCACATTCTGATTACAATTCCCCTACAATCTCTTTGGTCACATTTAGGCTGAACAGTGATCACCTTCACGATTTTCACAATTTATACATTTTTAATTATCTGATTTGACAAAGAATCAACATTTCAGTTACAAACAATCGCATTAAAGCCCTATGATGCACAAAAGTTATGGGGATACACTTTCCCCTAAGCTCAAGTTATGTAACATTGCCAATACAAGTTATATAAAGCATCAGGTTATTGGTTACCAAGAAGTTATGTCGTGACAGGAACTTTAACATCCTCGATGTGCAGCATGTCATGCCCCGATGCCACCGAATGGCCCAGCTCAGCATTCACTCTGTAACCCTGCACGACCAACGTTACCGCAGAGTGATGCTGTGAAGATTGTGGTTTTACGTAACAACATGGCTATTCTGGTGTCTAAGATCCTTACCTTAAAGGCGCTATGGAGACGAAATAATGACAGATAAAAAAGTGACGCTAACCCTACAAGATAATACTTCTGTTGAACTGGACGTGATGCAAGGCACGCTGGGACAAGATGTAGTTGATGTCCGCGCCCTTGGCTCACAAGGCCTGTTCACCTTCGATCCCGGCTTCACCTCTACGGCGTCCTGCGAATCTAAAATCACCTTTATTGATGGTGACGAAGGTATTTTGTTACACCGCGGTTTCCCGATTGATCAGCTGGCAACCCACTCTAACTATCTTGAAGTGTGTTACATCTTGCTGAATGGCGAAGCCCCGACCCAAGCCCAGTTTGAAGAGTTCCGCACCACCGTTACCCGCCACACCATGATTCACGAGCAAATCACCCGACTGTTCCACGGCTTCCGCCGCGATTCGCATCCAATGGCTGTAATGTGTGGTGTGACCGGTGCGCTGGCAGCGTTTTATCACGACTCTTTAGACGTCAACATTGAGCGTCACCGTGAAATCGCTGCGTTCCGCCTGCTGTCGAAAATGCCGACCATGGCAGCGATGTGCTACAAGTACTCGATTGGCCAGCCGTTTGTGTATCCGCGCAACGACCTCTCTTATGCCGGTAACTTCCTGCACATGATGTTCGCCACGCCGTGCGAAGAGTACAAAGTGAATCCAGTGCTGGAACGCGCGATGGACCGTATTCTGATTCTGCACGCCGACCATGAGCAGAACGCTTCTACCTCTACCGTCCGTACCGCAGGCTCTTCAGGCGCGAACCCGTTTGCCTGTATCGCCGCCGGTATCGCTTCTCTGTGGGGACCAGCACACGGCGGTGCCAACGAAGCGACACTGCGCATGCTGGAAGAGATCAGCACCGTTGATCACATCCCTGAGTTTGTTAAACGTGCGAAAGATAAGAACGATTCGTTCCGTCTGATGGGCTTCGGCCACCGCGTGTACAAAAACTACGATCCACGTGCCACCGTGATGCGCGATACCTGTCACGAAGTGCTGAACGAATTGGGCATGAAAGATGATCTGCTGGAAGTGGCGATGGAGCTGGAACACATCGCGCTGAACGACCCGTACTTCATCGAGCGTAAACTCTATCCAAACGTCGATTTCTATTCAGGCATCATCCTGAAAGCAATGGGCATTCCGTCTTCCATGTTTACCGTTATCTTCGCCATGGCGCGCACCGTGGGCTGGATTGCACACTGGAAAGAGATGCACGACGAAGGCATGAAAATCGCCCGTCCGCGTCAGCTGTATACCGGTTACACCGAGCGTCCATTCACCTCGGCGCTGGATAAATAAGAGAAAGGCGGCCATCTGGCCGCCTTTTTTATAGCGCTACAACTGGCATCCCGGGCACCAGTAAAACGGCCGCGATGACAGCACGCCCTTCTCAATCACCGCGCCGCACCGCCGACACTTTTTACCCTGCCGATGAAACACCTCGAAGCGAAACGCTGCTTCTTCATGATACTTCTTCATGCTGCCACGCATCTCGTATGACAAACGCGGCACCGCCAGCATCGCCTCACTTAACGCCGTCAGCTGCTGTTCGCTGAGGTCCTGCGCCCGATGCGACGCCAGCAATCCGGCATGCCACAATATCTCCACGCGCAGATAATTGCCGAGGCCGGCTAAAAAGGCCTGATCAAGCAGCAAGCCGCTGAACTGGCGACGACGAAAACGCGGCGACAGCAAACGCTCGCGCACCTCTTCCACCGTTAAGCTGGCATCCAGCACATCCGGGCCCACGCGCTGCAAAAACGGATGCGCAGCTAAAGTATCGGCGTTGAGCAGCTCAATATCCGAGGCGCTATACAGCAAAATGGTTTTATCCGCCGTCGCGAGTCGTACGCGCAGCTGGCGCGTGGTATTCGGTTGCGTACCGGTTGGCACCACGCGCCACACGCCGTACAGCTGATTGTGGCTGTAGAGCGTCAAACCGTTGGAGAAGTGGGTGAGCAGCGCTTTACCGCGCGTTTCGAAGGCGTTGATGGTGGCATCCATCAGCGCCGGTTCGTAGGTTTTCAGCTGTGGAAAGGCAAACCACACATCGGTAAGGGGTTTGCCGACCATTGCCTCTGCCAGTTGATCCGCCGCGCGGCGGATCTCCGGTCCCTCAGGCATAACAACTCCTTTTAATGCGTAGCGCCACCGACGACGCGGATATCATTTTCGGTACTTAGGATCACCTGCAGCGAGGTTTCCAGCGCCTGAATCACGCTTGCAGTCGCCATGCTGGCCACGCCGGGATGGTGCACCGCTTGTTCCGGCATATACGGGATATGAACAAAACCGCCGCGCGCCTTGCTGTTGGTGGTGTGGATCCAGTGCAGCAGGCTGTACATCACGTGGTTACAGGTGAAGGTGCCGGCGGTTTGCGATACCGAGGCCGGCACACCCACTTCACGCAGCGCGGCAACCATCGCTTTGATCGGCAGCGTGGAGAAATAAGCCGCCGGGCCATCCGCCTCGATGGGCTGATCGATCGGTTGCTGCTGGTTGTTATCCGGTATGCGCGCGTCATCCACGTTAATCGCAACGCGTTCAACGGTAATATCGGCGCGGCCGCCGGCTTGCCCGACGCACAACACGCGGTCGGGTTGAATCTCCTCCAGCGCGCGCGTCAGCACTTCACCGCAAGTGGCAAATACCACCGGCAGCTGGCGTACCACAATGCGTGCACCGGCGATCTCTTTGCCGTCGAAGGTGCGCACCGCTTCCCACGAAGGGTTGATGTTTTCGCCACCAAAAGGCTCAAACGCCGTCATTAACACCGTTTTCATCGCAACCTCACAAGAACATCAGGAAGTAGAGCAGGAAAATATTCACTACCAACAGTAGCACACCGGTTGGCACCTGAGCCTTGATCACCGCGTTGCGGTCCGGCAGCTCCAGCAGGCGCGCCGGCACGATGTTGAAGTTGGCCGCCATCGGCGTCATCAACGTGCCGCAATAGCCGGAGAACATCCCAATCGCCGCCATTACCGCTGGATTGCCGCCGTGCTGCAGCACCAGAATCGGAATACCAATGCCGGCGGTCACAATCGGGAAGGCAGCAAACGCATTGCCCATCACCATGGTCAGCAATGCCATGCCACCCGCATATACCGCGACGGCAATCAGGCGATTATCTACCGCCAGATATTGTTCGGTGAGATGCGAAATTGCCGTGCCGACACCGGCGCTGGTGAACAGCAGGCCAAGCGTGGCCAGAATCTGCGGCAGAATAAACGCCCAACCGACCGCATCCAGCAGGCGACGGGTTTCCTGCATCGACTGCAGCGGCTTTTCATGGGTGATTTTCAACGCAATCAGCCAGCCCAGCAGGCAGCCAATCATCATGGAGAACAGCGTCACCAGCGTGGCGTGATTGCCGGGACCAAACACCGTGTCCTGCAAACCGGGAATATGGTTAAACGCCAGCACGCCAATCACCGTCACCAGTGGAATCGCCAGCGCTGGCAGGAACAGTTTGTTGTGCAGACGTTTAGCACTTTCCTGTTTCTGCTCATCGCTGCGCTGATGATAACGCCCCAGACGCACGCCGCCGAAACCGGCAATCAGTGCCATCAACACCACGGCCACACCCACGCCGATATGCAACCAGCGGCGGCCCAGTTCCGCATCGCCCGCCCATTGTCCCATCAGCTGATAAGCACCGTCGCCAATCAGAAAAATCAGGCCATACAGTGCCCAGAACAGACCGGTGGTAAAACGGCGCGGGTTAGCGCTGTCACGCCATGAAAGCACGGCAACCACCAGCAGGATCACCCCTGCCAGCCACATTAAATATTGTTGCTGGAACATTACTTCGCTCCTTTGGCGTTCAGCGCCTGCTGGTTTAACGCGCCCAATTCACGCGACAGCTGGCGATCGAGACGCACCAGACGAGCTGAATGAATGAGGAAAGCACAGAGCGCGGTAGGAATGCCCCACAGCGCGATATGCAGCGGTTCGGTGCTGATACCGGCAGATTCCTGCATAAAGTTATGCATGAAGATAATCGCGCCAAAAGCAACGAAGATATCCTCGCCAAAGAACAGACCGACGTTATCGGTCGCTGCAGACATGGCGCGCAGACGATGGCGCACGTCTGGCGGGACATCACCGTAGCGGTTTTCTGTGGCACCTTCGGCCATCGGCGCCAGCAGCGGACGCACCATCTGCGGATGCCCGCCCAGGCTGGTTAAGCCCAGCGCGGCGGTGGCTTCACGCACAAACAGGTAGACGATCAGCAAGCGGCCGGCGGTGGCGGTTTTGATCTGCGCAATCCAGCTTTGCGCCCGCTCTTTCAGGCCATGACGCTCCAGCAAACCGATAACAGCCAGCGGCAGCAGCAGAATCAGCGGCAGATTACGCGTATTGAGGAAGCCAGAGCCGAGTTTTTCCAGAATGTCTGCCAGCGGCAGATGCGCTGCCAACCCGGTGACGAAGCCCGCCACAATCACCACCAGCACCGGGTTAAAGCGCAGCACAAAACCCAGAATGATGGCGGCAATGCCCAGCAGCGGCCAGAGGTTTACTACGTTATCCATGTTGTTCCCTTATGTGAAAAGACAAAGCCCGGCGTGATGCCGGGCAATGAGTAAAAACGTTATGCGCTGGTGACCGCAATCTGACTGGTCGCAAATGCCGCGCGCAGCGTGCGGGCGAACTGCAGCGCATGTGCGCCATCACCGTGTAAACAGACGGTTTCGGCGTTAACCTTGACCCATTCTCCGCTGATGCTCTGCACCTGACGCTGCTGCACCATCGCCAGCGTTTGCGCCAGCGCCTGTTCGGCATCTTCAATCATCGCTTGCGGCTGGCTGCGTGGCACTAACGCCCCGCTCGCCAGATAGCCGCGATCGGCAAACACCTCTTCGCGGGTGCGCAGACCATGATGCGCCGCCGCCGCAATCGACGCGCTGCCCGCCAATCCGACCAGAATCAATCCGCTATCCACGGCTTTTACCGCGCGCGCGATGGCATCCGCCAGTTGCGGATCGCCCGCCGCCTGGTTGTACAGCATGCCGTGCGGCTTGACGTGTACCAGCCGTTCGCCTTCGCTCTCGGCAATGCTTTTCAGCGCACCAATCTGGTAGATCATCTGCGCATACACCGTTTCCGGCGGCAGCTGCATGGCGGTACGGCCAAAGTTTTCCCGATCGGGGAAACTCGGATGCGCGCCAATCGCCACGCCAGACGCTTTCGCCCAGCGCACCGATTGCAGCATGGTTTGCGCATCACCAGCGTGGAAGCCGCAGGCGATATTGGCTGAACTCACCAGCGTCAGCAGCTCCCGATCGCTGGCGCTGCCTTCGCCGAGATCGGCGTTAAGATCAATCTTCATGGGCCAATCCCCAGGCTATTTGGTCGAAGGAACGCTGTTGATGCTGTTTGGCGTGCATCGCGTCTTCCAGCGTGCAGTGGATAAAGTGAATCGGTTCGCCGAGACGAATTTGCGCCAGATGATAGAGATCGGCTTCGATGATGCAGGCAATGCGCGGATAGCCGCCGGTAGTTTGTGCATCCGCCATCAACACAATCGGTTGACCATTGGGCGGCACCTGTACCACGCCGGGCACTAAACCGTGCGACAGCAAATCGCGCGTCGCATCGCGATGTAGTTGACGTCCCTGCAGGCGATAACCCATGCGGTTACTTTGCGGACTGAGCTTCCACGGGCTGCGCCAGAAACCCTGCTGCGCCTCACGCGAGAACTCGTTATATTCCGGGCCCGCTAAGGCGCGGATGCGGTTGCCCCACAGCAGTTGACGCACGCCGGCTTTATCTTTGAAGTCGCGCGTCGGTTTACCCAACGGCAGCTCATCGCCATCCTGCAGTTTACGTCCCTGCCAGCCGCCAAACGCTGCCTTGAGATCGGTACTGACCGAACCGAGCATGTCCGGCACGGCAAAACCACCGTTGACCGCCAGATAACTGCGCATGCCGCGCGTTGGCGTTGCCAGCGTCAGCACCTGCCCTTTTTTCACCGGCAGACGCCAGCCGGTCCAGACCGGTTTGCCGTCCAGATCGGCATTGCAGCCTGCGCCCGTCAATGCAAACCAGCCATCGCGCGTAAACTGCGTTTTAAATTGTCCCAGCACGATTTCCAGCACCGCGCTCTGCTCGGGGTTACCCACCAGCATATTGGCGGTGCGCATTGCCGGTTGATCGAGCGCGCCGCCCACGCTGATGCCATATTGGCGGAAGCCGGCGCGGCCGTGGTCTTGCAGCGAGGTCATCATGCCCGCGCGGAGAATTTTCAACATACGCCCTCCTGCTGCGGCACAAAGCGCACGCTATCACCGGGACGTAACAGTGTCGGTGGATGCTGAAGCGGGTCGAACAGGCTGAGCGGCGTATGACCAATCAGTTGCCAGCCGCCGGGCGCGGCTAAGGGATAGATGCCGGTTTGGCTGCCGCCGATGCCCACCGAGCCGCTCGGCACCAGCACGCGCGGTTCAGCGCGGCGTGGCGTGTGTAAACGCTCATCCAGGCCACCGAGATAAGGGAAACCAGGCTGGAAGCCGATGAAATAGACCACGTAATCGATGCTGCTGTGCAGTTCTACCGCTTGCCTGGGCGTCATGTTGGCGCGATCCGCCACCTCCTGCAGATCCGGCCCGCCTGCGCCGCCGTACACAACTGGAATCTCGACGCGGCGCGATTCCGGCAACTGCGCTTCGCTCTCTTCCCACCAACGCTGCAAACGCTCAATCGCGTCCAATGCATTGCGTTGCGGATCGCGCAGCAGCAACGTCAGGTTGTTCATGCCAGGAATCACTTCCTCAACCTGCTCGTTTTGCTGCAGTCGCTGACACAATCCCCAGATGCGCTGCTGGCTGGTCAACGAAACCGGTGGCTCCAGTTCCAGCACCACCGCGCGCTCACCTAGCAGATAACAACGTGCTCGTTGCAAAAACAACCTCCTGGTAAAAGTCTTACATGTCGCAGAACGAATGTTGCAGGATCGCCATTCATAGCGACCGAACTTCTCGTTTATGCTTAAAGGCCATAAGTTATGCGAAAGTGACAGAGATGTGTCAACAGATTTGCGCCCTTAACGCAGGTTAAGGGCGTGAGAGGAGAGAAATCAGGCCGGATTGTCGATGTCGATAAAGGTCACATCAAGGCCATGATGGGCAGCTAACCATTCGCCCAGCGCCTTGATGCCGCCGCGTTCGGTCGCGTGGTGTCCGGCGGCATAGAAGTGCAAACCCTGTTCGCGTGCGCTGTGGATGGTTTGCTCGGAGACTTCACCGGTGATAAAGGCATCGACGCCAAAGGCTGCCGCGCTATCGATAAAGCCCTGACCGCCGCCGCTGCACCAGGCAACGCGCTTGATCAATGCCGGCGCGTTATCGCCACAGTGCAGCGGTGTACGACCTAAACGTTGGGCAATTTTTTCCGCCAGCGCCGCGCCACTCAGTGGTTGTGCCAGCTCGCCCCACGGCACCAGCGGCTGAATCTCGCCTTTCACTGCAATATCAAACAGACGCGCCAGCTGCGCGTTATTACCCAACTCGGGATGCGCATCCAGCGGCAGGTGCCAGCCATACAAATTGATATCATTGGCCAGCAGCGTGCGCAGACGCTGGCGCTTCATGCCTTTAATCACCGGCGCTTCGCTTTTCCAGAAGTAACCGTGATGCACCAGCACCGCGTCGACGTTGCGCTTCACCGCCTCATTCAGCAGCGCCTGACAAGCGGTTACGCCAGTGATGATGGTTTTCACCTCGGCGCGCCCTTCCACCTGCAAACCGTTCGGCGCGTAGTCGCTGAAGGCGCTGTTATTCAGCTGCTGGTTAACAATCTGTTCTAACTCGACATTATTCATTACGGCTCCCTGACCGCCTTAAGCCGCGCTGCGAGCGCGCTCAAAGGCGTCTAGTGTCTTTTTACGTGCGTCCTTATGTTCCACGATTGGCGCGGGATAATCGAGTTTCTTGTTATTTTTCTGCGCCCACACTTGCGGCTGATGGATATCGCTGTCGGGCACGTCGCTGAGTTCCGGCAGCCACTGACGAATAAACTCGCCCTGTTTATCGAAGCGCTCGCCCTGCGTGGTGGGATTGAAGATACGAAAATAGGGCGCGGCATCGGTGCCAGTTGACGCGGCCCACTGCCAGCCGCCATTGTTGGCGGCCAGATCGCCATCGATCAGCTGCTGCATGAAATAACGCTCGCCTTCACGCCAGTCGATCAGCAGATCCTTCACCAGGAAACTGGCGGTAATCATGCGCAAGCGATTATGCATCCAGCCGAGCGTGTTGAGCTGGCGCATCGCCGCATCAACAATCGGATAGCCGGTTTTGCCCTGTTGCCAGGCTGTGAGATGTGCGTCGTTTTGCTGCCAATCCACGTTGCGCGTCCAGTCGACAAACGGCTGATGCTTACACAGCGCCGGAAACGCCACCATTAGATGACGATAGAATTCACGCCAGATCAGTTCGTTCAGCCAGGTAAAGGCCTTGCCCTCGTTGAGCGCATCGGGATGCTCTTTGAGCACGCGATGAAGACATTGGCGCGGCGACAGTACGCCAGTGGTCAAATAAACCGATAAGCGGCTGGTGCCGTCAATGGCCGGTAAATCACGCTGATCCGGATAATGCTGCACCGCCTGTTTAGCGAAGTGGCGCAGCTGTTTTAACGCCGCCTCTTCTCCCGCCGGGAACAGGCTTTCATCAAAGGCTTCACAAGGATAATTAAAAGCGGGAATCTTCTTTTTAATACTGATGGGCGCACCATCACGCGCTTTCGGTGCCTGATGGCACTCCGGTAAGCCCTGATGTAAACGACGAACAAAGGCTTTGCTGAACGGCGTGAACACTTTGAACATGGTGTTGCTGCCGGTTTGCACGCTGCCCGGCGGCAACAGCAAGCTGTCATCGAATCCCTGACATACTACGCCCTGCGTATCCAGACGTTTCTCCGCCTGCGCATCGCGTTCACGCTCGTTGATTTCGTACTGGTAGTTGTAGAACAGCGCATCAACCCGTTGCTGCTGGCAAAATTTCGCCAGATATTCAATCGAAGCGGCAAAGTCATCGCACTGATGGAAATGCAGAGGAATGCCGCGTTCAGCCAGTGACTTCTGCAACAAGCTGAGATTTTGCTGGATGAACGCCGCCTGCTTTGGCGCCATATGGTGTTGCTGCCACTGCTGTGGTGTAGCGATAAACAGCGCAATCACTTTGGCCTGGCTATCGCGGCAGGCAGCGGCCAGCGCCATGTTGTCATTGATGCGCAGATCGTTGCGCAGCCAAACTAAATGGGTGGTCATAAAGCCCCGAAATTATTGGCCGTAGCGCAAACGCAGCGCTTCCGGATAAGGATCAAAATAGCGCTGCTGTGCCAGCCACGGATGCGGGTATTCCGCCATGTAATGTTTCAGCATGGTGATCGGAGCTAACAGCGGCTGTACGCCCTGACGATAACGATCAATCAGTTGCGCCAGCTCCTGACGCTGCGGCGAACTCAACTGCGGACGGAAGTAGCCTTGTACATGCATCAGCACGTTAGTGTGATTGCGTCGTGATGCCTGATGTGACATCAGGTGCATCAGACGACTGCGGTACTCAAAGGCGTAATCCTCCAGCGAATCCCACTGGTCCATCGCCGCGACAAAGCGGCCCATCTCGCGGTATTCGTCCTGCGCATGAGATAGCAGCAGCAATTTGTAGCGACTATGGAAGGCCATCAGCTTGTGGCGCGATAATCCGCTGCGCCACATTTCGTTGAATTCGTGCAGCGCATAGACGCGGCCGATAAAGTTTTCGCGGATAGCGTCATCATGCAGACGACCATCCTCTTCCAGCGGCAGCCACGGCATCTCTTTCTGTAAAAATGCGGTAAACATGCCGGTGCCCGCTTTACGATTGTTGTTGGTTTCAGGCTCGTAAACGCGGACACGTTCCAGCCCACAGCTAGGGGATTTGGCACAGAGGATGTAGCCGCACAGATGATGTAGCGACTTCACGCGCTCGGCGGACCAGCGCTGCATCTTTTCCGTCACCTCTTCGCCGCCATCTTTGCTGAAACAGAGATGGATGTTTTCATCGCTCTCTTTTACCAGGCGCAAAGCCGGACGCGGCGTCGGTAGGCCAATCGCCATTTCGGGACATACAGGTTCAAAGCGCACAAATGGCACGAGTTCGTCCGTGGCGAAAGCAAAACGTTTATGGCCACCATCAAATCGGACGTTATCCCCGAGCAGGCAGGCGCTGATACCAACAGGAATTTTCTCGCTCATACTTGTACAACCTCATAAATCTTGTAGAGGTTTTAAGTGTAGCTGAAATGCGCGGAGATAACAGCGGGAACGCGCGGTGGGCGTGAAAATTATCGATAAAAAAACCCGGCGCTTCACGTGAAGTCGCCGGGTTAATACTGCGCTAGAATCGCTTACCAGTGAATGCCGGCAGCCGCTTCAGACTGCGCCAGCCAGACGGGTTTCGTGCTGGTTTTGCACCACATACGATGCAGGTAACTGTACAAACGTGCGCGATCTGAGCGGAATAACATCACTGGCAGCGCCAGCAAACCGATTGCTACCACCAGCACGCGGCGCAGTACGATTTTATACAGTGGATATGCGCGATCCATCTTTGGCCCCCTTGTGGTAAACATTACGTTGAAATGTGATCTGGTTCAGATATTACCCTTTGCTGTGTAATTTTACTACTCATCCGACCACTATATTTGCGCTTTTTTTCAGCAATTTGTGTGGTGATGAAAGTTAGTTACAAGATTGTGAATTAAACGATGCTTTTAAGTTAAAAACTTCGTGACGGACGCCGGGCCGCTTTATTGCTAAAGTGATGCGTTAACTTTTTTGCCGCTGGAGGCAGCGTGACGACCATCTTGATAGTGGAAGATGAAAAAGAGATTCGCCGTTTCGTGCGCCTTGCGCTGGAGAGCGAAGGCCTGAAGATTGTGGAAGCGGAGCAACTGCAGCGCGGCCTGATTGAAGCGGCGACGCGTAAGCCGGATCTGGTGATCCTCGATCTCGGCTTGCCGGATGGTGATGGCAATGACTTTATCCGTGAAGTACGCCAGTGGAGCAGCATGCCGGTGATTGTGCTGTCGGCACGGAGCGATGAGCAGGATAAGATTGATGCGCTGGACGCGGGTGCGGATGATTATCTCACTAAGCCGTTTGGCATAGGTGAGCTGCTGGCGCGTGTGCGCGTGGCGCTGCGTCGCCATCAAAGCAACCAGCCAGAACCGATTGTGAAATTTGGCGAAGTCAGCGTCGATTTGGCGGCGCGCCATGTACTGCGCAACCAACAGGAAGTGCATCTGACACCGACTGAATTCCGTCTGCTGAGTTTGCTGGTGAACAACGCCGGAAAAGTGTTGACCCAGCGTCAATTACTGAATCAGGTTTGGGGGCCCAATGCAGTGGAGCACAGCCATTATTTGCGCATCTATATGGGGCACTTGCGACAGAAGCTGGAAGCGAATCCCACGCAGCCCAGCCATTTGCTGACCGAAACCGGTATCGGCTATCGATTTATGCCATAAAAAAAGGCCGCTAAGCGGCCTTTTTTCTTCACTGCCCAATCAGGCGTTTTTCAGTACTTCGCTAACAATCTCAACCGCTTCTTTCTCGATTTGCTGACGATGTTCAGCACCCAGGAAGCTTTCGCAGTAGATTTTGTACGCGTCTTCTGTACCTGATGGACGCGCGGCGAACCAGCCGTTTTCCGTCATTACTTTCAGACCGCCGATTGACGCACCGTTACCCGGCGCGGCAGTCAGGCGTGCGGTGATCGGATCACCCGCCAGCGTATCTGCGCTCACCATTTCAGGTGACAGCTTAGACAGCGCGGCTTTCTGTGCAGAAGTCGCCGGAGCCTGCAGACGGTTATAGCTTGGCGCACCAAAACGTTCGGCCAGCTCGTCATAGTGCTGCTGCGGGTTCTTGCCAGTTACCGCCGTGATTTCAGCAGCCAGCAGGCACAGAATGATGCCGTCTTTATCGGTTGACCAGGCTGAGCCATCGAAACGCAGGAAGGATGCGCCCGCGCTCTCTTCACCGCCGAAACCGAAGCTTCCATCGAACAGACCATCAACGAACCATTTGAAACCAACCGGCACTTCCACCAGCTTACGTCCAATGTCGTTGACCACGCGGTCGATCATCGCGCTGGAAACCAGGGTTTTCCCTACAGCAACGTCTTTGCCCCACTGCGGGCGATGCTGGAACAGGTAGTTGATCGCCACCGCCAGATAGTGGTTCGGATTCATCAGACCCGCAGGCGTGACGATACCGTGACGGTCATAATCAGGATCGTTACCAAAGGCCAGGTCGAATTTGTCTTTGTACGCCAGCAACCCGGCCATCGCGCACTCGGATGAGCAGTCCATACGCACCACGCCATCTTTATCCAGATGCATGAAGCGGAAAGTCTGATCGATCGCATCGTTCACGATGGTCAGATCCAGTTTGTAGTGCTCAGCAATGCGCTGCCAGTAAGCAATACCGGAACCGCCTAACGGATCGACGCCAATTTTCAGGCCGGCGTTCTGGATGGCGGCGAAGTCAATCACCTGCGCCAGACCTTCAACGTATGGCTGGATCAGATCCTGCTCAACGATGTGGCCGCTCGCCCATGCCTGATCCAGCGGCAGACGTTTCACGTCTTTCAGCTCGCCTTTGATCAGCTGGTTAGCGCGATCTTCCACCACTTTGGTAACGTTGGTATCAGCCGGGCCACCGTTTGGCGGATTGTATTTGATACCGCCATCTTCCGGTGGGTTATGCGAAGGCGTGATAACGATGCCGTCCGCCTGCGCGCCGCCGCGTTTGTTGTGCTCAAGAATCGCGTTAGAGATTGCAGGCGTTGGCGTGTAGCCATTGTCCTGCTGAACAATCACGTCCACGCCGTTAGCGGCCAGCACTTCCAGCACCGATAGAATCGCCGGCTCAGACAGCGCATGCGTGTCTTTACCGACGTAGCACGGACCGGTGATGCCATTCTTTTTGCGCTCTTCAGCAATCGCCTGCGCGATCGCCAAAATGTGCTGTTCGTTGAAGCTTTGGCGTCCCGCGCTGCCGCGGTGGCCTGAAGTGCCAAATTTCACCGCATGATCCGGATTCGCCACATCGGGCTTCAGGACGTAATACTGCGAGGTTAATTGTGCAACGTTAATCAAATCGCTCTGCTGGGCAGGCTGCCCGGCACGGGGGTGATTGGCCATTGGCGCTTCTCCCTGACGCTTCAGTTAAATGGTGCCGCGAACTTTCTCTGTCAGTTCCTGTGGGAACTGCATAGCCAGCATGATGTGTTCCACCATGCTGCATTTGCGACCTGTATTGGTGTTCGTGATCACCCAGTACGGTGTGCCGGGAACGTGCTTCGGCTTGGTATGGGTGCCATTTTGCAGCAGCGTGTGCTCGTCGCCCGCAAAGTAGACGCGGGTACGGCCCTGCAGCGAGGCAGTAGCTTCAGCAAACGCAGCCGGATCAAGACGATAGAGCGTTGACAGTACCAACATGAAGCGGTTAACCGCCTTATTCTGCTCGGCATATTCATCGGAAAGTAGCAGCTCACGTACCGCCCGGACGCGATCCTGAGGACGCGCTTCACGGCTGGCAGGTTGCGCTTCTTTGATTGATGCACCAGCGGCGGGCGCAGCGGGTGCGCTCTGTCCAGCGGTGAACTTCAACATGCGGCGCAAAATATCTGAGGCGCTTTCACCAATGTGCTGCGTGTGGCTGGCAATATAACGGTAGAGTTCTTCGTCAACTTCAATCGTTTTCATCTTTTTCCGTACGATTCTGGCAAATGACAGAACCACGCATTCTTGCAACGTCCTTAGCAAAATCCAGTCGTGCAAAACGTGAGCGGGTTCTAACATAAGGATTATAAAGTTAAATCCGTGGCAGCCGATAGCGTTGGCAACGTTTACGGGCAAAAGTCGGAATATGCCCTAATGCCCACCGGCCTGACTGCTGGACAGGTGAATCCATGATAACCTAAGCCAAGGTCACAACCGTAAGAACTTTAGCCATGATTTTGAACGCCCGTCTGCAAACTGAACAATCTGCCCCCAATGCCACGCCGATTCTGTTGATCCATGGTCTTTTTGGCAGCCTTGATAACCTTGGCGTGCTGGCGCGTGGGGTGCGTGATGCACGTCCGACGCTGCAAGTTGACGTGCGCAATCACGGCTTGTCGGCGCGTAGTGATGAGATGAATTATCACGTGATGGCGCAGGACATTGTCGAAACGCTGGATGCGCACCATATCGATCGCGCGGGTGTGATTGGCCACTCAATGGGCGGCAAAATCGCCATGGCACTGAGTGCCATCGCGCCGGAACGTATCGATAAAATGGTGATGATCGATATCGCGCCCGTTGATTACCAAACGCGCCGCCATGACGAAATTTTTGCCGCTATTCGGGCCGTGAGCGCCGCGGGCGTCACGCGCCGCAGCGAAGCCGCTGAAGTAATGCGTCAGCATATTGATGAAGAAGGCGTGATCCAGTTCATCCTCAAATCTTTCGCAGAGGGCGAATGGCGCTTTAATGTGCAGGTGCTGTGGGATAATTACAGCATTATTTCCGGCTGGGAAGAGATTCCTGCGTGGCCGCATCCGGCGCTGTTTATCCGCGGCGGCGACTCGCCTTATCTGGATAATCAGCATCGCGATGCGCTGCTGCGTCAGTTCCCGCAGGCACATGCACATGTGATCAGCGGTGCTGGACACTGGGTGCACGCCGAGAAACCCGATGCGGTGTTACGCGCCGTTCGGCGTTTTTTTAACCTGTAAAAGCAAAAGCTTGCCGCTTGCGCTTTAGGGTTGGCGTCAGGGAAGGCGCTGGAGTATGATGTCGCGCTAAAAATTTGCCACGGATATTTTTTCGCCGTGGTCGGGCCGATAATGTTTTAATCGCGCAGCGCCTTTCCGCCGTTCGCGCCCACTCAGTTTTACAAACCATGGCAAAAGAACAGACAGACCGCACTACGCTTGATCTCTTCGCAGACGAGCGGCGTCCTGGTCGCCCGAAAACCAGCCCGCTGACGCGTGATGAACAGTTACGCATCAACAAACGCAATCAGCTCAAGCGCGATAAAGTGCGTGGGCTGCGTCGTGTTGAGCTGAAGATGTCGAGCGAGGCGGTTGACGCCCTCAGCACGCTAGCCGATCAGCAAAACATCAGTCGCAGCGAATTGATTGAACAAATGCTGCTGGCACAGCTCAAACTGTCGTAACGCGCGAAGACCGCACGCTGGAACACAAAGTCACGGTTTTATACGTTCCGCACTTTTTACCGGTCTGCTATTATTCGCATAACTGTGCAGTCAACTGACTTACTTTCACAATCAGGATTTAAGAGGTTACCTAACCCATGGCAATCGTAGGCATTTTCTTCGGCAGCGATACCGGCAACACTGAAAACATTGCAAAGATGATCCAGAAACAACTGGGTAAAGATGTCGCCGAAGTGCATGACATTGCTAAGAGCACCAAAGAAGATCTCGAAGCGTTCGACATCCTGCTGCTGGGTATCCCAACCTGGTATTACGGCGAAGCGCAGTGTGACTGGGACGATTTCTTCCCGACGCTGGAAGAGATTGATTTCAATGGTAAGCTGGTAGCGCTGTTTGGTTGTGGCGATCAGGAAGATTACGCCGAGTACTTCTGTGATGCGATGGGCACTATCCGTGACATCATTGAGCCGAATGGTGCGGTGATCGTCGGTCACTGGCCAACCGAAGGCTATCACTTCGAAGCCTCTAAAGGCCTGGCCGATGACAAAAACTTCCTTGGTTTGGCCATTGACGAAGACCGTCAGCCGGAATTGACCAACGAACGCGTTGAGAAGTGGGTGAAGCAGATCTTTGATGAGCTGCAGCTGAAAGAGATTATTGAAGCTTAATTCCCTGCTCTGCCCGATGTGCGCACTGCCTCACATCGGGTAACGGAATTTCCTATAAAAATAATAGCTACGGTTTTTTAACTTTTCCCCGCAAATCTGTAGAATACCCGCAATGGTCATCCGCTTATTCCTCTGGCAGTAGAATGAGGCTGAGTGAAATGGAATCCAAAACCCAAGCGTCTTGAAGACGTTAGTGACGATATCCTTACAAACTTTGGTGATTAAGGACGTTGCCTTGGTTTTCATTTCACTGCTTGAGTTCTATAATGAGACGCAAATGAGAATGCGCGTTGACCTAAACATTCAAGGCCCCTGCGCCGCAAGTGACTAGCAAAGTAACAGGACAATATCCGCATGACTGACAACAACTCCGCATTGAAGAAGGCTGGCCTGAAAGTCACGCTACCCAGACTGAAAATTCTGGAAGTGCTTCAGGGACCCGGCCCAGAGTCCCATCACGTCAGTGCGGAAGATTTGTATAAGCGCCTGATTGATATGGGCGAAGAGATTGGTCTGGCAACGGTGTATCGCGTTCTTAACCAGTTTGACGACGCGGGCATCGTAACCCGTCACAACTTTGAAGGCGGCAAATCTGTCTTCGAACTGACTCAGCAGCATCACCACGATCACTTGATCTGCCTGGATTGTGGCAAAGTTATAGAATTCAGCGATGAATCAATCGAAACGCGTCAGCGTGAAATTGCCACTCGCCACGGCATTAAGCTCAGCAACCACAGCCTGTACCTGTACGGTCATTGTGCTTTGGGAGACTGCCGCGAAGACGATACGCTCCACGATAAGTAATTGAGTGTGCTATGCAGTATAAAAAAAACCGGCGCTTGAGCCGGTTTTTTTATGCCTGTAATCAGGCGACAAGCGTTTCCTGCAGGTAGCGCCAGCGCGGAATGGCGGTGCTGCAATCCAATACCGCCAGTGAAATGCGGCTCTGATTGATGCCGTTCATCATCTGTAATTCACGATACTGAATCGTCACTTCCTCGCTTTGCTGCGAGATGATGGCGTGCTCACTGGTGGCAATGCGCATGCCTTCACGCTGCCCCTGTAACTGGCGAAACAGCACTTCCATTTCATTGAGGTCCAATCGTTTGCCTTGCGGCGTGACCATTTTGAACTCGGGATGAAAGTGCGATAAAAACAGATCAATGCTGTCGTCACTGCCTTCCGCCTGATTGAAAATACGTTCAATAAGCTGATGTAAAACCACCACGCTATGCCTGGCTTCCTGGGCGAGAGTTGTCATTTTTTTTCCTTAGATAAGCCGCAGAGCACCGTCTGAGAGCGCATAGCCTACCTGAAAAAAAGTTTTTCACACTGCCAAATGGGTTAATTTTTCTAAAGTCAGAATAGTCGCAAATAGGGAATTAAAGGCGAATTGAGGCGTGCAGCATAAAAGGTCGTATCTGGCCAAATTGAGATAATAAAAAAGGGCGATTGCTCGCCCTTTCATGATCTTATCGTGCTCGCGACTAAAACTATTAATCGCCGATTTTTGCCCAGGTATCACGCAAACCTACGGTGCGGTTAAACACCAGCCTGGAGGGCTGTGAATAGACGCTATCAGCACAGAAATAGCCTTCACGTTCGAACTGGTACGGTGCCATCGAATCGGCAGCACGTAAACCAGGCTCAACGAAGCCCTGTTTGATTTCCAGTGAGTTTGGGTTGATGGTGGTGAGGAAATCCTCAGCCGCGCCCGGATTTGGCACACTGAACAGACGATCGTACAGGCGGAATTCCGCTGGCAGCGCGTGGATTGCAGAAACCCAATGGATAACACCTTTCACTTTACGGCCATCGGCCGGATCTTTGCTCAGCGTATCAACGTCGCAAGTACAATAGATGCAGGTAATATTGCCTTCAGCATCCTTCGCCACACGTTCGGCACGGATCACGTAAGCATTACGCAGACGCACTTCTTTACCCAGCACCAAACGCTTATACTGCTTGTTGGCTTCTTCACGGAAGTCAGCGCGATCGATCCACACTTCACGGCTGAATGGCACTTCACGCGTGCCCATCTCCGGTTTGTTCGGATGATTCGGCATAGTGATGATCTCATCGTGACCTGCAGGCAGGTTCTCGATCACCACTTTCAACGGATCCATTACCGCCATCGCACGCGGTGCGTTTTCATTGAGATCGTCACGAATGCACGATTCCAGTGAAGCCATCTCCACGATATTGTCCTGTTTGGTCACACCAATACGGCGGCAGAACTCACGGATAGAAGCGGCGCTATAACCACGACGACGTAGACCCGAAACGGTTAGCATGCGCGGATCGTCCCAGCCTTCTACCACCTTCTCGCTCACCAGCTGAGTCAGTTTACGCTTCGACATCACCGCATATTCCAGATTTAGGCGTGAGAACTCGTACTGACGCGGATGAACCGGAATGGTGATGTTATCCAGCACCCAATCGTACAGACGACGGTTATCCTGGAACTCCAACGTGCAGAGAGAGTGCGTAATGCCTTCGATCGCATCCGAAATGCAATGAGTGAAGTCGTACATCGGGTAGATGCACCACTTGCTGCCGGTCTGATGGTGATCGGCAAACTTAATGCGGTACAGCACCGGATCGCGCATCACGATAAAGCTGGACGCCATGTCGATTTTGGCACGCAAACAGGCTTTGCCCTCTTCGAAACCGCCATCGCGCATCTTCTCGAACAGCGCCAGGTTTTCTTCCACGCTGCGATCGCGATATGGGCTGTTTTTACCCGGCGCCGTCAGTGAACCGCGATACTCACGGATCTCATCCGCCGACAGTTCATCAACGTAAGCCAGACCTTTGTTGATCAGCTCAACCGCATAGTTGAACAGTTGGTCGAAGTAGTCTGAGGAGTAACGAATGTTGCCGCTCCACTCAAAGCCCAGCCATTGCACGTCACGCTTAATGGATTCGACAAACTCCAGATCTTCTTTAACTGGGTTAGTGTCGTCGAAACGCAGATTGCACTGACCTTGATAGTCTCGCGCGATACCAAAGTTCAGGCAGATAGATTTCGCATGGCCAATATGCAGATAACCATTGGGCTCAGGCGGGAAACGGGTATGCACACTGTTGTGCTTACCGCTCGCCAAATCTTCGTCGATGATCTGACGAATAAAGTTCGTTGGGCGGGCTTCAGCCTCACTCATCTCAAAATCCTCAAAAACTATAACGGGTGATTTGTACCACGAAGTAACGGAGTATGATCCACAAAGCGCAGGAGGGAAACAACCGTTTGTTGGTCGTTTTAAAACAAAAAAGGCAGGAATCGCTTCCTGCCTTCTGGCTCAATCACAAGGACTTAGCCTTTAACCTCGTACAGCGGGGTTTGGCCTGCAACCACTGAACCGGTTGCCAGTAAATTCAGACCAGCGAAATCATCGCTATTGCTGACCACAACCGGACTGATCATCGAGCGGGCGTTGGCATTGAGGAAGTCCAGATCCATTTCCAGGATTGGCTGACCTGCAGTGACCGTTGCGCCCTCTTCAACCAGACGCGTGAAGCCTTTACCTTCCAGCGCTACTGTATCCAGCCCCATATGTACCACGATCTCGACGCCGTTTTCCGCCTCAAGGCAGAACGCATGGTTGGTATTGAAGATCTTCACCACGGTTCCGGCGGTTGGCGCAACCACGGTTTTGCCGGTTGGCTTGATGGCCAGACCATCACCGACTGCCTTGCTGGCGAATGCTTCGTCAGGCACATTTTCCAGCGCAACGATGTCACCGGTTACTGGCGCCAGCAGCGTAGCAATCACGGCTTTTTCGCTGTTCAGCACCGCCTGCGGTTTTACAGCAGCAGCAGGAGCAGCCGTTGACGCCGCGGCAGATGCCGCAACTGGACCTTTGCTCAGTACGGTTTTCATTGCTGTTGCAATGCTTTCCGCCTGCGTACCGACAATAACCTGTACGCTCTGCTTGTTCAGACGAATCACACCTGAAGCACCGAGACGTTTAGCGACACCTTCATTAACCTGCGCGGAATCTTTAACGTTCAGACGTAGACGTGTGATACAGGCATCGATGTTGGTCAGGTTTTCTGAGCCACCTACCGCCGCAATATAACGACGCGCCAGAGATTCAGTTTGGCTTTCACCGTTGCCGCTGTTATCGACATTGACGTCATAACCATCGGTTTCATCGCCCGCAGAGAGTTCGCGGCCCGGCGTCATCAGGTTGAATTTCTGGATGGTGAAGCGGAATACCACGTAGTAGATAACGAAGAACACCAGACCTTGTGGGATCAGCATCCACCAGTGCACCGCCAGCGGGTTGCGCGTTGACAGCACCATATCCACCAGACCCGCACTGAAGCCGAAACCGGCAATCCACTGCATGCTCGCGGCGATGAAAACTGAAAGACCGGTCAGTGCCGCGTGAATCACATACAGCACCGGCGCCACGAACATGAAGGAGAATTCCAGCGGTTCAGTGATACCCGTAAAGAAGGCGGCAAAGGCCGCCGCCAGCATAATGCCGCCGACTTTAGCGCGGTTTTCCGGGCGTGCGCAGTGGTAAATTGCCAGCGCTGCACCTGGAAGACCAAACATCATGATTGGGAAGAAGCCCGCCTGATAACGACCGGTGATGCCAGGGATACCTGTACCTTCAGCGATAGACTGCGCGCCGCCAAGGAATTTAGGAATATCGTTGATACCGGCAACATCGAACCAGAATACCGAGTTCAATGCGTGGTGTAAGCCAACAGGAATCAGCAGACGGTTAAAGAAAGCGTAGATGCCCGCACCGACGGAACCCAGCTTCTGAATATGCTCACCAAAACTTACCAGTCCACCGAAAATGATCGGCCAGATATACATCAGAATGAACGCAACCAGGATCATCAGGAACGATACAAGGATCGGCACCAGACGGCGACCGCTAAAGAAGGACAACGCTTTTGGCAGTTCAACATGACTAAAGCGGTTATAGACTTCAGCAGAAAGAATCCCGACAAGAATGCCAACAAACTGGTTATTAATTTTACCGAAGGCAGCGGGAACTTGCTCCACCGGCATCTTCTGAATCATTGCCACCGCTGCCGGAGAACAGAGTGTGGTCACAACAAGAAAGCCGACAAAACCGGTTAACGCTGCAGCGCCGTCTTTATCTTTTGACATACCGTATGCCACACCAATGGCAAACAGCACTGGCATATTGTCGATGATTGCCGAACCCGATTTGATCAACAGTGCTGCCAGCGCATTGCCTGCGCCCCAGCTATCTGGATCGATCCAGTATCCAACGCCCATCAAGATTGCCGCTGCCGGCAAAGTCGCTACCGGCACCATAAGCGCGCGGCCGACCTTTTGCAGATATCCTAGAATACTCACCTTATTCTCCCCCTATGAGACTGGCGTTATGCCGTGGCGCAGGTTGATTTTATTATCCCGTCGCCCGGTACCTTGATGACACTTTTCACCACGAGGCGCAGTGTAAAGATAAATTAATTCGCCTCGCAAATTAAAACCACTACAACTGTGACTTTAATCACCAAAATGGTGGTTTGATAATGCGAAATGCTAGCCAGCACCACAAACTTATTTTATGATAAAAAATATCGAGTCGCACTTATCCCTGGTGGCTACGCTTAAACGCATTACGCTTAAGGGCAAAACTGTCAGAGAAACGGCAACTCCACATTTCCAATCTTAATTGAGGTGAAGACATGAGACTGATCCCTTTGGCCACACCGACCCAAGTGGGTAAATGGGCTGCACGCCACATTGTTAACCGCATTAATGCGTTTAAGCCTAGCGCAGAACGTCCCTTCGTGCTGGGTCTGCCAACCGGTGGAACACCGCTGGAAGCTTACAAGCACCTGATCGATATGCACAAAGCGGGCCAGGTTAGTTTCAAGCACGTTGTCACCTTCAACATGGATGAGTACGTTGGCCTGCCAAAAGAGCATCCGGAAAGTTACCACAGTTTCATGTACCGTAACTTTTTCGATCATGTTGATATTCAACAGCAAAATATCAATCTTCTGAATGGTAATGCCGAAGATATTGACGCAGAATGTCGCCAATACGAAGAGAAGATCCGCGCTTACGGCAAAATTAACCTGTTTATGGGCGGCGTGGGCAACGATGGTCACATCGCCTTTAACGAACCGGCTTCTTCCCTCTCCTCACGTACCCGCATCAAAACCCTGACGCACGATACGCGTATTGCAAACTCACGCTTCTTTAATGGTGATGTGGATCAGGTGCCGAAATACGCCCTGACGGTTGGTGTCGGTACGCTGCTGGATGCTGAAGAAGTGATGATTCTGGTTACCGGCCACCTGAAAGCGCAAGCGCTGCAGGCTGCGGTTGAAGGTAACGTCAACCACATGTGGACCATCAGCTGCCTGCAGCTGCATGCCAAATCTGTCGTGGTATGTGACGAGCCAGCCACCATGGAACTGAAAGTGAAAACCGTGAAATATTTCCGCGAAATGGAAGCGGAAAATATGAAAGGTGTGTGAAAACACGTTGTAACAAAACCTGCTGCTTTCAGGCAGCAGGCTTAGCCGGGAGAGAGAAACGATGTACGCATTAGTGAACGGCCGGATTTTTACTGGTCATGAAATTCTGGACAATCATGCAGTTGTGATTGCAGATGGCCTGATTGAGCGCGTGTGTCCGCGTGATGCCCTGGACGCGGCAATTGCACAGCAGGATGTGGCTGGTGCGTTTATCGCTCCTGGTTTTATTGATTTGCAGCTTAACGGCTGTGGCGGCGTGCAGTTCAATGATGACATCAATGCGTTAAGCGTTGAAACGCTTGAGATCATGCAGCGCGCCAACGAGAAATCAGGCTGCACCAGCTATTTGCCAACACTGATTACCAGCACCGATGCGCTGATGAGACGCGCAGTCGAAACCATGCGCGCTTACCTGGCCAAGCATCAGAATCAGGCAATCGGCCTGCATCTGGAAGGTCCGTGGCTGAATAAAGCTAAAAAAGGTACACACAATCCTGAATTGATTCGCCTGCCGGATGCCGAGCTGGTGGATTTCCTCTGCGCCAATGCCGACGTCATCACTAAAGTCACGCTGGCACCTGAAAATACGGGCAGCGAGGTGATTCGTCAGCTGCGTGATGCCGGCATCATCGTGTCAGCGGGTCACTCCAACGCGACCTATGAAGAAGCAAAAATTGGCTTCAGCGCGGGCGTCAGCTTTGCTACGCATCTCTACAATGCCATGCCAACCTTCGCTGGACGTGAGCCAGGTCTGATCGGTGCGCTGTTTGATTCGCCTGATGTATACTGCGGCATCATTGCGGATGGTTTACATGTCCATTACGCTAATGTGCGCAATGCAAAACGCATTAAAGGCGACAAGCTGGTGTTAGTGACGGATGCCACAGCACCGGCGGGCGCATCGATTGATCAATTTATTTTTGCAGGCAAAACAATATACTATCGCGATGGCCTGTGCGTTGACGAGAACGGTACGCTCAGCGGTTCTGCCTTGACCATGATTGAAGCGGTGCAGAACAGCGTTGAACATTGCGGTATCGCTCTTGATGAAGCGCTGCGTATGGCGACGCTCTATCCAGCGCAGGCGATGGGTGTGGAGAAGCAGTTAGGCACGGTCGAAGCAGGAAAAGTCGCCAACCTGACTGTCTTTACCCGCGATTATCAAATCACTAAGACGTTCGTCAACGGAGACAACGTCCTCAGCGAGTAAGCATTGAATGACCACTGGCGGCCAGTCTCAAATAGGAAATGTTGATCTTGTTAAACAACTCAATAGTGCAGCCGTTTATCGGCTAATCGATCAGCAGGGGCCAATTTCGCGCATTCAGATTGCCGAACACAGTCAGCTTGCGCCCGCCAGTGTCACCAAAATTACCCGCCAGCTCATTGAGCGCGGCCTCATCAAAGAGGTGGAGCAACAAGCCTCCACCGGTGGGCGTCGCGCGATCTCCATCATTACTGAAACCCGTCATTTTCATACTATCGGCGTGCGCTTAGGGCGTAATGACGCGACGTTGACGCTGTTTGATCTGAGCGGGAAATCGCTGGCGCAGGAAGATTATCCGCTGCCCGAGCGCACGCAGGAAACGCTGGAGAACGCGCTGTTCAATGCCATCAGCGCCTTTATGGCCGCACATCAGCGTAAGATTCATGAACTGATTGCTATCTCGGTGATTCTGCCCGGATTGGTCGATCCCATTAACGGCATCATTCGCTACATGCCGCACATCGCGGTAAGTCATTGGCCGCTGGTTTCCAGCCTGAAAAAACGCTTCAACGTCACCAGCTTTGTTGGTCATGACATCCGTAGCCTGGCGCTGGCCGAGCACTACTTCGGTGCAAGTCGCGATTGCGCAGACTCCATTCTGGTGCGTTTGCATCGCGGCACCGGTGCCGGAATCATCGCCAACGGCCACATTTTCCTCGGCAGTAACGGCAACGTGGGCGAGATTGGCCATATTCAGGTTGATCCGCTGGGTGAACGCTGCCACTGCGGTAACTTTGGCTGTCTGGAAACCATTGCGGCTAATGGCGCGATTGAAAACCGCGTACGTCATCTACTGAATCAAGGGTATCCCAGTTCACTAACGTTAAATGATTGCCTGATGCCGCAGATTTGTCGCGCCGCTAATCATGGCGACGCGCTGGCGTGCGAAGTGATTGAATATGTCGGCCGCTATTTAGGCAAGGCGATTGCTATCGCCATCAACCTGTTCAATCCGCAAAAAGTGGTGTTGGCCGGTGAAATCACTGAAGCCGATAAAGTGCTGTTTCCTGCCATTGAAGGGTGTATCAATACGCAGACGCTGCCTGCCTTCCGTAAAAATCTGCCGGTGGTGCGTTCCGAGCTCGATCATCGCTCGGCGATTGGCGCCTTTGCGTTGGCAAAACGCGCAATGCTGAATGGCATTTTGCTGCAACATCTGCTGGAAGAGTAATCACCAGCCTGCTGTCAAGCAGGCCCGACCGGATGCAATCTATGACGATTAAAAGCGTAATCTGTGACATCGACGGCGTGTTGATGCATGACAATACCGCCGTTCCCGGCGCGAACGAATTTCTGCAGCGCATTCTGGCGAAGGATATGCCGTTGGTGGTGTTGACCAACTATCCTTCGCAAACCGCGCTGGATTTGGCGAACCGCTTTGCCAACGCCGGCATTGACGTACCGGATTCGGTGTTTTACACCTCGGCGATGGCCACCGCCGATTTCCTGCGCCGTCAGGAAGGGAAAAAAGCCTACGTAATTGGCGAAGGTGCGCTGATTCATGAGCTGTATAAAGCTGGCTTCACCATCACCGACGTTAATCCAGATTTCGTTATCGTCGGCGAAACCCGCTCCTTCAACTGGGAAATGATGCATAAAGCCGCTTTCTTCGTGGCAAATGGCGCCCGCTTTATCGCCACTAATCCCGATACACATGCACGCGGCTTTGTTCCTGCCTGCGGAGCACTCTGCGCCGGTATCGAAACCATCTCCGGTCGTAAACCGTTTTACGTCGGCAAACCGAGTCCGTACATCATGCGCGCGGCGTTAAACAAAATGCATGCGCATTCGGAAGAGACGGTCATTGTCGGCGATAACCTGCGGACAGACATTCTGGCAGGCTTCCAGGCGGGTCTGGAAACCATTCTGGTGCTGTCTGGCGTTTCCACACTGAGTGATATTGATGCGATGCCTTTCCGCCCGGATTGGATTTATCCATCGGTCGCCGATATCGACCTGTTCTGATCCCAACCATTACCTCTCCTTATGGCCCTGCTTATGCAGGGCTTTTGTTTTTTCTGTGGTTATGCCTTTCTTTACCGCTCGCCACATGCCTACAAAACGAACGATAATGCAGTTTCATTAGATGACATCTAAAATAAACACGTAATAATTGAATAATATTCAATATTAATTGCCCATGAACATTCTTTTTATCAAAGAATCGCAATTTTACTTGCACTAACACCGCCATTTAGCGCATTTTCTTATACATCACGCAGCCAAGGCTGCCGGACAAACGTAGAAATAACTTCGCCACAAGGTGAGATCAGGAGTCAGTTATGTGTTCAATTTTTGGTGTGCTGGATCTGAAAAGCGATCCTATTGAGCTGCGCAAGAAAGCGCTGGAATCTTCTCGTCTGATGCGTCACCGCGGCCCGGATTGGTCAGGTGTTTATGCGGATGATAAAGCCATTCTGGTGCATGAGCGTCTGTCGATTGTTGACGTTAACAACGGCGCACAGCCGCTGTATAACGCTGACCACACCCACGTACTGGCTGTTAACGGCGAAATTTACAACCATCAGGCGCTGCGTGCTGAGTTGAGCGATCGTTACGCTTTCCAGACCGGTTCTGACTGTGAAGTGATCCTCGCGCTGTATCAGGAAAAAGGCGTCGATTTCCTCGACGAGCTGCAAGGCATGTTCGCCTTCATTCTGTGGGACAGCGTGAAGCAACAATATCTGATTGGTCGCGACCATATCGGCATTATCCCGCTGTATATGGGCAACGACGAGCACGGCAACCTATATGTCGCTTCCGAGATGAAAGCGCTGGTGCCAGTGTGCCGCAGCATCAAAGAGTTCCCGCCGGGAAGCTACATGTCGAGCGCCGATGGTGAAATCCGTCGTTACTGGCAGCGTGACTGGATGGAATATTCCGCCGTTGAGCACAACACCACGGATGCCGCCGAGCTGAAACATGCGCTGGAAGAGTCAGTAAAAAGTCACCTGATGTCTGACGTGCCTTACGGCGTTCTGCTGTCTGGCGGCCTGGACTCATCCATCATCTCTGCCGTGACCAAACGCTTTGCTGCGAAACGTGTTGAAGATGCGGATAAGAGCGATGCATGGTGGCCGCAGCTGCACTCCTTCGCGGTTGGCCTGGAAGGTTCTCCAGACCTGAAAGCAGCGAAATCAGTCGCAGAACACCTCGGTACCGTACACCACGAAATCCATTTCACCGTGCAGGAAGGCCTGGATGCGATCCGTGACGTGATTTACCACATCGAAACCTATGATGTGACCACCATTCGCGCCTCTACGCCGATGTATTTAATGTCGCGTAAGATCAAAGCGATGGGCATCAAAATGGTGTTGTCCGGTGAAGGTGCGGATGAAGTCTTTGGCGGCTACCTCTATTTCCATAAGGCGCCAAACGCCAAAGAATTCCACGAAGAGAACGTACGTAAACTGCTGGCTCTGCACATGTTTGACTGTGCTCGCGCCAACAAAGCGATGTCCGCCTGGGGCGTGGAAGCGCGTGTGCCGTTCCTCGACAAGAAATTCCTCGACGTGGCGATGCGCATCAACCCGGCAGACAAACTCTGTGGCAGCAACGGCAAGATGGAAAAACACATCCTGCGCGAATGCTTCTCTTCTTACCTGCCGGAGAGCGTGGCGTGGCGTCAGAAAGAGCAGTTCTCTGATGGTGTGGGCTACAGCTGGATCGATACGCTGAAAGAAGTGGCGGCGAAGCAAATCACCGATCAACAGCTGTCGACTGCGCACTTCCGCTTCCCGTACAACACGCCGAACTCGAAAGAAGCGTATCTGTATCGCGAGATCTTCGAGGAATTGTTCCCGATCGCCAGCGCCGCAGAGTGTGTGCCAGGCGGTCCATCAGTGGCCTGTTCTTCGGCTAAAGCGATCGAGTGGGATGAAGCCTTTAAATCCATGGATGACCCTTCTGGTCGTGCCGTTGGTGTGCATCAGTCCGCGTATAAATAAGGTTTTTACTCAACAAGATATGGGGCTCATTCGAGCCCCTTTTTTATGCAATCTATCGTATAGCCTGTGAAATTAGCCGAATAAATCACCAGCCTGGTTACAAGCCAGACAAACAGGCGTTTTAAGGCGAAAAACGGCAAAAAAATTGTTGACGCTACAAGACTCAATACGCATAATGCGCCCCGCAACGCCGATGAAGGTTACGCGAAAAAGATGGCTACGTAGCTCAGCTGGTTAGAGCACATCACTCATAATGATGGGGTCACAGGTTCAAATCCCGTCGTAGCCACCATCTTTTTGCGGGAGTGGCGAAATTGGTAGACGCACTAGATTTAGGTTCTAGCGCCGCAAGGTGTGCGAGTTCAAGTCTCGCCTCCCGCACCATTTCAGTCTTCGGCAGCCGGATGGGGTATCGCCAAGCGGTAAGGCACTGGTTTTTGATACCAGCATTCCCAGGTTCGAATCCTGGTACCCCAGCCAATCCGGATTATGTTGTGGATACAAAGTCGACGAATGGGATATCGCCAAGCGGTAAGGCACCGGTTTTTGATACCGGCATTCCCTGGTTCGAATCCAGGTATCCCAGCCATCGTCGGACGCAGTAAGCAGTACAAAGGCTACGTAGCTCAGCTGGTTAGAGCACATCACTCATAATGATGGGGTCACAGGTTCAAATCCCGTCGTAGCCACCAAATTATTGGGGTGTCGCCAAGCGGTAAGGCTCTGGTTTCTGATACCAGCATTCCGGGGTTCGAATCCCTGCACCCCAGCCATAAAAAGACAATTTGATCAAACACCTATTGGGGTGTCGCCAAGCGGTAAGGCACTGGTTTCTGATACCAGCATTCCGGGGTTCGAATCCCTGCACCCCAGCCAAATTGCACAATAAAGCCCGCTTATGCGGGCTTTATTGTTTTCTGAGTTTGGCAAAGTGGCGAGCAAAGTTTTAACCAGGAGCGCATCAATACGCTCCCTACAATCACAAACCTAATGCGTAACGCAGCACCTTGCGTTTCAACGCGCCGGCATTCTCCGCCGCAATCAGCGCCAGGTTTCGCGCAAAACGCAGCGGCGGCAGTTTATTGCTAAACGCGAAGTAGAACAGATCCATTCCGCCCTGCATCAGTAAATTATCTTTGTAACGCTGACGATGATAACGCTGCAGCACAGCATCCGATGACCAGAGCTCCGCCTGGTTGCGCGCCTCGACCAGCGTCGTGATCAACGCATCCACATCCCTATAGCCCAAATTAACGCCCTGCCCGGCCAGCGGATTGATGGTGTGCGCCGCATCCCCCACCAGCGCCAATCCCGGCATCACATAACGCGTAGCATGACGTCGCACCAGCGGGAAAGAGGCCGCAGTCTTGACCTGAATACGGCCAACGCGTGCCGGGAAGTGAGCATAAATCTCTTTCTCCAGTTGCGGGAGCGGCAAACTTTGCAGCTGACGAATTCGTGCTGGCGCGTCGTACCACACCAGCGAAGCACGACGATCAAACAGCGGCAGGAAAGCGCGCGGCCCTTGCGGCGTAAACTGCTGCCAGGTGGCATCGCCCGCCTCCTGCTCGCACTCCACGCTTATCAGCATGCAGGATTGCGCATAGTTCCAGCCGCGCACGCCAATGCCCGCTAACTGACGCACACGCGAGTTGGCACCATCTGCGCCGACCACTAAACGCGCATCCAGCGTTTGGCCATTATCGAGTTGCACCTGCCAGCCGGCGCTGTGCGGCTGCAAACCCTGCAAGCTCGCCGGGCAGATCAGTGTGATGCCTTCTTGCTGCATTTTTTCCCACAACGCACGCTGCAGCACGCTGTTTTCCACCATAAAGCCCAGCTCGGGCAACCCAAGCGAGGCCGCATCAAACTTCACATGCGCGTTTTGCCACTCCCAGGTTTCCAGCTGGCGATAGGGCGCACAGCGCATCGCCTGCACACGCTGCCAGACATCCAGTTGCTGCAGCAGCGCAACCGACGACGCACCGATGGCGGAGATACGCACATCTGGCTCGCTGCCGGCATCAAAGCTTGCCGGTTCCGCCCGTTCAATGACCGCTACGCGAAACTGCTGCTGCGCCAGGCCACACGCCAGCGCCGCACCAACCATGCCACCGCCCACGATCACCACATCAAAATGTGAATCCTGCATCGACTCTAATCCTTCTTTTTGCCGTGAAACCTTCAAGCATCACGTTGATAGCTAAAGTGTACCGGAAATTAGCAGCGCGATGCGATGCAGATGCGTGAAGCCTGGTAACAACAGCGTCGAAGCATTACAATACGCGCCCTGCACTTCGCTTGAATCAATGGCTAGTTCGATGACCAAAAAACTGCACATCAAAACCTGGGGCTGTCAGATGAATGAATACGATTCATCGAAGATGGCCGATCTGCTGAACAGCACGCACGGCTACACCCTTACCGAGGAAGCTGAAGAGGCGGACGTTCTGCTGCTCAACACCTGCTCCATCCGTGAAAAGGCGCAGGAGAAGGTTTTTGCTCTGTTAGGCCGTTGGAAAAAGCTGAAAGCGAGCAATCCCGATCTGATCATCGGCGTGGGTGGCTGCGTGGCCTCACAAGAAGGTGAACGTCTGCGCCAACGCGCCAGTTACGTCGATATCGTCTTTGGCCCGCAGACCTTACATCGTCTGCCGGAGATGATTAACACCGTGCGCGGCAGTAAAAGCCCGGTTGTTGACATCAGCTTCCCTGAAATTGAGAAGTTTGATCGCCTGCCAGAACCGCGCGCCGATGGCCCAACCGCCTTTGTGTCGATCATGGAAGGCTGCAACAAATATTGTACTTTCTGCGTGGTGCCTTACACGCGCGGCGAGGAAGTCAGCCGTCCGAGCGACGATATTCTGCTGGAAATCGCCCAGCTTGCCGCTCAGGGCGTACGTGAAGTCAACCTGCTGGGCCAGAACGTCAACGCCTATCGCGGCGCCACCTTTGATGGCGATATCTGCACCTTTGCTGAGTTGCTGCGCTTAGTGGCGGCGATCGACGGCATTGACCGTATTCGCTTCACCACCAGCCATCCTATTGAATTTACCGATGACATCATCGAGGTTTACCGCGATACACCCGAGCTGGCGAGCTTCCTGCATCTGCCGGTTCAGAGCGGATCAGATCGCATCCTGACGCTGATGAAGCGCGCGCACACCGCACTCGAGTACAAAGCGATTATCCGCAAGCTGAAAGCCGCACGTCCGGATATCCAGCTGAGCTCTGATTTCATCATCGGTTTCCCCGGCGAAACGCAGCAGGATTTTGAGCAGACCATGAAGCTGGTCGGTGAAGTGAATTTCGATGTCAGCTTCAGCTTTATTTACTCGATGCGCCCAGGCACGCCGGCGGCCGATCTGCCCGACGATGTGACGGAAGAGGAGAAAAAGCAGCGTCTTTTCATCCTGCAGGACCGCATCAATCAGCAGGTGATGGCGTGGAGCCGCCGCATGCTGGGCACCACGCAGCGCGTGCTGGTGGAAGGCATTTCGCGTAAGAATGTGATGGAACTGACCGGCCGCACCGATAATAACCGCGTGGTGAACTTCGAAGCACCGGTTGAAATGATCGGTAAGTTTGTTGATGTCGAAATTGTTGATGTCTATGCCAGCTCCCTGCGCGGCGTGCTGGTGCGCACCGAAGATCAAATGGCGCTCCGTGTGGCCGAAAGCCCGGCATCGGTGATTGCGCGTACCCGCAAAGAGAACGACATCGGCGTCGGACTGTTCCAGCCTTGAAACCTCGAACGTTGAGCGACAGCGCACAAAGCGCTGTCGCCTGTTTCATCCCCAGGCCCTTGCTTTCCACAAGTGCTGCCCAAATATCGACTCTGAAGCTTGCGCCAGTGCGCAGCGCCATAAATAATTTCATAAAGATGTGGAGAGATTGCTCTTCGACATCCGGCACACCTTTTCAACTGGCCCTGAGTGACCTTAAGGATTCATTTGAATATCGAAACGCGTGAAATCGCCCTTGAACCGGCAGATAACCAACGACTGATGAGCTTGTGCGGTCCGATGGATGACAATGTGAAACAGCTGGAGCGCCGTTTGGGCCTTGAAATCAAACGCCGTGACAACCAATTCGCGCTTACCGGCCGCTCGCTGTGTGTGGACGCTGCCGTCAATATCCTGCGCACGCTGTATGTTGATACCGCCCCAATGCGCGGTCAGATCAAAGATATCGAACCGGACCAGATTCACCTGGCAATCAAAGAGAGCGGCGTTCTGGAACAGAGCGCTGAGAGCGTGCCGGAATTCGGCAAAGCGGTGAACATCAAAACCAAGCGTGGCGTAATCAAACCGCGTACGCCTAACCAGGCCCAATACATCGCCAATATCTTCTCGCATGACATTACCTTTGGTATCGGCCCGGCAGGTACCGGTAAAACCTATCTGGCGGTCGCTGCCGCAGTGGATGCGCTGGAGCGTCAGGAGATTCGCCGTATTCTGCTGACGCGTCCGGCGGTTGAAGCGGGTGAGAAACTCGGCTTCCTGCCCGGCGATCTCAGCCAGAAGGTCGATCCCTATCTGCGCCCGCTGTACGACGCGCTGTTCGAAATGCTCGGCTTTGAGCGCGTAGAGAAACTGATTGAGCGCAACGTGATTGAAGTAGCTCCGCTGGCCTACATGCGCGGACGCACGCTGAACGACGCCTTTGTGATTCTCGATGAGAGCCAGAACACCACTATCGAACAGATGAAGATGTTCCTGACGCGTATCGGCTTTAATTCGAAAGCGGTCATTACCGGCGATATCACGCAGATTGACTTGCCGCGCAGCACCAAATCCGGCCTGCGCCACGCCATTGAAGTGCTGGCAGAAGTCGATGAGATTAGCTTTAACTTTTTCCACAGCGAAGACGTGGTGCGTCATCCGGTTGTCGCACGCATCGTGAATGCTTATGAAGCCTGGGAAACCGCCGACCAGAAACGCCGTGATCAACAGGCAGAAGAGCGCAAACGCGAAGCTATCGCGGCTCAGCTTGCCAGCCACACCAGCCCGCAGGAGCGTTCATGAGCGCGGTGATTCTTGATTTACAACTGGCCTGCGCCGATGAAAACCATCTGCCAGCGGAGAGTGATTTTCAACGCTGGCTGGAAGCGGCGGTAACGCCGTTTCAACCGGAAAGCGAAGTCACGATTCGTCTGGTGGATGAAGCCGAGAGTAATGAGCTTAATCTGACTTATCGCGGCAAAGATAAGCCGACCAACGTGCTGTCATTCCCGTTTGAAGCACCGCCGGGAATTGAACTGCCACTGCTCGGCGATCTGATTATTTGCCGTCAGGTTGTCGAGCAAGAGGCTGCTGAACAAGGCAAAACCGTCGAAGCCCACTGGGCGCATATGGTGGTGCACGGTACGCTGCATCTGCTGGGTTACGACCATATCGAAGATGAAGAAGCCGAAGAGATGGAGGCGCTGGAGACCGAGATAATGCTTGCTCTTGGTTATCCTGATCCGTACATTTCGGAGAAAGAAGACGCCTGAGCCGCTGGTTCAGGTTATTGCGCTGCTGGCGCGGATGCCAGCAGCCCCAATCCCTCATTAGAGAGAACGAAATAAAAACGCCATGAGCGACGACCATTCTCAAAACAGCGACGCACCCAGTAGTAAAAAGGGATTTTTCTCCCTGTTAATCAACCAACTGTTTCACGGTGAACCTAAAAACCGTGATGAACTGCTGGGGTTAATCCGCGATTCTGAGCAAAAAGAGCTGATTGATCAGGACACCCGCGACATGCTCGAAGGGGTGCTGGACATTGCCGAACAGCGCGTGCGCGACATCATGATCCCTCGCTCGCAAATGATCACCCTGAAACGCAACCAAACGCTGGAAGAGTGCCTTGCGGTGATTATTGAATCCGCCCACTCACGTTTCCCGGTGATCAGCGAAGATAAAGACCACGTCGAAGGCATTTTGATGGCCAAAGACCTGCTGCCGTTTATGGCCAGCGCGTCTGAGCCGTTCAGCATGGAAAAAGTGCTGCGCACCGCCGTGGTGGTTCCTGAAAGCAAGCGCGTCGATCGCATGCTGAAGGAGTTCCGCTCGCAGCGTTATCACATGGCGATTGTCATTGATGAATTTGGTGGCGTCTCTGGTCTGGTGACCATTGAAGATATTCTTGAGCTGATTGTTGGCGAAATTGAAGATGAGTATGACGATGAAGAAGATCGTGATATCCGCCAGCTCAATCGTTACACCTATACCATGCGCGCCTTAACGCAAATTGAAGATTTTAATGAGGTCTTTGGCACCGATTTCAGCGATGACGAAGTCGATACCATTGGCGGATTGGTCATGCAGGGATTCGGCCACCTTCCCGCTCGCGGCGAAAGTATTGTCATTGATGGCTATCAGTTCAAAGTCGCCATGGCTGACAGCCGCCGTATCATCCAGGTGCATGTAAAAATTCCGGAAGACTCACCACAACCGCAACTGGAAGACGAATAACTTTATGGCTTTAGCCTCTCTTTACTCGCAGCAGCGGGTTCGCCTGCTGCTGGCGTTAGTTACGGGTGCCATTGGCACCCTTTCCTTTTCCCCCTACGATTTCTGGCCTGCGGCGATAATTTCGCTGTTTGGTCTGCAACTGTTGCTGCTGGAACGTCGCACTGCGCAGGCTGCGGCAATCGGCTTCGCTTGGGGCTTTGGACTGTTTGGCAGCGGCATCAATTGGGTTTACGTCAGCATCGCCACCTTTGGCGGCATGCCCGGCCCGGTAAACATCTTACTGGTGATTCTGCTGGCGGCTTATCTGTCGCTTTATCCGATGCTGTTTGCCATCCTGCTCAACCGTTTCTGGCCGCGCGCCACAATCTGGCGTTTGGCTTTAGCGGCACCCGCGCTGTGGCAGATTAGCGAGTTCCTGCGCGGTTGGGTGCTCACCGGCTTTCCGTGGCTGCAGTTTGGCTACAGCCAGATTGACGGTCCGCTAAAAGGCCTCGCGCCGCTGGCCGGTGTGGAAACCATTACCTTCCTGTTGATGGTGATCGCCGGCTTGCTGGTGCACGCGCTGCATCATCGTACCGTGAAAAGCTTGATAGCCGCCGCGCTCCTGCTGTTACTGCCGTGGCCGCTGCGCATGATGCAGTGGTATCAGCCGCTGCCGAAACGCAGCGTTGATGTTGCGATGGTGCAAGGCAATATTCCGCAGTCGATGAAGTGGGATCCGCAGCAACTGCTGAACACGCTGCGTGTTTACACCTCCTATAGCCAGCCGTTTATTGGTAAAGCGCCGATCATTATCTGGCCCGAATCAGCGATTACCGATCTGGAAAGCAACCAGCAGCCGTTCCTGCGGGCGCTGGATGCTGACCTGCGCGCGCGCGGCAGCTCACTGATTACCGGTATCGTGGATTCTCGCGTGGAAGGCGATAATCGCTATCACGACTACAATTCGGTGATTGTGCTGGGTGGCGAGCAGCCTTACAGCTATCAAAGCCAGAACCGCTATCAGAAGAATCATCTGGTGCCATTTGGTGAGTTTGTGCCGCTGGAAGCGTTGCTGCGTCCGCTGGCGCCGTTCTTCGATTTGCCGATGTCCTCCTTCAGCCGTGGCGCCTATGTCCAGCCGCAGCTGAACGTAGCGGGTTATCACCTGACCAGCGCTATCTGCTATGAGATCGTGCTGGGCGAACAAGTGCGCGCCAACTTCCGCCCCGATACCAACTTCCTGCTGACCGTCTCCAACGATGCCTGGTTCGGTCACTCCATCGGGCCGTGGCAGCATTTCCAGATGGCGCGCATGCGTGCGCTGGAGCTGGGACGTCCGTTACTGCGCTCCACCAATAACGGTGTCACAGCGGTAGTGAATGCCAACGGTGAAGTAGAGAAAGAGCTGCCGCAGTTCACGCGGGATGTATTGGAAGCCAAAGTCACGCCAACCATCGGTGAAACGCCGTATGCGAAAGCGGGCATCTGGCCAGTGTGGCTAGTGACGTTGATTAGCATTGTGGTGGCCATTCTGCGCCGTCGCCACTAGTTCAGGCAGCTATGCAAACAGGCGAAGTGAATACTTCGCCTTTTTTATGCGCTGTTTTCTCTTCCTTCCGTGGTGCTTTCCCCGATTCTCTGCTGGCTTTTTACACTTCTTCATCGTGCTGGCACGATCATTGCTATTTATTTCAGTGATTTTCGCAAACATCGGCTTTTGTCAGCGTAGTGCAACCTTTACGCACTAATTTATGGCAATGATGCGCACTCTATTGGCGCATCGGGGAATTTTTGCCTTTTATTGGTGCGGAGCGGCTCGCAAAAAAGAAACTTTTTTGTTTCATTGCGTTAACAATTCGCTATGTTAATCACTATCCTGCGTGCGGTTGCGCTATGGGATAACAAAAAAAGCAGCACGAAATACACACAACATCACAATCTGCGCAGTTTATGTTCTGCGCGACATCCATACGAAGGAGTTGGAACATGCAGATACGCAAAGTGGCATTATCTCTTTTGCTGTTGGGAGCAGCAGCGGGAGCGGCCCAGGCGGAAGATCTCACCGGTACCCTGAAAAAAATCAATGATAGCGGCGTGATCGTCGTTGGGCATCGTGAATCATCAGTTCCCTTTTCTTACTATGACAACCAGCAAAAAGTGGTTGGCTATTCACAGGATTATTCAAACGCCATCATCGCGGCTATTAAAGCCAAACTGAATAAGCCTGATTTGCAGATCAAAATGCTGCCGATTACTTCGCAGAACCGTATTCCTCTGTTGCAGAACGGAACTTACGATTTTGAGTGCGGTTCTACCACCAACAACCTGGAGCGTCAGAAGCAAGCGGCATTCTCTGACACCGTGTTCATCATCGGTACGCGTCTGCTGGTGAAAAAAGGCGGCGACATCAAAGATTTCCCTGATCTGAAGGGTAAAACCGTTGTCGTGACCTCCGGTACCACTTCAGAAGTTCTGCTGCACAAACTGAACGACGAGCAAAAAATGGATATGCGCATCATCAGCGCGAAAGACCATGGCGATTCTTTCCGTACGCTGGAAACCGGTCGTGCTGTGGCCTTCATGATGGATGACGCGCTGCTGGCAGGTGAACGTGCCAAAGCCAAGAAGCCAGACAACTGGGACATCGTGGGTACACCGCAGTCGAAAGAAGCTTACGGCTGCATGCTGCGTAATCAGGATCCACAGTTCAAACAGCTGATGGATGAAACCATTGCTAAAGCGCAAACCTCTGGCGAAGCCTCAAAATGGTTTGAAACCTGGTTCAAAAAACCGATTCCACCGAAGAATCTGAACCTAAACTTCGAACTCTCAAGCGATATGCAGGCCCTGTTCAAAGCACCGAACGACAAAGCACTCTGAATTAACAACGACAACAAGGGCAGCCCCGCTGCCCTCTCGATTGCTGAACATGCGGTGCGGACAGACAGACTGTAACAGGCCGTTCCCCTGAAGCAGGATGCAAGACACCGCTCAACAATCTTATGGGTAGCCTCGCTACCCTTTTTTTACCGGAGCTCGTTATGGGTATCGATTGGAACTGGGGCATTTTTCTTGAACAGGCCCCGTTCGGCAATACGACTTACCTCGGCTGGCTGTGGTCCGGTTTTCAGGTCACCATTGCGGTGTCCTGCTGCGCCTGGATTATCGCCTTCCTGGTAGGTTCCTTATTTGGCATTCTGCGTACCGTGCCCAACCGCCTGTTGGCGGCAATTGGCACCTGCTACGTGGAGCTATTCCGTAATATCCCACTTATTGTGCAGTTCTTCTTCTGGTATCTGGTTGCGCCAGAACTGGTGGGCGAAAAGCTGGGCATGTGGTTTAAGTCAGAATTGGATCCCAACATTCAGTTCTTCGTCTCCTCGACGATTTGCCTTGGTTTGTTCACCGCAGCGCGCGTCTGTGAACAGGTACGCGCGGCGATTCAGTCGCTGCCACGCGGTCAGAAAAATGCCGGCCTGGCGATGGGCCTGACGCTGCCGCAAACCTATCGCTATGTGCTGCTGCCGAATGCCTATCGCGTGATTGTGCCGCCGATGACGTCGGAAATGCTTAATCTGGTGAAGAACTCGGCGATCGCCTCAACCATCGGACTGGTGGATATGGCGGCGCAGGCCGGCAAGCTGCTGGATTACTCCGCGCATGCCTATGAATCCTTTACCGCCATCACTCTGGCGTACGTCGGCATTAACCTGGTCATCATGCTGATTATGAGTGTGGTAGAACGCAAAATTCGCCTGCCTGGCAATATGGGAGGCAAATAATGTACGAGTTTGACTGGAGTTCGATTGTTCCCAGCCTGCCTTACTTGTGGAATGGGTTGATCATTACCTTCAAGATCACCGCGATTGCCGTGGTGTTTGGCATTATCTGGGGCACGATTTTGGCGGTGATGCGCTTGTCGCCAATTGCGCCGATACGCTGGTTTGCCAAGCTGTACGTTAACCTGTTCCGCTCCGTACCCTTGGTGATGGTGCTGCTGTGGTTCTATTTGGTGGTGCCCGCCTTCCTGCAACAGGTGCTGGGCTTATCGCCTAAATCCGATATCCGCCTGATTTCTGCCATGGTGGCATTTGCGCTATTTGAGGCCGCGTACTATTCGGAAATCATCCGCGCCGGTATTCAGAGCATCTCACGCGGGCAGTCCAATGCCGCGCTGGCGCTCGGCATGACGCACTGGCAATCGATGAAACTGATCGTATTGCCGCAGGCGTTCCGCGCCATGGTGCCGCTGCTGCTGACGCAAGGTATCGTGCTGTTCCAGGATACCTCGCTGGTGTATGTACTGAGCCTGGCCGATTTCTTCCGCACCGCTTCAACCATAGGTGAGCGTGACGGAACCCAGGTTGAAATGATTTTGTTTGCTGGTCTGGTCTACTTTGTGATCAGCCTGAGCGCTTCGCTGTTGGTTACCTATCTGAAAAGAAAGAGGACGGTTTAAATGATTAGCCTGAAAAATGTTTCAAAGTGGTATGGGCACTTTCAGGTGCTGACCGACTGCTCCACCGAAGTGAAAAAAGGTGAAGTGGTGGTGGTCTGCGGTCCGTCTGGCTCAGGTAAATCAACGCTGATTAAAACCGTGAACGGTCTGGAGCCGATTCAAAAGGGCAGCATTCAGGTGACTGGCACCGAAGTGAACAACAAAAAAACCAACCTCGCTCAATTGCGTAGCAAAGTGGGCATGGTGTTCCAGCATTTCGAGCTGTTCCCTCATCTCAGCATCATCGAGAACCTGACGCTGGCGCAGGTCAAAGTGCTGAAGCGTGATAAAGCGGCCTCACGTGAGAAAGCGCAGGGCTTGCTAAAACGCGTTGGGCTCTCTGCGCACGCGGATAAGTTTCCCGGCCAGCTTTCCGGCGGCCAGCAGCAGCGCGTGGCAATCGCGCGTGCGTTGTGCATGGATCCGGTGGCGATGCTGTTTGATGAGCCGACGTCAGCGCTTGATCCTGAAATGATCAACGAAGTGTTGGACGTGATGGTTGAGCTGGCGAATGAAGGCATGACCATGATGGTGGTGACGCATGAAATGGGCTTTGCGCGCAAAGTCGCTAACCGCGTGATCTTTATGGATGAAGGGAAAATTATCGAAGACACCAATAAGGATGACTTCTTTAACAATCCGCAATCCGATCGTGCGAAAGACTTCCTGGCGAAGATCCTGCACTGATTAGCGCAATAAATCGCGCCGCTACGATAAGTGCTCGTACCCGTAGCGGCGCGATTCATCGCGCGGGGTTATTCATTCATAAAATCAGGGTTCAAACGGCTGGCGCTGGAACTGATCGTGCCCGCACTCCGGGCAGCGCGTTAAGCTCTCTGGCGTATAAATCGCCCGCGTGAAGCCGCACTTCTCACAAACTAAATTCCCCAGCCCCACCACTTCACCGCTCTGGTAGACGCCGTGATGGCGCAAATCCTGAAACACTTCACGCCACTCGAGCTGACTTTTATCGGTGATATCCGCCAGCTCTTTCCACAGGCTTTCACGAATCACGCGCAAAAACACTGAATCGCCGACCACATCAGAAGACTCCTGATAGCTCAGCGCAAACTCGTGTAAATCGCGCCGCACGGCGCGCATCACTTCATTGACCTCGGCGGGTGACAGCGTTTTTTTCGCCAGCAAACTTTGCCGCGCCTCGGCCACCAGCGCATCAACATCGCGCTCGCCATGATCCAATCGTTGGGATAATGCTTCAATCGTTGCACGGTATTCCTGCGCCACGTTATTCATTTTATTCTCCTTTCCGCTGCGGATACTGCTGTTAAGTTTAGCGGTTTTGTCACAATTGCATCGGCAGCAACCTAAGAAATCACAAAAGGGTGAAAGCGGCGGCGCATTCGGTAGAAATCCGGCCGGCGAGGGCGTGAAAAGTTGTTGATGCGCAGCCTTATGGGTATGCTATGCGGATCTAAAAGTATGCTTAGCGATTTTCACAAAGGACCACAGGCAGCCATGCAAGAGCAATACCGCCCGGAAGAGATAGAATCCCGCGTCCAACAACACTGGGACGAAAACGAAACCTTTAAAGTGACCGAGCAGGAAGGCAAAGAGAAATATTATTGCCTTTCGATGCTGCCCTATCCTTCTGGCCGCCTGCACATGGGGCACGTGCGTAATTACACCATTGGCGATGTGATTGCACGTTACCAGCGTATGCTCGGCAAAAACGTTCTGCAGCCAATTGGCTGGGATGCGTTTGGTCTGCCAGCCGAAGGCGCTGCGGTGAAAAACAACACCGCGCCGGCGCCGTGGACGTACGACAATATCGCTTACATGAAGAACCAGCTGAAATTACTGGGTTTTGGCTATGACTGGAGCCGCGAACTGGCGACCTGCCAGCCAGAATACTATCGCTGGGAACAGTGGTTCTTCACTAAGCTGTATGAAAAAGACATGGTCTATAAAAAGACCTCGGCGGTGAACTGGTGCCCGAACGATCAGACCGTGCTGGCCAACGAACAGGTTATCGACGGCTGCTGCTGGCGCTGTGATACCAAAGTTGAGCGCAAAGAGATCCCACAGTGGTTCGTCAAAATCACCGCCTATGCGGAAGAGCTGCTCAACGATCTCGATAAGCTGGAAGATTGGCCGGAGCAGGTCAAAACCATGCAGCGCAACTGGATTGGCCGCTCTGAAGGCGTGGAAATCACCTTTGACGTTGCCAACAGCGCCGAGAAGCTGACCGTTTACACCACCCGTCCAGATACCTTTATGGGTGCAACCTATGTGGCGGTTGCCGCAGGTCACCCACTGGCGCAGCAAGCAGCTGCCACTAATCCTGCGCTGGCTGAATTTATCGACGAATGCCGTACCACCAAAGTCGCCGAAGCCGACATGGCAACGATGGAGAAGAAAGGCGTGGCCACCGGCCTGTTCGCTATCCATCCGCTGACCGGTGAAGAAATTCCGGTGTGGGTCGCTAACTTCGTGCTGATGGAATACGGCACCGGCGCGGTAATGGCTGTTCCAGGCCACGATCAGCGTGACTGGGAGTTCGCTACCAAGTACAACCTGAACATTAAGCCGGTGATCCTGAATCTCGACGGTTCTGAACCGGACCTGAGTGCTGCCGCGATGACCGAAAAAGGTGCGCTGTTCAACTCGGGTGAATACAACGGTCTGGATCATCAGGCGGGCTTTAACGCCATCGCCGATGCGCTGGCTGCCAAAGGCGTGGGCGTGCGTAAAGTCAATTACCGTCTGCGCGACTGGGGCGTTTCCCGTCAACGTTACTGGGGCGCGCCAATTCCAATGGTGACGCTGGAAGATGGCACCGTCATGCCAACGCCAGAAGATCAGTTGCCGGTCATCCTGCCAGAAGACGTGGTGATGGATGGTATCACCAGCCCAATCAAAGCCGATCCTGAGTGGGCCAAAACCACCGTTAATGGCCAGCCTGCGCTGCGTGAAACCGACACCTTTGACACCTTTATGGAGTCATCCTGGTATTACGCGCGTTATACCTGCGCCAACTATCATGAAGGCATGCTGGATCCGGCGGCGGCGAACTACTGGCTACCGGTCGATCAGTATGTTGGCGGTATCGAACACGCCATCATGCACCTGATGTATTTCCGCTTCTATCACAAGCTGCTGCGTGATGCTGGCCTGGTGAACTCTGATGAGCCGGCCAAACGCCTGCTGTGTCAGGGCATGGTGCTGGCTGATGCGTTCTACTACCTCGGCGTGAACGGCGAGCGTAACTGGGTTTCTCCGGTTGACGTGACCGTAGAACGCGACGAGAAAGGCCGCATTATCAAAGCCACCGACAACGAAGGTCGTGAAGTGATTTACGCCGGCATGAGCAAAATGTCGAAGTCGAAAAACAACGGCATCGATCCCCAGCTGATGGTTGAGCGTTACGGTGCAGATACCGTTCGTCTGTTCATGATGTTTGCTTCGCCAGCAGAGATGACGCTGGAGTGGCAGGAATCGGGCGTTGAAGGTGCTAACCGCTTCCTGAAGCGCGTATGGAAACTGGCTTACGAGCACATTGCGAAAGGCGCGACCGTGGCGCTGGACGTCAATAACCTGAATGACGACCAGAAAGCGTTGCGTCGCGATCTGCACAAAACCATCGCCAAAGTGGCCGATGATGTGGGTCGTCGTCAGACGTTCAACACCGCCATCGCTGCCATTATGGAGCTGATGAACAAACTGATCCGTGCCCCGCAGGAGAGCGAGCAAGATCGCGCGCTGCTGCAGGAAGCGCTGGTCGCAGTGACGCGTCTGCTCTATCCATTCACTCCGCACGCCAGCTATGTATTGTGGCAAGCGCTGGGCGGCGAAGGCAGCATCGACGAAGCCAGCTGGCCGGTAGCCGATGAAGCGGCCATGGTGGAAGATTCGCTGCTGGTGGTAGTGCAGGTGAATGGCAAAGTGCGCGGCAAGATTACCGTTGCGCCGGATGCCACGCAGGAGCAGGTGCAGGCGCGTGCTGCGCAGGAGCATTTGGTGGCGAAATATCTGGATGGCGTCACCATTCGTAAAGTGATTTATGTCCCTGGCAAACTGCTTAACCTGGTCGTAGGTTAAGTTCAGGAGGAACTGTGCGACAACTGATTATCAGGCTGTTTGTCCTGCTTGCGGTAGTGATTACCGCAGGCTGTGGTTTCCACCCGCGCGGCACCACCTCGGTGCCGAGTGAGATGAAAACCCTTATCGTCCAGAGCGGCGATCCCTATGGCCCACTGGCGCGTGCCGTGCGCCAGCAGCTGCGCATCAACAATGTCACCATCATTGAAGACAGCAAAGCGGCCAGCGCCAAATACCCAACGCTGCGTCTGGGTGCTGAAGGCCAGGGACGCGATACCGCATCGGTGTTTATCAGCGGTACCACCGCGGAATACTCGCTGGTGATGACGGTCACCGCACAGGTTCTGCTGCCGGGTAAAGGTATCTACCCGATCAGCACCACCGTGTATCGTTCTTTCTTCGACAACCCGAACGCCGCACTGGCGAAGGATGCCGAGCAAGATATGATCGTGCAGGAGATGCGTCAGCGCGCGTCCGAGCAGTTAGTACGTAAACTGCTGACCGTGCATGCCGCGCAGGAAAGCAACAAAGATACTTTGCCGCAGCCTGAGACGATTGCACCGGGACAGAACTCACCGGAAGTGTCCTCTTCGTCAGCTACCAGTCTGCAATGATCAGGATTTATCCTGAACAACTGAGCGCGCAGCTTCGAGAGGGGCTGCGCGCCTGTTATTTTCTCACCGGTAATGAACCTCTGCTGATTCAGGAAAGCGCGGATGCAATCCGTGCTACCGCCAGCGCACAGGGATTTGAAGAGCACTTCAGCGTCACCATTGATGCGCAAACCGACTGGGATGCGATCTTCGTTAGCTGCCAATCGCTCAGCTTGTTTACCCAACGCCAAACCCTGACGCTGCAACTGCCCGAAAACGGCCCCAATGCCGCTATCGCCGAGCAGTTAGTGAAACTCTCCACGCTGCTGCACAGCGATATTTTGCTGGTGCTGCGCCTGGCGAAACTGACCAAAGCGCAGGAGAACAGCGCCTGGTTCAAAGCGCTGAGTACGCAGGCGGTAATGGTCCCATGCCAGACGCCTGAACAGGCACAGCTGCCGCGCTGGGTGGCGAGTCGCGCCAAAGCGATGAAACTCAGCGTAGATGATGCGGCGATCCAGCTGCTTTGCTACTGCTACGAAGGGAATCTGCTGGCGCTGTCGCAGGCGCTGGAACGCTTATCGCTGCTGTGGCCGGATGGCAAATTAACGCTGCCGCGTGTGGAAGCCGCCGTCAACGATGCCGCGCACTTTACCCCGTTCCATTGGGTGGATGCATTGCTGGCAGGGAAAAGTAAACGCGCCCTGCACATCCTGCATCAGCTGGAGAAAGAGGACAGCGAAGCGGTGATTCTACTGCGCACGCTGCAACGCGATTTACTCACGCTGCTGCACCTGCAGCGGAATCAGGCGAAACAAGCGCTGCGCACGCTGATGGATCAGCAACGTATCTGGCAAAACCGTCGCGCGCTGTTTACTGAAGCCTTGCAGCGCCTTGATGCACAGCGTTTACAGCGCGCGGTGCATTTGCTGGCAGAGCTGGAACTCAGCATGAAGCAGGATTACGGACAAAACCTGTGGCCGCAGCTGGAAACACTGTCGCTGCTGCTGTGTCACCGCGATTTCCCATTGAGCTTTACTGATGTCTAAACTCTACGCTCTGTTTGGCGGCACCTTCGATCCGATTCACTACGGCCATTTGCGCCCGGTAGAAGCGCTGGCACAGCAAGTGGGATTAAAAAAGGTCACGCTGCTGCCGAACAACGTGCCGCCGCATCGCCCGCAGCCGGAAGCCAGTGCACAACAGCGCGTTGAGATGCTGCGCTGTGCTATTGCCGATCGCCCGCTATTTGATATCGATACGCGTGAACTGGCGCGTGCAACGCCGTCCTGGACAGTTGCCACGCTGGAAGCACTGCGTGCGGAACGCGGCCCAGAACAGCCCCTCGGGTTTATCATTGGTCAGGATTCTCTGCTAACGTTAGCCAAATGGCATCGCTGGCAGGATCTATTGTCGCTGTGCCATTTGCTGGTGTGTAAGCGTCCAGGTTACGCCACGCAGATGGAGACGCCCGAGATGCAGCAGTGGCTTGATGAGCATCTGGCCGATGATGTGCAGCAGCTTCATCACTCGCCAGCAGGACACATCTGGCTGGCGGATACGCCGCTGTTCGACATTTCCGCCACCGAAATCCGTCAGCGCCGCCATGCAGGCATCTCCTGCGCGGATTTACTGCCAGATGCAGTGATCGGCTACATCGATAGCGTTGGCTTATATCGCAGCTAAAGGCAGCATGCTATACTGCGCCGCTTCATTTTCGGCTACCTTTCTCGCATCGTTAGCCCGTCCGTAATCACCTGTTTTTAAGGGGAACCTTTTGCAAGGTAAAGCACTCCAAGAGTTCGTTATTGATAAGATTGATGATCTCAAAGGCCAGGACATCATTGCTATTGATGTTCAGGGCAAATCCAGCATCACCGATTGCATGATCATTTGCACCGGCACTTCAACACGTCACGTCGCTTCTATCGCCGATCATGTGGTGCAGGAATCGCGCACTGCGGGCCTTAAGCCGCTGGGTGTAGACAGTAAAACCGCCTCCGATTGGGTGGTCGTTGACCTGGGTGACGTGATTGTGCACGTGATGGAAGCAGAGAGCCGCCAGCTGTACGAGCTGGAAAAACTCTGGAGCTAAGACGTGAAACTGCAGCTTGTGGCCGTCGGCACCAAAATGCCCGACTGGGTTCAGACCGGTTTCATGGAGTATCTGCGCCGCTTCCCGAAAGATATGCCGTTTGAACTGATCGAAGTAACTGCCGGCAAACGCGGCAAGAACGCTGACATCAAACGCATTCTGGAAAAAGAAGGTGAAGCGATGCTGGCCGCCGTGGGTAAAGGCAATCGTATTGTCACGCTGGATATTCCCGGACAGCCGTGGGAAACCCCACAGCTGGCGCAGCAGCTTGAACGCTGGAAACTGGATGGCCGCGATGTCAGCCTGTTAATCGGCGGTCCGGAAGGACTGGCGCCCGCGTGCAAAGCCGCTGCTGAACAAAGCTGGTCACTGTCAGCGCTCACGTTGCCACATCCGCTGGTGCGTGTGCTGGTAGCGGAAAGCCTGTATCGTGCGTGGAGCATCACCACGAATCATCCTTATCATCGTGAATAAACGCCTGACAACCCCAGACAATAAATGTAGCGGATGAAATTACAGAGCAACGCCTTTCGCGATTACACTGCCGAACAGAAACTTTTTGTCCGCCGAGCATTGGTGGCTTTTGTTGGCATTCTGCTGCTCTCCAGCATTCTGGTGGTCAACATGTACCACCTGCAAATTCTGCGCTTTGACGACTACAGCACCCGTTCAAATGAAAACCGCATTAAGCTGGTGCCGGTGGCACCGAGCCGCGGCATTATTTTCGATCGCACCGGCGTCCCGCTGGCAGTAAACCGCACGATTTATCAGGCCGAACTGATGCCGGAAAAGGTCGACAATCTGAAGCAGACCTTACAGGATCTGCGTCCGGTACTGGATCTGACCGACGACGATCTCGATGCGTTTGACAAAGAGCGCAAACGCTCGCGCCGCTTTACCTCGATTCCGGTCAAAATCGGTTTAAACGAAGTGCAGGTGGCGCGTTTCGCCGTCAATCAATACCGTTTTCCTGGCGTGGAAGTAAAAGGCTATCAGCGCCGCTACTATCCGTATGGCCAGACGCTGACGCACGTAGTGGGCTACGTCTCCAAAATCAACGACCGCGACGTTACGCGCCTCGATCAGGAAGGCAAATGGCCGAACTATGCGGCTACACATGATATCGGCAAGCTCGGCATCGAAAACTATTACGAAGATGTGCTGCACGGTAAAACCGGTTATGAAGAGGTTGAAGTTAACAACCGTGGCCGCGTCATTCGACAGCTGCACGAGCAATCTCCGCAGGCCGGACGCGATATCTACCTGACGGTTGACCTCAAACTGCAGCAATACATCGAAACCTTGTTGACCGGCAGCCGCGCGGCAGTGGTGGTGAGCGATCCACGCACCGGCGAAATTCTTGCACTGGTTTCTACCCCCAGCTACGACCCGAACCTGTTTGTCGACGGTATCTCGAGCAAAGATTATAAAGCGCTGTTAAGCGACGAAAACCGTCCGCTGTATAACCGTGCGCTGCAGGCCTCCTATCCCCCAGCGTCAACGGTGAAACCTTACGTTGCCGTGTCGGCGCTGAGCGCAGGCGTGATCAACCGCAATACCAGCCTGTTCGATCCCGGCTGGTGGCAACTGCCCGGCTCGGAAAAGCGCTATCGTGACTGGAAAAAATGGGGCCACGGTCGCCTGAACGTCACTAAATCGCTGGAAGAATCGGCGGATACCTTCTTCTATCAGGTTGCCTACGATATGGGCATCGATCGCCTGTCAGAGTGGATGACCAAGTTTGGTTACGGCCATCGCACCGGCATTGATCTGCCGCAGGAGAGCGCGGGCAACATGCCCACGCGCGAATGGAAGCTGAAGCGCTTTAAGAAGCCGTGGTATCAAGGTGACACCATTCCGGTGGGTATCGGCCAAGGTTACTGGACCGCGACGCCCATTCAGATGAACAAAGCGATGATGATCCTGATTAATGACGGTGTGATCAAAGTGCCGCACTTACTGCGCGCCACGCGTGAAGGCCAGGTCATGATGCCCTATCGCCAGGTTCCGGATGCACCGATTGGCGATATTCATTCAGGTTACTGGGAAATTGCCAAAGACGGCATGTATGGCGTAGCCAACCGTGCTAACGGTACCGCGCACAAGAGCTTTGCCGATGCGCCCTACAAAATCGCTGCCAAATCCGGTACCGCGCAGGTTTACGGACTGAAAGAAAATGAAGTCTATAACGCGCACAAGATTGCCGAACGTCTGCGTGACCATAAATTAATGACTGCCTATGCGCCTTACGATAAACCGCGCGTGGCCGTCACCATGATTCTGGAAAACGGCGGCGCAGGCCCGGCTGTCGGCACCGTTATGCGCCAGATTCTCGACCACATTATGTTAGGCGACAACAATACCGTGCTGCCAGAAGCCGCACCGACACCGCCCGGCTACGAAGGTGAATGACAATGTCCATGAACGATAGTCCGCAGAAAAGATCGATCTGGACGCGCATCCATATCGACCCCCTGTTTATGCTGATCATTCTCAGCTTGCTGACCTACAGCGCCATCGTCATCTGGAGCGCCAGCGGACAGGATCCAGGCATGACCGAGCGTAAGTTCGGGCAGATTGCCATGGGCATCATCGTTATGCTGGTGCTGGCGCAGGTGCCGCCGCGCGTCTATGAAAGCTGGGCGCCCTATCTCTATATTGTCTGCGTGATATTGCTGATAGCGGTGGACGCGTTTGGTCACATCAGTAAAGGCGCACAGCGCTGGCTCGATCTTGGTTTTGTGCGTTTTCAACCCTCGGAGATTGCCAAGATTGCCGTGCCGCTGATGGTGGCGCGCTTTATTAACCGCGATGTCTGCCCGCCGACGCTGAAAAACACCGGCATCGCGTTGATTCTGATTTTCATGCCGACGCTGCTGGTGGCGGCACAACCCGATCTCGGCACCTCGATTCTGATCGCCGCTTCCGGCCTGTTTGTACTGTTCTTATCCGGCATGAGCTGGAAGCTGATTGGTATCGCGGTATTGCTGGTCGCCGCCTTTATCCCGATTTTGTGGTTCTTCCTGATGCACGATTACCAGCGCGCCCGCGTGATGATGCTGCTGGACCCGGAAAGCGATCCGCTCGGCGCCGGTTATCACATCATTCAGTCGAAGATTGCTATCGGTTCCGGTGGCCTGCGCGGCAAAGGCTGGCTGCACGGCACCCAATCGCAGCTGGAATTCCTGCCTGAACGCCATACCGACTTTATTTTTGCCGTTTTAGCGGAAGAACTTGGTCTGGTTGGCGTGTTGTTACTGCTGGTACTCTATTTGCTGCTGATCATGCGCGGACTGATTATCGCGGCGCGTGCGCAAACCACCTTTGGTCGCGTGATGGCGGGCGGTTTGATGCTGATTTTATTCGTTTATGTTTTCGTTAACATTGGCATGGTAAGTGGTATCTTACCGGTGGTTGGCGTACCGCTGCCGCTGGTGAGCTACGGCGGATCGGCATTGATTGTGTTAATGGCTGGATTTGGCATCGTGATGTCGATCCATACTCATCGAAAAATGTTATCTAAAAGCGTTTAAGAGGCTGCACATGCGTAAGGACTGGCTTGGGGTTGCACTGGCATCATTGGTACTGGCTGCCTGTTCCACACCGGAACCGCAGAATAATACTGCGCCACCGCAACCGGCCTATAACGGCCCGGTAGTGGAAATTCCTGGCGTGGAACCACGTTATGAACCGATCAATCCTTCCACCAGCCAGGATTACAGCGTCAACGGTAAAAACTACCGCGTGATCAAAGATCCCTCGAACTACAGCGAAGTGGGTTTAGCCACCTGGTACGGTGACGAAGCGCAGGGGAATCGCACCGCTATCGGTGAATCTTACGATCCGGAAGGCATGACCGCCGCGCATCCAACGCTGCCGCTGCCGAGCTATGTGCGTGTCACTAACCTCGCTAACGGCCGCCAAATTGTGGTACGCGTCAACGATCGTGGCCCTTACACGCCAGGCCGCATTATCGACTTGTCGCGTGCGGCGGGCGATCGCCTGAATATCTCTAACAACACCCGCGTGCGCGTTGATTACATTAAAGTGGCGCCGGATGGTTCCGTTTCCGGTCCCGGCACCATCGGTACCACCGTCGCCAAACAGAGTTACGCCCTGCCCGCGCGTCCCGATCTCGGCGGCGGCATGGTGATGATGGGTGGCAGCGCCAATGCGGCGCCAGCGCCTGCACCGCAGGATGTGCGCGCTGTCGATAACAGCACCTTGCAAAGCAATGACAGCATGGGTGCGCCCGTCCAGAGCAGCGGTTTTCTCGGCGCGCCACAGCCGTTAGCCACGGGCGTGCTGGAGGGGAACGAGCCGGTTGCCGCGCCAGCCCCAGCAACGTCTTCCGCGCCAGCCGCTGCTGCCGCACCCGCTACCAGCCAGAATGCCCATGCCGGCAGCGGTTATGTGGTTCAGGTCGGCGCGATTAACGATCCGGCGCGTGCACGTCAGCTGGCCGAAAGTCTGGGTAAACGCTTTGGCGTGCCGGGCGCGGTTGAAGCCAATGGCAACGTCTATCGCATTCAGTTAGGTGGCTATAAAAGCCGTGCCGAAGCCGCTGCCTTGCAGCAACGTCTTAACACTGAAGCGCAAATGAGCTCATTTATTACCACTGCCCGTCCATCGATGTAACGGACAGTGACATTTCCTGCTGAAACTGATTTGCAAAGCAAGATGTCGCCCGATCGGACGTTTGCTATAGTTAGGCACTTTTTTCACTCTAAACCCACGGATGTTGTAGTCCTGAACATGAATACGCTGAAACCTTCTCGTTTTCTGAAACGCCTGACAGTGGGATCACTGGTCGCCCTTTCTCTCAGCCATGCCGCATTTGCGGACGATGTTAATCTTAAGACTATGATTCCGGGTGTACCGGACATTGATGCTGAAGCTTATGTGCTGATCGACTATAACTCCGGCAAAGTGCTGGCCGAAAAGAACGCGGATGCACGCCGCGATCCGGCAAGCCTGACCAAGATGATGACCAGCTACGTGATTGGTCAGGCGGTCAAAGCGGGAAAAATCCATAACGATGACATCGTGACCGTGGGTAAAGATGCCTGGGCAACCGGTAATCCGGTATTCAAAGGTTCATCACTGATGTTCCTCAAGCCTGGCGATCGTGTGCCGGTTTCTCAGCTGACGCGCGGTATCGTGCTGCAATCAGGTAACGACGCTTGTGTAGCGATGGCGGATTACGTTGCTGGCAGCCAGGACGCATTCGTCAACCTGATGAACAACTACGTTGGCGCGCTGGGTCTGAAAAACACCCACTTCCAGACCGTGCACGGTTTGGATGCCGAAGGCCAATACAGCTCGCCGCGCGATATGGCGTTGATCGGCCAGGCGCTGATCCGTGACGTACCCGATGAGTACGCGGTTTACCGTGAAAAAGATTTCACCTTTAATAACATCAAGCAGACCAACCGTAACGGTTTGCTGTGGGATACCAGCCTGAACGTCGATGGCATCAAAACCGGCCACACAGACGCAGCGGGTTACAACCTGGTCGCCTCGGCAACGGAAGGCCAGATGCGTTTGATCTCTGCGGTGATGGGCGGTCGTACCTTTAAAGGCCGAGAAACCGAGAGCAAGAAATTGCTGACGTGGGGCTTCCGCTTCTTTGAAACCGTCGCACCGCTGAAAGCGGGCAAAGAGTTTGCCTCTGAGCCGGTGTGGTTCGGTGACAGCGATCGTGTGCAGCTGGGCGTGGAGAAAGATGCCTATCTGACCATTCCGCGTGGCCGCATGAAAGATCTCAAAGCCAGCTATGTGCTGAACAACACTGAACTGCATGCGCCGCTGCAGAAAAATCAGGTAGTGGGCAGCATCAACTTCCAGCTCGACGGCAAAACGGTGGAACAGCGTCCGCTGGTGGTGCTGAATGAAGTGAAAGAAGGTGGTTTCTTCGGCCGCATCATCGATTACATCAAACTGATGTTCCACCACTGGTTCGGCTAAGGCGCGCTTGAAAAAACGCCAATTTGCCCCCAATTAAGTTACTATCTTTGCTCCCGCCTTGGCGGGAGCCTGTTTTTTAAGCACCGGAGTCAATGTATGAAAACCAAATTGAATGAACTGCTCGAATTCCCTACGCCTTTCACTTACAAAGTGATGGGTTTGGCGCAACCGGAGCTGGTTGATCAAGTGGTTGAAGTGGTGCAGCGCCACGCGCCAGGCGATTACAAACCGGACGTTAAGCCAAGCAGCAAAGGCAACTATCACTCTGTTTCCATTACCATCATCGCCACCCACATTGAGCAGGTTGAAACCCTGTATGAAGAGCTGGGCAACATCGAAATCGTGCGCATGGTGCTGTAATTCTGGCGCTGGCAAAGTCCGCTTTGCCAGCGTTATACTCTGCCTTCCACTCTTTACCGGATCTCTGCTTTGTCAGCTAATACGCTTCTTGTTCGTCAACTCGGCCAGCGCGATTGGCAACCCATCTCCGATGCCATGCATCACTTTACCGATCAACGCGACAGCAGCACTGCCGATGAAATCTGGCTGGTGGAACATCATCCGGTGTTTACCCAAGGCCAGGCAGGGAAAGCTGAACATCTGCTGATGCCGGGCGATATCCCGGTGGTACAAAGCGATCGCGGCGGCCAGGTAACCTATCACGGCCCCGGCCAACAGGTGATGTATGTGCTGATTGACGTGAAACGTCGCAAGATGGGCGTGCGCGAGTTAGTGACGGCGTTAGAAGAAACGGTGATCGCCACGCTGGCCGACTATGACATCAGCGCGCGGGCGCGACCGGATGCGCCGGGCGTGTACGTTGGCGATGACAAGATTTGTTCGCTGGGACTGCGCATTCGTAAAGGCTGCTCGTTTCACGGCCTGGCGCTGAATGTGGCGATGGATTTAGCGCCGTTCCTGCGCATCAATCCGTGCGGATATGCCGGGATGCAAATGACGCAGCTTAGCCAGCTGCAGCCGGGCGTCACGCCCGCCGATGTGCGACCACGTCTGGTGCAGCATTTCGCCCATTCAACCGGATTTACCCAACTGGAATGGCATAGTGATGCCGCGGTCTGACCTTGACTGTACGTGCCTATTTACAAAATTGTAACTTTTGCACCGGCGAATCGGCTGCTTATGAGCAGACGAGATGATATAATTTTTGCCATATTTTCAAAAAAAGTTGAAAGCCTGGTTCTCAGTTTGAGTGAGGAAGCTTTCAAATCGCAATCCCGACCGGAACCTGCAGATTTATGAGTAAACCAATTCAGATGGAACGTGGCGTCAAGTATCGCGATGCCGACAAAATGGCGCTAATCCCGGTGAAAACCGTGATGGTTGAGCGTGAAGAAATTCTGCGTAAGCCGGAATGGATGAAGATCAAACTGCCTGCGGACTCCAGCCGCATTCAGGGCATCAAGGCCGCGATGCGTAAAAACGGTCTGCACTCAGTGTGTGAAGAAGCCTCCTGCCCTAACCTCGCAGAGTGTTTCAACCACGGTACCGCGACCTTTATGATCCTCGGCGCGATCTGCACCCGTCGCTGCCCATTCTGCGACGTGGCGCACGGCCGTCCGAATATGCCTGACGCTAACGAACCGCTGAAACTGGCACAAACCATCGCCGATATGGCGCTGCGTTATGTGGTCATCACTTCAGTGGACCGTGATGACCTGCGCGATGGCGGTGCCCAGCACTTTGCTGACTGCATCAGCGCGATTCGCGAAAAAAGCCCAACCATCAAAATTGAAACATTGGTGCCGGACTTCCGTGGTCGTATGGATCGCGCGCTGGAAATCCTCACCGCGACGCCACCGGATGTGTTTAACCACAATCTGGAAAACGTGCCGCGCGTGTACCGTCAGGTCCGTCCTGGCGCCAACTACGATTGGTCACTGAAATTGCTGGAGCGTTTCAAAGAAGCGCATCCGGATATCCCGACTAAATCGGGTTTGATGGTCGGCCTTGGCGAAACCAATGCTGAAATCATTGAAGTGATGCGCGATCTGCGTCGCCACGGCGTCACCATGCTGACGCTGGGACAGTATTTGCAGCCGAGCCGTCACCACTTGCCGGTGCAGCGCTACGTTAGCCCGGCCGAGTTTGACGAAATGAAAGAAGAAGCAATGGCAATGGGCTTCACCCATGCCGCCTGCGGCCCGTTTGTGCGCTCCTCTTATCATGCTGATATGCAGGCCAAAGGTCTGGAAGTTAAGTAATATGCTTCGCGATTGCGCTCTTACCAGGGCGCAATCGCAAATATCCCCTTAAAAGTCTTAATCCCTGTCTCAAATCTGTCGCTTTAATCGCTGAGGCCATAAGAGCCTATTTCTCTTTTCTCAGTGTTTATTTTGAAGGTCAGATAATGCAAACATCCTCTCACTTAAAGGGGCTCGATTTTCTCCGGGAACCCGATTTGTCAGGTCAAATACCCGATGTGCGGCTCAACAGTGCATCCGGAGAGAGTTTGGATGCGCTTAAAGCGCGCACCACGCCCATAGATAACACCAATCCCTATACTTCATCTCACGCCTCATGTGCCAATGCATTTATCGCTACCGCTATCAGTATTGAGCATCGATACGATGAAATTCATTTAGAGTTGCCACTAAAGGGTCATGAAACTGTCGCTGTGATGCCCGAAGTGGTGCGACACATCATGCCTTATGCTGAAGACATCGCTTTTCAAACTTCTCAGGAGAATGTACTCCCTGTGATTAATGAAGAGCCTGAACCTGAATGGAATTTTGATTTGCTGGAAGCGAAATTCAATGCTCCTCAGCCACTACTATGGCAACCGACTATCGGCATGCACCACGAGAGTGTGGAAATTGCCACGCTACCTGAACGCGAGAGTGCCAAACCTCAACTTTCAGTACAGGTACAGTCAAAGGTTATCACTGAAAATGAGGTCATTATTGATGATCTGAATGAGGATGAAGGGTCTTTCAGCGGTAATGCGCCAGTTGGTACGACGTTATACTTTTATCTTGATGATGTGTGGGTCGGCAGCTCTGAAATTGATAGCCAAGGCCGTTGGCAGTTTGAACTGCCCACCGAGATTTCTGTCGCTCAGCATGTTTTTAGTGCAGTCCCCATTAATCCGCAAGGCGTAATGGGTGGCAAAATTGATTATCCGTTTTTGACTAAGCCTAAAATAGGCGAAATCATTATGCCAATTGATGAGAGTGAATCAGACAAAATTGAAATAGCACTCATTGATGTTATTACAGCCGAGGAAGAAGAAACAATATCGTTGATACCATTAATTTTAACTGATGATATGTTGCAGGGCTGGCATACCCAGGATGGGTTGAGCGACTTTGATGGCTTATATGGCTCAACAATATTTGATGTGGATGAGCAGGAAATCATTTACGCCAATTGGCACTAAGACGCAAAAAACAAAAACCAGGCTGGCGACAGTCTGGTTTTTTATCAACGTAATAAATATTTACACTTATTGACGTTCGGCGCAGAGATTACTCTTTGTGGCTGACACGTTCAGCAGGCACTTCTTCAGCGCTGCTTTTGGATGCGCCGGATTCATCATCTTTCATGGCTTTTTTGAAGCCTTTGATTGCGGAACCCAGATCGCCACCCAGTGAACGTAACTTATTGGTGCCAAAAAGCAGTACGATGAGCGCACCGATGATCAGCAGTTTGGCAATACTGATACCTTCCATAATTTACCTTTCAACCAATGTGAAAAACGGACCTGACTATTAACGCGCAGTTTATAAACGGCCTCAACTGCAATCTGTAACAGAGTGAGACCGCCTGCTCAGATAAAGCGGCTGAGAAATGCCTGCGTGCGCGGATGTTGCGGGTTACCAATCACCTGCTCCGGACTGCCCTGCTCCACTACCACGCCGCCATCCATAAACACCACGCGATCGGCCGCCTCACGCGCGAAACCAATTTCATGGGTCACGACAATCATGGTCAGCCCTTGATCGGCTAAGGTGCGCATGGTGGCCAGCACTTCACCGACTAACTCCGGATCGAGTGCCGAAGTGGGTTCATCGAACAGCATCAGCGCCGGTTTAATCGCCAGCGCACGCGCAATCGCCACGCGCTGCTGCTGACCACCGGACAAATGACGCGGCCAGGCGTCGGCTTTGTCACTCAATCCCACGGTCGCCAGCAGTTCACGCGCATGCTTGATTGCATCCTGCCGTGTAAACTTGTGCACACCTATCGGCGCTTCAATGATGTTTTGCAGCACCGTCATGTGCGGATAGAGGTTGAACTGCTGAAACACCATGCCGATTTTCTGGCGCTGATGAGCAATTTTACGCGCCGACAGACGATGCAAAATACCGCGCTTCAGTTCATAACCGATCTGATCGTCACCGACCACAATCGAACCGGCATTCATGTCTTCCAGATGGTTAATACAGCGTAAAAAGGTGGATTTACCCGAACCCGATGGCCCGAGAATCACTACCACTTCACCGGGAAACACATCGAGATCGATGCCTTTCAGCACTTCATTATCGCCATAACTCTTTTGCACATTACGCGCACGCACCAGTGGCTGAACTTCACTCATACATCCTCCTTCAGACGGTGCGCGACGGCAGGCGCGGCTTCGTTAGCAGCAACGCGACGTTTATTCACCACCGTGCGGGTGGTGCCACGGGCGTAGTAACGCTCGATGGCGGACTGGCCAACGTTAAGAATCGAGGTGATAAGCAGATACCAGATCACCGCAACCATCAGCATCGGGATAATTTCAAAGGTGCGGTTATAAACGGCTTGCACCGAGTACAACAGATCGCCCATAGCGATCACACTTACCAGCGAGGTCGCTTTGATCATGCTAATCAACTGGTTGCCGGTAGGCGGAATAATTGAACGCATCGCCTGTGGAATGATCACGCGGCGCAGCGCACGACTGCGACTCATGCCAAACGCCTGGGTGGTTTCGACCTGACCGTTATCCACTGACAGCAGGCCGGCGCGAATGATCTCGGCCATATAAGCCGCTTCATTGAGCGCCAGTCCGGCAATGGCTGCGGTCAGTGGCGTGATCAGATCGTTGGTGTTCCAGCTGGCAAAAGTGATATCCGTCCACGGAAGAGTGATTGCGATGGTGGGAAACAGCGTCGACAGGTTGTACCAAAAGATCAGCTGTACCAGCAGCGGCGTACCCCGGAAAAACCAGATGTAGAGCGACGATAAGCCGCTCAGCAATTTGTTTTCCGAGAGACGCCACACGCCCAACAGCAGCCCGAGCAGCGTGCCGAGAATCATCGACACCACCGTCAAGCCGAGCGTGACCTGCAGGCCTTTCATCACCGAACCTTCGGTGAACCACTGCAGCACCACGTTCCACTCGAAATTGGGGTTGGTCGCCACCAGCCAGAGGAAGTTCGCGGCAATAACCAGCACCAAAATCCATGAGATCCAGCGCCCATAAGTGGGCGCACTGCGGGCAAAAGCCACATCGCGCTGCTGCACGTCGGCCTTATCCCTGGCTCGCGAATTGTTGGTGACCGGACTCATTTTGCAGCCCCTTGCGCCAGGTTACGTCCCGGTTGCTGCAACACGTTGCCGTCTAATTTCCACTTCTTCATGATGGCCGCGTAAGTGCCGTTATTAAACAGCTCTTTGTACGCATCCAGCACCACGTTGCCGAGTTCAGAACCCTTGGGTACCACGGTGCCCTGGAAAATGTCACCAAAGCCGTTTTTCTTGCCTTTGCCCGAAAGCTCCAGCTGGCCATTGGCCTGTTCGATGAAGTATGTCAGCGGCGCCTGCGAGGAGAAGAAAGCATCGGAACGTTTTGAACGCACGGCTAAAATCGACGATGGCTGGTCGGTGAAGGATTGCACCACCACCGCCGGTTTACCCGCCGCGACACAGGCATCGGACTGCTTGCGAATCACCTGCTCTGCTGAACCGGCCGCCATTACCGCAATGCGTTTACCGCAGGTATCTTCCAGACCGTTAATCTTCGAGGGATTGCCTTTCTGCACGCCAAACACCACGAACTCCTGCACGAAGTCGATAAAATCAACCTTCTGCTGACGATCCGGATAATCGCCAATCGGGCCAATCGCCATCTGGTAGCGGCCGGAATTAATGCCGGTGAGCACGCCCGATAAACCGCTGACGGTGGCATGTTCAATCTTCACGCCCAGCAATTGTGCCAGCGCTTCGGTGAGATCGGCGGAAGCGCCGTCCATTGAGTGCGGACCGTTAACGATCTCATACGGAGGAAAAGATCCGTTGTTCACCGAGATCATTTTACCGCTGCTTTTGATCTCTGCTGGCAGACGATCGTGCAGCGCCTGATCCACTTTTTGCGCAGGAATCACGTCGGCGGCCTGAGCGAAACAGGCCGTGAGGCCCAATGACAGCGCGATGGCGGTAGCAAGAATTTTCATCAGTCAGATTCCCCAGCGATCAAAGTGGTTTAAGTTCGGGACGCGCAAAACAGCGATTTTCCAGCACCGGCAGTACGCTGCGAGCGTAGGCGATGCGCTGTGGATCGAGATCGGCAAACACCAGCGCGGCCGATTCCGGCGCTTTGGCAATCGCCACGCCCAACGGATCGATTACCAGACTGTTGCCGATATTGCGTGGCCCACATTCGCCCACCGCCACCATGTAGCAGGTGTTTTCCAGCGCACGCGCGGTGGTCAGCAACTCCCAGTGCATCTCTTTCAGCGGGCCTTTCACCCACGCTGCCGGCAGCACCAGCACATCCGCGCCGTCAAGCACTAAGCGACGCGCCAGCTCCGGAAAGCGCACGTCGTAGCAGGTCATCAACCCGACTTTCATGCCCGCCACGTCAACCAGCGGCGGAATCTCACGCCCCGGATTCACGCGCTGCGACTCCTGCATGGCGAAGGCATCGTAAAGGTGCAGTTTCACGTACTCGGCGATGATTTCGCCGTTGCGAATGGCGATCAGCACATTGAGCGCCTTCTGCCCTTCTGTCGGCACGTGCACGCTCATCATGGTGGTCAGATTGTTGCCTTGGCTAACCGCCAGCAGCTGCGTGACGAAAGGACCATCAAGTGGCTGCGCCGCTTTCAATACCAGATCAGGATCGGCGATATCACGCGCCAGCACGCCTTCCGGCAGCACCAGCAGATCAGCACCGCCTGCCAATGCCTGGTTCATCAATCCGATGCAGATATCGGTGTTTTCCTGCCATTCGCGGCTGACGGCAAATTGTCCCATTGCTACTTTCATGGTTATTCTCCTTGCGCCGCAGCCGGGAAAATCGCTTCCGGCGTCAGCAATGTTTGGGTTAGGCCTTGCTGGAACAGCTCATTCGCAAAGTCGGCAATCATCTTTTTGTTAACGGAAAATCCGTTCTGATTCCAGTTGGCCGGTAATTCCTGCGCGGTGCGCCGCAAATCGTCCAGCAGCCACGGCGTGGTGTCGGCGTATTTCTCGCGCTTCTTCATCCACATCTGGTACGAACGATCGATGATGTCGCTCAGCGCCTGAGGCAGCCACGGATGCGCCTCCGCTAAGGCGGGCTTCAGTGCCAGTAAGTGAATGCCCGGCACATAACCGACGCGATTAAAGTAGTCGCGCTCGGCAGCGGCAAAATCCACCTGCAGCTGACGCAAACCCGAATCGGCGAGGAAAAAACCTTCCGGCATAAAAGGGGTAAAGACAGCATCCAGCTCGCCCGCTTTCAGCAACGCGATCAGTGGACGCTCACCTGGCGCCGGTTCAATACGCCCCGGACGACCAAAACCGGCCAGACGATCAACAATCGGGTGATCCTCAGTCAAACGCCCGGCAAACCAGTACGCATCATCAATCTCCACGCCCGCTTCACGCAGCACGGTGCGCGTCCAGGTGTTGCCGGAATCCTGCCAGCCGGTGACGCCGATCTTTTTACCTTTCAGCTGCGCTGGCGAAGTCATCGGGCTGTCGCTGCGCGTAATGATGCAGCGCTGACGGAAACCGCGCATGAGAAAGTGTGGCAGGCCCAACAGTGAAGTGTCACCTTTAGCCCGAGCCTGAGCAAAGCGGCTAAACGACACCTCACCGGCATCGTATTTATCGCTGGTGGCGAGGTTATCCACCAGCGTACCAACGCGATCGATCTCCAGCGTGAAACCTTCCGGCTTGATATCGCCAAGTGCCAGCGGTGTGAAGTAATCCCAGTCACGTACCGCCAGTCTGATGGTTACCATAGTTTTGCCTTCCCCGTCTGTTCTGCCAGCCCTGCGGCTGTGATTATTTATGCAGCAAATAGTGCTTGAATTTGAGTCTAAATCGCGAATACTAATCTGAACAATCTATTATTTGTTACTGAACAAAGGATTTTCTTATGACGCAAAGTGTGGATTTGGAGTGGCTCAGCCAGCAGATCACGGATGCTTCGGTGAAAGGCATCACGCATGCGGCATCCACGCTAATTCGCGATGGGCAGATTGCGGTGGGCATGCAGATGCCGGCGGTACGCGAGTTGGCTGAGCGATTGGGCGTGAGCCCGGCAACCGTTTCCGCTGCCTGGGCGCAACTGAAGAAGCAGAAAGTGCTGGCGGGTAAAGGTCGCAGCGGCGTGTGGGTGAGCGGTAACAGCGTGATGCCGCGTCCGATTCGCTTCGAGAAGATCGGCAATTACGGCGAGAATGTTCAGGCGTCACTGGCGATGGCCTCACCGGATCCAACGTTATTACCGGATCTGCGCCGGGCGATGCTGGCGGGCATTGCGTCGCCGCAACTGAATAGTTATCAGCGTGAGGCGATTTCACCGCAATTGCAGGATGCCGTAACGCCACGTTGGCCCTATCCCGCCGAAGCCTGGTTGGCAACCGATGGAGGCTTCGATGCCATGAACCTGATCGTGCAGACGTTGCTGTCACCGGGCGATCGTGTGGTAATCGAAGATCCTACTGCCACGCGATTACTGGATATTTTAGACAACATCGGTGCAGAAATTCTGCCGCTGCCCTGTGATGAGCAAGGTCCCATTCCCTCGGCGCTGACCACGCTGATGCAGAAATCTCCGGCGATGTTTATCTATCAACCGCGCACCCATTCCGCCACCGGAAACAGCGTGAGCCAGCGTCGCAGTGCAGAGCTGGCGCGCGTGCTGGCAAACAGCAGCACCATCATTGTCGAAGATGACGGCATTGGCGATCTGTCGCGCTGCCCGGTGTTTAGCCTCGGCTTCCACTATCCCGAACGCGTGCTGCACGTGCACTCGTTTTCCAAAGCTTATGGGCCGGATTTGCGGCTGGCGGTGTTATCAGGCACCGCCGAAATGGTGAAGCGCCTGCAAGCGTGGCGCAACTTTGGCGTGAGCTGGACCAGCCGTATTTTGCAGGATGCCGTGGCGTGGATGCTCAATGATGAAGAGACTCAGCAGCGTATTCAGCAGGCTAAAGCCACCTATGCGCAGCGTCGCCAGCAGTTACTGACCGCGCTGGCGAAACGCGGTCTGGTGCTGGAAGAGCGCGATGGATTGAGCGTGTGGATTCCGGTGGAATCGGAGCAGTACGCGATGATCACGCTAGCCGCGCGCGGTATCGCCGTGCTGCCCGGGGAACGCTGTAGCATTAGCAGCCGGCAGTTCATTCGCGTCAGCGCCGCGCTGCTGCCTGTTGCACAACTCGACAGCATCGCCGATGCCATCGTGATAGCCAGCGGACGCGAGCTCAATCTTAACCCAGAGCTTTAATGTGATAGCGCGGTGATTCCACATAGCCTTCACGCGCATAGAACTGGTTGGCTTTGAGGCGCGATGAATGGCAGTGCACTTCCATACGGTCGCAACCGCGTGACCGCGCCAGCTGTTCGGCGTGGTTCAATAACTGCTGCCCGCTGCCTTTGCTGCGCTCGCCTTCGGCAATACAGAAGTAGCTGATGCGGGCAAAATCGCCGGCCAATGCCAGCTGTGGAATAAAGTGCAACGAGAGAAAGCCCAGCACCTGATTGCCGTGTTCCGCGACCAACAACATTTCATCGGGATGATGAATAAGCTGCGCCAAACGCGTATCGATAAATCCTTCCGTCGCGCTATAACCTAATTCGGTTAGCAACGCGCTCAATGCAAAACTGTCTTTTGCCTGTGCCTGACGTATGTTCATCTTGCCTCCTCATTTTCCCTGAGCAGTTATATAGCGTTGCCGGACAAAAATCTGCAAGTAAGCATTGTTGTGGCTATGTTACGGAAGTTATCTGTGAGATGTGCCGCAGAATCTGCCTTGTCACGAGAATGTCATAACGGCTTAAGGCTGGCTTAATCTGGCATTGGCATGCTGAGGGAAATCTCTTTCTGAGGCAGGCGAAATGAAAAACCTTATTCCACGCACTTTCGATGAGTTAATGGCACTGAGCATCAGCATGCTTGCCTTAGCGAGCTGGATGATTATTTGGTGGCGAGCCTAAAAATGAATAAAAAAAACCCGCCAGAAGGCGGGTTTTCAGAATTCGAACTGTTAAATTACAGTGCGATAACGTTAGCAGCTGATGGGCCTTTAGCGCCGTCAGTGATTTCGAACTCAACGCGTTGACCTTCAGCCAGAGTTTTGAAACCGTTGCTGTTGATTGCAGAGAAGTGTACGAATACATCTTTGCTGCCATCTTCTGGAGTAATGAAACCGAAGCCTTTCGACTCATTAAACCACTTTACGTTACCTTTGATCTTAGACATCTATATTACCTTTACATGAAAAAAGGACACTAAACTGTGTCGACGTCTAGTACAGCAATTGCGGTGACATTTGTCCAGTGCGATTTGATGAAAAAGTGATAAATATTGATTTTTTGCATGCCGATCACACTTTATGCGTGCCGCCAGCGCTTAAAACTCAAATCTCAACCACGCAAAGTAAACGTTGCCGTTATTGTAAGTGCCGGGAATATAAGTCATTTGGAAAGTGGCTGGACCATATCCAATTGATGCCAAAGGCAATATCAGCGGAACCGGGATGTAGCGCCAGTTATCCCGCGCCGTTACGCCCGCCGTGTATCCGGCGCCCAAATGAAAGTTCTGATCGCTAAGCGGTCGCCAGGTCGCTTCCCAACCGTAACCGCCAATTGGCTCCCATTTGTTGAAGGAGTCCTTGAACGCCATCAGGTACAAACCGTGCCAGTTACCTTTCTCATCCCAGCGCGAAATGCCCGCACCTGCGCCCCACGGGCGCTCGTTGTATTTATCGATGTGTTCATCGTCGTAAGTCCAACGGTTGTGCCAGATAATCGCCGGCAGATAAAAATCATAATTCTGCGGTTGCGACCAGGTTTGCGACACGTTATCGCTAAAGGTGTTCCAGCCTGATTTGATGGCTTGTGAAGTTGTTACCGCTGATGCCGAAAATGAGACCGATGAGGTCAAAATGCAGCCTAACAAAACTGCAGAAAAGTGCCGATTCACAACGTAATTTCCTGTTAATTCGTGCTGAAAAAATGCACTACCCTGAGGTAAATTTTTCAGATTCTTGTACGACGCATTCCTAAGTAATCGCCAAAAGGATATTAAAAAACCTGCTTAATATCTCCAGGCTAATTCTCGGTTGACGGCGAATTTTACCTCATGCGGAATGTGAAATTGAAACGCCGGATAAACGGAAAGGCATTACTGAGGGATGTACACAAAGTGCAATCATGTTGTGAGGATGACGGCAAGCAATAAGATAGCTTTCAGTGACTTAGTGTCAACTATTCACGCATGGAATAAATTAACAAAATTTATCAATTGAACTCACCCGACGAATAAGATAAATCTCGATACTCCAGGACGGAGATGGGGAAAAAACTGACATGACTATTCGTTGTAGCCGCTGCGGTTGCACTAAATTTTTTTACACCTTAACGGACTGCAAACAGGTTGATGCAATAAATCATCATGGCGCCTGCTGCGCACAATGTCAGAAACCGTTGACGCTGGGCGATCTTATCCTGCCGATTGCGTCTTTTAATGACAGCGAAAAATCCTATGCTGAATAAAAAATTCAGGCACCCGCAGGTGCCTGTTGTTGTCAGAAAATCAGTTTAAAGACGCCTGTTAGTGTCAGTAACCCAACGATGAAGATGATGGCGATGACCCACAGAATTATTTTCATTGTTCGCTCCTTCAAGTATGAAAAATAACGTGTCTGCTAACCAGTATAGATGATCATTCTGCTTTCGCTGGGCGCTGCGAGAGTGGTCACAACCCTTAGCTATCGTTTCGCTTAATGCCGATTTAATTCTGCGAGACGGGTCGCAGCCTGTGATTTTCCCTCTCCTTGGTTCCGCACTCAGCGCCTGTCCGCAGTCTAAACTTATAGCGCCTGAAGAGGCCTCGATTGTTATCAATGCCGACGTAACAAGGAGATTCTTATGAGCACGATTAATACCAGCATGGGGCGTTATAGCCTTAAGGCAAAGGATTACGGCAACCACATCAGCGGCAGTATTGCGATTAATGATGAAGGTGGCACGCAACTCACCCTGCAGGAATTTGAAGAGCACTATCTTGACGATGTCGTCAACAATGTCATTTATCCGATCACTGGCGGAAACCGTGAAATTACCCGCGCGCTGCGCGATCAGATGGTCAAAGCGGGCTTTGAACAGCCGCACTGAGTTTTTGGGCCACACGTTGTGGCCCTTTACTTCTTATCATTGACTTGCGGTTATTACTGGTTTCGGCACAGGATGCATGATTGTTCATGATAAGGAGATTGACCGTATGAGTACTCTGCATCTTATTCCCCCTTCTCGCCTTCATCAATTTGTTCAAGCCATTTGGTTACATGCTGGCAGCAGCGCCGAAGAAGCGCGCCTGGTCGCCGACCATTTGGTGGCCGCGAATCTGGCGGGTCACGATTCACACGGCGTTGGCATGATTCCGAGCTACATGAAATCGCTGGCACAGGGCTTTTTGCAACTCAACCAACATGCCAGCATTGCAAAAGACGCCGGCGCGGTGCTGACGCTACACGGGCACAACGGTTTTGGTCAGGTGGCGGCCTTTGAGGCGATGCAACTCGGTATTGAGCGCGCAGCCAGGTTAGGTATTGCGGCGGTTGGTTTACACCATTCGCACCACATTGGTCGCATCGGCCATTGGGCAGAACAGTGTGCGGCCGCCGGTTTTGTCTCGTTCCACTTTGTTAACGTGATGGGCGATCCGATGGTCGCGCCGTTTAACGGTAGCGATCGTCGTTTTGGCACCAATCCTTTCTGCGCCATTTTCCCGCGCCGCAATGCCAAACCACTGCTGCTCGATTTCGCCACCAGCGGCATCGCCTTTGGTAAAACGCGAGTAGCGTGGAATAAAGAGCAGCAGGTCGCGCCAGGTTATCTGATTGATCATCAAGGCCAGCCGACCACCGAGCCAGGCGTGATGCACCAGGCGCCGTATGGTTCACTGATGCCGTTTGGTCTGCACAAAGGCTATGCGCTGGCAACCATGTGTGAAATTCTCGGCGGCGCGCTGTCCGGCGGACGCACCACACATCATGAGACGCTGGTCACCAGCCACGATGCCATTTTCAACTGCATGACCACCATCATCGTGAATCCGGATGCGTTTGATGCGCCTGCGATGCAGGAAGAGGCGGAATCATTCCTGGATTGGGTGAAACAGTCGCCGCAAAGTGGCGATGCACCAATTCAGGTGCCCGGCGAGTGGGAAGAGCAGAACCGCGTGGCACGTGAACGCGATGGCATTCCTCTCGACAGCAACAGCTGGGAGCAAATCTGTGACGCGGCGTTACAAGCGGGAATGCCGCAAGAGGAACTCGCGGCGTTCCGCGCCTTAACGCAGTAAACCGCAAGCGGCTGAGGCGCAGTGCCTCAGCCTTGATACTTAGATGACGTTGGCGAGCAGTAAGCAACCCAGCAAACCGCACACCGAAATAATGGTTTCCAGCGCCGACCATGAGCGGAAAGTTTCGCCGATGGTCAGGTTGAAATACTCCTTAAACAGCCAGAAGCCCGGATCGTTGACGTGAGAGAAAATCACGCTGCCGGAGCCGACCGCAATCACCATCAGTTCCGGACTGGCGCCGCTGGTGATGATCAACGGTGCGACAATCCCGCCTGCCGTAATCGCCGCCACGGTAGCGGAACCCAGCGCAATACGCAGCACCGCAGCAATCGACCACGCCATGAAGATCGGCGACAGATTGGTTTCATGCATCATGCTGGCGATATATTTATCGACGCCGCTGTCCACCAGCACCTGTTTGAACGCCCCGCCACCACCAATCACTAACAGCATCATGGCGATGATCTTGATCGAATCGGTGATGGTGCCCATCACGTCATCCATGCTGCGGCCACGGTTGAGACCAAAGGTGAAGATGGCGATCAGCACGGCAATCAAGGTTGCCATAATGGGGTCACCAAAGAACTCGGCATACGGCAACAACACGTGACCTTTCGGCAGCAGCATCTCCGCTACTGCGCGCAACGCCATCAGCACCACCGGCACCAACGCCGTCCAGACGCTGACGCCAAAGCCAGGCATCTCCGCTTCGGTAAAGGTTTTCGGGTTCCACAAGCCTTCCGGGATCGGCTTATCAATGCCTTTCAGGAAGCGCGCATAAACCGGACCGGCGAGAATAACGGTTGGAATCCCCAGCAGCGTTCCGTACAGCAGCGTTTTCCCCATATCGGCGTTGAACAGCGTGGCGATCGCAGTTGGGCCCGGATGCGGTGGCAGGAAACCGTGTGTGACCGAGAGCGCGGCCGCCATCGGCACCCCCACGTAGAGCAGCGGCACGCGCGCGGAGGCGGCGATGCTGAACACCAACGGCAGCATCAGCACAAAGCCCACTTCGTAGAACAGCGCAAAGCCGACGGTAAAGCCGGTCAGCACCAGCGCCCACTGAATATGCTTCTCGCCAAATTTAGCGATCAACGTGGTGGCGATTCGCTGCGCCCCGCCGCAATCCGCCAGCAGTTTACCCAGCATCGCGCCGAAACCCATGATCAGCGCGAGGCTGCCCAACGTGCCGCCGACGCCGGTTTTAATCGAAACGATAACTTTGTTGACCGGCATGCCCTGCATCATGCCAACGGCCAGCGCCACCAGAATCAGCGCAATAAATCCGTTCAATTTGAAACGAATCATCAGCAACAGCAGTAACGCTACGCCAATCGCCACATAGAGTAATGGCATAATTTTTCTCCACTTTTGCGCACGGTAAGTTACCGGCAGCGGTTTATTTTGGTTATCCCAGAGGACATGAGAATCAACAACGTGCACCACAGTAAACATCCTGCTGAGCAATGTTACGGGTATCATGTTAAGGGTAACATTGCGTACAAAGCACCTGGCGTCGCAGCGGAATTTCTGTTTTGCGAAGGTGATCAACTTTTTGCCAGCGGGTTATCAGAATGTTTGCAGCGGGAGTGTCACGGCTTTTGGTTACACTTAGGTCTTTGAGCCAAACAAGAAGGACGTGCAGGTGAGTGAGAATCTGATCGAGTTGTACAGTAATCAACAAACCCTGTTTGGGCGCGGCAGCATTGACCAACTGATTCCGCTGCTGGCGGCCAATACCCAGCCGACGCTGCTGTTTTGCGGCCGCTCATTCCTGAATGGTCCGGCCTGGACGCGCTTAGGTGCCGCGCTCAACGATCACATCATCGGTTACGAGATTGTCAGCCATGAAGCCTCGCCAGATGAGATTGATGGCTGGGTGCGACGCTGGCGCGGCCATGTTGATCGCGTGGTGGCGATTGGCGGCGGCAGCGTGCTGGATGCGGCTAAAGCCTTTAGCGCGATGATGCAGCACCCTCTGAATACCGCGCGCTATCTGGAGAAAGTCGGTGATACGCCAGTGCAAGCGGTGACCTTGCCGCTGATCGCCATTCCCACCACGGCCGGCACCGGCAGCGAAGCCACGCAGAACGCAGTGGTGACCGATCAGCAGCATATTCAGGTCAAAGCGTCGCTACGCCATCCGGTGTTTGTGCCGCAGGTCGCAATTCTCGATCCTGATCTGCTAAAAGGCGCGCCCGACAGCGTGCTGGCAACCTGCGCCATCGATGCCTTCACCCATCTTTTCGAAGCCTATCTGTCGCGCAAAGGCAATTTGTTCACCCAGCAAACTGCGCTTAATGGGCTGCGACTGTTCTTCCAGGCCTGGCCAGATTTAAACCGTGACGACGAGCGCGGAGGTGCCGCGCGCGAAGCGATGATGATGGCGTCATGGTTGGGTGGCGTGTGTCTGAGCAGCGCCGGATTGGGCGTGATCCATGGCATTGCCGGTGAGTTGGGGGCAATCAAGCCGTTCCATCACGGCGAAGTGTGCGGACGTTTACTGTTCCCGTTCCTCGAGGTGCTGGCAGAAACCGAGCATGCTGAACAGCAACGTTTGATGGCGCAGTTCGGCCAACAGCTGCTGCCGGACGATCCCGCGCCGCCCGCGCTGGCGTTGAAAGCCTGGATCCAGCAGCAGGCGATCGTGCCGTTCTGGTTAGAAGGCCCAACGCTGTCAGCCACCGACGTTGACTGGATTGTGTCGCGCGCCAACAGCAAAAACGGCTGGGTCAGCTACGATGCACCGACGTTAACCGAGATGATTGCCGCCGCCTGGCGCATCGTCTAAATGATAACGGGCAGCCGACGCTGCCCGATTTTTACTGCTCAGCCACTTTAAACATCGCCATCTCTTGCGCCAGCTGCGCCGCTTCATCACGCAGCGCCTGGGTATTTTCGGCGGTTTGCGTCACCAGCATCAGGTTTTGCTGAATACCGCGCTCCATTTGCGATACGGCCAGCGTCACTTCCGCGATACCTTTGCTCTGCTCATCACCGGCCACGCGCATCTCGCTGACTACCTGCTTCACTTTATGCACGTCGGAAACCAGCTGCGAAAGCTGCTGCCCCGCGCCTTCCACCAGTTTACTGCCGGCCAGCACGTTGCTGTCGGAATCGGCAATCAGCGCTTTGATCTCCTGCGCCGCCGTGGCGCTGCGCTGGGCTAAGGCGCGCACTTCCGATGCCACCACCGCAAAACCACGCCCTTGCTCACCGGCGCGTGCCGCTTCCACCGCCGCATTCAGGGCAAGGATGTTGGTTTGAAACGCGATGCTGTCAATCACCGTCAGAATCTCCGCCACGCGGCGCGACGAGGATTGAATAGCGCCCATGGTGCTCACCACTTCGCCCATCACTTCGCTGCTGCTGCGGGCAATCTGCGCGGTCTGTTCGGCGGCAGCATCGGCCAGTCGGGTATTTTCAGCGTTTTGCTGCACGGTGGCGTTAAGCTGCTCCATCGCCGCCGCACTCTGCTCAAGCGCCGCAGCCTGCTCAGCGATTTTCTCCGACAGCGCGGTGTTGCTGTGCGCTAATCCCGATGCGTTGGCCGCCACCGTTTCGCCGCTGCCCTGCACGCGGGTAATCACGCCAGCGATCTTATCGACAAAGCTGTTGAACGCACCGGCAATATCCGCCAGCTCATCGCGCCCACTTTTGGTCAGACGGCGGGTTAAATCGCCATCGCCATTGGCAATCTCATCCAGCGCCGCGTGCGTCGCCTTCAGACGTTGGCCAATGCGTTGGGTAAACGCCCAGGTTAACAGCAGCAGCACGATCATCGCCGGAATCAGGAAAGTGAAGATGTCGCGCATCATGGTACGCGCCAGGCCGCTGACGGCACTTTCCGGCGTTACCAGGCCAATCACCCAACCGGTGCCGGGCATGCGGAACAGCGTCACCTGCGCGCTGTTGTGCAAGTAGCCGTCTGCAAAATCCGACAGTTGTAATACATCGCCATCGCCCTTCAACTGGGTGATACGGGCGGCCAGCGGCGCCAGCCAGCTGGATTTTTCCGCCAGGCTGCTCAAGGTGGTGAGCGATTTCATATCCTGGCCTGGGTAATAGAGCAGATTGCCCGCGCTATCGAGCGCAAAGGCATAACCGCCCGTCACCTGCCCTTTCTGCTGCATAAAGCCCGCAAGATTATCCAGCTGCACATCCAGCGTTGCGACACCGGCAAACCGATCGCCCGCCGCATACGGCACGCTGCAGGTCACCATTTTCACACCGGATACCGGATCCTGATAAACCTCCGACCAACCGCAACGATCGCGCGGTCCGTTACGCACCGCGCTGTACCAGCTTTCCTGTTGATAGCCGTTGCCCGCAGGCAGGTTGTAGTCATCGGAATAGGCCAGCTCGCCATCACCCTGTCGCGCCCAGAAGAAGCTACGACGTTGCACACCGGCGCTAAACGCATCGGGTTCCGGCCACACGCCGCCGCCGGCAATGGTTTTATTGCCGCTGCTGTTGATGATTTGTGGGAAGCTTTGCTGCCACAGCGTGGCATCGTGCGGCAACACTTCAGCAAGGCGCGCCATGCTGACGGCCTCGCCTTCAATGCGCACCAGCTGCTGATTTAATTGGCTGACCAGATTGCTACCGGCCTGCTCAATCAGCGTATGGCTGGCTTCGATGACGCGCGGCTGACCGCGCAACAACAGAACGGAAAATACGACTGCGGTGGTGACGCACAGTAATAGCAGGCCACCCAGCGTCATGCGGGCAGCCAAACGGGTTGGCAACATAATTTATCCTTTCTAACCGACTGCATTAACGATTGAGATAAGAAGTGCCGCTCAGCGGCGAATTGTGCGTTCCGTCACAATCGAATATCGGCAAAGCAAAGAATAAATTCAGCTATAAATGACGATCAGATGACAAACGGCGGTTTGCCGGCCAGCATCTGCTCAATCACCTGTAAAACGCCCTCGTCGTTATTACCCGGCGCTTCAAAGCGGGCCGCATCTTTGACCTTCTGCGGTGCGTTCGCCATGGCAAAGCTGAAGCCCGACTGCTGCAGCATTTCGAGATCGTTACCGCCGTCGCCAAACACCAGAATTTCACTGCGTTCGATGCCCCAGCGTTTGCCCAACAGATCGAGGCCGTGACCTTTATGGTTGCCCGGCACGATCAAATCCACCGATCCATGACCGCTGGACGTGGCGGCAGCCGCCCCCTGATGCAGACGCTCAATGTCCGCCATCAGCGGTTCCACGTAATCATCAGACAGATTCAGCGCAAACTTGAACAGCTTATCGCCCGCCACGTCATCGAGGCTGCGAATCGCCTTCAGGCGGTGGCAATAGTGACGCATTTTCACCAGCCACTTTTCATCAAGGCCTTCGAAGTAGTACGCGCTGTCGCGTCCGCACAGGATGTAACGCAGTTCGGGATAGTTACCGTTGTGCAACGTATCCAGCACCGCATCAATATCCGGACGAGAAAACTCGCCGCAGAATAACTCTTCATCACAATCGATAATCCACGCGCCGTTCTCCGCCACAAAGGCAATTTCGTGGGCGATCTCAGGGAAGAAGGATTTGAGTTGGTAATACTGGTTGCCGCTGGCTACCACAAACTTGATGCCGCGCTGCTTCATTTCCTGATAGCAGGCGTTAAAACGCGCGCGATTGTACTGTTTATTGTCGTCGAGAAAGGTGCCGTCTTTATCCACCGCCACCATTTTTGCCACGGTCATCATCACTCCTTAACGTATCGAAAGGAAAAACGGGTCGTAGAGAGAATAACCTGGTGAGCGGATAAAGCGCAGAGAAACACGGATGGCCGTAGCCATCCGCCGGGGAGATTAGTTGAACGCGCCGTTGAGCAGAATCGCGGTAATGATGCCGGTTGCTGCGGCCACCAGCACGTAATTACCGTCGATGTAAGCCCAATGCTCACCGCGCGGTGGTTCATACAGACCACGGTCACGCCAGTCATCTACGCGATAATGCGGACCACGAAACTCCGGCGGTGCCGGATAGCCGCGACGGAAGTCATGTCCGCCCCAGGCGAAGCGGTCGCCGTCACGATGCCCTTCCGGCATACGATGGTCAGCATAACGGTCATGACGATCCGGGCCGGGGCCGCGATCGTGACCACGGTCATGATGATTGCCGCGATCCGGTCCGCGGTCGCCGCCACGATCCGGGCCACGTCCGTGGTCTTGATGCTGGTCGCCGCCGTGCGGCTGCCAGCGCTGGTCACCTGGGCCGTCTGCCCACGAGACGCTAGAAAACAGTGTGCTGCATGCAATAAATGACGCAATAAGAGTTAATGTTGTTTTTTTCATGGTGTTGCCTCCAATGATAACGGCGGTTGCTGTGCCGTTAAGCATTACTATTGATTAACTGGAGACAGAAAAGCATTTCCAAAACTCTTAAAAACCGCATACTTACAGGAAATTACGTCAACTTATCACTTTCTTAACGATTGTGTATTTTCTGACATTAACGGGATCGAAGAGACGCATCAGCGTTTATTGCGGCGAGAGCGGGAAATATAAAGAAAAACCCGATCGCAAGGATCGGGAGGATAATTCAATTTCCATAAATTGCATAAAGGGGTAAACCCTGCAAAAGTGAGGGTAAAACTGAAGCACACAACGCCACATCACTAGCATTGCCAGCAAACAATACCATTTAAAATTGAAAAATTCTTTTGAAAAGGGCTATTTTTCAGAAAAATACGCAAAAACTAAATGATAGAAAGAAATATTATTTTAGGAACGCTGTTTCAGGATAAATAAGGTCTGTGCTCTGACCAGATTCAGCAAAGACACAACAATAAGGCATTCAAGCAGCTAATCCATGCTATCAAGAATGGTTAATATCCCTTTAAAAACAACACTATTTGCTTTTTAAACCTTTATAATCTCAGCACGCCGCACGCGCAACCTGATGAGTATTTAACAATTACTGCTACTTATTAGGCGCGGATTGTTTATCACCAACATTAATACACGGCGGTGATTACTATCGTGCTCAAAATTACCCTGCTTGCGTAACGTTTAAATATCACGAGGCAGCCTGATAAACTATTTAGGGTAAACGTTTACATGAGCAGAATATTGGTTTGCACGCTCACTATCTCATGAAGAAGATAAATGGCGCGTTGAGGACGCCGGATGACGTGCTAACGCTGCAGCAGGACGAATCGGTCGACGCACCAGTTCACCGCTGCAATTCGGGCAACGCTGCGCCAGGATACCTTCCGCGCACGCCACACAGAACGTGCATTCAAATGAACAGATGCGCGCCTCAAGCGACGCCGGCGGCAGATCTCTATCGCAGCATTCGCAGTTAGGACGTAGTTCCAGCATGATTTCCTCCGGTGAGTTTCAGCCACCATCATCACCGTAATAGTGCTGCCGCGCCAGCCAGTGAACAGACATCAGGCGGACAAATCGGGACATCCTATGTCTGCTCTCTTCACGAGCTTGAGCGAACCATCGATCCTAAAAACATTACTTTCCCCGTTAAGCGTTCTATAGTTCATTCGCCCTATCTACTGACGAGACTATGTAATGCGTATTAAAGGACTTAATTTAGGCTTCTTTATCGTTATTTTGGCGATCGTCACCTTCGCCTTTTTTGATGTGCTGACACCCTATTTTTCTGCCATTTTCTGGGCCGCGATTCTGGCGGTGATCTTCCATCCACTGAAGTCGCTGCTGCGCCGTAAAATGGGCGATCGCAACGGCCTGGCTTCGTTCGCTACGTTGCTGATTATCTGCCTGATGGTGTTCACGCCGTTGGCGCTGATCACCTCTTCAATGGTGGTTGAAGTTAACACCGTCTACACCAAGCTGCAGAACAACTCCGCGCAGTTCCCTGCGGTGTTTGCCGATCTGCTGCAGCATCTGCCTTCCTGGGCACGCAACTATCTCGCCGATAACAACCTGAACAACGCGCAGGAGATTCAGCAGAAGCTCTCTGGCTTTGCGCTGAAAGGCGGCCAATACATGGCGGGCAGCGTGTTCCTGATCGGTAAAGGGACGTTCACCTTTACCGTTGGCTTTGGCGTGATGCTCTATCTGCTGTTCTTCCTGTTGAAAGATGGCGCCTGGCTGGTGAATTTGATTCTGGAAGCGCTGCCGCTTTCAACCTACGTGAAACATCACCTGCTGATGAAGTTCGCAGCGGTATCGCGTGCCACGGTCAAAGGCACGGTGGTGGTTGCGGTGGTACAAGGTGTGCTGGGCGGCATCGCCTTCTGGATCACCGGCATTGATGGCAGCTTGCTGTGGGGCACCTTGATGGCGTTCCTGTCACTGATTCCGGCGGTCGGTTCCGCCATTGTTTGGGTACCGGCAACCATCTTCTTCTTCGCCACCAGCGCCATCTGGAAAGCGCTGTTCCTGATTGGCTTCTTCGTGGTGGTGGTTGGCCTGGTGGATAATATTCTGCGTCCGCTGCTGGTCGGTAAAGACACCAAAATGCCGGACTATCTGATCCTGATCTCCACGCTGGGCGGCATGGAAGTGTACGGCATCAACGGCTTTGTCATTGGTCCGCTGATCGCCGCGCTGTTTATTGCCTGCTGGAATCTGCTTTCTGGTCGCGATAACCGTGAGAACTCTGAAGAGATTGACGAAGAGTTTATCGAAGAGGGTAAAACCCGCGAGGAAGAGGGCAAAATCCGCGAGTAAGCGTTTCAAACGGCTACCGTTTATCGGTAGCCGCATTCACGCATGAGAATATCGGCCAGCCATTTGCTATCATCGTGGCATTGATTACGGCTTGCGACAAAAGAGAACAACATGTCCATGGAATCCTCCTTAGCGCGTGAAAATCAGGTTCTGTCAGTCTTCGATTTTGACGGCACGCTGACCATTCACGACAGCTTCATCCCCTTTCTGCGCTTCAGCTTTGGCAAACGCGCGTTCGCACGCAAAATTGCCAAACTGGCATTCCCAACGCTGCGCTGCATGCGGAAAAAGCTAACGCGTGATGAGTTAAAAGAAGTGTTGATTCACACCTTTTTAACCGGCGTTGAGGAGCAATGGATTCGCCAGCAGGCGCAACTTTTCTGCGCGGCAAACTGGAATAAGCTAATGCGCCCAGCCGGGCTGTTAGCGGTTGCCGCCGAAGTGAACTCCAGCGCCGAAGTGACCATCTGTTCCGCCTCGCCGGCGATGGTGTTAGAACCGTTCGCCGAGCGACTGGGCATCAATCTAATCGGTACCCAATTAGAAGTCGTTGACGGCATTCTTACTGGTAAAATTACCGGCCATAACTGCCGCTGCGGGCAAAAGGTCAAGCGACTGGAAAGCGTTTACGGCCCGCTGCATAACTATCACCTGCGCGCCTGGGGCGATACGCGCGGTGATTTTGAGTTACTGGCCGCCGCGCAGGATCCACACTGGCGTCATTTCCATCCAACGTGGAAAAAACGCCGCGTGCCAATGGAAAAACTGCGCATGCTGCGTCTGGATCCTTAGGCGCACCATTCATGGCGACCGATTGACACTTCGTCGCTACGCAATAAGCACTTAGTCGTTTTGATCCATTATTGAGACAGTAAAAAGCCCCGGACCAGCCGGGGCTTTGTTAGCAATGCTTTGAATCAGACGCTCACGCCGTGCTGCGAAGCCAGCGCTGACAGGCCGCCTGCGAAGCCCTGACCAACGGCTTTGAATTTCCACTCGGCACCATTGCGATACAGCTCACCGAACACCATCGCGGTTTCGGTAGAGGCATCTTCAGACAGGTCGAAACGGGCGATTTCAGCACCGCTGTCATTATTGAAGATACGCATGAAGCTGTTGCTCACCATGCCGAAGTTCTGCTTACGCGCTTCGGCATCATAAATGGTCACCGCGAAGACCAGCTTCTTCACCTCAGCCGGTACTTTAGACAGGGTAATTTTAACCTGCTCGTCATCGCCATCGCCGGCACCGGTGCGGTTATCGCCCTGATGCTCAACGGAACCACAAGCGCTCTGCTTGTTGTTGAAGAAGATGAAGCTGGCATCGCTCAGCACTTTACCGTCGTCACCGACCATAAATACTGACGCGTCGAGGTCGAAATCCTGACCATCTGTTACACGTGCATCCCAACCCAGACCCGCCATGGCAACATTCATGGTGGGTGCTTCTTTAGTCAGGGAAACGTTACCGCCTTTTACCAGAGAAACTGCCATTTTAAAGCTCCTGCTTTTAATTGGATGATGCGGGCAGCGCGAAGCTGCCCGTGATAATTAAGACGCGTTGATACCGTACTGAGCACATACCGAAGCGAGGCCGCCGGCATAACCCTGGCCTACCGCGCGGAATTTCCACTCGGCGCCGTTACGGTACAGCTCACCAAACAGCATCGCGGTTTCAGTGGAGGCATCTTCGGTCAAATCGTAACGCGCCACTTCACTGCGATCGTCATCGTTGACCAGGCGGATAAACGCGCCGGAAACCTGGCCAAAGCTCTGACGACGGGTCTGCGCATCGTGGATGGTGACCACAAACACAATCTTGTCGACGTCAGCCGGAATCAAATCCAGTTTAATTTTCAGCGATTCATCATCGCCATCGCCTGCACCAGTACGGTTGTCACCGGTGTGGGAAACGGAACCGTCGGAAGAGACCAGATTGTTGTAGAAAATAAAGTCAGCATCGCCGCGGACTTTACCGCTGGCGGACAGCAAGAACGCTGACGCATCAAGGTCAAAGTCCTGACCATCGGTGGAACGTGCATCCCAGCCAAGGCCAACGAGGACGTTTTTCATGGTTGGTGCCGCTTTGCTCAGCGAAACGTTACCGCCTTTAGAAAGAGAAACGCTCATTGTAATTACCTCTTGGTTAATGATTTTTCAGACTCATTGCTGGCAGAAGATCAGCTCTCTTCTTTTTCCTCGGGTTTACCGGGAAACATCACGCTGAGCACGATACCGACAGCTAACACGCCGAGTACCACAAACAGACTGGCGCTAGCAGAGATGCTGTAGCCGTGATGCCAAATATGATCGGTAGCATTCAGACCCAGTTTCACCGCGATGAAAAACAGCAGCACGATGACGGCTTTCTCGAGGTGAACCAGATACTGCTTCAATGCTTCAAGTACGAAGTAAAGTGTACGCAAGCCGAGGATGGCGAACATCATGGCGCTATACACGATCAGCGGTTCACGGCTTACTGCGATAATCGCCGGCACGGAGTCAAAGGCGAACATCACGTCAGAGAGTTCAACCACCGCCACACACAGCATCAACGGCGTGGCATACAGCGCCGCTTTCTTGCCGCGACCAATCGCTACGTCTTTGTTTTCTGGCTTCTGCAGCTCTTCATCAACTTCCTTCTGATTCAGCAGGAAGGCGTTACCGCGCATTTTTGGCCAGATTGGGAAGAAGCGCTTCACCATGCGATAAGCAAGGTGCTGCGAGTAATCTTCGATCTCGTCGCTGTCATCGCCGCTTTTCAGCATCATTACCGCCGTCCACGCGACGATCAGCGCAAACACGATTTCGACATACGGACCAAGGCTCAGCAAGCCGGTACCGATCGCCACGAAGATGCCACGGAAAACGATGGCACCGATGATGCCCCAGTAAAGCACGCGGTGACGATAGCGGTCCGGAACGGCAAACCACGAGAAGATCGCCATCATCACGAACAGGTTATCGACGGAGAGTACTTTCTCCAGCGCATAACCGGTCACGAACAGGCTGGCAACTTCAGCGCCGTGATGGATATAGAGGAAGCCGGCGAAACCCATCGCCACCGCCACCCAGAACACTGACCACAGCGCCGCGCTTTTCAGCGAAATCGGCTTGTCGCCGCGGTGCATGAACAGGTCGATAAAAATAGCGCCCACCGACAGCGCGATGAAAACCGCGACTGTTTCAGTTGGGAAGCCAATGTGCGTAGACACCATGATGACCCCTTAAAAGATAAAAAATTACAGACCAAATATTGCTGGATCAAAGCCCAAAGCGACGGCGATTTCGCGCACCGCTTTCTGCTCGTCAGCATCAAAATCACCATCACTCTTACCGACAGCAATACCTACGCGGATCGCCAACTGTGCGGCTTCCGGCTGATCTTTCAACGCCATGATGTACTTCATGGTTTCGCCCTTGCCGATTTCCAGATCGAAATCAAAGCTGCTCACCAGTTTGTTGAAGAACTCAATCACTTCATTGGTATCAAAGACTTTCAACTCTTCGGAGGCGCGCAGAAAACCGATCATCTTCTGCTTCTCTTCCGCGCTCACGCCGCCGTCTGCCACCGCAATGCGTGCGCAAACCGCGACGGTGCCTTGCATAAATTTCTTGTTCTTAAAGCGGCTAACCTGTTTGGTTAATTCATCGCGGCCGGAATTAAATGCCCCTTTGACCTTGTTGAAAAAGCTCATAGTGAATCCTCTGTCTGTTATTATTTGGAGCCGGCTCGCCAGTTGAATCCCCAACCGAAAGCTTTGTCCATATCGGAATGCCCGTTAAAGAACTGATTGATACGCTCGACGCGGATACTGCCGTTCTCATTGACCAGGCGAGCAATCGCACACATGTTGCGGCGGTTCTCCCCTTCAGTCATACGCGTTTCAATCGGAGGCTGGTCTCGAATGTGCAGCGTGACTACGCCATCCGTTTTGTCCCAGCTCGCCGCACCTTGATAGATGAAGGCGAAAATTAATACCTCGCGAATCTGACTCCATTCGCGACCGTTGATGTGCAGCCATTCGCCGTCGGTCACTTCGCCGGTGCGATCGTCGCCCTGCAAGTGTACGAAAGGTTTGGCATGCATGGCGCCAAAATTGCCGCCCAGCGCCTGGATCACACCGCGCGAGCCGTCTTGCAGCTCAACGAAGGCGCCGAGATCGAGATCCACGCCTTTGTTGCCGCCGAACAATCCGCGCAACCCGCCGCCACCGCTGCTGGTTTCACGGTGCCAGTTCAGATTGATGCGGATCTCACCGAAGTTATCGCGCTTGGTCAGGCTGATGGCTGTCTTCTCTTTGGTAAGAGACACTTTGCTCAGATTGATTTTTGCCGGCGCGGGTGTCGGTGCTGGAGCCGGTGCCGCCTGCGGTGCAGGCGCAGGCGTTGGGGCAGGCGCGGGTTCAGCCACATCCACACCGAAATGTTCCGCCAGCGGCTTTAAGCCGCCGTTGAAACCCTGCGCAATAAAGCGGAATTTCCACTCATTATTACGGCGGTAAAGTTCGCCGAGGATCAACGCTGCTTCCTGACGTCCTACCAGCTCCACGCTGCCATTCAGCAACACTTCACCGCTCTGCTCCACCTGAATCGCCAGACGTTGCAAACCCGACACGTTGCGGCCGCCGTCACAGGTAACGGTAAAGGCCACTTTCTGCACGTCAGGACGCAGGCGGGTGAGATCGACCGAAAAGGCGGAGTTGTGCCCTTCGCTTTTCAGGCTGATGGTGCGGTCATCGTTATCCGGCTGACCGTAGAACACCATATCGGCATCGCCATTGACTTTGCCGCTGGCGAACAGACGAAAGGCCGAAGCATCAACGGCGGCGCCAGCGAGTACGCGCACCGTCAGCAGATTAGCGGGAACGGGAGCATTGCTCCCCGGCGTCATATTCATTAGCGCACCACTGCGGCAACGATGTCGTTTTGCATCGCGTCAATGGTACGGCCGGCACTCGCGCGGCCATGCGCCGTGAAGTCCCACAGTCCGCCGTTGCGGTGCAGCGAAGCAATCACGATGCCGGTATGGCTGCCTTGCTCAGTCAGCTCATAGCGCGCCAGCTCTTTGCCGTTTTGATCCACCACGCGGCAGAAGGCATTTTCCACTTCGTTGAAGGTTTGACCCTGGAAGCTGTTCACGGTGAACGCCAGATACTCAACGTTGGCAGGCAAACGTGACAACTCAACGTTGATCACTTCATCATCGCCATCGCCTTCGCCAGTACGGTTATCGCCGCTGTGTTTCACCGCACCACATTTAGAGGTTAATGCGCGGAACCAGATGGTATCAATGGCATGACCAGATTGATCCAATAATACGCAGCTGGCATCCAGATCGATGGAATCGCTGCCACCACCAAAAAGCTTGCCCATGAAGCCTTTCTTTTTAATGGGATCCCAGCCTAAGCCGAAATGTAATTTATTCAGCGAAGCGGTTTGTTTGCTGAGTGAAACCGTCTGATTCTTGCTTAATGAAACCATGTCATAATTCCTTCAAACAGGTTTGAAAAGGGTTTTATATTTGCAACAAATTCCATGAGGGCAAAATCATAACATGAGGATATTCATGTTCAGCATTAATTTTCACAGCAATTTTATGAAATACAATAAATCCTTGCAGAAGAACAACTTAAAAGAATCCAGCCCGAACCAGCAACGCACTAAACATGACAATTCTTTACATTAAAATTCATAAGGTTACGTTAGGGTAAAAAATCATATTATGATTGACTCATTTCGAAGTGAGAAATAAACTCGCAAACCATAATCCAGCCACCAGCCTCTTGCGGAAATAATTAGAAATGTCTCACAAAATTTGGCTAATGGAAGGTTTATCCTCCCAGCGCGATATAATTAATGGCATAACATCTGCAGTTAAAAAACATAACTACAACGTGTCGATTTATGCATCACATCGCCAATCGCGTAATGAAATACTTTCTCTGGCGGATCATGCATTAATTGAACCCGGTGATGTTAATCAGCGCCTCGAATTTATTCTTTCCACCGTAGAAAAATATGCCATTCAGGCGATCCATACCGGTCGACATGCTCATTGGTTTGAAGCCCATCGCGCCGCTATCGAAGCCAGCGGTGCGCGCTTAACCACCGGCGCACGCGATGTTGCGATGCTGGATCTGGCCGATGACAAAGTCGCGTTTGCCCACCATATGAAAAGCCTGAATTTGCCGGTGGTGCCTTCACTGCGCGTGGATTCACCCGTACAGTTGCGTGAGCTGATCGCCGGTAAACCCTTTGGCGATCTGCCGCTGTGCGTAAAGCCGGTTACCGGTATTTATGGCATGGGATTCTGGCAGTTTGATGAAAGTGTCTCGCCGATGGCGCCGTTTACCCATCCCGACGCACGCCGGGTGAAAGCCGAATATTACTTACAGGCGCTGGAGGCCGCCGACAGCATGGAGCCGCTGGTCCTGATGCCGTATCTGCCGGGCCCGGAATATTCGGTTGATATGCTGGCGGAAAACGGCAAGGTGCTGGCCGCCGTGGCGCGCCGCAAAGAAGGGGCGCTGCAGTATCTGGAAAACCGCGGCGAAGCCTTTGAGCTGGCGCTAGCCTGTGCCGCTGCGATGGGCGCGGATGGATTGATCAACGTGCAGACGCGCAATGACGCCAGCGGCAAACCGCTATTACTGGAGATCAATATGCGCCCCTCCGGCGGCATTGGTTATACCCGCTTCAGCGGCGTCAATCTTCCCGGCTTGTTTGCCCTGCGCCAGCTAGGCTTGATCAGTCAGCAGCAGGTGATTGACGACGCCCGCCGCGACTTCACGCCAGCCACCGTCCGCGCGCTGAGCGACGTGGTGGCGTACAACCCCGTCCTGTCCAACCAGGTTCAATAAGGAACAATCCATGACCACACTTTGGAGCAGGACGCTGTCATGCGGCACGCTGAGCGTCACGCCAACCGGCGGCATCAGCGCCATCGACGATCTGTTCGAGATCGCCGAGCGCCGCAATCCCAAGCGCGCTTTTTTGTTCGTCAGTAAAGTGCTTGGCCGCCACATCCCGGTGGCGCCGGAGAAAATGCGCGCCGTGTATCGCCAGCTGGCGGAGCAGTTCCCGCCGTTTTCTGACGGTCCGGTGCTGTTTATCGGCATGGCGGAAACCGCCGTTGGCCTCGGCGCAGGCGTGTTTGATGAAGTGCGCCAGCGCGTCAGGGAGCCGGTGTATCTCACCTCAACGCGTCATCCGCAGCAGGCGGATTTGCTGTGCGAGTTTAAAGAAAATCACAGCCACGCCACCGATCATCTGATCTACCTGCCCGATGATGCGCAGCTGCGCCAGCGCGTGCTCAACGCGCGCACGCTGGTGATGATTGATGACGAAGCCACCACCGGCAACACCTTTATTAACCTGCTCGAAGCGCTGCGCAACGACGGCGGCTTAACGCAGATCGAGCAGGTTATCGCCGTCACGCTCACCGACTGGAGCGGCGATGCGTTATCCGCGCGCTGTCCGGTGCCGGTGCGCAGCGTGTCGCTGGTGCAAGGCGACTGGCACTGGCAGCAGGATCCCGACGCCGCACTGCCGCCGATGCCAGCGATGGTGCTTAACGATGCCGCCACCGTGCCCATCACCGGCAAACAGCGCTGGGGCCGACTTGGTATGGCAGCGCCAGCGGGCGATTTAGGCCGCGCGATTCAGGCGCAGCCGGGAGAGAAAATTCTCGTGCTCGGCAGCAGCGAATTTGTCTGGGAACCCTTCTTGCTGGCTGAACGTCTGGCGGCACAAGGCGCAGAGGTGAAATACAGCTCCACCACGCGCTCGCCAATCGCTACCGGATTTGCCATCGAATCAGCTATCGCCTTCGGTGATAACTACGGTCTCGGCATCGCCAACTTCGTTTATAACGTGGCGCATCAGCAATTTGACCGCATTTTGCTGTGCATCGAAACGCCGGTCGACAGCGTGGATCCGCTGTTAACCACGGCACTGGCCAAGGTTGCGCCACAGGTGGAGGTGATCAGCTATGAATAAACCGGTGATTTTTTCCGACCTTGACGACACGCTATTTCAAACGCGCCGCAAAATGGTGGACGAGCTGGATCTTGAGCCGTTCCGTACTGGCGCGCTCGATCTCAGCCTGCAGCCGCGCAGCTTTATGACCGAAGAGCAGTCGATGCTGGTTGACTGGATGATCGAGCAAGCCGATCTGATCCCGGTCACCGCGCGCGGCACCGAAGAGATCGCTCGCGTGCAGATCCCTTTCCGTTCGTGGGCGGTTACCACCCATGGCGCGGTGATCCTTAATCCGCAAGGCGAGGAAGATGCCGCATGGCGCGCGCAGATGCTGGAAAAACTGACGCCGTACGGCCCAGCGCTGCTCTCGATGCAGCAGGCGATCACCGACCTGATGGCAGAGCGCGACATCAACGGCTGGGCGCGCATCAACTATGAATATGGCGTCACGCCGATCTATCTGGTGATGAAGCACCGCGACAGCACGCGCCTCGAAGAGCTTTACGCCATCGCCGATGAAATCGAGCAACGCTTCCCTACCGCCGGCTATTACATCCATCGCAACAGCAACAACGTCGCCTGGCTGCCGAACGTGGTGGAAAAAGGCTTAGCCGTCAGCTACCTGCTGGATAAACTGCGTCACGAGCGCGGCGTTTTCCCGGTGATTGGCCTCGGCGACAGCCTGAGCGATCACCGTTTTATGAAGCTGTGCAGCTGGTACGGCATTCCGCGTCAGAGCCAGTTTGCCGAACGCATCAACCAGGCAATATTCGGAGAACAATAAGATGGTGAATAATTTGCCTTTCTCTGGATCCTACCAAGCCGGCGACGTCGAATTTCTGCTGAAGCCAGTTGAGATCGACATGACGCCGGTGGATCAAAAAGAGCAGCTGATCCAATCCGGCGCGCGTCACTATTCCGAGATGTTGAGCCAGGAACCGGAACCGACGCGCTGGCACCTTGAGCTGTTTTCCCGCGCGCTTGATGAAGGTGCCGGACGCCTGGCGAAAGAAGTCACCATGCTGGCGCGGACGCTGGCACAACAGTTTGGCGACACGCCGATTGTGCTCGCAAGCTTAGTGCGCGCGGGCGTGCCGCTCGGCGTGATGCTGCAACAGGCGCTGCGCGCGATGGGGCGCGAATCGTACCATTACGGCATCAGCATCATCCGCGATCGTGGCATTGATCAGGCCGCGCTGGAGATCATCGAAGCGCGCCACGGCACCGCAGGCATTGTCTTCGTTGATGGCTGGACCGGCAAAGGCGCCATCACCGGCGAGCTGATCCGCAGCCTCGAACATCGTCCCGGCTATCCAGCGCAACCGCGCTTGGTGGTGCTGGCCGATCCGTGCGGTCGGGCGTGGCTTTCGGCCAGCGATGATGACTGGCTGATCCCGTTTGGCATTATGGGCGCGCCGGTTTCAGGTTTGATCTCGCGCTCATTGTGGTCTGAATCGGGCTTGCACGGCTGCGTGCAGTGCGACCATCTGGCGCAATACGATTGCAGCCAGCAGCTGGTGAACACCGTAGCTGAATACGCGCGATCGCTGGATATCAGCGCCCTGCCCGCTTGCCAGCAGGATCCGCAGCATCAACAACAACGTGTGGCGCAAAGTGAAGCGGTGATCGCCATGCTGGCGGCACGTTATCAGGTGAACAGCATCAACCGCATCAAGCCGGGCATCGCCGAAGCCACGCGCGCCGTGCTGCGTCGCGTGCCGGATCAGGTGCTGGTCCGTTCGGTGGACGATCCCGACGTGGCGCTGCTGGTCTATCTTGCCCAACAAAAAGGGCTGACCATCACAGAAGCGGGAGCCGATCTTGGGCAATACCGCGCCGTGACGATAATCAAAAAGGTGCTGTGATGAACAGCCGTCTCTCTCCGTGGCGTTTGGGCGCAACGCTGTATATGCCGGCGGTGCGCAGCGATATCGTCGATGCCATTCTGCACAATAAAATCAGCGGGTTGCGCTCGCTGGTGATCTGCCTGGAAGATGCGGTCAGTGATGCGGATTTGCCGCAGGCGCTGCACAATCTCCAGCAAATCCTAAATGTGTTGAATGCCGAACAGCGCGCCAATGGCAACGCGCAGTGGCCGCTGGTATTTATCCGTCCGCGTAACAGCGAGATGGGCGCGTGGCTGGTGGAAAACCTCAACCTCAGCGCGATAGATGGTTTTGTGCTGCCGAAATTCACCGCCGGCTCCTTGCCGACGTGGTGGCAGATTCTCGAACCGAGCCATCTGTGCATGATGCCAACGCTGGAAACCGAAGAGGTGTTCGACGTGGTGGCGATGCGCGAGCTGGCCCTCACGCTGCAAAACCATGCCTGCCGCGAGCGCGTGATCGCCCTGCGCATCGGCGGTAACGATTTGATGAATGTGCTGTCGCTGCGCCGTTCACGCCACTTCACGCTGTATGACAGCCCGATGGGTTACACCATTAAAATGCTGGTGGCGGTATTCGCATCGCGGGATTTTGCGCTGACCGCGCCGGTGTGCGAGCACATCGACGATCAGCAGATTATGGATCAGGAACTGGCGCTGGATATCGCGCACGGTTTGGTGGGCAAAACCGCCATTCATCCGAGCCAGATCGGCAAGATTCAGGAGATGTTGATGGTTTCCGCCAGCGATCAGGCGGATGCCTTCCGCATCCTCAACTCAAGCCAGGCGGTATTCAAATCGCAGGGCGCGATGTGTGAACCGGCGACGCATCGCCGCTGGGCCGCCGCCATCCTGGCCCGCGCGCAGGAATATGGCATCGCACCCGATACCCGCTCAGACGGCGCCTTGATGCTGGTAACCTGACAACCCCCGCAGGGTGGGCATTCATGCCCACCGCGTTACCACCCAATCGCAAACCGGACGTAGGAATTTTCGCACCCTATTTACCTGATATTTAAATACCCTCTGATACTGTCGAAAACCATTTGCCAGGAGGGCGATACCAACCATTGACCACTAACGCAGGCCTCATCGACCATGCAACTCAGTACCCGACAGACACGCGTATTCATGCTCGCCTCGCTGCTCAGCAGCGGCAAACCGGTCGCATCCAGCCGCATTCTCGCTTCGCTCGACTGCTCCGAACCCACGCTGACGCGCGCGCTAAAAGAGCTGCGTGAATCCTGGTCTGCGGAGATCAAATACAGCCGCCTCACCCATTGCTACCAACTCACTGAACCCGGCAAACTCGATAAGAAAAGCCTGCGCCATATTAATGAAGCGCTTAAGCTCAATGCCGAACTACAACAGAGCGAAACCGTCAGCCGGGTATTTCTGGATAAAGAGAAAAAGAAAGCGGTGTCACTGTCGTTGCGTATGTCGGTTTTAAGGAAAATCGACCAGGTTGTGCGATTGAGTGAAACGACAAGGAGTGATGCGGTGGAGATGCTGGTTGAGAGCGGGTTGGATGAGTTGATTGAAAAGTTAATGCTTAAAAAGAACGAGTTAAAACGGCAGTAATATTTCAGCAGTAGTTTAACGACGTTGAGTGGTGGGGTGTATTGCCAACGCACTTTAGCGATACCAATTCTACATCAGCCCCTTAAATTTTTGATGGACCTTATCGACATTGCCAATGTCCCCTAACCTGCCAAAACTGTTAACGTAATCACGTTTTATCGATCGTTATTTTCATCATTAACATTCACATCTTCACACCGCATGATTACTCACGCAGAACAGACTTCCCCTTTATTGAATTATCAAAAATCTTTCAAAATCAGAATGTAAAATAAAAAACCGCAGTAACTGAATCGCGTTAGGATTACTAGTAATGTCGAGGGTAAATCCTTGCTGAAAATTGGAATCCTGTTTCACAAACTCAAATTGTTAGTTTGATCAACTATCACTCCTTGTAATATCCTCAGGGCCGTTGGTAGGTGGAGATCGCTCTTTGAGGGCAGCGAGTCCACCTTTGCTCGGGTAAGTAAGCAGCGTGAGCAACAGCCATTTCTCGATTGAAATCGGTAATTGGATTAATGGATTAACAATGCTCAGGCGTTACCAGGAAGGTGCCCATGACGTTTTCACAACACAACATCACAGCGAATACTCTCGATGAGCTGATGCAGGATACCTGGCTATTGGCGCTCGCGATCCGTAATGGGCAATCCATCACGGTTGATGATGCACTCTACCAGCGCTGCTTCAATACGATTCAACAGGTTCAGCATCACCTCACGACAGCGGGAGCATCCGCTTCTCTCTGCGAAGAAATCAAATTTGCGCACTGCGTGTTTCTCGACGAACTGATCATGACCATTCCGGAAGCTGATATCTCTGCCTGGTGGAAACGCACACCTTTGCAGGGGCACTTTCTCGGGCACCTCATTGGTGGTGAGCAATTCTTTGACCGCGTCAAAAATCTGCTTCGTGAACCTGCAACAGCTCAAGCCGCCATTAGCTGCTACTACAGAATGTTGCATTTGGGTTATGCCGGAAAATACCGAACGGAAGACGATGAGGAGCGCCAGTTGCTGATGCAGCAGCTAAAAGCGCTATTGCCAAAGCAGATTGGATCTGCCGACTCAGCAATAATTATCCAGCGCTCGAAACATAAAACATCTTTCTGGCAACGTTCTCCGTGGCTTATTCGCAGCAGTGTGCTGGTTGCCATTACTGTCGCCACTTTCATCATGAACGGTCATCTGCAATATCTGTTAGTCAAAGGGTAGGCTTCAGGCAAACAAATTTCAGGAAGGAATCTGTAAATGGGCAAGAAGGATTTTGTGATTACGGCTGGCAAGACGCCAATATACAGCCACTATCAACTGAGCATCCAGACGCTGAAAAATCAGCGTCCTGATATTCTTTTGTCGGTGCTGCGTTTTAGCGGTGAAGAGGCATTAAATTCGCCGTGGAAGTACAGTATTGAATTCACTAGCGCTACACGCGATATTCCCGCCGATATTCTGATTAACAGCACGGCCCAGTTATTGTTTTACCCTGACGGCCAACCCTGGCAGTCAGTGGAACCCCGCATTTTGCGCGGTGTAGTTACCGCTTTCCAGCAGTGCGAATCCTCTGCTGACCAAACACGTTATGTGGTAACGCTAGAATCGCGCCTTGCGCTGCTAAAAAACAGCCTGACCTATGCCGTTTACCAGCATAAAAGTGTACCGGGTGCGGTAGAGGATATCCTTAAACGCTGGGAATACTCCTCGCTGGATTATCACTTTCGCCTGAATACTCAATATCCGATTCGCGATTTCTATATCTCATATGCGGAGAGCGATCTCGCCTTTATAGAGCGTCATCTGTCGCGCATTGGTGTCTTTTATTACTTCACCTGGGATGAAGAAAACCACCGTGATGTGCTGGTTCTCGGTGACAGCGCGCAGGCCTATGGTGCTGAGCAAAGCATCGTCTTTCGCCATCCGTCAGGGTTATTTGATGGCGGCCTGGAATCTCTCTGGGATATTTCCGTTAATCGCCAATCCGTTGCCGCCAGCACACGACTCAATGATGAGTATTACCGCAACGCGCAAAATGACATGCAGGCGCAAGCGGAAACCGATCCTGATAAGCCTGCGCTTACGGGAGAGCTGTATCGCTATGGTGAAAACTATCAGTTGCTGGGCAAGGAGTACCAGACTCTACCGGAACAGGGACAGTGGTTTGTCAGATGTCGCCAGGAACGCCTGATCACCGAGCAGGTCACTTTCGACGGTATGAGCAACGGCATGGATATCCGTCCGGGCATGGTGATCTCGCCACAAGGTAAAGAGTGGCCAGACGCGCCGGATGGCCTGCTGGTAGTGTCTACCTCATCAACCCGTATTTCGCGTGATACCGCCTATGTTAGCAAGGAACAGCTATGTCAGACATCATGATGACCAAACGAATTGTGCAAATTCATCTGGCAAGCTGGCGCTACTTTGCCGCGCTGACACTGCCGCCACTGGCGCTGATACTCAGCCTTTTCTACTCCGCGCTGAGCCTGCCGTTAATGGTGTTGTTCTTCATCACACACTACTACTGCTGGCGTTTATGGCTCGATGAACGGCTCTTCGCATTGCTCAACAACGAAGACGACCTTGCTGAGTTTGACCGAGGCATGGCGCAGCTATGGCCGAAAAAATTTGCCCGCCCGCGTTCTATGGCTGATCGCCTGCACGGAACAAGAGTCATGTTTTACCGGGCAATGATCTCACTGCTGGTGCTGTGGTTGGCTTCACTCTGCTCAGTGAGTTATCTGGCACTCACGCTGGGTGAGTAGGTGAACCATGAACGACCATGATTTTCTGAAATATTTCGACAGCGAAATGCGTTATCTGAAAGCCGCTGCGCAGGAGTTTGCGGAGCAGTATCCGGAGGCGGGACGGCGACTGGGCGTAGACGGCAAATCTCTGAAGATGGACGACTCGGTCGAGCAGCTGTTTCAGGGTTTTTCGCTGATGATGGCGCAGATGCGTCGCAAGATTGATGACGATATTCCGGAGCTGACGGAGCCGCTGCTTGGGCATCTGCTGCCCGTGGTGAACCGCACGCTGCCATCAATGTCTGTGGTGGAACTTACGCCCGATAGCGTCGCTCAGGTACGTGATGCGGTGCTGCCGGAAGGTACAACGCTGCTGACCCGACCGATGGATATCACTGGCCTGCGCTGCCCTTATCGCACGACCGATGCGTTGAAATTGCATCCGCTGACGCTGGGCGAGATAACGACGCCCTTCCATCCCGATGGACACCAGATGATCTCCCTGCGGTTTACACTCAGCCCTCAGGCCGATACGAGCCAGGTCGATCTCAGTGATATTCCGCTTTATATCAACGGAGATCGCCCAGTGCAGTCGCTGCTATACCATGCGCTGACCTGTCATCTGCGCAACATCACTTTTCGCCTGCCGCAGAGTGATAACCCCGATCCGCAGCCATTTAGTGGCGACATCCGTGCCCGCTGGCAACAGCACTGGCGTCCGGTCTGGCCGGAAAGCGACAGTCCTGCACTCTGTGGTGAAGTGCGCCCGCTACTGGAATATTTCAGTTTTCCGGCTCGCTACGCCTTCTTTACTCTTTCGGGGCTAAACACACTTCTCTTCAACGAACGCTGCCGCGAGGTGCTTCTCGATATTCACCTTAGTCAGCCGCTTCCGCATGATATTTCCCTGCCGGCAGACGCGCTGCGCATTCATTGCGTGCCGGTGATTAACTTGTTTACGCTGAACGCCGAGCCGCTGAAGGTGAAGCCTGCGGTGCTCGATTATCGTCTGCGTCCTCACCGCCTGCGCGATCAGCACACTGAGATTTACAGTGTTGATGAAGTTGCCGCCAGCGAAACACTGGATAAGCGGCGTTATGTGCCGTATCGGCACTTCCGGCAAAAAGGGGGCATGTTGCAACGCAAAGAGTCGTGGCCGGAGCGATATTTCCATACGCGCATCTGGCGTGGTGTCAGCGGTCTTTATGAAACCTTGCTGATGTTGGGTGGCGATGCAAGCGAGACCGATCGGGGCGAGGATGATGCCACGCTGTTTATGAACATCACCTGCACCAATGGTAACTATCCGCGTATGGCGCTGGAGAAAGCCGTATTTGATGGAAGCGCGGTCACCGGCAACCTAACGTTGCAGTGCACAACGCGTCATCCCCCTTCTATGCCTTACTACCCGCCAACCACGCAGCTGTATCAGTGGCATGTGATATCGCTGCTGCATCCGCGCGCGCTGAGCCAGATGATTAACGACGCTGCAAGCCTTCGAGCCGTGCTGGCTCTGTTTGACTGGAGCAATGACGATAACAACCGCCGTCGCATCAGCGGTATTCGTCACGTCAGCTGGCGTCAGGACTATAACGCCTTGTATCACTGGCACGGGGTGCGTATTCGCGTGGCGCTTGATGAAACCCAGTTCAGCGGCACCGGCGATGCCCGCCTGTTCTGCGAGCTGCTGGAACAGTTCCTGACGCAGTACGCCAGCGTGATGCGCTTTACCCAGCTGACGGTGCTGCTGACCGCGTCGGGCACCGAGTGGGCCTGGCCGGAGCGGCGCATTGACAGGGTGCTGATGTGAGCGAAGAAAACAAAAAGCCGTTCTGGCTAGACGATAACGGCAATGACCAGACCGCGCAGTACAACTTCTACCGCTTCTGCCAGTTGCTTGAGCAAACGACCGGCAGCCGCCTCGGCACGGGCCGCACGCCAGAAAGTGACCCAGTGCGTTTTCGTCCCAATCCGCATCTGGGCTTTCCCGCCGGGGAGCTAAAACGCACGGAAATTGACGCCGATAACCCTGATGCGATACCAACGGTCCGAACCAACTTCTTCGGCCTGTACGGCGTGGATTCGCCGCTGCCCACCAGCATCATTAATGACATCAACCAGGGACGTGACGGCGCTGATGCGATGGCCGCGTTTCTGGATATCTTCAATCATCGGCTGATGACGCAGTTTTACCGCATCTGGCGCAAGTACAGCTATCCGGCAACCTTTGAGCCAGGCGGTACCGATACGGTTTCGCAAAGCCTGATGGCGCTAACCGGCATTACCCACGGCGGCGATCAGCCGTCATCACGCCTGCTGGCGATACTTAAACCGCTGCTGCATACCACGCACACTGCTGAAGGTATTGCAGCGGTGATCAACAGCCAGGCACCGAACACCAAAGTTGAGGTTTTCGCACAACATCCGGTGACGATGCCGGTGGCGAAACGCGCCCGACTTTCAATGCTCAGCGGCATGACGCTCGATCAGAATCCGATTTTGGGTGATGAAACTTGCGTAGTCGGTTACTGCTCACGGGTCGAGCTTTCAACAGACGATCCTGATGAGGCAAAGGGCTGGATGCCTGACGGACAGCTCAGACAGGATGTGATGGCGCTACTGCGTACGTATCTGGGCTGTGACTACGATTTGCGGTTTTGGCTGACGATTCCCACCCGATTGCTGCCAATGCCGCGGCTGGGCGATGCCGGGTTGTTCAATGGATGCAATATGATGCTGGGGCTGAGGGAGGAGAATCAGAGTGCGATGCCGGAAACGGTGCGCATCCGAATAGGACGTTTGCGTGAGGGAGATCGAGAGATTACGCGAGCTTGACTTCTGCTTATCTTTTAGGTTGCTAATGCTACGATTTTCGGGCTGGATGACCCCATCCGAATTTGCCGAAACGTCTGCCGGTTGCCAGAATAAGCAACCAACCTGAAGCCGGTTATTCCTGATTATGCCTGTATCATATTCGGGGTCAGGGTCAGATGAAGAGATGACTAACATCGGGGTTTATTAATCAACCGAGAGCAGGTCAAAAAGAAGCTGTAAGAGTAGGAGTTCCTGTTGAAATGCTTTGTACAGCATTGAATATAATTGTTGAGCCTCTGAAATCGAGCCTGTCAGTTTTAAAAGACATATCCCCGAAAGTGATAGAGTTGATTAATGATAAAGATCTCCCGACCTATACTTTTAGACCCTTGAAGAAAATGGTTCCTTTGAGACAAATAGAGTGTGCCAACTTAATTATTAAGCTTGAAAAAAATCCAGCGCTATTTTGGCATATCTATATCACAATTTATCTTCAGAGTATCTTATAAAGCAACATGGAAAGAAAGCAGATTATAAATCTGATAATAAAAAAGACAGAGAGACTCGAAAAATAAATAGCCCATATTCATTTTAATACTCAAAATATTAAATAAATTTACAGCTCGAACATTTTTTAAATCTCACGATTATTACTTCTCACATTAAGAAAATGCTTGAGAATCCGAAAGTGTTTCATTGACTCCTCAGGGATTAAAGCGATTACCTCAATTAACTGACAGAAAACTCTGATATCAAATAATCAACTTAAAGCTTGTTCTTTTGAGGCCTACATAATTTCTTTTTGTAAATTTTAGGATCTACATCTATTTTGCAAATCCTGACTTCGTAACCAAAATTGCTGATACTCTTGTAAAAGTTCTTTAAATTTATTTTTGAAAACAAAGGTAGATCTTCAGGGAGTTGTTTATTCGTAGCTATGGCGAAAACTAATTTATAATTTTTGGCATCAGGTCGTGCTATATGATCAGCTAATTTTATATGGTCAGGAAGCTTCTCATTAAGCTTCGCGCGAAACTCTGAATCGCTTATAAAAAGCTCAGAACCGACAAATCCTTGTGAGAAAAGATGGCTCATACTTTGTGAACCACTATAATATTTCAAATGAATAAAATCTGAAGCGTCTTTTATAAGATCGCAAAATTCAATTTTACTTTTACCCCCACCGTAATGAATAAACTTTTGATCCATATGTATAAATGATTTATCATATAGGCACACGTTTTTATTGTAATCTTCTTCTCTTTTATAGGAGTATACCGGGAACTTATCTGACTCCTCATATTTTAATATTTTTTTTACTTCATCATCAATGTTCGTTACGAACTTTCTATCTACAACATACCATATGGAATCTCGCAGAATATAGTTCTGATCTCCTTCCTTTATTTCAGCATAAATACATCTATACAAAGACCATTTTTTTATGGCTTCGTAATCGGCATTCAACACATGCAAACAACTTCTTTTAAGTTCATCAACAGTTATATCAGCATTTTTCCCATCAAAATACTCACATATATGATTTACTGATAAGCTTTCATAAATAACACTTCTTTGTTTCCTCTCGAAACAATAGCCTATTTGGTTTTCCCAATCCACAATTTCTGGCTCACCTAACCAAATATCACTGAAGTCCCTTTCTTTCATTAAATCGATCAAAATTGAATCCAATATCTCAATTTCAGCTTCATCAGCTTCTTTGATATTATTAACCCATTCGAATTCTTCGGGAAGAGGTAACAGATAAATTGAGTCTATTTTAGTTAATAATCCAGGGATTGATTTTATGTCTACATCAGGCACAATTATAAACGCATCTTTTCCTGTTATTTTATTTCCTAATACATCTTCAGTGGAAGTGCCTGTGAGTGTCGTGAGAATATCCATCTCAGAATCTATTTTAAGATTGTATATATCAACTTCTTTACTGCTCTGACTACGAGTTAGCAAATTTGTTTCGTTATGACTGCCTTTATCCAAGCTACGAATTTTTTTATGCTCAATACAGTTCAAGGTTGTTTTAAGTCCAAAACCTTTGACGATACGATCATCATTAATTAAGTGATGGCCAGTTCCGAACGGAATAAGATACCTTGTATTATCAACCTCAACAACTAATACTGCACCAGTGCTACTATTCATACCGAAGAAATCGGGTTCTAAGTCCGTACTTTGGCTTGTGAATAAAGTTGTCCATTCAGGTTGTGTTGGATCCACCACTTGCTTTGCATAAAGGTACACTCGGGCATTCTCCACCTCGAATTCGACAGGCCTTTTGACTCTTTCTAGATTCAAAACTTGATCAATGTCATCTGTAAATCTTTTTGTTTTATAAATTGACAGTTTTATCTTCATTCTTTTTATCCCCAATATTTTATCGGGCCAATATATTTAAAGAGTTCAATAATTGAGTATCTAATGTTTCTCTTGCTTGAGTAGGCAATCCATTTGCAACTCTATAATTCTTTATTGCTGTCCTTGTTGCAGGACCCATGCTCCCGTCAATATTACCGCTATAGAAACCTTTATCGAGTAAAGCGAACTGCACTCTCATAATTAATCGCTTACGTTTTTCTGTATCCGAAGTCAGCCCACTACTTGCACGATTGGCACCTGTTGTTCCTGCTGAATTTGTTGTGGTTGAGGTATCAGAGTCATTTGAACGAAGTGAACGGACAGAAGATGAAGATGATGACGAACGAGTTCCTAAATTGGATGAGTCGGAAGTACTAGGTGAGCTGTATGTTTTGGGATAGTAAGGAGTGCTTCCACCATAGTAACCACCGCCTGATGAGGAACGGTGTGAGCTGTGGCTACGATGAGAACTGTGACTTCTGTGTCCGGCGATGTAGAACGGCACTTCGGTGTTGAGCGGAGCTATCACTAAATCATGTTCATTCAGGGTCATACCAGGTAAGTCACTGGCACCAGTAGACGAATCACTCGCCCAGACAGAATTGTTAAGAGCCAAAAATCCCGGAAGCAGAGCAGCGAAATTAAACTTTTTCATATTATTGGTCTCGGAGGTTGATGAAAACGGCCTTTTGATGAACTGAAATAACCAGCACAAGAAGACTTCTGAGTGCATTCATCACATTCTTTGGGATAGTAATTTTTCCAGTCAGAGATCGACTGAGTTGCAAAATTCCATGCCCTTTCAGGAAGGTGGCACAACGGGTAATTGAAGATGGTAAAAGGGATACCTGATCTGTGTGCAGTGTCTACAGCAGAAAGGATTCGTTCACTATAGTTGTCGTGCTCTATGAAGATTGATGACCAGTTATTACGGGCCCATCCAATTGACTCTAACCCCATCAGAGATATCTGGTTAATGTTGGAGAAGACACGACCAGCTAACTCTACGATGTCATCAAGCTCTGTATAGTTTGCCTGAGTAGGGATGACCCTCAATTCGATGTTGATTCCTGAGTTACCTGCATTGATCAGTCCCCTGACTGTTTCATTAAATGCTCCCTCGCTTCCGACCAAGTAGTCATGCACTGTTGCTCTTGAAGAATAAAGTGGAATGCCAAAAGTGATTTTGATTTTTTCACTTCGTTCTTTCATTTGCTGGGTAAAGCTGACATCCGCAAACTTCCGTCCATTGGTTAGTACATGCAGTGCTGTGTCAGGGGCATTTTCGATGATGAAATCGAGGAAGTGCAGAAAGTCTTCTCCATAGAGTAGAGGCTCTCCCCCACTTACCCCTACTACTCCATTCAGGGAAAAAGAAGCGATAGCGAGAGCTGACTGGTTGAGAAGCCAGTCATCGTTACCTGTCTTAGGAGGCTGAGAACAAAACAGGCAACTGTTGTTGCACCTTTCCGTGATAAGGACAGTGTTATGGTTTGCTCTTCGGGACAGAACCACCCGGAGCATATTTCCGTTGTTGACGATCCCAATATCGCCATCTTCTATCGAATCGAAAAGGTATTTGCTTGCTACGGAATCAGCAAAATATGCAGGCAGTCTTGAATGAAACTTAGTTTTAGTAATCAGCAAATTTGGCAGATAAAACTGAGGATTTTCGGGCTTTGATTTACACAGGCGATAAAAGCCCTGTTGAACTGGTAAGTCTGATGAAAACCTGAAAATATCGTTTCTCAGCACCTCAGACATAAGCCCACCTTTTGAGCATCTCAGCCATTGGCCCATCCTGAGAAATTTCGTTCAGAAGGAAGCGGAACATCCCTTTATGATACTGACAGAAAGTGGAACGACTCTTGTCTCCAACAGGTTCACCATGAACACTTATGTTCTGACAAGGATCTGCACCACAGAAAGGCTGATAGGCACATGTATCACAGCCGGGCATGGCAAAGTTAAATGAAGAGGAAAGGACGGAACGGTAGTATTCGTTGCTACTGAATGAGAGTGAAGCAAATTCTCCAGCACTGAAATCTGCTTCGGGGTTTACTTTCTGAAGCATACGGCTTTCGTCGCTACCGTAGACTTTACCGTCATAGTTAAAGAGGATGCAGTTCAGCACTACTCCGCTTGGTGATTTCAGATCTGCATAACCACTGAAGCCTGGATTGAAAATTCTCTTGAGGTGGATTGAGGCTGAGTGCTCAACGACGGGTATGCCCTTCTGGTTCTGAAGCAATACTTCCTGCATTAACTTCTTATAAAACTCAAAATATTCAAGCATTGAAAAAGTGAAGCTCTGCTTCTGAGCAAAACCATAGGGACTTACTGGACGGATAAACATGTCAGTGAGGCCAAGGCACAGATGAGCATCCACTATGGAAGCTGGCTCTTTTGTTAACTCTTTTGTAACTGTAGTTACAGTAGCTATCCGGTTTGCTCCCAGTTCTTCAGTGATTTTTCTAATGCCCGTAACAGCTTTAGTGTGAGCCCGAGAGTTGGTGAGGATACGGTTTTTATTGTGGACGGCTTCATTACCATCAAGAGAGACAGAAAAGGTGATATTCCGTTCTTTAACCCAAGATAGGATGCTTTCATCGAGTATTGAAAGACTCGTGGCAATAACCATTTCGAAAGCATCACTACCTAACGAACTCACACACTCTTCATAAATTGCCTGGACGAGATCGAACCTGAGAAGCGGTTCTCCGCCCTGCACTTCTATCTTGTAAGGTGAAGTGCCCAGCTTCTTAATGGTGCTGACGATTTGCGGTATCAGTTCTGGGTTTAGGTCATAACCATCAGCGGTGACCGATGCTCTGCTGACCTGGCAATACCTGCATGTATGATCGCACCTGAGAGTAGGCACAATCATGAAGATTGGTCTGACGGCCAGCTCGTTCATCAGTCGTTTGGCAAAAGCAGAACTCAGGGAGGCTATTGAAACTGCTTGAGTAGCATCGTCTGCAATGAACAATCTGCTTTCAAGCAGTCGGGAAGTGGTTTGCTCTGGAGAAAAGTTGTTTTCAGCAAGAAGGTTCAGTTCTTCGTTATCGACGAAGCTGTGAAAGCCAGCAAGGTTACTGATGAAGACTTTGCCGTTGCTAAGGCGGTCAAAGTTGAATGGCATCGTATTCATTCGGCAAGTCTCGAATCGATGCTTCGTAGAACACTGTCGATGATCGAAGTTCTGGCATGACCGGTTTGTACCTGAAGCTTCTCTCGAAGTTTGTAGTCGTTCAGCAACCGTTGAAATTCGAATTTAACTTCATCGTTGAAAGACTCAAACGATACGATCCAGTTCAGCTCGTCTTCATCCAGCTTCCAGCGAGTTACAGCACTCATCCAGTAGAGGCTATTTCTAAGCACCCACTCAGAATTTGTTGTTTTTGCGAAATTTTTCTCGATCACATTACCATCCAGAATGTCATTAAAAGAAAAATTAAAAATTTTATTTACAAGTACAAAACCGTATTGACTCATAACTAATTTGACTTAAAAAATTAAGCTATTGTTTTTTAACGATTTTATTAAAAAAATAACAGAAAATTCTTATTTCATAATGCTAACCATTACGATTGAGAATGTAAATTTGTTTTGAAAAATTTTTGTCCCGTGCCAGTATCATTACACACGCTAATGATTTAGGGTGCATTTTAAGCACCTAGCATTCACCTAGCCTGATTTAGAATATAATGAAGAGGTTGATTTTATGTCTGAAATGCAGCATGAAGATGTATGTGTTACATGTCAAAACTCACTTCATGATTCTATGGTCATTGAAAAAAATGGCGAGATGTTTAAAAGCTGCCCGTCATGCTCCAGCAAAGCTAGATTACATATTTTCTACAAGTATAATGATTTTGGTATGAGAAATATGGGTGATGGTCGATTTATCGTACAGTCTTGGTGCCGTGGATGCCGATTACAGGATGGTGCACATCCACACAAAGAATTTACATGTTAATCTTTATCTATTTTAACCATCACGCTTAATAGTTCCGTAATGCTTAGAGATCTTTCGGCATACTGATATTTCCGTAAAGGAGATCACCCCACCTCAGGATCATCGACCAAGGAGCGTACAGTCCAGTCTGTGAAAACCGTGGCGATTCAGTTCTGATTTTAGTGCCTTTATAACACGGATTCGCTCCGTATATAAAAGGCTGCTTTTTTGCTCCTGAATACAAAGCAAGATAATAACCCAGAAAGTTGTATTCTTAAATAGCTGAAATAATACTAATATTGATTATAAGCAATAAGATACTGGCATATCAGTAAGTAGAACACGGACTGTGCTTGCCAGTATTTTACATATGAAAAGGAGTTTATATGAATAATGCGAATAACGTTTTAGATGATGATTTCCCTTCCAGTTTAACAGAGCGATCTCTATCAAAGATAATACGCCCTTACAAAATCTCATAGTACATTGTTCCAGCGTGCGCCTAATGCTCTTGAGTTACTGCAACTGAATAATTATCGTGGTGATCATACTAAAGGTTAATGGCTTAGAAAATCAGCACTGCAACAGCTTCCCGAAGTAATACCTAAAGTGAATAAAGATGCGTGGAACAAACTTGCTATCACTGTTATTGGAATCAGTAATCTCACTGTATATATTCAGCAAAAGAAAAATAATACTGAGCTACTTGAATATGAGCTGAATGCTATTTAAGCAAAAATAAACAGACTGAGAAATGCCTTAACAGGATTAGACCAAAATTAAGCCTGATTTCATGAAAGACATGGATCGTATTCGCAAGGGCAAAAGCTTCTCTGGTGTGCAGTCGTATGCATTAAAGCCAGCGCCTCACCACCTTCAGGTTCCGGTCGTTATCGGTGGTAATGCATCCGGTGTCACCTTTGACGAACTGGTGGTCGAATTCAGGAGAACAAGCCAGCTCCGTCAGGAAGTGGCAAAACCCGTCTGGCACAATTATCTTCGTCTGCCACACGGAGAAACCTTATCCCACAAGAAGTGAGCAGAGATCGATTACGATTACATGAAAAAAAATGGGTTCAGCTCAACCCACATGCGAACCTGCAAACTCCATGAGGATGCGGCCGATCAGCACATTCAAATATCGCTAGCAGGATCGCTATCGTTGGTGGAAAACTCTACCTGGGCTGAAACGTAAATTTGATCAGCACCCGTATTATCGGGGAGCTGGAGCGAGAAAACCAACTCATCCGAACCAAAAGTCCGGCCCCCATTAACAAGTTGGTACCAGCCAGACGCGAGAAAATTTCCCGTAATGAACAGCAAATGGAGGAACGACAGGATAAACCATCCCCCTGGTCAGTCCTTCAGTCAGAATTGGAAAGGAACCTCACCAACAGACCTTGCGTCAGGTAAAAATACTGATTTTAAAGGGATTTATAGAATTTAACAGATGAGAATAGCCGAAAAAATGGTACGCCCTACAGGATTCGAACCTGTGACCTACGGCTTAGAAGGCCGGTGCTCTATCCAACTGAGCTAAGGGCGCATAGTGATTGGGTCGGATTATACGTCCAGCGGCTCGCGCGTCAACGTTTTTGCCCTTGAACATAAGCGGAGTGCTGTCAGATTAACCAAAACCCCTTAATGCCGCTTACGCCATTCGCTTAGCGACACCAGATTCCCGCCCTGCTCCGTTTCGCCTTCCAGCTCAATCCCTTGCTGCGTGAAGTGCGCATTGTACTGGTCGCGCAGCGCATGCAGTTCCTGGCTGTCTGGCTCCAGCTGGCGCAAGAACCCCAACGCCAGCAACAGCTGTTGCCTCGATATCAACGCTGAAAACCCCGCCCGGCTCAAAATCCCATGCCAGCGCTGCCTATTTTCGTCGCTGCCATCGACAATCAGCACCTGCCAAATCAGCAGCACCGCCGCGCCATTGTGCAGATGCGTGTCGTTATCGCCCGCGATGTAGTCGGTAAACTCTTTTGCCGCCTCTTTGCCCATCAGCGACAGCATCGATTCGATATGCACCGGCGGCAGTTGCAACCGTTTATTGAGCGCCTGCACCGCATGGCGCGAGCTGGCCGTCAGCAGCTGAAAACCTACCACGAACACCACCGCCAGCGTGGCGAGAATTAACCAAATCATCACGTCATCCATCTCATTCACTGCCGGGCATCATAAGCGCTAACGCGGGCGGGCGCCACGGCGAAAATCGGGAAAGCGGCGTTGATGGCGAATCTCTACCTGACAGCCGCACGCGCTTCTGACAGAATAGGCGCCATCCCCGATTTAACCCTCTACAGATGGATTTCCTCTCTGATGGCAGCAAAAATTATTGACGGTAAAACGATTGCGCAGCAGGTGCGCCTTGAGGTTGCCGAAAAAGTACAGCAGCGTTTGGCGGCCGGTAAACGTGCGCCCGGTTTGGCAGTTGTGCTGGTGGGTGAAAACCCAGCTTCGCAGATCTATGTAGCCAGCAAACGTCGTGCTTGTGATGAAGTGGGCTTCATCTCCCGCTCCTACGATCTGCCCGCCACCACCAGCGAAGCCGAGCTGCTGGAGCTGATTGATACGCTCAACAACGACAACGACATCGACGGCATTCTGGTGCAGCTGCCGCTGCCAGCCGGCATCGATAACGTCAAAGTGCTGGAGCGCATCGTGCCGGACAAAGATGTGGATGGCTTCCATCCGTACAACGTCGGTCGTCTGTGCCAGCGCGCGCCGAAGCTGCGCCCGTGTACGCCGCGCGGCATCGTCACCTTGCTGGAGCGCTACAATATCGATACTTACGGCCTGAACGCCGTAGTGGTTGGCGCATCGAATATCGTTGGCCGTCCGATGAGCATGGAGCTGCTGCTCGCCGGTTGTACCACCACCGTCACGCACCGTTTCACCAAAGATCTGCGTCATCACGTTGAGCACGCCGATCTGCTGGTGGTGGCGGTCGGCAAGCCGGGCTTTATTCCGGGCGACTGGATCAAGCCGGGCGCGGTGGTGATTGATGTGGGTATCAACCGTCTCGACAGCGGTAAAGTGGTGGGTGATGTGGAGTTCGAAGCGGCTGCTGAGCGCGCCTCGTACATCACGCCCGTTCCAGGCGGCGTCGGTCCAATGACGGTCGCGACACTGATCCAAAACACGCTAACGGCGTGTGAAGAATTTCACGACATTGAGGAGGCATAATGGCCAGTTTTTCTCTCGGTAAACATGCCCACGTTGATTTGTGCGACCTGCTGAAACTCGAAGGTTGGGTGCAAAGCGGTGCGCAGGCGAAAGCGGTGATTGCGGAAGGCGAAGTGCGCGTTGATGGCGCAGTCGAAACGCGTAAGCGCTGCAAGATTGTTGAAGGCCAAAAGGTCGAGTTTGCGGGCTTTAAGATTACGGTTGTTGCCTGACCTTTAGGCGTCCCAATCGGGACGCCTAAATCCGCTCTTCCCCCACCACCCGAGTTTCCCCTTCAATTTGCTCCAGCGCGATATGATTCACCGCCGTATGCTGCGCAATCAGCGTCGCCAGTTTCGGTGAATGGCTGGTGATCCACAGTTGGCTAAACTGGCTGGCTTCGGCGATCAGTCGCGCTAATGCAGGCAACAAATCTTCATGCAAACTGTTTTCCGGTTCATTCAGCGCCATAAACGCCGGCGGACGCGGGCTGAGCAGCGCCACCACTAAGCAGAGAAAGCGCAGCGTGCCATCCGAGAACTCGGCGCTCTCCAGCGGACGCAAAATCCCCCGGCGTGACATCAGCATCTGAAAACGCCCGTTCTGCACATCAACGTGAAATTCCGTGTCCGGGAAGGCTTCGGCCATCACCTCAAGCAGTAATTCGGAATGACCGCGTTCAACAATCGTGGCCCAGGCTGCGGCCAAATTGCTGCCATCGTGGCTCAGTACCGGCGCGCGCACGCCAATCTGCGGCGCACGAATTGGCGAACCGGGCCACACCGCAAACTCATGATAGAAACGCCACTGGCGTAACCTTTCACGTACCTGCGAAAGCTCGGGATAAAGATGCGGCTCGCCAAGCTGCCCAAACAGCGACTCTTCCGGATGCAGCACCGCAGGATATGCAACGCGTTCGCCATCAACGTTGTGCAGGAAAGCGGTTTGATTTTGCCGCTGCAGGATGCAGGAGGAAGGACGCCGACGCTGGCCGCTCATCCATATACGCTCCTCTTTCACCAGCGGATCGAGGTTAAACATGCTGGTGGCTAACGGCTCAGGAAAACCGATATCAAGCTGATAATCCATATCATCCATCACCACCGCGAGCGCCAGACGTTTAGGATCGTGGCGACGATCGCCGCGCCGCAATCCGCCCGCCCACATCGCTTTCTGGATGCCGCCCTCTTCCGCCAGCGCCAGCGCTAAACGTCCGCTCGCCGCTTCGTGCAGCAATCGCACCGCTTTATACAGGTTGGATTTACCGCAGCCGTTCGGGCCGCTCACCACGTTGAGCTGTTGTAGCGGTAGCGTCAGGTCGCGCACAGAGCGGAAGCCGTGAATATGAATCTGTTCAATCGCCATCAATAAAAAAGGGCGATTTCTCGCCCTCTCCGGTTATTTGCGTCGCCAGCTGGAACCTTGCGGCCCATCCTCAACGATCACGCCCAACTCATTGAGCTTATCGCGCGCCACATCCGCCTGCGCCCAATCTTTGGCTGCACGCGCGTCGGAACGGGCTTTCACCCAATGCTCGATTTCCGCCACTTCATCGTCATTCACCTGCGCACCGCTTTGCAGGAACTGCTCGGGATCCTGCTGCAGAATGCCGAGCACGTTAGCGATCTGGCGCAGTTTCGCTGCCAGCGCATCAGCGGAGGCTTTGTCTTCAGTCTTCAAACGATTCACTTCACGCGCCATATCGAACAGCACCGAATAGGCTTCCGGCGTGTTGAAGTCGTCATCCATCGCGGTACGGAAACGCGCTTCGAACTCTTCGCCACCCGCCGCCGTGGCGCTGGCATCGGTATGACGCAGCGCGGTGTACAAGCGCTCGAGCGCCGCACGCGCCTGATTGAGGTTATCTTCGCCGTAGTTGAGCTGGCTGCGATAGTGGCCCGACATCAGGAAGTAACGCACGGTTTCGGCATCGTAGTGCTGCAACACATCGCGCACGGTGAAGAAGTTATCCAGCGATTTCGACATCTTCTCGCGATCAACCATCACCATGCCGGAGTGCATCCAGTAATTTACATACGGGCCATCGTGCGCACAGGTGGATTGCGCCACTTCGTTTTCATGGTGCGGGAACATCAGGTCCGAACCGCCGCCGTGAATGTCGAAATGGGTGCCGAGCTGTTTGCAGTTCATCGCCGAGCACTCGATGTGCCAGCCTGGACGGCCGTTGCCCCACGGCGAGTTCCACGCCGGTTCGTCGGCTTTGGACATCTTCCACAGCACGAAGTCCATCGGATTGCGCTTCACATCCGCCACTTCGACGCGCGCGCCGGCCTGCAGCTGCTCCAGATCCTGACGCGACAGCACGCCGTAATCCTTGTCGCTCATCACGTCGAACATCACGTCGCCGTTGTCCGCCACGTACGCATGCTTACGTTCAATCAGCCTGCCGACCAGCTCGATAATCTCGTCGATATGGCGGGTGGCGCGCGGTTCCAGATCCGGCGGCAGAATGCCGAGCGCGGCGAAATCGTTGTGCATCTCGGCGATCATGCGATTAGTCAGCGTTTCAATGCTTTCCCCGTTTTGATTGGCACGCTTGATGATTTTGTCATCGATATCGGTGATGTTACGCACATACTTCAGCTGATAGCCCACGTAACGCAGATAACGCGCCACCACGTCGAATGCCACAAATGTACGCCCATGGCCGATATGACAGAGGTCGTAAACCGTGATACCACACACGTACATACCGATTTCACCGGCGTGGATAGGTTTAAATTCCTCTTTCTGTCGACTCAGGGTGTTATAGATCTTCAACATTGAATGGTTCCGTTAGTGACGTTTGCGGGATACGCCCTTGCAGCGTAGCCGGTTATTGTGCCGTATTTTTCTGACTTGTGCATCGCTCGGTTGCCAACTGCCGTCCGGTTACTGACGCGTTATTGGAAATTGTGATATAAGAAGCGTCTACAAAAATGCCCCGCCGGCTTACAGGCGTGGCAGTTGATACTGACGACAACCTTGACAGGAAGAAAATAATGGTCACTTTCCAGACGAACCATGGCGATATCGTAATCAAAACTTTCGATGACAAAGCGCCGGCTACCGTGAAGAACTTCCTGGAATACTGCGCGGAAGGTTTTTACGATAACACTATCTTCCATCGCGTAATCAACGGTTTCATGATTCAGGGCGGCGGTTTTGAGCCTGGCATGAAGCAGAAAGATACCAAAGCAGACATCCGCAACGAAGCGAACAACGGCCTGAAAAACACCAAAGGCACCCTGGCGATGGCGCGTACTCAGGCGCCACACTCTGCAACAGCCCAGTTCTTTATCAACGTGGCAGACAACGACTTCCTGAACTTCCGTGACGAAAGCCTGCAAGGCTGGGGTTACTGCGTGTTCGCTGAAGTGGTTGAAGGCATGGACGTGGTTGAGAAAATCAAAGCGGTGAAAACTGGCCGCAGCGGCATGCATCAGGACGTTCCGGTTGAAGATGTTGTCATCCAGAAAGTGACTGTTAGCGAGTAATGTCGCGCACGCTGTTTATCGCAGATCTGCATCTGTGTCATGAAGAACCGGCAATTACTGCCGGTTTTCTGCATTTTTTGCAGGGTGAAGCGCGCACGTGCGATGCGCTTTATATCCTCGGCGATCTGTTTGAAGCCTGGATCGGCGACGACGATCCTAATCCGCTGCATCAGCAAATCGCTGCGGTGCTCAAGGCGCTGCCGGTGCCGAAGTTCTTTATTCACGGCAATCGCGACTTCCTGCTCGGCCAGCGTTTTGCGCGTGCCAGCGGCATGACGCTGCTGCCGGAAGAGAAGGTGCTCGATCGCTACGGACATCGTGTGTTGATCATGCACGGCGATACCTTGTGCACCGACGATGAAGGCTATCAGCGCTTCCGCGCCAAAGTGCATCAGCGCTGGTTGCAGCGTCTGTTCCTCACGTTGCCACTGCGTCTGCGCATGCGTATTGCTGCGCGCATGCGCAATGGCAGCAAGCAGGCGAATCAGCATAAATCGGTCAGCATCATGGACGTCAATCAGTCCGCGGTGGAAGCCGCGATGACGCGTCAACAGGTGGCGATTCTGATTCACGGCCACACGCATCGTCCCGCCATTCACGCCTTCCCGCTGCACGGCAAAAACGCCGAGCGCGCGGTGCTGGGTGCCTGGCATGAGAACGGATCGATGATTCAGCTTGATGCCAGCGGCGTCAGCCTGATCGAATTCCCCTTCTGAAATCCGGGCATCAATGCCCGTTTTCCGCCTACGCAACCGTTTTCCTTGCTGCCATCTCATGCTATTCTCTGTGCCCTTCTTCGCCTGCCCGCCCGGCCAGGTTCGTTTGCATATTCACAGGAGTTGACCGCATGTCATCCAACGCCGCCCCGGCCCGTATCGCCATTGTCATGGGTTCCAAAAGTGACTGGGCTACCATGCAGTTCGCCGAGGAAATTCTTAACAGCCTGGATGTTCCCTTCCACGTTGAAGTGGTCTCAGCTCACCGTACGCCCGACAAACTGTTCAGCTTCGCGGAAACCGCCGCCGACAACGGTTTTCAGGTGATCATCGCCGGTGCCGGCGGTGCTGCCCATTTGCCGGGCATGCTGGCCGCGAAAACGCTGGTGCCGGTGCTGGGCGTGCCCGTGCAAAGCGCGGCGCTGAGCGGCGTCGATAGCCTCTACTCCATCGTGCAGATGCCGCGCGGCATTCCGGTGGGTACGCTGGCAATTGGTAAAGCCGGTGCTGCCAACGCCGCCCTGCTGGCGGCACAGATTCTGGCGATCCACGACAGCGCGCTGTCAACGCGCATCGCCCACTGGCGTCAAACGCAAACTGATGAAGTGCTGAACAACCCGGATCCGCGGGAGGACGCATGAAGCCGGTTTGCGTATTAGGAAATGGTCAGTTAGGCCGCATGCTGCGCCAGGCCGGAGAACCGCTGGGCATCGCGGTCTATCCGGTGGGCTTAGATGCAGAACCTTCTGCGCTGCCGATCGCCGAAAGCGTGATCACCGCTGAGATCGAGCGCTGGCCGGAAACCGCGTTAACGCGCGAACTGGCGAGCCATCCGGCCTTTGTGAATCGCGATATTTTCCCGCGTCTGGCCGATCGCCTGACGCAAAAACAGCTGCTGGATCAGCTGAACCTCGCTACCGCGCCGTGGCAGCTGCTGGCCGATAAAGCCGAGTGGCCAAATGTGTTCAACTCGCTTGGCGAACTGGCGATTGTAAAGCGTCGTACCGGCGGCTATGACGGCCGTGGCCAATGGCGTTTGCGCGCCAATGAAACCGATGCGCTGCCGGATGAGTGCTACGGCGAATGCATCGTTGAGCAGGGCATTAATTTCAGCGGCGAAGTGTCGCTGGTCGGCGCGCGTGGACACGATGGCAGCACGGTATTTTATCCGCTGACGCACAACCTGCATCAGGACGGCATTCTGCGTACCAGCGTGGCGTTCCCGCAGGCCGATGCCGCACAGCAACAGCAGGCGGAAGCGATGCTCAGCGCCATCATGCATGAGCTGAACTACGTCGGCGTGATGGCGATGGAGTGTTTCATTACGCCAGAAGGTTTGCTGATCAACGAGTTAGCACCGCGCGTGCACAATAGCGGCCACTGGACGCAGAATGGCGCGTCAATCAGCCAGTTCGAACTGCATCTGCGCGCGGTTTTGGGCCTGGCGCTGCCAAAGCCGGTGGTGTTTGCGCCGTCGGTGATGGTGAATCTGATTGGTACTGAGATGAATCTGGCGTGGCTGCAGCAGCCGCTGGTGCATCTGCATTGGTATGACAAAGAGGTGCGTGAAGGCCGCAAGGTTGGGCATCTTAATCTCACCGATAGCGATCACGCGCGTCTGGCGTCAGCCTTGAATGCGCTGGTGCCGCTGCTGCCGGAAGCGTATGCAAGCGGGATTGCGTGGGCGGTTGAGAAGCTGTAGTTCAGCTGTTTTTCCCCTCACCCTAGCCCTCTCCCACTGGGAGAGGGAACCGATCGAGCTAACATCTCCCTCTGGGAGAGGGCCGGGCTGAGGGCATCAGCCCGCCCAGAACTCCCTTTATCCCACCATCTTCATCGCCACATGGCTCCAGCGATTCAGATGCGTAATCTGGAACCCATGCGCACTGAACAATGCATTCAGCGACGCTTCCGAATGAATCGTGATATGCCCATTACGCGGCGCGATATACCAGTCGTTCATTCCCAAATGGCTCACTTCATCCGTGGTGCCGGTACTAAAGAAAAACACCCCGCCATCTTTTTGCCGTGATAGCGTTTATTTAGCCTTAAATAAGTCTGGTCTGCTTTCAGGAGTCGACTCACACAGACCAGAACTTAAATTTAAGACAAAACCGTTTTGCTTATCCGGCACTGAAGCTTCTGAACAGCGCCTTCTGTTTTAACAGCCGAATCCCCAACCAGGCACCGCACAGCGAGAGCAGCAGCGCGCCGCCGATCGGCAAGGCGATCCACAACGTCCAGTCTGGCTGCCACGGGAAATCGAAGATCTTGCGCTGCAAGCCCCACAGCGCCGCTTCCGCGCCCAGCGCCGCCGCAATCCCCGACACCACGCCAAGTAGCGCAAACTCACACCATAAGGTGCCGCGCAGCAGGCGCTTGCTGGCACCCAACGTGCGATAGACCACCAACTCCTGCCGACGCTGACGCATGCCAACCTGGATCTGCGCCAGTAACAGCAGCACGCCGCACACCGTTACCAGCACCACCATCACTTCCAGCGCCTGGCTCACCTGCGTCAGCACCTGACCAATCTGGCGCATCATGCTGCCGATATCCAGCAGGCTCAGCGTCGGGAATGCGCGATTTAGCTGCGCCAGCAGCGCCGGATTGCTCTCCATGCGGAAGCTGGTCAGCCAGGTTTGTGGCTGTTGATCGAGTGCGCCCGGCGGGAAGATAAAGAAGAAGTTCGGCCGCAGACTCTCCCAATCCACCTTGCGCAAGCTGGTGATTTTGGCGCTGAACTGCTGCGTATCGCCGCTGAAGGTCAAGCTATCTCCGAGCTTCACGCCCAGACGATCCGCCAGCTCCACCTCCATCGACACTTCACCGGGCTGCGGCGGCCAGTTACCGGAAATCAGCGGATTGTGATCCGGACGCTCCGCTTGCCACGTCAGATTGAGTTCGCGATTCAGCGCGTTATCCAGCTTGGGATCAGCCTCTTTGCCGTTCAGCTCGGTGAGACGTGCACGCACAATCGGGTAGAAGGTTTCCGGCTTAAGCTGATGCTCGCTCAGAAAGTCGCGTACCTGCGGCACCTGCTCTTTGGTGATGTTCAGCAGGAAATAGTTCGGACTGTCCGGCGGCAGTTGCTGTTGCCAGCGATCCAGCAGATCGCCGCGCATCACCAGCAGCAGCGCCAGCAGCATAAATGACAGCGAAAACGCCGCCAGTTGGCTGAGCGTCATCGCTGGTTGACGCAGCAGACGGTTGATCGCCAGGCGCAGCGCCAGATTACGCACCACCAGCCGACGCAGCAGCAGCAAGGTGCCCCAGCCGAGTAACGCCAGCAGCAGCGCCAGCATCACCACGCCCGCCAGCAGCGCCCACAGCATTTTGCTGCCGCCCATTAGCAGCGCCAGCAAGCCAATCACCACCAGCGCCATTGCCGGCAGATAGAATCGCAGCGGCCAAACGTTCGCCACCGCATCCCGCCGCAGTACGCGCAGCGGTTGCGTCGCCATCAGCAAACGATACGGACGCAAACCCACCAGCAGCGAAATCACAAACATCGCGCCGATCGCCCACAGCCACGGCCAGAAACTCGCCGCAGGCAGCGCGCCCGGCAGCACCGGTTTCAGCATCAGCAGCAGAATCACTTCAATGCCCTGCCCCAGGGCGCTCCCGACAATCGCCGCCAGCAGCAGCACCGCCAGCCATTGACCGATAATCAGCCGCTGCAGCGCCTTGCGCGTTGCGCCCAGCGTTTTCAGCACCGCCACCAAATCGTAGCGGCTGCGGCAGTAATGACTCATCGCCACCGCCACCGCAGCAATCGCCAGCATCAGCGTCAGCAAGGCGGAAAGCAGTAAAAACTGCTGCGCACGCTGCATTGAGCGGCCCAGCGCATCTTCCGAATTCTCCACGCTGATCCAGCGCTGATCGGCTTTTAGCTGCGGCGCGATCCAGCTGTCATAGCGCGCCAGGGGTGCCGGATCGCCGGAGAATTTATAGCGCCAGCTCAGACGACTGCCCGGCTGCACCGCACCGGTTTTCTCCACGTCGGCCAGATTCATTAGCAGACGTGGCGCGGTCTGGAACGGATTGAAGCCGCCATCCGGCTCCTGAATCACTTCCCCGGCAATGCGCAGCGTGGTGTCGCCGACATCCACGCTATCGCCCACTTTCAGATTCAACAGCGCCAGCAAACGCGGTGCGACCAACACCGTGCCCGCTTGTGGACGCAGGCCCGGCGGATCGGTTTGCAGCGTGCCGAACATCGGATAGGCATTGTCCACCGCCTTTACGTCCGCCAGCTGCGGCGTCTCTTGCGCGAAGGTCATGGTCATAAAGTGCAGCTGGCTGCTGACCGACAGCCCTTCATCACGCGCTTTGTTAAGCCACGCTTCCGGCGCGGGCGCGGTGGTGCGCAGCGTGCGATCGCCCGCCATAAAGTCGCGGCTCTGCTGGCTTAAGCCTTTCTCCATGCGATCGCTGATCGAACCCAGCGCCAGCACGCAGGCCACCGCAAGCGTGAGCGCCAGCCAGACAATCAGCAGCGAGGGCGAACGCCACTCGCGCCAGAACCAGCGCCAAATCATGACTCCTCCCACAACTTGCCGTCGCGCAGCCGTAAGCGACGGTCGCAGCGCGCCGCCAGTTGTTCATCGTGCGTCACCAGAATCAGCGTGGTGGCAAAATCGCGGTTGAGGGAGAACAGCAGATCGGCGATACGATCGCCGGTTTTACGGTCAAGGTTGCCAGTGGGTTCATCGGCAAACAGCAAACCGGGACGGCCGCTAAAGGCACGCGCCAGCGCCACACGCTGCTGCTCGCCGCCCGAAAGTTGCGCCGGCAAATGGTGCAGACGATCTTTCAGACCCAGCACCGTCAGCAGTTCCACCGCCTGGCGGCGACTTTCGCGATCGCTGTCGCCACGCAGCAGCGCCGGCAGCTGCACGTTTTCCAGCGCATTCAGCGTCGGCACCAGCATAAAGGATTGAAACACAAAGCCCACTTCGCGCGCGCGCAGCGCCGCTCGCTGCTCTTCATTCATGCTGTGCAGCGGCTGGCCAAGCAGATGCACTTCGCCGCTGCTGCCGTCATCCAGTCCGGCCAGAATGCCCAGCAGCGTGGATTTGCCCGAGCCGGACTCGCCAATCAGGGCGATGGTCTCAGCTGGTTTGACAACCAGCTCAACTCCGGTAAGGATGGTCAGCTGATGCTCTCCCTGACCGACGGACTTAGTAAGATGATGAACTGCAACAATGTTTTCCGCTGGCATTATCCCTTCCTGTTGTTATTGCTTCTGCTGGTGTCCCGACTCGCCGCCGCCGATACCTTGCTGGTGTTGGGCGACAGCCTGAGCGCCGGGTATCGCATGTCGGCCACGGCGGCCTGGCCCAGCCTGCTGAATAAAGAGTGGCAACAGCAGCCCAAAGTGGTCAACGCCAGCATCAGCGGAGATACCGCAGGACAAGGGCTGGCGCGTTTACCGGGCCTATTAAAACAGCATCAACCCCGCTGGGTGTTAATCGAATTGGGCGGTAACGATGGCCTGCGTGGTTTCCCGCCGCAGAATATCGCCGCGGATCTGACCAAAGTGATTGACGAAGTGAAAGCCGCGAAAGCGCAGCCGCTGCTGATGCAGATTCGTCTGCCGGCTAATTATGGACGTCGTTATACGGAAGCGTTTAGCGCGATCTATCCGCGCCTGGCACAGCAGTACGACATTCCTCTGGTGCCCTTCTTTATGGAGCAGGTCTACCTGAAGCCGGAGTGGATGCAGCAGGATGGAATTCACCCCAATCCGGATGCTCAGCCGTTTATCGCCAACCTGATGGCGACCGAACTGGCTCCGCTAGTAAAGCATGATTAATGCAGGCGTGTGATTTTTAACGGGTAAAGAAATGCAAAAAACAATTCTCATCACCGGCTGCTCGAGCGGCATTGGTTTGGTCGCCGCAAATGACCTTTTATCGCGCGGCTATCGCGTGCTGGCCGCCTGTCGCCGCGCCGACGATGTGGCGCGCATGGAAGCATTGGGATTTATTGGCGTGCAGCTCGATCTCGATGATGCCGCCAGCGTCGATGCCGCCGCCGATCGCGTGCTGGAACTCACCGATCATCGCCTGCACGCGCTGTTTAACAACGGCGGTTTTGGTCAATATGGGCCGCTCAGCAGCGTTTCGCGTCAGCAATTAGAGAAGCAATTTTCCACCAATCTGTTTGGCACTCATCAACTGACCATGCGCCTGCTGCCCGCGCTGCAAGCCAGCGGCAACGGACGCATCGTCAATACCAGTTCGGTACTGGGACTGATCTCGACGCCGGGGCGCGGCGCCTATGCCGCCAGCAAATGGGCGCTGGAAGCCTGGAGCGATGCGCTGCGTCTTGAAGTGCGCGACTCTGGCGTGCGCGTTAGCCTGATTGAACCCGGCCCGATAAGCACGCGTTTCACCGATAACGTGCATCAGGGCCAGCAGGATAAACCGGTACAAAATCCGGGCATCGCCGCGCGTTTCACGCTGCCGCCGGAAGCGATTTTGCCGAAGCTGCGCCACGCGTTAGAGAGCAAACATCCGCGCCTGCGCTATCCGGTAACGCTGGTGGCCTGGGCGATGAGCCTGCTGAAACGCCTGCTGCCAGGTTGGATACTGGATCGCATTTTGCGCAGCAACTAAGCTGCAACGCAGAATCAAACTTGAACCGGGGCAGCTTGCCCCCATATCCTCAACACACTTTCTGACAAGAGACGTATTCATGTCACACGCTTTGATTATCGACATCAACGAATCCAACCTGCAGCAGACCTTAGAACAGTCGATGCAGCTGCCGGTGCTGTTCTATTTCTGGTCCGAACGCAGTCAGCACTGTCTGGAACTGACGCCGGTGCTGGATCGCCTGGCGCAGGAGTATGCGGGTCAGTTTATTTTGGCGAAGCTGGATTGCGATAAAGAGCAAATGGTGGCATCGCAGTTTGGCCTGCGCTCGATCCCAACCGTTTATCTGTTCCAGAACGGTCAACCGGTTGACGGCTTCCAGGGACCGCAGCCGGAAGAGGCAATTCGCGCTCTGCTGCAAAAAGTGTTGCCGCGTGAAGAAGAAGTTAAAGCGCAGCAGGCGATGCAATTGATGCACGAAGGCAAACCGCTGGAAGCGCTGCCGCTGCTGAAAGACGCCTGGCAGCTGAGCAACAAAAACAGCGAAATTGGCTTCCTGCTGGCAGAAGTGTTGATCACCCTGAACCGCAGCGACGAAGCAGAAACCGTGCTGGATGCGGTGCCGCTGCAGGATCAGGACACGCGCTATCAGAGCCTGATTTCGCAAATCGATCTGTTAAAGCAGGCCGCCGATACGCCAGAAATTCAGCTGTTGCAGGAGCAGTTAGCCAGCGATCCGACCAATGCCGAGCTGGCTGCTAAACTGTCGTTACAGCTGCATCAGGTTGGCCGCAACGAGGAAGCGCTGGAGTTGTTGTTCAGCTTCCTGAAAAGCGATCTCAGCGTCGGTGACGGCCAGGTGCGTAAAATGTTCCAGGAAATTTTGGCCGCACTCGGCACCGGCGACACGCTCGCCACGCGCTATCGCCGCCAGCTTTACTCGCTGCTGTACTGATCGGTACCGCGCGTTAAACGGGCCGAACGACTCGGCCCGACAATCTGACAGCCAGGAGGTTATATGTTAACGGTCATTCCCGTCATCATTGTGCTCGCACTCGTTACCGTGTGGGCCGGTGTAAAAATTGTTCCACAAGGTTACCAGTGGACGGTAGAGCGCTTTGGCCGCTACACCAAAACCCTGGCGCCAGGCCTCAATTTGCTTGTGCCGTTCATGGATCGTATTGGTCGCAAAATCAATATGATGGAACAGGTGCTCGATATCCCTTCGCAGGAAATCATCTCTAAAGACAACGCCAACGTCACCATTGATGCAGTCTGCTTTATTCAGGTTGTCGATCCGGCGCGCGCCGCCTACGAAGTCAGCAATCTTGAACTCTCGATCCTGAATCTGACCATGACCAATATCCGCACCGTGCTTGGCAGCATGGAGCTGGATGAGATGCTGTCGCAGCGCGACAACATCAACACGCGTCTGCTGCATATCGTTGATGAAGCCACCAATCCGTGGGGCGTGAAAATTACCCGTATCGAAATTCGTGACGTGCGCCCGCCGCAGGAGTTGATCGCCGCGATGAACGCGCAGATGAAGGCGGAACGCACCAAACGCGCCGATATCCTTGCCGCCGAAGGCGTACGTCAGGCGGCGATTTTGCGCGCCGAAGGGGACAAGCAGTCGCAGATCCTCAAAGCAGAAGGCGAACGCACCTCGGCCTTCCTGCAAGCTGAAGCGCGCGAGCGTCAGGCAGAAGCGGAAGCCACGGCGACGCGCATGGTCTCCGAGGCGATAGCCGCCGGTGATATTCAGGCGGTGAACTACTTTGTGGCGCAGAAATACACCGACGCGCTGCAAAAAATCGGCGAAGCCAACAACAGCAAAGTGGTGATGATGCCACTGGACGCCAGCAGCCTGCTCGGTTCAATTGCCGGTATCAGTGAATTGCTGAAGGAGAACCGGACGGAGCGCAGACCATGATCCTGATGGAGCTGATTGCGCATCCACACTGGTTCTGGCTGACGCTGGGCGGCCTGCTGTTGGCCGCCGAAATGCTCGGCACCAGCGGTTATCTGCTGTGGAGTGGCTTAGCCGCCGTCGCGGTGGCGCTGATTGAGTGGCTGTTTCCCATCTCATGGACCAACCAGGGCATTGTGTTTGCGGTGATGACGCTGCTGAGCGCGTTCTTCTGGCATCGCTGGATGCGCTATCGCGAATCGTCGCAGGTCGCTAACACGCTTAACCAGCGCGGCAACCAGTTAATGGGCATGCAGTTGACGCTGGATAATGCGCTGAAAAACGGCCTTGGACACGTACGCATTGGCGACAGCAGCTGGCGCGTGCAGGCAGATAGCGACCTGCCGGCGGGCACGCCGGTGATTGTCACTGGCGTGGTCGGCATTACGCTGATGATTCAGCCGCGCTTTCCATCGGCGTGATGGCAGCAACCGGCCAGGTGATTGATGATCGGGCACTCTGCGCTGTCATCGCCGGGGCAAGCCTCCGCCAGTTCCAGCAAGCGCGCACGCATTGCATGTAACTCTTCGATGTGCGCAGCAATCTCGTCGGCTTTCTGCAAAGTGCGCGCTTTAACATCGGCGCTGTGGCGCGCGGGATCGTTGAACAGCGTCACCAGTTCACGGCACTCTTCCAGCGTAAATCCCACCTGACGCGCCTGGCGCAGCAGATTCAGCTCATCAATATGATGCGCCGCGTAATGGCGATAGCCATTGTCACCGCGCGACGGCGGCGTCACCACGCCCTTCTCTTCGTAGAAGCGAATCGCTTTGCTGGTGAGTCCGGTTTTTTTTGCAACATCGCTGATGTTCATCTTTCCCCCTTGACCTTCCATTCAGGGGAAGGTTTAGGCTGTAGTTCTAATGCAAATTTTGCATGCAGTCAAAATCATTAGCCTGAGGAGTACACCATGTCACATACCCAACTGCTGGCGCTGGACGGCTTGTCCTGTGGCCACTGTGTTAAACGCGTCAAAGAAGCGCTTGAGCAGCGCAGCGATGTTGAACAGGCGGACGTCACGCAGCAAGAAGCGCGCGTGACCGGTGCGGCGAGCGCCAGCGATCTGATCGCTACGGTTGAACAAGCCGGTTATCACGCGGTGCTGAAAGAAGGCGCAGCCAGCCCAAAGCCTGATCCGTTGACAGCTACAGAGCCGCCGCCGGAGGCGCTGACAACGGAGTCGCAACCGGCACAATCCACTGAAGCTGAGCTTGCTGTGCATCATTTACTGATTGGCGGCATGAGCTGCGCCAGCTGCGTAAGCCGCGTGGAACAGGCGCTGCAAAAAGTGCCGGGCGTCAGCCAGGCACGCGTCAATCTCGGTGAGCGCAGCGCGCTGATCATGGGTGATGCAAGCGCCAAAGCGCTGGTGAGCGCGGTCGATCAGGCTGGGTATTCCGCCGAAGTGATCGAGGATGAACAAACCCGCCGCGAACGCCAGCAGGTTAGCGCGCAGCACGCTATGCGCCGTTTTAGCTGGCAATCAGCGCTGGCGTTGCTGCTCGGCGTGCCGATGATGATTTGGGGCATGCTCGGCGACAACATGATGCTGAGCGCAGATAACCAAACGCTGTGGCGCACGCTCGGCGTGATTACCTTGCTGGTGATGGTGATGGCCGGCGGCCACTTCTATCGCAGCGCGTGGCGCAGTTTGCGTCACGGCACAGCCACCATGGACACGCTGGTGGCGCTGGGAACCGGCGCGGCGTGGCTCTATTCGATGAGCGTCGCCCTTTGGCCCGAATTCTTCCCGCATCAGGCGCGTCATCTCTATTTTGAAGCCAGCGTGATGATCGTTGGCCTGATCAATCTCGGCCACGCGCTGGAGCAGCGCGCACGCCAGCGCGCCTCGCAGGCGCTGGAACGATTACTGGATTTAACTCCGGCGCAGGCGCGGGTCATCAGCGATCAGGGTGAAACGCTGCTGCCGCTCAGCGAGGTTCAGTCCGGCATGACGCTGAAGCTGGTCACCGGCGATCGCGTACCGGTGGACGGTGACGTCGCCAGCGGTGAAGCCTGGCTGGATGAAGCGATGCTGACCGGTGAAGCAGTGCCGCAGGCCAAACAGCCGGGAGATAAAATCTTTGCCGGTACGCTGGTACAAGACGGCACGCTGCACTTTGTGGCGCGCGCCATCGGCAGCCATACCACGTTGGCGCGCATTATCAATCTGGTGCGTCAGGCGCAAAGCAGCAAACCGGATATTGGCCGACTGGCGGATCGCATCTCCGCCGTATTTGTGCCGGTGGTGGTGGCGATTGCGCTGCTGAGCGGGGTGATTTGGTATCTGGCGGGTCCGCAGCCGCAGTTGGCTTACACGCTGGTAATTGTCACCACGGTGCTGATCATCGCCTGCCCTTGCGCTTTGGGTTTAGCCACGCCGATGTCGGTGATTGCGGGCGTCGGGCGCGCCGCAGAGCTGGGCGTGCTGGTGCGTGACGCCGATGCGCTGCAGCGGGCCAGCGAAGTCGATACTATCGTGTTCGATAAAACCGGCACCCTGACGCGCGGCACGCCGCAGGTCAGCGATGTGGTGCTGTATGGCGACTGGAATCGCGAGCAGGTGCTCAGCGCGGCGGCGCAGATGGAGCAAGGCTCCAGCCATCCGCTCGCCAAAGCGATTCTTGAGGCTGCGCCTGCGGTGAACGCCGAAGCGGTTAAGCAATTTCGTACAATACGCGGCAAAGGCATCAGCGCTACAGTGGCAAACAGAACGCTGCTGCTGGGGAATCAGGCGCTGCTGGATGAGCAGCAGGTTGATTACCGCGCCGCGCAGGACGATATCGCGCGCTTCGCCGCACAAGGCGCAACGCCGGTGCTGCTGGCCGACAATCAGCAGCTGCTGGGATTGATCGCGCTGCGTGACAGCTTGCGTCCCGAGAGTAAAGCGGCGCTGCAGCGTCTGCATCAGCAAGGTTATTGCCTGATTATGCTGACCGGCGATCATCAAAAAACCGCGCAGGCCATTGCCGCCGAAGCGGGTATTGATGAAGTGATTGCCGGCGTGTTGCCGGATGGCAAAGCGCAGGCGATTACTCAGTTACAGCAGCAAGGCCGCAAAGTGGTGATGGTCGGCGACGGCATTAATGATGCGCCCGCGCTGGCGCTGGCCGATGTCGGCATTGCAATGGGCGGCGGCAGCGATGTGGCGGTAGAAACCGCCGCCATGACGCTGATGCGCAACGATCTGCACTGCGTCGCCGATGCGCTGTCGATCTCCAGCGCTACGCTGCGCAATATGCGGCAAAATCTGTTGGGTGCCTTTATCTACAACAGCCTTGGGATTCCCATTGCGGCCGGCGTGCTCTATCCGTTTACCGGCATGCTGCTGAGCCCGATTGTCGCGGGCGCGGCGATGGCGCTGTCATCCATTACCGTGGTGAGCAACGCTAACCGTTTGTTGCGCTTCAAGCCCGCGCAACGGCAATAGCCATTCCAGCCCTGTTTTTCATGAGATGAAATCGCTAGCATGGTTTTTTGCCTTAAAAAGGACAGGGAATGAGACACGGTCTGTGGCACAGCATCCAACAACGGATCGCGACCCTTTTTCCGGCCAGTTACAGCTGGCCGGCCATGGATATTCAGCTGGGCGATCGTCGTTTGCATTTAGCGGGCAGCATTCACATGGGCACGCGCGATATGCAGCCGCTGCCTGCCGGGCTATTGCGCCAGCTGCATAAAGCCGACGCGCTGATTGTCGAAGCCGATATCACTCAAGGCGAATCGCCGTTCAGCAATGATGATGAACATCCGCCGCTGGCAATGCGACTCGACGACGACGTGCTGCAGCGCTTGCAGGCCTTGTGCGATGAGCTTTCGCTGTCACTGAGCCTGTTCGATACGCTGCCGTTCTGGCAGATCGCGCTGATGTTGCAGGCGCAACAGGCGCAGCGGCTGGGATTGCGTCCGCAGTTTGGTATCGATTATCAGCTGTTGCAGGCGGCCAAAGCGGCCAACAAACGCATTATCGAGCTGGAAGGTCCGGAAACGCAGATCGCCCTGCTGAAATCGCTGCCGCAGGATGGTTTGCCGCTGTTGCTGGATACGCTGGAACACTGGCACACCAATGCGCGCCTGCTGCAAACCATGATCAGCTGGTGGCTGGATGCGCCGCCCACCCAACAACCGGTGGCGTTGCCGACCACCTTTAGCAGCGAGCTGAACGACACGTTGATGCGCAACCGCAACCAGCACTGGCGCGAGCTGCTGCTGGCGTTACCGAAAGGGCGTTATGTGGTGGCGGTAGGCGCACTGCATCTGTATGGCGATGATAATTTGCCGGGACTGCTGAAGAGCTGATTCGTGCACATTTCGTAGCGGCGCAAGTTATTGCGCGATAAATCGCGCCGCTACGGGCTTGTGCGGTTGATTACTTTTGCGTTCGGCGGAAAAAAAGAAGGCCAATAATAATATTGGCCCGTCAAAGAGGAATTTGTTTATGATTTTGGTTATCACCAACAATCTCTTGCTGGCGCGGGCCAATTCTCGCGCAAAGTTCAGAATTTCGCCACTGTTTTTCCATCAAAACTGAAATAAGAATTTTCCTAACAAGGACCGATCATGACGCCCGCGGTAAAACTTCTGGAAAAACAAAAAGTCACCTTTACCCTGCATCCCTACGACCACGATAGCCACGAAACCAATTTTGGCGACGAAGCGGTGCGTAAGCTTAATCTGGATGCGCGCCAGGTGTTCAAAACCTTGCTGGTATCGCTCAACGGCGATGCTAAAGCGCTGGCGGTTGCGGTGACGCCGGTCTCAACCCAATTGGATCTAAAAAAGGTCGCCAAAGCGCTGGGCGCCAAGAAAGCGGATATGGCCGATCCGCAGCTGGCACAGCGCGTGACCGGTTATCTGGTAGGCGGCATTAGCCCGCTGGGACAGAAAAAACGTCTGCCAACGGTGATCGATCGGCAGGCAGCGGAGTTTGCCACCATCTTTATCTCCGGCGGCAAACGCGGGCTGGATATCGAGCTGGCCGCGCAAGATTTGTCTCGCCTGCTGGATGCGCCGCTGGCCGACGTCGCACGGCGCGATTAGTCGGGCTGCTGGGCGCAGAGTTGATCGATCATCCAGCGCCCGGCCGGTCCCGGCGGATTACGCCGCGACCACACCACATCAACCGCGATATGCTGCGGCCAGCCCGGCACCGGCAACTCCTTCAGCACCTGATGACCAAACTGCTCCACCAGCCAGCGCGGTAATATACTCCAGCCAAACCCCTGCTCCGCCATCTCTAACAGCAATAAATAAGATGGCGCCGACCACACGCGTCCGGCGGGCAAGGGATCGCGATTTTGTACCCAGGTATTGAGTCGCAGATGCCGCAACTCACCTAACTGCCCTTCACTCACCTGCTGAGCCTGCGACAGCGCATGATCCTGATGAAGGTAAATCGCCATCTGCGCCCCCACTTGCAAGCGTGCCACCGCCAAATCCGGTGGCAATTGTGGCTGCGCCCGCACCACGCCAAGGTGCACGCGCCCGGCTTGTATCAAATCTAATGCATCAGCATCCTCGGCGATCATGCACTCAAAATCGATATCTGGATAACGCACCTCAAACCGGTTAAGCAGATTTTCATGGTGATCCGCTTGCCAAAAATCGGAGATCGCCAGGCTAAGGCGCGGTTCTACGCCCTGCGATAAGCGCACTGCCAGCTCATCCAGCCGCTGGCTGGCGGCCAGAATCTGCTGCACCTGCGCAAACGCGCGCTGGCCATGCTCGGTCAATACCGGGTTACGTCCGCTGCGATCAAACAGCGTGAAACCCAGATCGTCTTCCAGATTAGCGATCGCGTTACTGATGGTGGACTGGCTTTTAGACAACGCGCGCGCCGCCGCCGAAAAGGATCCGCTGGCCACGGTTTGCACAAACGCCTCAAGGGATTCCGGGGAATATTTCATGTTGAACCATCGCTTTTATCGATAGGTGATCATTTTATCTTAGCATCACCCAGTGCGAAAATAGGGGTTATCACCAATAAGGAGGTTTATATGCGTACCCGTTCGCTGAAAGAACGTTTTTGTCATGCCGCAGGCTTTGAAGGGTTAGCACTTATCACTGTTGCGCCGCTGGCTGCCTGGATCATGGAGAAACCGCTGTTTCAGATGGGCGCGCTGGCGATTATGCTGTCAACCGTCGCCATGCTGTGGAACATGATCTATAACACCGGCTTTGACCGCATCTGGCCGCCGCAGGTGAAACGCGGATTCGGTTTACGCGCCATGCATGCGCTGGGCTTTGAAGGCGGTTTTATCCTGATTGGCTTGCCGATTGCCGCCTGGATGCTGAATATTTCACTGCTGGAAGCCTTTGTGCTGGAAGTGGCGTTCTTCCTGTTCTTCCTGCCCTATACCATGGTTTACAACTGGATGTGGGATAAGTTGCGCCACCGTTGGGTGACGCAGAAATCGTGTCAGGCGTGATGTGCATTTGAAAAGAGGTCGCCATGAATGGCGACCTACGAGCGCAGAGTTCAATGTTGTGCGGCGCGCGGCCAGATCCACGCCAGAATCATTTGCGGGTAGCTTGGTTTGCGTTGCTTCTCCAGCGCTTTGTTGCGCTCTTCAATTTGCGCTGCCGTCAGATGCACGATGCCGGTCGGTTGATAATCCGCTACCTTCAGCGGTGAATGCTGGCTGACATACTCACGCAGCACATCCGCATCGCGCTGCCCGCTGTTGCTGAAGCCAGCATGGGTTTCAATGTTCGGATAACCGTCGCCGCCGCTGGCGTTAAAGCTGTTAGTCGCCATGCGGTAGGTTTTATCCTTTTGCAGCGGTTCGCCATTAATCTTCACGTCGCTGACGCCTTTACCATCCGCCACCAGGCTGATGTTGCTGAACTGCGCGAAGCCGCCGGAGTCCACTTTAATATTGGCAACCGTCGCCAGATAATTCAGCACTTCATTACCCTTCAGCGTCACCGACACCACCTGATTGCCAAACGGCTGCACCTGCAACAAATCGCGCCAGCTGAGATTACCCTGCGCCAGCGAAGTGCGAATGCCACCGCCGCTCATCACCGCAAAGTCCGCTTTGGTCGCCGCCATTTGGGCGCGCAAAATTAGCTGCCCAAGATTGGTCTGCTCAAAGCGTACCTTGTCGCGCTCACCGACAAACACGCCGTCGCTGCTGCCGACGTTAACATCCAGTTTCTTGCCAGCACGCAGTTGATACGGCGTTAACAGCTTCATCATCGCGCTGTTTTTCGGGATCTCTTCCTGCCAGGTAAGCCAGGATTCGCTGCCATCAAGATTCTTTACTTTATGCTTGAGGTTGACCGGGATCAGCTGGTAATTCTCCAGCGTCAGCTCACCATTGCGGAAGGTGAAGTCGCCGCGCCCAACAAATTTGCCCCACTCTTTTGCCTGCATGATCCACACGCCGTTTTGCCGATCCGGCTGGCAGGGCTGGCCTGGCTGATAATCTTTTACGCTGACGTTCTCTTTCTCCATGCACACCGCATCCTGCGAATGGCCGCCAATGATCACGTTGATGGTGCCCGGCGGCAGGCTGCGCGCCAGCTCCACGTCGCCCGGCGCATTGCTGCCGTGCTGACCGTCGTCGTAGTGGCCCATGTGTGTCAGCGCGATGATGACATCAGGCTTTTCGCTGGCGCGTAGTTCCGCCACCGCTTTTTCGGTCTCTTTCACCGGATCGCGAATATCAATCGTCGCAATGTTTTCCGGATTGGCGATGCGCAGCGTGTCGGTGGTGGTCAGGCCGATCACCGCAATCTTCAGCCCCATGCGGTTAAAGGTTGCCCACGGCTTAAATAAGCGCGTGTCGGTGCCTTTTTGATAGATGTTGGCCGAAAGGAACGGAAATTTGGCCCACTTCTGCTGCTGTTGCAGCACGCTAAGCGGTTTGTCGAATTCGTGGTTGCCCAACGCCATGGCGTCATAGCCCACCAGGTTCATGCCGCGAATGTCGGGTTCAGCATCCAGCATGTCTGACTCTGGCACGCCGGTGTTCACATCGCCCGCTGACAGGATCAGCGCGCCACCACCTTTGGCCTGCACATCGTAGCGCTGTTGATCCATCAGCGTTTTCTGTGCCGCAAGGCCATATTCGCCTTGTGCGTTCGGCCAGTAACGACCGTGATGATCGTTGGTGTGCAGAATGCTGAAACGATAACTGCGATCCGTTTGCCACGCCTGCGCCAGCATCGGCAGCAGTAACACTGTCAGCGCCAGCCAGCGCCCTTTTCGCGGTGATAAAAACAAAGTCGATCTCCTTATTCTGCGTTTTTCCACTTAGCGGTGGACTTAATGTGCGTTATCGCCCTTCTGTGTCGCACAGATGGCTGGCTAACTCAAGATGAAACACGCATTGCATCATGGCACAGCGTGACGACCAGCATTTTTAAATTCGCTTCTCGCTGGGAATGACAACCCAATTCTACACTTGGCGGTGACTTTATCGACTTAGGACCGCTTTAACCGTAACAACCCCTGCTGCGAAGCCAATTTCCCACTGCAACTATTTTTTCCGCGTCACCCGTCATTCTGCGTATTTCCAGTCGATATCGTGAGATAACTGACGAAAATGGAGCTTCAGCTGCGTTTTAGTCTCATTTTTTCAATTTAGTGGGCTTTAACCGCTCAAATGTTTAAACGCGGTGAGTGATTGTGCATTACACTAGGTTGTTACAAGCGGATACATTTGCACACAAGGAGACAGGCATGCATCACACCACACCGTTGATCACTACCATTGTCGGGGGACTGGTCCTCGCATTTCTCCTTGGTATGCTGGCAAACCGCCTGCGCATCTCACCGCTGGTCGGTTATCTTCTGGCTGGCGTCCTGGCCGGCCCTTTCACGCCAGGCTTTGTCGCGGATACCAACCTTGCCCCTGAACTGGCTGAACTCGGCGTTATTCTGCTGATGTTCGGCGTCGGTTTGCACTTCTCGCTGAAGGATTTGATGTCGGTAAAGTCCATCGCCATTCCTGGCGCCATCGCGCAAATCGCCGTGGCGACGCTGCTGGGAATGGGACTTTCATGGACAATGGGCTGGTCGTGGATGACCGGTTTGGTATTTGGTTTGTGTCTTTCCACCGCCAGTACCGTGGTGCTGCTGCGTGCGCTGGAAGAGCGTCAGCTGATTGATAGCCAGCGCGGGCAAATCGCCATTGGCTGGTTGATCGTGGAAGATTTGGTGATGGTGCTGACGCTGGTGCTGCTGCCAGCCATCGCCGGCATGCTGGAACAGGGCAACGCCAGCCCAACGCTGCTGTTGTGGGATCTGCTGCTGACCATCGGTAAAGTCGTCGCCTTTATGGTGCTGATGATGGTGGTAGGCCGTCGCGTAGTGCCGTGGATTCTGGCAAAAAGTGCCGCGACCGGCTCGCGTGAGCTATTTACCCTTGCGGTGTTAGCGCTGGCGCTCGGTATCGCCTTTGGCGCCGTCGAATTCTTTGATGTCTCCTTCGCCCTCGGCGCCTTCTTTGCCGGCATGGTGCTGAACGAATCTGAACTTAGCCACCGCGCGGCGCACGATACCTTGCCGCTGCGTGATGCGTTCGCCGTCCTGTTCTTTGTGTCCGTCGGCATGCTGTTTGACCCGATGATCCTGATTGAGCAGCCGCTGGCGGTGCTTGGCGCGCTGGCGATTATCGTGCTGGGCAAATCCATTGCCGCCTGGCTGCTGGTAACGCTGCTGGGTCATTCACGTCGCACCGCGATGACCATTTCGGTGAGCCTGGCGCAGATTGGTGAATTCGCCTTTATTCTCGCCGGCCTCGGCATCTCGCTCGGCATGCTGAGCGAGGAAGGCCGCAATCTGGTGCTGGCGGCGGCGATTCTCTCCATCATGCTTAACCCGATTCTGTTTAGCGTGCTGGAACGCTACCTCGACAAAACCGAGACCATCGAAGAGCAGACGCTGGAAGAAGCGATCGAAGAAGAGAAGCAGATTCCGGTGGATATCTGCAATCACGCGGTTTTAGTAGGTTATGGCCGCGTCGGCAGCCTGCTGGGGCAAAAGCTGATGGAAGCGGATGTGCCGCTGGTGGTGGTGGAGAACTCCCGTCCGCGCGTTGAAGCGCTGCGCGAGCAAGGGATCAAAGCGGTGCTGGGCAATGCGGCACGCGTGGATACCATGGAACTGGCGCGCCTCGACTGCGCCCGCTGGCTGCTGCTGACCATTCCGAATGGCTACGAAGCCGGTGAAGTCGTGACGGCAGCGCGCGAAAAGCGTCCGGACATTGAGATTATTGCCCGTGCGCATTATGACGATGAAGTGACCTACATAATGGAGCGTGGCGCGAATCGCGTGGTGATGGGAGAGCGTGAGATCGCCAACAGCATGCTGCATGTGCTGGAAGAAGAGATTGCGCAGAACCCGATTGTACGTGAGTGCCCGATTTAAGTGAGTGCGGTCTTTAGCAAGGTCGCCATGAACGGCGACCTTGCGTTTTATCTGTCCCAATACGACTCTTCTAAGCTGTCTTCCCGCTCCGGCAGGCCGCGCGTCAGGCGCGGTGAATGCTGGTTCAGCACCTGATAACTTACCCGGTTCGCGTATTTACACACCTGTGCCAGCGACGAATAGGTCAGGTAGGCGCGGCCGTGTTTGCTGGAGTTAGGCACTTTTTGGCGGTGGAAGTTGTTGGCGGTGATGTCGTGCAGCAGCGCCGCCAGCGCACCATCGCCCGCGCCGTTGGTGTTCATGATCTTCTCTGGGCCGCCCATATATGGCGCGATATGCGAGAAGATGCGCAGCGGCTGATCGCAATCCTTGTGGCGCATCGCGCGGCTGAATTCATATTGGTTGAACTCAGCCAGCGCGCCCGGCAGCAGCGGATGGTTGGTTTTGCGCTTGTACTCTTCTTCAGTGAAACCGGCCATGTACAAACCGGTTGGCCCGGCGGTACACAGCACCAAATCCACCCAATCCAGCGCCATATTCGACGCCAGCAGCGGATCCTGCTCGCCGGTCAGCGCAAAGGCCTCTTCTTCGTTCATCGCCACAATTGAGACGTGATCGCGCAGGAAATCGCGCCAGAACTGCGGATTATCCTGAATCACGTATTTGGTGCCGAGCGTCAATACCACCGGCACGTTGTGTTTTTTGGCGTAGTCGATGGCGCGTAAAGTGGCTTCCGGCATCGGTTCGCCCGGCTGGCAGCGCACCAGATAGGAAGTCAGCACCAGCGCCGACGCGCCCGCAATGACCTCTTCTGGAATGCTGTTGGCCTGCAGCTGGTTCATCAAGCCGGGACTGATGGCAAAGGTACGCTCGCCCTGCTCGCCAATCAGCGTAAAGCAGCGGCCAATCGCGCCATCAACGCCCTGCAGGAAGTTCAGATCCATGCGGCTGGAGGTGTTGCACAGGTAGCGATAGGCGTAGCCGCCGATCTGGATGTTATTGCACATCACGCCGAGCAGCACCGAGCGGTCATCTGCCAGCACCGAATAGTTATGCAGGGTATTTCCGATGGTGCCACCGGCAAATTGATGGCTGATGAGCGCTTCGCGCATCAGTTCGTTGTAGAGCGCCTCGGCGGTAGCATCGTCGATCACCAGCGAGTGACCGGCGCTTAAACCGTAACGCTGCAGAAAGTCGTCGTCGACTTTGGCTTCAATATCCACCAGCGTCTGGTCGATACCCACCACCCAACTGCCCTCTTCCTGCTCTTGCTGCGTGGCTTGCAGCAGCGGATCGCGCGCGTTGACGGGGAAATAGTGTTTGGATTTGCGTTTGCCGGGAAATTTCATCGAGAGTGCCGTCAGGGAAAATCAGGCAGAGAATGATATCACACTCTCTGCCACACCCTTAACGACGCGCGTTGACCAGCTGCACCATCATTTCAATGTGCTCCGCATCGGCGTTGAGCGCAGGAATGTACTCGAACTTTTCGCCGCCGGCATGCAGGAAGATCTCGCAGTTCTCACCGCTGATCTCCTCCAGCGTTTCAAGGCAATCCGCCGCAAAGCCCGGACTCATCACCTGCACATGCTTGATGCCTTTGGCCGGCAAACCTTTCATGGTTTCATCGGTGTACGGCGTCAGCCACGGCTCGCGACCAAAGCGCGACTGGAAGGTCATCATGATTTTGTGTGGCGCAATGCCCAACGCCGCGGCCAGCGCATCGGTGGTGTCTTTGCAACGCAGCGGATAATCATCGCCTTCATTGGCGAAACGCTGCGGAATGCCGTGATAGGACAGCACCAGCAGATCCGGTTCGCCATGCAGCGCAAACGAGCGCTCAACCGAGGCTTTCAGCGCGGCGATGTAAGCCGGATGCTCCGCGTAATCACGGATAAACGCCACTTCTGGCAGCGAGCGCAGTGGTTTAAAGCTGGTGGCTAAGCCATCCCATACTGCGGCAACCGTCGAGCAGGAGAACTGCGGATAGAGCGGCAGCACGATGAGTTTGGTCACGCCCTGATCCAGCAAGCGCTTCAGCGCGCTGTCGAGGCTTGGCTGGCCGTAGCTCATACCGAGTTCAACCGGCATATCAAGGCGCTGCGCCAATGCTTCACGCTGACGCTTGCTGAACACCATCAGCGGTGATCCTTCATCCATCCATACGGAAGCATACAGTTTCGATACGCGTGGCGAACGGAAAGGCACGATGATGAAATTGAGAATCGGCCACCACAGTAAGCGCGGTGTATCAACCACTCGTGGATCGCCGAGGAATTGTTTCAGATAGCGTTTAACCGCAGGTGTTGTGGGTGCGTCTGGTGTGCCTAAGTTAACCAGCAAAACCCCGGGCTTTTCTTGCCTCATGGTATTTCCTTGATGTCGAAACGAATGGGTCGAATGCAAAATCAGGGGGAAATTGTAGCGGAAATTGAAGGAGGGGAAAGCAATTGCTGCAAAAGGGCCGGACAACCGGCCCCTCAACGCATTAACCGAGAATCGTGGCCAATTGCGTGCTCACTTCGGCGACAGGACGCGTGCCGTCGATTTTGTGATATTCGGTGTTGCCGTCTTGCGCTTCTTTGCCGTAGTAGGCAATCAGCGGCGCAGTCAGTTGATGGTATTCCACCAGACGCTTACGCACGGTCTCTTCCTGGTCATCTTTACGCGTGGTCAGCTCTTCGCCGGTCAGGTCATCTTTACCTTCCACTTTCGGTGGATTGTAAGTGACGTGATAAACGCGGCCCGATGGCGTATGTACGCGGCGGCCAACAATACGATCCACAATCAGCTCGTCCGGTACAGCGAACTCCAGCACGTAGTCAACCTTGATGCCCGCTTCTTTCATCGCGTCAGCCTGCGGGATAGTGCGTGGGAAGCCATCGAGCAGGAAACCGTTTTTGCAGTCTTCCTGCGCGATACGCTCTTTAACCAGCGCAATCACCAGCTCGTCAGTCACCAGTTTACCGGCATCCATGATCGCTTTTGCCTGTTGGCCCAGTTCCGTACCTGCTTTGACTGCCGCACGTAACATGTCACCGGTGGAGATTTGCGGAATACCGTATTTCTCCATGATGAATTGAGCCTGAGTGCCTTTACCTGCGCCCGGAGCTCCGAGCAGAATAATACGCATTGCGTAATTCCCCTTGCGAATCGCATTGTTCAATCTGAGAAGGCGAAGAACATACCATTATGGCCCGCGCACCACAAGGAAACGGGCGCGCTCGCCACGAAAGGTCTACTTTGACCTGCTTTGTCAGCAAATACCAGCAGAGTGCCCGTTTTTAGGAATCGCGGCTAAGCATGAGCACGTCTTTGAGGCGTTTTTTCAGTGCGGGTGTGACGTTCAGCTGTTTGTTGACCCCGCCGCGCACGTCGGCGCACAAGCGTAATTGCGCCTGTTCGGGCAGCACCTGAATATCCTGCGGCAATTCACTGGCATTGAGGCCGTTCGGCAGCGGAAAAAGCGCAAAGGGTAATCCCGGTTGCTGAATGGAGTGCAGGATGAATGGCGAGTCGAACGCGATTTTTTCCACCATCGCAATATTGTACGGACGCCATTCGCTCTCCTTCATCATTGCCAGCGCCTGTTCTGGCGCGCCACCGAGCGCTAATCCTTGCTCAAACAGCCGCAGCTCGCTGCGCACCAATGTGCTGAAATCGGCGGTGCGCAATGCGATTAACACCAGATCGCCGCATAACGCCGAATGGCGATCAAGGCGGGCGACAAACAGTCGCGCATCGCTTACCAGCCGTTTGTGTAGCTGCGTGGCAAACGACTCCGATGCATCGGTGACGCCGTGGCTTTGACATTCGCTCAACGCACGCACGCGACCTTGCTGCATATCAACATGATCCACCAGCGCAATGTTGCCCGCAGTCATCGGCAAAGTGGGCAGCACGCTCAGTTCGCTAACCGGATAGTGCGAGGCATAGCGCGTGTGATTACGTGATTGCTCCTGACGGAGAAACAGCTGGGAAAGCAGCACTCGCGAGATATGCAAAGAGGGAGCGAAGAAGAGATCGAAATTTTCAAGCCGGTAATAACGGGAAAGCGAGCCGCGAAGCTTATCGCGCGCCGCCGCCGCCCTGGCAGAAGCAAGTTGTGGAGCCATCGCGTGGTATGTCTCTGGTTATTATGCTGTGTGTGGGAGGTGAAACCTGCGGTGATAGTCGGCGTAAAACACAGAGAGCCGTAGCCGTCAACCTGCCAGAATCTGGTGGAAAGGTTAGGCCAATGCGGCTGGACATTAAAATGATATAAACTGACAATCCCTGTTAGGTTTTTACACAGGGGACGAGTATGACCGTGCTTCCATCGTTACGTGCACTGCACTATTTCCACCAGGCGGCACTGTTCAGCAGTTTTAGCGTAGCGGCCGAACGTCTGCATGTCACCCATAGCGCCATTAGCCATCAGGTTCGACAGCTGGAGAGCTGGATGGGGAAGCCGCTGTTTGTGCGTACCAATGGACGCGTCAAATTAACCTCACACGGTGAACGTTTGCTGGTGAGTTGTCAGAAAGCCTTTAGCGAGCTCTCCACCACCTGCGAAAGCATTCGTACCGGCATGCGCCATCATATCAGCGTCTCCTGCGCGCCCAGCTTTCTCTCGCAATGGCTGATTCCGCGCATCGCCAGCTTCTATCAGCGCTATCCCGATATTGAAGTGCAGTTTCAGCCGCTGGTGGAGATTGACCAGTTGCGCAGCGAGCACACCGATGTGCTGATTCTCAGCGCCGAGCAGTCGCCGGATGACGATATTGATGCCACCTTGATCAGCGATGATTACATCGGTCCGCTGTGCGCCCCGCAGTTTGCCGCCCGCTTTCAAAGCGAGCAGGATCTCGCCTCACTGCCATTGCTGCACGCCGATACGCGGCTGCATGCGTGGGCCGAATGGGCGAAAACCAGCGGCGTACGCGGCAATTACTGGATCGGCAAGCATTTCGATAATTTGACGTTAGCCATGCAGGCGGCGAGAAACGGATTGGGCGTGATTATGGCGCCACGCTTGCTGGTGCGTCAGGAGTTGAGTGATGGCACCTTGATCGCGCCGCTGGGCTTTGTGCGCGTCGATCGCGCCACGTTGATGATGACCAAGACTTCGCGTCAGCACGATGCGGAGATTACATTATTTCGCGATTGGTTGCGGGATCAGGCGCAGATTTAACAGCAGATATAAAAAAGGTCGCCATGAATGGCGACCTTTCGGGTTTGGTGCGATTACGCCGTCAGCAACTGGTTCATGCGACGGATAAACTGGTTTGGATCGTCAAGCGTACCGCGCTCGGCGAGCAGCGCCTGATCCAGCAGCAGCTCAACCCACTCGGCAAAGCGCGTCTCGTCCTGGGTATCAGCCACGCGTTTCACCAGCGTATGATCCGGATTGATCTCGAAAATGTACTTCACGTCCGGCACGTCCTGACCGGCCGCGGCAAACAGCTTCGCCATCTGCGTGGTCATTTCGTTAGCATCGGTGGTGACGATCGCTGGCGTGTCGGTGAGACGATGCGTCAGACGCACCTCTTTCACACGCTCGCCCAGCAGCGTTTTCACGCGCTCAACAAACGGCTCCAGCGCCTTCTCCGCTTCTTTCTGCTCTTCGGTCTCTTCATCGGCCAGTTTGCTCAGCGAATCATCCGCTTTGCTGACTGACTGGAAGGTTTTGCCGTCGAACTCGGTGAGGTAGCTCATCATCCATTCGTCGATACGATCGGAGAGCAGCAGCACCTCGATGCCTTTCTTGCGGAACAGTTCCAGATGCGGGCTGCTCTTCGCTGCGGCATAGCTGTCGGCGGTGATGTAGTAAATCTTGTCCTGACCTTCCACCATGCGCGTCACGTAATCGTCGAGCGAAACGGTCTGCTCAGCGCTTTCGCTCTGGCTGGTGGCAAAGCGCAGCAGTTTGGCAATCTGTTGCTGGTTAGCGTTGTCTTCGGCTGGACCTTCTTTCAGTACCAGACCGAACTCTTTCCAGAACTGCTGATATTTTTCCGCGTCGTCTTTCGCCAGCTTCTCTAACATCTGCAGGCTACGCTTGGTCAGCGCGCCACGCAGGCTCTGGGTCACACGGCTGTCCTGCAGGATTTCACGCGATACGTTCAGCGGCAGATCGTTGGAATCTATCAAACCACGCACGAAGCGCAGGTAGTTCGGCATGAACTGCTCGGCATCGTCCATGATGAACACGCGCTGTACGTAGAGTTTCAGGCCGTGCTTGCTGTCGCGGTTCCACATGTCGAACGGCGCACGCGCCGGGATATACAGCAGGCTGGTGTATTCCTGCTTACCTTCCACGCGGTTATGGCTCCAGATCGCCGGATCGCTGAAATCGTGGGCGATGTGTTTGTAGAACTCGTTGTACTCGTCGTCGCTGATCTCAGACTTGTTGCGCGTCCACAGCGCCTGGGCTTTGTTGATCTTTTCCCAGGTGGTGGTGTCGCTCTCTTCGTCTTTGCTTTCAATCTCAACCGGCAGCGCGATGTGATCGGAGTATTTGCTGATCACGTTACGCACGCGCCACGCATCGAGGAAATCATCTTCGCCTTCACGGAAGTGCAGCGTGATTTCGGTACCGCGATCGGCTTTCTCAATCTCTGCCAGCGTATATTCGCCTTCGCCAGCAGATTCCCAGAACACCGCTTCATCGGCTTTCGCACCGGCGGCGCGGGTGCGCACGGTGACTTTATCCGCCACAATGAACGCAGAGTAGAAGCCCACGCCGAACTGGCCGATCAGCTGACTGTCTTTCGCCTGGTCGGAGCCCATGGATTCGAGGAAGGATTTGGTGCCGGATTTAGCGATGGTGCCGAGGTTCTCAATCACCTCATCACGGCGCATACCGATGCCGTTATCGCTGAGCGTCAGCGTGCGATTTTCCGGATTGACCGAGATACGTACGCGCAGGTCGCCGTCGCCTTCATACAGATCGGGCGTCGACAGCGCGCGGAAGCGCAGTTTGTCGGCGGCATCTGAAGCGTTGGAAATCAGCTCGCGCAGGAAAATCTCTTTATTTGAATAGAGTGAATGGATCATCAGGTGCAGAAGTTGTTTTACCTCTGACTGGAAGCCACGCGTCTCTTGTCCTTTCATGGTCATTGCTACCTCAACTGAATCGGGGTTGATGATACGTTGAGAGAGAAATGGGGATGAAGGAGAGGATTTCAAGCCGATGTCTGTGAAGACATCGGCAAGTGATTAGAAATTAATCTTGTGGCGTCCGGCGAGCGAGTGCGACAGCGTGGTGCCATCGACCATTTCCAGCTCACCACCGACCGGCACACCGTGTGCAATGCGGCTGGCATCAACGCCATATTGTCCGCACAACTCGGCGATGTAGTTGGCCGTGGCTTCCCCTTCCACCGTGGGATTGGTGGCGAGGATCACTTCGGTTAAGGTTTCGCGCTCGAGACGCTGCTCCAGCCGATCCAGGCCGATATCCTGTGGACCAATGCCATCCAGCGGTGACAAGTGCCCCATCAGCACAAAGTAGCGGCCGCCAAACTGGCCGGTCTGCTCAATGGCGTGGATATCTGCCGGGCTCTCCACCACACAAATCTGGCCGTTTTGCTGACGACGCGGATTGGCGCAGATGGTGCAGATTTCCTGTTCGGTGAAGGTACGGCAATCGGCGCAGTGACCGATTTCCGACATGGCGCGGGTCAATGCCTGCGCCAGACGCATGCCACCGCTACGATCGCGCTGCAACAGCTGAAAAGCCATACGCTGCGCCGACTTCGGGCCAACGCCCGGCAGGCAGCGCAACGACTCCATCAAAGATTCAAGCAGTGGACTGGTTTGCATCAGAACGGCATCTTGAAGCCAGGCGGCAGCTGCATACCTGAAGAGACCGCAGCCATCTTCTCTTTCTGCGTTTCGTCAATACGGCGTGCCGCATCGTTGAAGGCCGCGGCGATCAGATCTTCCAGCATGTCTTTGTCATCTTCCAGCAAGCTAGGATCGACTTCAACACGACGGCAGTTGTGCGCACCGTTGATGGTTACTTTAACCAAGCCAGCGCCTGATTCACCGGTCACTTCGATCGCGGCGATCTCTTCCTGCACTTTGGCCATTTTGTCTTGCATCTGCTGGGCCTGTTTCATCAGGTTGCCCAATCCGCCTTTACCAAACATAGTTTTCTCTCTCTGCTGGGGCTGCGCGCAGTTGACGCGCGGCAGCATGTTCACACCGGTCGAATACTCTCTTCATCCAAATCGGCATCGAAGAATCGACGCAATGTCTGAATATGGGTATCGCTTTCGATCGACTGTCGCGCCTGCGACAGCTTCTCTTCATAAATGGCCTGGCGCCACTCCAGTGGCGTCAATACCGTAGGATTATCGTCTTCAATAATCGTCAATTCAACCGGCTGACCGGCAGACTGACTTAGCGCTTCCGCCAGCGCCTGCCTGGCAGAAGCTGAATTCAGATGGCGCTGACTGCTGCGCAGATGCAGCGTAACGCCTGCTTCGCCCACCTCTTTCCACGCATTGAGCGCCACTTGCTGCACCAGTTTTGGTAGCGTCAGCGCGGCGATTTCAGCAGCCCACGCATCGCGCTGCTGGGCTTCTTCCGCCAGACGCAGCGCCAGCTCAGGGGTTTTCTCATGCTCCAGTGCCGAACGCAAGGCTTTTGGCGTCGCCACCGGCTCCGCTTTAACCTCTACCGGCAGCTGCGTTTTCCAGCGATAAGCTTCCGGTTTGGCCGGGGCTTTTACCGTGGGTTCGGACGCACGTTGTTGCACACGTTCAGTGACGCTAGCGAGACGTTCCAGCGCCGGATTCGCCGGCCGCGCGGAACGCGCTGCCGGCTCACTCTTTTTTGCTTTGCCGGCTCCCTGACGCAGCAACTGCGTTCGCGCCTGTAACAACTGGCTGGTGGAGTCAGGTAACGGATCGGGCGCGGGCTGCATGTCTGGATAATCATCCGACACCGGCGGCGCGTCAGGGTTTGGCGGTGCCATCTGCGGCTGCGCAGCCGGTGCGGGCGCGGCTTTCGCTGCGGCTTGTGGCGCAGCAACCTGCGGCGCAGCTTGTGGCGTCAAGGTGGGACGCGCCACCGGCTCCGCAATCGTTGCCTGCGGATGGAACGCCAGCGCCCGCAGCAGCGTCATCTCTACGCCTAAGCGCCGATCCGGTGCCAGCGGCAGATCTTTACGTCCCATCAACAACGTTTGGTAATAGAGCTGCACGTCAGCCGGTGGCAGCACGCGCGCTAACTCGCGCAGGCGATCGGCCTGGCTGAGATCGTCCTCGCTGAGCGAGCTTGGCAGCAGCTGCACCATCGCAATGCGGTGCAGTAAACGCAGCATCTCGACCAGCAGCGCTTCCCACTCAACCCCACGCGACGCGGCCTGATTCAGCAGCGCCATCACCTGTTCGCCCTGGCCATCCACCAGCGCTTCAATCAGCGCCAGCGGCTGTTCATCGTCAAGCGTGCCGAGCATTTGTGCCACGGTGTCACGCGTTACGCTGCCCTGCCCCATGGCAATCGCCTGGTCGGCCAGGCTCAGCGCATCGCGCATGCTGCCGTCAGCGGCGCGTGCCAGCAGATGCAGCGCACGCGGTTCGGCAGCAATCTGCTCCTGCTGCAACACATGCGCCAGCTGCTGCTGGATTTGCTCAACGTCGAGCGCTTTGAGATGGAATTGCAGGCAGCGGGACAGAATCGTCACCGGCAGCTTCTGCGGATCGGTGGTCGCCAGCAGGAATTTCACGTGCGATGGCGGCTCTTCCAGCGTTTTCAGCAGCGCGTTGAAGCTGTGACGCGACAGCATGTGCACTTCATCGATCAGATAGACCTTGAAGCGACCGCGCGCCGGCGCGTACTGCACGTTATCGAGCAGATCGCGCGTATCTTCAACTTTGGTGCGTGATGCGGCATCGATCTCAATCAGATCGACAAAACGGCCCTGCTCGATTTCGCGGCAGTTATCGCATTGCCCGCACGGCGTTGACGTGATGCCGGTTTCACAGTTAAGCCCCTTCGCCAGCAGACGGGCGATCGAGGTTTTCCCGACGCCGCGTGTGCCAGAAAAGAGATAAGCATGATGGATTCGTCCCAGTGACAACCCGTTGGCCAGCGCAGTCAGCACATGTTCCTGACCGACTACGTCAGCGAAGGCCTGGGGACGCCATTTTCGCGCAAGTACCTGATAGCTCATGTGGATTCAATCACTGGAATTTAGGGAGAAGGGAGAAAATGCAGCTTCGCAAACCCTGTTTATTTTGGCAGTAGTTTAACAGCCACCAGCGGATCAGCAACCACTAACTTTGCAGAGGTGGCGCCCCGCCGTGCAGCGGAGCGCGCAGGCCTTAGTGGCCGGGGAAATTCACCAGGCTGAAGCACTCGACGCCCATGGCAGTCAGGCGGGCTTCACCGGTCAGGTCAAACAGATTAATCACGAATGCGGCGTCTTTCACTTCTCCACCGGCGCGGCGGATCAGCTTCACCGTTGCTTCCAGCGTGCCGCCAGTCGCCAGCAGATCGTCCACCACCAGCACCACATCGCCTGGTTTAATGGCATCTTTGTGCAGTTCCAGCGCATCGGTGCCGTACTCCAGCTCGTAGCTTTCGCTGAAGGTGTCACGCGGCAGTTTGCCCGGCTTACGCACCGGCACAAAACCCACGCCCAAACCCAGCGCCACCGGTGCGCCAAACAGGAAGCCACGCGCTTCCGTTCCCACCACCTTGGTGATGCCTTTGTTACGATAACGCTCCACCAGAATGGCGATCGACGCGGCATACGCCTGCGGATCTTCCATCAGACTGGTCACGTCACGGAACAGAATGCCCGGCTTCGGATAGTCAGGAATGCTTTTAATGCTGTTTTTGATGAGTTCAAGCTGCTGCGCAGTTGCGGTCATAAATGTTACGCCTGGAGAAAATATCTAATACGCGCAGCTTCTCTAGCGCCAAACCCCGGAAACCGGGTTAAGCGAAGTCGTTTATAAGGGAAGCCACGCACGAAGATGCCCAAATCTATGCAAATACCCGGCTAAATGCAACCCTCACGCTACTGTTGTGGCGGGTTGGCATCCTCGGTTACAACCGGAATGCGCCACATAAAAAGCAGCAGCAGGCACAGCATCGCGCCTAACAGGATGCGCACCCACAGCAGGTTTACTAAATAAAGGGACACCGAAAAGGTAATCACAATCAGCAACATGGCGCGCCCTTTGGCGCCGGGCGGCATGGCACGATGCTGCTGCCAGTGGCGAATAAAGCGACCAAACGGCGACTTCCATAGCAACCAATGATGGAAACGCGGCGACGAGCGGGCAAAACACCAGGCCGCCAGCAACACAAATGGCGTCGTCGGTAATAAAGGTAATACAATGCCCAGCGTACCTAGCACAATCGCCAGCCAGCCAAGGCTCAGTAGTAAAATGCGCTGCATGCCTGATGCCTGAATAAGTCAAAAACAGCGTTACGTTAACACAGTCGGAAACAGAGTGATGCCCCAACCGCCCGCCCAGCAACGTCTCCATGCCATGTTAGAGTTACTGCGCCAGCAGATTGCGCAGCAGCCGGATGGTGCCTGTCGTCAGCCCCGTTTTGATTCTCACCTGTTTCGCACCAGCGGCACGCGTCTGGCGGATTATCTGCGCGAGCTGGAAGGCAATGTGACGCAGTTAACCGCTGCTGACACTGATGTGGCGCGCCGTCAATGGCTGGCAGAGAAAGTGCTGGATCAAATTGCCGCATTACAGCGCGAATGCCAGAGTCAGCAGTTGCGCGTCAAGCGCGAGCGGCCACGTGTCGATGCACGCCAGGCCAAGCGTGAAGAGTATCAAGGCTACGAAAAACGCTTACTGGCGATGATTGCTCAGCGCGAGCAGCATCTGGCGCGCGCTGAAACGCTGAGCGTTCAGCAGCAGTTAATTCGTGAAGTCGATCAGCTGCAAGAACGTTTGGCACGCTGCCGCGCCGCTATCTACAAACTGGAGTTGCCGCCTATGCCGCGCTGAACGCGGCGCTTTTTCCTCTATACTCATTGCGGTGAGAAAAAGGAGTAAAATCATGACGCTGGTATTATGGATTGTGATCGGTTTAGCGGCAGGCTGGCTCAAACGGGTGATTTTTCCCGGTCGTCCGGGAGGATTTGTGCCGACGTTGGTACTGGCGGTGATTGGCGCGCTGATTGGCGGCTATATCGCCACCTACTTCACCACCGGCGATCTGGCCGTCCTGCATCCAGCCGGTTTCGCCAGCGCACTGCTGGGCGCACTGTTAATGCTGCTGGTCGCGGCGAAATTACGTATTTAGGAGAAAAAATGTCACTGGACAGCGCACCCGACGAAATCAAACTTGCCGTCGATCTGATTCAACTGCTTGAAGAGAATAATGTCCCTACCGCCACCGTGCTGGCCGCGTTGGCGATTGTTCAGCGGGATTATGAGCAGAAACAAGCGGCGGAAATCAAGGCCGACTAAGCAGCGTTGGACTCAGGCGCAACATATCAAGAAACGCATCCACCAGCTGAGGCGCATCGGCTGCCAAATCAAAACTTTGCGGGTTGAACAGCCAGCTTTCCATCATGCCATTAATATAGCCGCGCATCAGTAGCGCCGCCTGACGCGTATTCAGGTTCTCAGGCAATTGGCTGGCATCAATACAAAGACGTAGTACAGTTTCAATTCGATCGTAACACGCTTGCAGTAAGCTCTGCTGCATATCCTGTAACGTCGACATTTCGCCAACAAACTCACATTTGTGAAAGATAATCTCCATTAATGCGCGTCTTTGCGGATCCTTTGCTGTGGCGTCAAGGATATAGATCAACATAGAACGAACAACAGAAAGTGGATCGCCCGGGTATTTTGTCTGATACTCAAGTTCCACATCGTCCAGCCCAGCGTCACAACGCAGCCAGATTTCCTGTAAGAGATCGGCTTTATTTTTGAAATGCCAGTAGATAGCCCCGCGCGTGACGCCGGCCGCTGTTGCGATATCCGCCAGAGACGTGGCGGCCACACCATGTTCGGAAAAGTGTGCTAATGCGGCGTCAAGAATTTGATGCCGTGTTTCAAGAGCTTGCGCTTTGGTTTTTCGTGCCATGCTGGGCTTTTTTTACAAACTTGTAAGTTTACATACATTTGTGAATGTATGTACCATAGCATGACCCGTGTTTTAACGCAGCAATGGGTTTATCGGTTTGTGATCCATTGATCATTTGATATCGGACACTAGAGGTTTATTTATGAATAAAAACAGAGGATTAGCGCCTCTGGCGGCCGTCCTGATGCTATCAGGCAGCTTTGTGTTAACAGGATGTGATGATAATAAATCCCAGCAAGCCGCCCAGCAGCAGCCCCCAGAAGTGGGTGTTGTAACGTTAAAAAACGAACCCTTGAAAATTACCACCGAGCTGCCGGGCCGTACCTCGGCTTTCCGCGTTGCGGAAGTTCGCCCTCAGGTGTCAGGAATTATCCTCAAGCGTAATTTTGTTGAAGGTAGTGATGTAAAAGCCGGTCAGTCGCTGTATCAGATTGATCCAGCCACCTATCAGGCGGCCTACGACAGCGCTAAAGCGGATCTCGCCCAGGCTGAAGCCAATGCGCGTGTTGCGCGGTTAACCATTACTCGCTATAAGCCGCTGCTGGGTACTAAGTACATCAGTCAGCAGGACTATGACACCGCCGCAGGCACCGCAGCTCAGACTGCTGCAGCCGCCCAGGCTGCGCGTGCCAACGTCGAAACTGCGCGCATCAATCTGGCGTATACCAAAGTGACGTCACCCATCAGCGGTCGTATTGGTAAATCGTCGGTAACCGAAGGTGCGCTGGTTTCCAACGGGCAAACCACTGCCCTGGCGACCGTGCAACAGCTCGATCCTATGTATGTCGATGTGACCCAATCCAGTGATGATTTCCTGCGTCTGCGCGCAGAGCTGGAATCCGGTCAGTTGAAACAGAACGACGGTAAGGCCAACGTCACCCTGCTGATGCAAAACGGTAACGCATACCCGCAGACAGGCACATTGGAATTCTCTGATGTGAGCGTGGATGAAACCACCGGCTCGATCACGCTGCGCGCCATCTTCCCGAACCCGGACAATCGCCTGCTGCCAGGCATGTTTGTTCGTGCGCGTCTGGATGAGGGCACCAATCCCACCGCACTGCTGGTGCCGCAACAGGGCGTAACACGCACCCCAACCGGTCAGGCAACCGCAATGGTGGTTGGCGCAGATAATAAAGTGGAATCGCGTAACATCACCGCTAATCAGGCATTTGGCGACAAATGGCTGGTGACGGAAGGTCTAAAAGAAGGCGATCGGGTGATCACCACCGGTATCCAGCGTGCCAAACCGGGTGCGCAGGTGACGCCAAAAGAAGTCTCCGATGATGCCAAAGCTGCACCAGAATCACCGTCTGCTAAATCATCGTCATAACAGGAGCCACTGATACATGGCTAAGTTCTTTATTGATCGCCCCATTTTTGCGTGGGTGCTCGCCATCATCATCATGTTGGCCGGTGTGCTATCGATTATCAGCCTGCCGATTGAGCAATATCCCAATGTTGCACCGCCGGCGGTTGAAATCCAGGCCACCTATCCGGGTGCTGATGCGAAAACGCTGCAAGATTCGGTGACGCAGGTCATCGAGCAAAACATGAACGGTATCGATGGACTGATGTATATGTCCTCGAGCAGTGACTCGTCGGGTACATTGACGCTGACGCTGACCTTCCAATCCGGTACTGATGCCGATATCGCGCAGGTTCAGGTGCAGAACAAACTGCAGCTGGCCACGCCGTTACTGCCACAGGAAGTACAGCAACAGGGTATTCAGGTTAAGAAATCCTCTAGCAGCTTCCTGATGGTGGCGGGTTTTGTCAGTGATGACGGCACCATGACGCAGAATGATATTTCTGACTATGTTGCTTCAAACATCAAAGATCCGGTCAGCCGTATGCCGGGTGTCGGTGATACTCAGGTGTTTGGTGCGCAGTATGCGATGCGCATCTGGCTGGACCCACACAAGCTGAACAACTATTCACTGACACCAGTGGATGTGATCAACGCGCTGAAAGTCCAGAACACCCAGATCGCCGCGGGTCAGTTGGGCGGTACGCCACCTGTACCGGGCCAACAGCTGAATGCCTCGATCATTGCGCAAACCCGTCTGACATCGACAGATGAGTTCGGCAATATTCTGCTGAAGGTGAATCAGGATGGTTCGCAGGTACGTCTGCGTGACGTGGCGAAGATTGAACTTGGTGGTGAAAACTACGAGATCATCGCGCGTTATAACGGCAAACCGGCTTCCGGTATCGGTATCAAACTGGCCACCGGCGCTAATGCACTGGACACCGCCGATGCGGTGAAAGCAGAACTGGCGAAACTGGAGCCGTTCTTCCCGGCAGGCATGAAAACGGTTTATCCGTACGACACCACACCGTTCGTGAAAATTTCGATTTTCGAAGTGGTGAAAACGCTGTTCGAAGCAATCGTGCTGGTGTTCCTGGTGATGTATCTGTTCCTGCAAAACTTCCGTGCGACGCTGATTCCAACCATCGCCGTTCCTGTTGTGTTGCTCGGAACCTTTGCGATCATCAGTGCCTTTGGCTACTCGATAAACACCCTGACGATGTTCGGGATGGTGCTCGCCATCGGCCTGCTGGTGGACGACGCCATCGTGGTGGTAGAGAACGTCGAACGTGTAATGGCGGAAGAAGGCTTACCGCCGAAAGAAGCGACCAAACGTTCGATGGAGCAGATTCAGGGCGCATTGGTCGGTATTGCCTTGGTGCTGTCAGCGGTATTTATTCCAATGGCGTTCTTCGGTGGTTCAACCGGCGTCATTTATCGCCAGTTCTCCATCACCATTGTTTCGGCGATGGCGCTGTCGGTGCTGGTGGCGTTGATCCTGACGCCTGCGCTTTGTGCCACCATGCTGAAGCCGGTGGAGAAAGGCGCTCACGGCAAAACCACCGGTTTCTTCGGCTGGTTTAACCGCCTGTTTGATAAGAGCACCAACCACTACGTTGACAGTGTTGGTCATATCATTCGCAGCACCGGCCGTTACCTGCTTATTTATCTGGTGATCGTGGTCGGCATGGCGTACCTGTTCCTGAAACTGCCTACCTCATTCCTGCCGGAAGAGGATCAGGGTTTGTTACTGGCGCAGGCGCAATTGCCAGCCGGTGCTACCCAGGAACGTACCCAGAAAGTATTGGATCAGGTGACGGATTACTTCCTGACCAAAGAGAAAGACAGCGTTAACTCCGTGTTTACCGTTAACGGCTTCGGCTTCGCCGGTCGTGGACAGAACACCGGTATTGCGTTCGTCAGCCTCAAGCCGTGGGATGAGCGTGGCGATGCCAACCTGAAAGTGCCTGCGATTGCCGGTCGTGCCATGCAGGCGCTCGGTCAAATCAAAGATGCGATGGTGTTCCCGTTCAACCTGCCAGCGATTATCGAACTGGGTAACGCCACCGGCTTCGACTTCATGCTGACCGATCAGGGCAACCTGGGTCACGAGAAGCTGACCGCCGCGCGTAACCAGCTGTTTGGCATGATCGCCCAGCATTCGGATACGCTGGTGGGTGTGCGTCCAAACGGCATGGAAGATACGCCGCAGTACAAACTGATCATCGATCAGGAGAAAGCGCAGGCGCTGGGTGTGTCGCTGTCCGACATCAATACCACGCTGGCTTCAGCATGGGGCGGTTCTTACGTCAACGACTTCATCGACCGCGGTCGCGTGAAGAAGGTGTACGTTATGGGCAAGGCCGATTCACGTATGTTGCCGGACGATATCAGTAAATGGTACGTGCGCAACAGCGGCGGCACCATGGTACCGTTCTCCGCCTTCTCTTCGGCGAAGTGGCAGTACGGTTCACCGCGTCTGGAACGTTACAACGGCTTGCCATCGATGGAGATTCTGGGCCAGGCTGCGCCAGGCAAGAGCTCCGGTGATGCCATGAACCTGATGGAAGAGTTGGCAGGAAAACTGCCGGCGGGTATTGGTTACGACTGGACCGGCATGTCCTATCAGGAACGCTTGTCAGGTAACCAGGCTCCGGCGCTGTATGCTATCTCACTGATTGTGGTGTTCCTGTGTCTGGCCGCGCTGTATGAGAGCTGGTCGATTCCGTTCTCGGTCATGTTGGTGGTACCGCTGGGTGTTGTCGGCGCACTGATCTTCACCACGCTGCGCGGCTTAAGTAACGACGTCTACTTTGTGGTGGGCTTGTTGACTACCATAGGATTGTCGGCGAAGAACGCCATCCTGATTGTCGAATTCGCCAAGGATTTGATGGAGAAGGAAGGTAAAGGGTTGGTGGAATCCACGCTGGAAGCATCCCGTATGCGTCTGCGTCCGATTCTGATGACCTCACTCGCCTTTATCCTCGGCGTAATGCCGCTGGCGATCAGCACCGGTGCGGGTTCTGGCGCACAAAATGCGGTAGGTACCGGCGTAATGGGCGGGATGGTAACAGCGACCGCGCTGGCTATCTTCTTCGTTCCGGTGTTCTTCGTGGTGGTACGTCGCCGCTTCAGTAAGAACAAAGGTGACCTGGAACACGGTCATCCGGTTGAGCACAAACACTAAGTTTTACTCTTCCCTAAAAGGCCGCTGATGCGGCCTTTTTTATTGCTGTTCCCCTGCCCCGCCAAAATCCCTGCGTTTTTCACGGTTGCAATCAGCCATGTTCGGGCTCATACTATTGTTATAGTATAACATTACATAGCGAGGTTACTATGAAACCGAATATCCATCCTCTTTATCGCCCAGTGGTGTTCCACGACACCTCGGCCAACGAATACTTTAAAGTCGGCTCCACCATCAAAACCGAGCGCACCATTGAGTATGAAGGTGAAGTGCTGCCGTATGTCACGCTGGATGTCTCGTCAAAATCTCACGTGTTCTACACCGGTAAGCAGAAAGACTTTGCTAAAGAAGGCAGCACCGCGCGCTTCAACCAGCGTTTCGGCAGCTTCCTGTCGCGCAACAAGTAACGCTGGAGAGAACAGATGCAGGTATTGAGTTCATTGCGCGCTGCAAAGACGCGCCATAAGGATTGCAAAGTCGTGCGTCGTAAAGGTCGCATCTATGTGATTTGCAAAACTAACCCGCGCTTTAAGGCGGTTCAGGGAAGAAAGAAAAAAAGGTAGGAAAGTGTCGTGATAGTTGGCCGGGATGCTCCCCGGCCTTTTTTTTACTTCATGCTATGCAAAATGGCGTCAACATTGTGTTTGAACGCGGCGACATAGGTCGCTGCTGGGCCATTCGCTTCCGACAGCGCCTCAGGATAAAGTTCCCCGCCCGGCTGCGCGCCGGTTTCGCTGGCAATCTGTTTTACCAGTCGAGGATCGGTTTGATTCTCCATAAAGTAGGTTTTGATGTGCTCGGCCTTCAGTTGTTGGATGATCGAGGCCACGTCGCTGGCGCTGGCTTCCGCTTCGGTAGAGAAGCCCACCGGCGCCAGGAAACTGACGCCATAACGTTGGCCAAAGTAGCCAAAGGCATCATGGCTGGTCAGCACTTTACGCTTGCTCTTCGGCACTTCTGCAAAGGCATTTTTCGCCCAGCTATCCAGCTTCTGCAGCTGCTGAATGTAACTTTCACCGCTTTTACGAATATCCGCCGCATCTTCTGGATCGGCTTTGATCAGCGCATTCATCACATTAGTGGCGTAGATCACACCGTTTTGCATGCTGTTCCACGCGTGCGGATCGGTGACGCTTTTACCGTCCTCTTCCATCTTGCGCGTGTTGACACCGTTCGATGCCACTACGATGGTGCCTTTATAGCCTGACGCGCTGATCAGGCGATCCATCCAGCCTTCCATGCCCAAACCGCTCACGAATACCACATCCGCCTTCGACAGCGCCTGGCTATCCTGCGGCGTCGGTTCGAAGGTGTGCGGATCGCCATTCGGCCCGACCAGCGATTTCACGTTAACGTGATCGCCACCAACCTGTTTAACGATATCCGCCAGCACGGTAAAGCTCGCCACAACATCAACGCTTTTCGCCAGCGACAGCGGGCTTGCCAGCATGGCGCCAATCGCCAGACTCAGCGGTAACTTTTTCATTCCTATCCCCTTATTGGTTTGGTTATCGACGGCGCAACAGGCCGCCACATGGTCCTGTCAAAACAGAAAGCAGAAACAGCACCGCAGCACTGAGCACCACCGCCGGTCCAGCCGGCAGCGAGAAATGCCACGAAAGAATCAGGCCGAGAAATGCTGAGACGATCGCCAGCAGCATGGCGATGCCGAGCATGTAAGCCAGATGGCGGCTCCAGAAGCGTGCGCTGGTGGCCGGCAACATCATCAATCCCACCGACATCAGCGTGCCCAGCACCTGAAAGCCCGCCACCAGATTGAGCACCACCAGCATCAGAAACAGACCGTGCACCAGCGGTGCGCTCCATTTGCCCTGAGCGCGCAGGAAATCGGGATCGAAGGCATCGATCACCAGCGGACGGAAGATCACCGCCAGCAGCAGCAAGGTCGTAGCCGCAATGCCGCCAACCAGCAGAATCGCCGCGTTATCCACCGCCAGCAGCGATCCAAATAACACGTGCAGCAGATCGACGCTGGAGCCGCGCAGCGACACCAGTGTGACGCCGAGTGCGAGAGAGCCGAGGTAAAAGCCGGAAAAACTGGCATCCTCTTTGAGATGCGTATAACGGCTGACCGCTCCCGAGAGCAGCGCCACCGCCAACCCGGCAATCAGGCCGCCGATACCCATCGCCACCAGCGATAATCCCGATACCAGATAACCAATCGCCGCGCCGGGTAACACAGCATGTGATAAGGCATCGCCGACCAGACTCATGCGGCGCAGGGAAAGGAAAACGCCCAGCGGCGTGGCGCTGATCGCTAATGCAACGCAGGCCACCAGCGCACGGCGCATAAAACCAAATTCGATAAAGGGTTGGAGTAATGTCACGACGCCACCCTATGCAACGTTGGCGTTTGTGCGGCATCAGCGTCATCGAGCGATAGCACATCCTGAAAATAGCGCGCCACCAGCGGACGATCGTGTAGCACGACTAATAACGTGGTGCCCGCCTGCTGCTGCTGTTCGAGGATCGACATTAGCAAGGTGACGGTTTGGCTATCAATGCCGTTGAAGGGTTCATCCAGCAGCCACAGCTGGCTGCGCTGCAGCATTAAGCGCGCGAACAGCACGCGCTGCAGTTGCCCGCCAGATAACGTCGATGGTTGCGCATCGGCGAACTCACGCATTTGTACCGCATCCAGCGCGGCATCGATTTCCAGGCGCAAGGCGCGATTGATACCACCAAACCAGCCGCAGCGTGGCCAGCAGCCCATCGCCACCAGTTCATAGGCAGTAAGAGGAAAGCGGGTTTCAAGTTCACTGCGTTGCGGTAACCAGCCCAGGGCTTTGCGTGGGATGTGCAATTCGCAGTTGCCGGAAATTGGCGGTAGTAAGCCGGCAATGGTTTTTAGTAATGTCGATTTGCCGGTGCCGTTAGCGCCAATCAGCGCCGTCATGCTGCCCGTTGCCAGCTCACCGTTAACGACCGGCGTCACCGCACGGCCTTGATAACCGGCTTGTAAGCGTTTGAAATGTATCATTTCTGCATGCCCCAATCTAAGGCCAGCGCTAGCAAGGCAATCAGCATCAGCGCAACCAGCAAACGGCCGCCAAGGGAAAGAAGTAAACCGCTGTGATTCATACTCAACAACCAATAATGTTATAACATAACAATTATCATACCCGACTCATCCTCAATTGCGCCCAGGCAAAAGTGTTTCAAAAGTTGATCGATCATAAAGATAGCCGCGCTAATTCGCCGTTTCGCCATGATTGTGTTATGAAACCCATCACAACGATTACTCTTTCTGTTTATTAGCGACTTGCAATGTCACTCAATAAGCTCAATGATAGAAACATCATTCTTTTACTGGATACAAAATGCCGTCTATTATTCATTGTGATATTGCTGTGGATGAGGACGATTGCGAAAAGTTGGTTAGAATTATCCAGGGGAATATTCTCAAAATAGCCGAGGCATTAGCCGGTGATTTACAGTGGTATTCTCAAAACGCGCAATTAGTTCCCGATAGCTTCCAGATTATTTCTATTCAACCAACCGACAATAATCGATTTAAAATGCTTTACGATTTCAGCTGGAATTTATTTAATCCTTGCCTGGATTTAAATGAAACGTTTACGCGTCGTGAAGAAGTGTTGTTTCAGGTAAAGCCCGGCGCGCTGGTGTTTGACGTGATTGACAATGAGCGCCCCTCTCCCGCCGATGAATTGTAATATTTGGTAATTGAGGTGAGCAAAGCTAATGATTGTGGATTACATTTAAGGAGTCGCTGAATTCAATTTTATTCGATATCGCTTCCTGGTAGCTTTTCTTAATCTCGCCGCGCTGCGGTAACTGTGCTAGCTATGGAGGGGAAAAAGATGGACGAATACTCACCGAAACGGCATGATATTGCCCAGCTTAAATACCTGTGTGAGAACCTGTTCGACGAAAGTATGGCGACATTGACCGACAGCCATCATGGTTGGGTTAATGATCCTACTTCGGAAAGCAATTTACAGCTCAACGATTTGATTGAGCATATCGCTTCTTTCACGATGAATTACAAAATTAAGCACGTTGAAGATGAAGCCCTGATTACGCAAATCGATGAATATCTTGACGATACCTTTATGCTGTTCAGCAGCTATGGAATCAATACTCAGGATCTACAACGGTGGCAGCGTTCAGCAAAACGCTTATTTAATCTGTTTGCCGAAGAGTGCGCTTATCTCCAACAACCTAGCCATTCCTTTTAGCACCAGACTGAGACCGGTTTATTTATGAGCAACCAAGCCTTAACTAAAACAGATTATTTGATGCGACTGCGCCGCTGTCGCTCAATCGATACCCTTGAACGGGTTATCGAAAAAAACAAGTATGAATTACCTGATAATGAACTCGCGGTATTCTATTCGGCAGCCGATCATCGTCTGGCTGAACTGACCATGAATAAGCTTTACGATAAAGTACCGGTTTCTGTCTGGAAGTTCGTCCGCTAAGTTTTTCCCCTAACAGCCGATCTGCACCATCATCGTTTTGATCAAGGATTGAATCACCGGCAAAGGATTGCCAGATTTCTCTGTGCGTAAAATTCTGTGGAGTATGAGGCGGGAACAAATTGGTGGGGGCCCTGCCAGCTACATCCCGGCACACGCGTCGCCTGCTGCGGCTGCTTCCTTCCGGATCTGACCGAGTTCACAAGTTAGCATTGCGGGAGAACCAACAGGGCCCCCATTGACAAGCCCTCATTTCGAGAGCGCAGGCATTATCAAGTATGCCCCCGGCAATTGCAAGCGCAGGCCCGACAACCGTTGGTTTCTTGCACAAGTACACAGCAATGCGCTGATGTCTACCCTTCTGCATGCTAAAGTTTGCCCTTTCCTGATAAAAATAGGTGCGCATATGAGCGACCAAAACAATTTCTCTGAGCGCGTCTGGCAGATCATCGCGGCCATTCCGCCAGGAAAGGTCACTACTTACGGGGATGTTGCGCAATTAGCGGGTTCGCCGCGCGCGGCACGCCAGGTGGGTGGCGTATTACGCCGTTTGCCGGAAGGCAGTAAATTACCCTGGTTTCGCGTTATCAATCGCCATGGCCGCATTTCACTGCAGGGCGACGACTTGTTTCGTCAGCGCGATGCGCTGGAAGCGGAAGGGATTGAAGTGAGCGACGCTGGGGAGATCGAGTTAGAGAAATATCGGTGGGAAATTTAGCGGTGCGATATGTCGCGCACAAGCCCGCAGCCAACCCGTCGTACGCTGGAAGGCATCGTCGTGGAGTAAAGCGTCACACGGCATTGATGGCGTGTGCCGAGCGTTCAGGGACGAGACAGCGACTTTACGGAACAACGATGCTTTCCGGCGCTCTCCCGTCCCATCAATCGAAATTACAGACTTGTCGGTGCCGGCACCGAAGCAGATGGCGTCACCTGCGTAGGTGAAGTCGAAGGCACTGTTGTTGCTGCTCCCGGCTGGGTTTGCATCGCGACGTTGGTCACTGGCACCAACAGCAGTTCGGCTTTTGTGCCGCCCTGATTAATCACCGGTTTCACCGTATCGGTGATAAACGCCAGCTTGCCATCAATCGAAATCGCCGCACTCAACAGAATGCGCGCGTTCGGCTGGATGTCAGCCGGGTTAAACGGCAAGACAAACTGGAACGGCGACTGTTTCCCTTCAGTACGCACCACGCGCTGCGACAGCACTTTTGAAGGCGCGTCGGCCAGCGATGCATCTGATAGCGTAACGGTCAGCACAGAATCCGGCGGCAGCGCAATGCGCTGGCGGATATACACCGAACCACTGACATTAGGCTGCGCAATCGCGGCCTGCTGCCCCGCTACCGCTGAGCCGAGTGTAGGTGTGGCAACCGGCTTGCTGTGGTCCGCACAACCGGTAATCGCCGCAGCCAGGGTCATACCGCTAATAACTTGCCAGAGTTTCATCGATGTCGTCTCCTTATGAACACTATGATTGTCGGCGGTAAATTTATTGCTTAGCTTTTCAGCCGCCGAATGACCTTAATTCTGGCACAAATATCGGCATTGCGCCTAAACCCTCCGCCAGCCCGCTGAAATCGCGGCAAAATCATTGACGGAAACTGGTCGGATCTTTCACACTGACGCGATAAGTCACGCTGAGGAATCCGCTATGAGCCAGGCACTGCACAACCTGCTTAATTTATTAAATCTAGAAAAACTGGAAGAAGGCCTGTTTCGTGGTCAGAGCGAAGATCTGGGCTTGCGCCAGGTGTTTGGTGGCCAGGTAGTCGGCCAGGCGCTGTATGCCGCGAAACAAACGGTGCCGGAAGAGCGCATCATTCACTCCTTCCACAGCTACTTTCTACGTCCGGGCGATAGCCAAAAAGCCATCATTTATGATGTCGAAACGCTGCGTGACGGCAAAAGCTTCAGCGCACGCCGCGTTAGCGCGGTACAGAATGGTCAGCCGATCTTCTACATGACGGCTTCGTTCCAGACACCTGAAAGCGGCTTCGAGCATCAGAATGAAATGCCGCAGGTGCCGGGCCCGGATAATCTGCCATCGGAACAGGATTTGGCGAAGAAGCTGGCCGCGCATCTGCCACTCAAGCTGAAAGAAAAATTCCTCGCCGAGCGTCCGCTGGATATTCGTCCGGTGCAAATTCATAACCCGCTGAAAGGCCACGTCGATGAGCCGCTGCGTCAGGTGTGGATTCGTGCCAACGGCGAGTTACCGGCCGATCGTCGTATCCATCAATACCTGCTGGGCTATGCCTCGGATCTCAACTTCCTGCCGGTGGCGCTGCAGCCGCACGGTAAAGGCTTCCTCGAAGCCGATATGCAGGTTGCAACCATCGATCACTCAATGTGGTTCCATCGTCCGTTCGACTTGTCTGAATGGCTGCTGTACAGCGTGGTGAGCACTTCCGCCTCGGGCGCGCGCGGTTTTGTGCGGGGTGAGTTTTATACCCAGGATGGCCGACTGGTGGCGACCACGGTGCAGGAAGGCGTGATGCGCCAACGCGACGCATAAAAAAAGGGCGATAAAATCGCCCCTCTGTTTTTTTATAATTTTAGCGCACTGCTCTTCTTTAGCCCGGCGGTTACTGGTTGTAAGCGTTCTCGCCGTGGCTGTTTACATCCAGACCTTCACGTTCCTGATCTTCCGGAACACGCAGTCCAACAATCATATCCGCCAGTTTGAAGCCGATGAAGGCTACAACTGCAGTCCAGACGATGGTCACACCCACGCTGAATAGCTGAATCCAAACCTGATGGCCCATGGTCACGCCTTCTGCGTAGCCTACGCCGCCCAGTGAAGAGGACGCGAACACGCCGGTCAGGATACAACCAAGGATGCCACACACGCCGTGCACACCGAACACATCACATGGGTCATCAACGCGCAGCCATTTCTTCAGGGTTGTTACGCCCCACAGACCGGCTAAACCACCTGCCAGGCCGATAATCAGCGCGCCGCCGACACCCACATAACCACAAGCTGGGGTAATCGCCACCAGACCGGCGATGAAGCCAGAGCAGGCGCCAAGCAGAGAAGGTTTACCGCGTACCGCCCACTCGCCAAACACCCACGACAGCACCGCACCCGCTGTAGCCACCACGGTATTCAGGAACGCCAGCGCAGCGATTTCGTTAGCTGAGGAAGCAGAACCGGCGTTGAAGCCGAACCAGCCCACATACAGAATCGCGGTACCGAGGAACACCATCGGCAGGTTGTGTGGTTTGAAGGCTTCTTTGCCGAAACCTGCACGTTTGCCCACCAGGTAAGCACCCACCAGGCCAGCAACCGCGGCGTTGATGTGAACCACGGTGCCGCCCGCGAAGTCGAGCGCGCCATCTTGCGCCAGCAAGCCACCAGCCCATACCATGTGTGCGATTGGCAGATAAGCCAGCGTCAGCCATACCACCACGAAGATCAATACCGCAGAGAAGCGAATACGTTCAGCCAGCGCACCAACAATCAGGCCGACGGTGATACAGGCGAAGGAAGCCTGGAACGCGATGTGAATGTACTGATAGAAGCTGCCCATCAGCGCTTTCAGCTCAATATTTTTCAGCATCGCCCACTGGAAGCTACCGAAGAAGGCGTTGCCTTCACTGAACGCCAGTGAGTAGCCGTAAATCACCCACAGCACGCAAACCAGTGAGAAGGTCACCGCAACCTGCGTCAGCATCGACAGCACGTTCTTGCCGCGAATCAAACCGCCGTAGAACAGCGCAATGCCGGGAATCGACATAAACAGTACCAAGGCGGTACAGATCATCATAAAGGCGTTATCGGCTTTATCCGCTACTGCAGGGGCGGCCGCCATCGCCAGAGAAGGTAACAGCGCAAGGCTGGTGAGGCCCAACTTCGTTATCAGTTTATTCATTTCTTTCCATCCCATCACAATTCAGAGCCCCAGTTACAGTGCTGCTTCGTCGGTCTCGCCGGTACGAATACGAATGACGCGCTGCAGTTCTGCGACGAAAATCTTGCCGTCGCCAATTTTGCCGGTATAAGCGGCTTTGCTGATGACATCGACCACTTCATCAAGTTGGTCGTCCGCAATAGCGATATCAATTTTTACTTTTGGCAGGAAGTTAACGCTGTACTCGGCACCGCGATAAAGCTCTGCGTGACCTTTCTGGCGACCAAAACCTTTAACCTCGGTAACGGTCAGTCCCTGAATGCCAATAGAGGATAAGGCTTCACGCACGTCCTCCAGCTTAAATGGTTTGATTACCACGGTAACCAGCTTCATACGTTCCCCTCCGGATAAGAAATTGAGTGAGTCTTCGCGGACACGTAGGGATATAAGCAAAGGCTGTGCCATAAATAACAAAAGGGGAATGTCAGTAGCATAGGCGCGCTGCATCACGCTTCGTTATGTGAAGCACAGCGCAGATTGCGGAGGAGGAAGAGGAAAGGTGTTGCAATATTGCACTTCTTTGGTGCTTCAAGCCTCAAAGAAGTGCATCAATACAGAACATTCCGATAAAACTGTGCAAAAAAGGTGCAATTCACCCTTCGGCTTGTACGGGGATGCCCGCCGCGAGTTCATCGCCGGCCTGCTGCAGCTGATACATCTGCCAGTAACGGCCCTGCTCGGCCAGCAGCTCAGCATGCGTACCGCGTTCAACCACCTGACCGCGATGCAGCACTAAAATCTGATCGGCTTCGGTAATGGTGGAAAGGCGATGCGCAATCACCACCAACGTGCTGTGCTGGCGTAGTGCACGTAACGCCTGCTGAATCGCCTGTTCCGTGCCGGAATCGATATTGGCCGTGGCTTCGTCGAGGATCAGGATTTGCGGTAATGACACCAGCACGCGCGCCAGCGCCAGCAGCTGTTTCTGCCCAACCGACAGATTATTGCCCTGCTCGCCTAAACGCGTATGGATGCCGTCCGCCATGCTGCGCGCCAGCGGTGCCAGCTGCACCGTCTCCAGCGCCTGCCACACCTGATCTTCCGGGATATCGCGCCCCAAACGCACGTTGGCCAGCAGCGAATCCGCCAGCACCACCGGATCCTGTTGCACCATCGCAACGCTTTGACGTAAAGCGGCGTGCGACAGCTGCGGCAGCGGGCGACCATCCAGTTCGATACTGCCGCGCGTTACCGGGTAATAGCCCATCAGCAGATTCGCCAGCGTGCTTTTCCCGCTGCCGGTGTGCCCCACCAGCGCAACAAAATGACGCGCCGGCACTTCGAGATTGATGTGGCTGAGCACATCGCGATTATCGCGATAGGCAAAGCTCACATCCCGCAGCGAGATGCTGCCGGAGGCCAGCGGCAGACTATCGCTGCCGTAACCTTGCTGCTCCGCATCCATCAGTTCGAAGATACGCTCGCCGGACACCACCGCCTGTTGCAGCATCGACTGCTGCGTGGTGAGTTCAATCAGCGGTTCATTGAGGCGGCCAAGATAGGTAATAAAGGCATACAGCACACCGACTTCAAACACGCCCGGCGTGGCGAAGCTGAACAGCATCAGCAAACCGCACAGAATCATGGCCGAAAACAGACTCAACAACGGGCGCAACAAAAAGCCATCCAGCCGCAGCGTTTCCATACGCGCCAGATAGTGTGAACGGCTGGCTTCGCCCATGCGTTCACCAAAGCGCGCCTGCTGGCGGAACTGCTGGATCACGCTCATGCCGTTGATCACTTCATTGAAGCCGTTGTTGATGTCCGCCAGATAGCTGCGCACGCGACGCGCAATCGGCGTGCTAAAGCGCTGATAAATCATCATCACCGTCAGCACCAGCGGGAAAATCACGATCGCTACCAACGCCATGCGCCAGTCGAGGGAGAACATCGCCACCAGCATCGCGCCAATCAACGCGGCAGCCCGCAACACTGTGGCCACCACGGTGACGTAGAGATCTTTGATCACTTCGGTGTCGTTGGTGACGCGCGAGATGATTTGGCCGACCGGCTGCGTATCGAAGGCGCTGAGCGGCTGGCGCAACGCCGCGTTCATCACGTCCACGCGCAATTGCTGCACCACGCCAATCGCCGCGCGGTTAAACAGCAACGCCTGAAAATAGTGCAAACCGGCGGCCAGCAATTGCAGCAGGACAAAGCCCACCAGCAGGCCCGCGACGATGCCCCACGGCATCTGATGTTTCGCCACCAGATTATCGATGAAGTAGCTTACCAGCACCGGTCCGGTCACTTCGGCTGCCGCCGCAATCCACAGCATGCCGACCGCCAGCCACAGCGATTTACGCCACGGTTTGCCATACGCCAGCAGTCGTTTCAGCGTCGGCCATAAACGTTGTGATTTAGCCACGGCTAGCTCCTTCTGCCACTTCATCGTCATCCAGTGCGGCTTCCAGCTGCTGATAACGGTACATATCGCGATACCACCCCTCTTTGCCCGCCAGAGTTTCATGATCGCCACGCTGCGCCACGGCACCCTGCTGCAGCACCAGAATTTCACTCGCTTCGGTGAGCGCCGACAGACGATGCGCGCTGATAATCAAGGTGCGCCCTTTGCCCCACTGACGCAGGTTATGCAGGATGTCATGTTCAGTGCGGCCATCAACCGCCGACAGCGCATCATCCAGAATCAGGATTTCGGCATTCAGCAGCAGCGCGCGTGCAATCGCGATGCGCTGCTTCTGTCCGCCCGATAACATCACGCCGCGTTCGCCCACTTCGGTCTCATAACCTTGTGGCAGGCGCAGAATATCATCGTGCACGCAGGCCATGGTTGCCACACGCTCCAGCTCTTGCTGCGTCGCATTCGGGCGACCCAGCGCCAGATTGGCGGCAATGGTGTCAGAGAACAGGAAAGGCGTCTGGCTGACGACCGCCAGCCGGCTGCGCCAGCTATCGAGCCGCAACTGCGGCAGCGGCGTATTGTGGTAACGAATATCGCCCTGATCGATGTCGAAGTGGCGCTGAATCAAGCTTAGGAGCGTGCTCTTGCCGCAGCCGGTTGGCCCACATAATCCCAGCATTTGGCCCGGTTTTAACTGGAAATTAAGATGGCTCAGCACCGGGCCAGAGCTGGCCGGATAGCGGAACTCTCGAATGGCAACCTGCAGGATGCCAGGTTCGCGCGGTAACACTTTCTGGCCATCTTCAACCGCTGGCGCTTCCGCCAGCAATGAACGGATACGGCTCCACGCCGCACTGCCGCGCTCAACGATGTTGATCATCCACGCCAGCGCCAGCATGGGCCAAATCATCAGGCCGAGGTACATTACAAAGCTGGTGAGCTGCCCAAGCGTCAAACTGCCGTTCCACACCATCCAGCCGCCACCGGCAATCGCCAGCAGGTTAGAGAAGCCGACGGCGATATAAATGATCGGATCGAATCGCGCATCCACGCGCGCCACATGCAGGTTTTTCTTGCCGGTATCAGCAGCGATGCCGGCAAACTGCTGCGACTGGTGATCTTCGAGGCCAAATGCTTTGATCATACGGATGCTGGTCAGGCTTTCCTGGGTTTGATCGTTCAGGCTTGAAAACGCCGCCTGCGCCACTTTGAAACGTTGATGCAAGCGGGCACCGTCTTTCTGGATGGCGAAAGCCATAATTGGCATCGGGATCAGCGCCAGTAACGTCAGTTGCCAGCTAATTTGGGTACTCATCACAATCAGCACCACCAATCCCATCACCAGCGAATCCACCAGCGTCAGCACGCCTTCACCGGCGGCAAACACCACGCGATCCACATCATTGGTGGCGCGGGCGATCAGATCGCCAGTGCGATGGCGCAGATAAAATGCCGGATGCTGGCGGCTGAGCTGGCGATAAAAATCTTCACGTAGCTCAACGGCTAATTGATAGGATGCGCCAAACAGCAGCACGCGCCAGACGTAGCGCAGCAGATAGACGATCACCGCCGTCACCAGCATCACGCCGATCCACATAAAGATCTGCCCGGCGCTTAAATTATGCTGGGTGACGCCGTCGACAATCACGCCAACCACGTGCGGTGGCAGCAATTGCAGTAAGGCAATAACGATCAGCAAGCTGACGGCGCCCAGATATCGCCGCCACTCGCGCAGGAAATACCAACTTAACTGGCTGAATAATTGCACAAGCGTGTCTCTTTCTGTGCCCGTTAGGGCGCTACCGGCAAGGCGGTGGTGTATTTAATCTCTTCCATGGCAAAACTGGAGGTCACATCTATCAGTCCCGGTACGCCGTTCACCAGGCGCTTATAAAAGCTGTCGTAACTCTTCATGTCCGCGACCTGAATGCGCAGCAAATAATCGTACTCGCCCGCCATGCGGTAAAACGCCATCACTTCCGGCATTTGCTGCACCACGGCGACAAATTGCTTAAACCACTCGCTGCTGTGCTGCTGAGTTTTGACAAACATAAAAGCGGTAAGTGACAGACCGATTTTTTCGCCGTCCACCAGCGCCACGCGCGCACGAATAATGCCATCATCTTCCAGTTTTTTCAGGCGTTTCCAGCATGGCGTGGTGGTGAGATTCACCGCATCGGCCAACGTCTGCAGCGACAACGTGCAATCCTGCTGCAGCATTGCCAGCAAAGTGCGGTCAGTTTTATCTAACATTTGCCACTCCCGGAGAAAAATTTTCTCTAAGCGCACCATTATACCGTGATTAAAGCAACCTCTTTTTCCTGCCAGTGCCTTACACTGTGCGCAATAATGATTACGGAAATGCCACATGCAAACGCCCTGGGTTCGCCACGCCATCAATGAAATTAACGCCGATTTTCAGCGCTCCGCGGATACGCATCTGATCCGCTTTAAGTTGGATGATTTTCCCGGCATTCACTTCTATCTTAAGGATGAAAGCACCCATCCCAGCGGCAGCTTAAAACATCGACTGGCGCGTTCCCTGTTTCTCTATGGCCTGGCGAATGGCTGGATCCACGAAAATACACCGATTATTGAAGCCTCATCCGGCAGTACTGCGGTATCGGAAGCTTACTTCGCGCGTTTGCTCGGTTTGCCCTTTATCGCTGTGATGCCCGCCAGCACCGCGAAACGCAAAATCGAGATGATTGGTTTTTACGGTGGCGAGTGCCATTTCGTCGCCGATCCCTGCCAGCTGTACAGCGAATCCGAGCGTTTAGCACGTGAACTCAACGGCCACTTTATGGACCAGTTCACCTACGCAGAACGTGCCACCGACTGGCGCGGCAACAACAACATCGCCGAAAGCATTTTCCGCCAGATGTCACACGAACCCTTCCCGGTGCCGCATACGGTGATCATGAGCGCCGGTACCGGCGGCACCTCGGCAACGCTGGGCCGCTATATCCGCTATCAGGGCCATGACACGCGCCTGCTGGTGGTCGATCCGCAGCATTCAGTTTTCTTTGATTACTGGCAGAGCCGCGACAAAACGCTGCGCAGCGAACGCGGCAGCCTGATTGAAGGCATTGGTCGTCCGCGCGTGGAACCGTCGTTTTTACCCGACGTGATTGACGAGATGACGAAAGTGCCGGATGGCGCGACTATCGCCGCAATGCTGCAGCTGGAAAAGGTGCTGGGACGTCGCCCTGGCGCTTCAACCGGCACCAACTTCTGGGGCATGATGCAGGTGGCAAAACGCATGCGGGAAAACGGCGAGCAGGGTTCTTTGGTGACGTTGCTGTGTGACAGCGGTGAGCGCTATCCCGACACCTATTACAATGCGCAGTGGGTAGAGCAGAATATCGGCGACATTGCGCCATGGGTGCGTAAGCTGCAATAAAAAACCGGACGTCCTGTCCGGTTCACTGTAAGCCTCAGCATTCGGGGGAATAATCGAGGTGTGGTGTGGTCATCCAGTGATTAAGGTAGTGAGACACCGCCTGTGTCTCGCAATGTCCGATAATCGGTAAATGGGGCAACGACGCTTTCAGTTGATGCATGGCGTTGCCCATGATGAAACCGCTGCCAACACGTTCCAGCATTTCGCGATCGTTCATGGCATCGCCAAACGCCATACAATCCGCCAGCGACAGCGAAAGATGCTGGCACAAACGTCCCAATGCCGCGCCTTTATGGCAATCGACCGGCAACACCTCCAGACAATCCCACGCAGAGAAGCAAATGTTGGCCCGCTCGCCCAACGCGGCCTGCAATTCGCTTTTTAACGCCTGCAACATTTCATGTGGCGCAATAAAACAGATTTTCGTGACTTCATGCGCCGACATCTGACGCAAATCGCGCAGCTGATAATGGAAGCCACTCATCGCATGCGCTTCCAGCGCGCCGAGCAGCGACTTATCGGTAAACCAGCCCTCATCGTTGAAAACATGAATCGAGGCCGGCGTTTGCCAATGCGTATGAATCACCTCTTCCGCCACCGATGGCGATAAATCGCAGCCGTAAAGTTGGTTGCCTTCAAGATCGTGAATGCGCGTGCCGTTACCGGTAATCAGCCACGCAGGCAAGGTGATTTGTTCGCGTACTCGCTGCATATCCATGAGATGGCGCCCGGTGGCAAACGCCAACGTGACGCCGCGTTGATGCAACGCATGCAGGCTTGCCAGCGTTTCATTACCTAACCGGTGCGAAGGCAGCAACAGCGTGCCGTCCATATCAAATGCCGCGAGGCGAGCCATGCGAATTCTCCTGTCTGTGTGAGGCAGCTACTATCGCCTGGTAATTACGGAACTAATAGTGAATACTTTTTAAAAACTGTTCCGGGTTTAGCTATGCGTGAACTTCATCGGGTCAATCAATTTCAGCGCCTGTGGCAACTCAGCCACGGCGAAACGCAACGCCTTAGCGTCGCTGCGATGGCGCAACACTGCTTTTGCAGCGAGCGCCATCTGCGCACGCTGCTGCGTCAGTGGCAGGATGCCGGCTGGCTGCAGTGGCGCGGTGAATCCGGGCGTGGCAAACAGGGTGAGCTAACTTTCCTGGTGTCGCCGGAACAGCTGCGCCAGCAGTTGTTAACGCAGCAACTCGACGCCGGCGAGGCGGTACAGGCGCTGCAGGTGCTCGATCTGCATCCCGAGCGATTAGTAAAATTGCTGCGACCACTGATGGGCGGTCAGTGGCAGAAGCAATCGCCGGTGCTGCGCATTCCTTACTACCGCGCGATGGAGCCGTTGCGTCCGCTGCAGCTGACCGGACGCGCCGAGCAACATCTGGCGCGCCAGGTTTTCTCCGGGTTAACGCGTTTTCGCGATAACGATGTTGAAGGCGATCTCGCTCACCATTGGCAGCATGATGCCAGCGGCCGTGACTGGTATTTCTGGCTGCGCCCACAGCTCAGCTGGCACAACGATGAACCGGTGCAGGCGGCACAGTTGGTTGAGCAGCTGCAACAGATCAGGCATTCGCCACGCGGTTCGCGGCTGCTGGCGGCGATTGAACAGATTGAAGCGCCGCATCCGCTAGCGATACATATTCAACTGCGCGAAAGCGATTACTGGCTGCCGCAGCGGCTGGCGCATCAGTTCTGTCTGTTACCGCATCCTGAATTCACCGATATCGGTAGCGGGCCGTGGAAACTCACGCATTTCACCGCTGAGATGGTGCGGCTGGAGAGCCATGCGCGCTGGCATTTGCAGCGCCCGCTGATCCAGCGGATGGAATACTGGATCACACCGCAGCTGTTTGATCGTGATCTCGGCACCAGCTGCAGCCATCCGGTGCAAATCGCCATTGGCGATCCTGACGAACTCGGCTCGCTACGTCCGGTTGATCGCAGTATCAGCCTGGGATTTTGCTATCTGGCGCCACGCATCTCGGCGAACTTCAGTGCCGAACAGGCCCAATCGCTGATTGCCCTGATTCAGCGCAGTGGTGTGATTCAGCAACTGCCGCTGGATGAGGGTTTAATCACACCGAGCCATGAGCTGCTGCCTGGCTGGCCGGTACCGCGCGCCGAAAGAGAGACGATTGCACTGCCGCCCACATTAACGCTGCATTACCACTTGCCGGTCGAACTGCATGTGATGGCACAGGCGTTGATTCCACTGCTGGCGCAACACGGCTGCGCCCTCACCTGCATCTTCCATGACGTAAAAAGCTGGCGTGACGATAGCGATCTCAGTGAGGCCGATGTGGTGATGGGCGATCGACTGATTGGCGATGCACCACTGTTTACGCTGGTGAACTGGCTGGAGAACGATCCGGTCTGGCAGCCGCTGCGCGAACAGGTTCTGCAAACGCCACTGAGCGCGATTGCCCAACAACCTGATGCACTGCAGCGCGGTGAATTGACTCAGCAACTGTTTCAGCAGCTGATGTGCGATGGCCACTTACTGCCGCTGTTTAACTATCGCTATCAGGTTTTTGCGCCGCCCGGCGTGGAGGGCATCCAGCTTAATAGTTTGGGATGGTTTGATTTCACCCGCGCCTGGATTCCGCCGCCAACCACAGCTAGCGCTGTTCAGCCTGCGTCCGAGCCAGTACCATAAGCGCACTGATTTTTGGGGAAGAAAAAATGAAACGAGCCGTTGTGGTATTCAGTGGCGGACAAGACTCCACCACCTGTTTAATTCAGGCGCTGCAACATTATGATGAAGTGCATTGCGTTACTTTTGATTACGGCCAACGCCATCGTGAAGAGATCGAGGTTGCGGCTGAGCTGTCGCACAAGCTGGGCGCGCGCGCACACAAAGTGCTGGACGTTACGCTGCTCAACGAGTTAGCCGTCAGCAGCCTGACGCGCGACAACATTCCGGTGCCGACCTATGATCCCAATGCCAGCGGTTTGCCGAGTACCTTTGTACCGGGCCGCAATATCCTGTTCCTGACGCTGGCATCGATTTATGCCTATCAGGTCGAAGCCGAAGCGGTGATCACCGGCGTGTGCGAAACCGATTTCTCCGGCTACCCGGATTGCCGTGATGAGTTTGTTAAAGCACTGAATAACGCCGTCAGCCTCGGCATGGCGCGCAATATTCGCTTTGAGACGCCGCTGATGTGGCTAAATAAAGCGGAAACCTGGGCGCTGGCCGATTACTGGCAGCAACTGCCGCTGGTGCGCGCTGAAACGCTTACCTGCTACAACGGCGTAAAAGGTGATGGCTGTGGCGAATGCGCGGCCTGTCATTTACGCGCCCGTGGCCTGGCAGATTATCAGGCGAACGCGCCGGCGGTGATGGCAGCGATGAAACAAAAAAGCGGCCTCAACTGATTTAGGCCGCAGGGTAAACTGGCGTCATCGGCGCCAGTTATTCATTTTCGACCATCAATGACGCCAGACGCTCGCGCAACTCCCCTTCCATCGGCACCGCTTTTTGCGTACGCAAATCGATACAGACAAAGGTCAGCGCGGCATCGGCCACCACCGAACTATCACTCGCCAGCAAGACACGCTGCGCAATGATGCCACTTTTACCGCTGAGCTGTGACACTTCACTTTCAATATTCAGTACGTCGCCCAATACCGCCGGACGACGATAGTTGATGTTGATATTCACCACCACAAACGCCAGTTGCTGCTCCATCAGCCAATGAAACGCATCGACATCCTCCAGCCACTGCCAGCGCGCCTCTTCCAGAAATTCCAGATAGCGCGCGTTATTCACGTGCTGATAAACATCCAGATGATAACCGCGCACTTTAATTGTGGTTTGCATTGTTGCTCCTTGTTCAGGCTGAGAATGACAACTGGTAAGACCTGTTGAGCATAGCACAGCCTGAATCCGGGCTTTTTCAATCCTTCAAAGTCGCGAGACGCTTCACAGTTTAAGCCGGGCGCTGTTGCGCTCAATCAGGGCGCTACCAATGCCCGGCACCTCCTTGAGCTGTTCAATGGCGGTAAAGGGCCCGTATTGTTCGCGATAACTGACAATCGCCTGCGCCTTCTTCAGCCCGATACCGTTCATACCAGCCGCCAGTTGTTCGGCGGTGGCTGAATTGATGCTAACCTGGCCTTCCTGTGGCGTGGAGACTTGCGTCGCCTGCGTTTCACTGGGACTTTCGGCAGCCGCCAGTCCGGTGGTATAAACTGCGCCGCCCAGCGCCAGCGTAATGCATAGGGCTTGAAACGTTGATTTAACCATGCTGTGTTTCTCCTTGTGTTTGACAGCAACAGCAGGGTGTCACAGCTCAATTCAACGCTCAAAAGGGCAATTACAGAAATGGAAAAGGCCGCATAAGCGGCCTTTCGGGTATTGCAGTGATTTAACTTTTTTTGTGAGGCTTACTGGTTTTGTGCTGCGGCGCCGTACTTAATCTTCGCCTCTTTACGCAGGTTTTCCAGCAGCGCTTCAAAGGCGATTTGCGCGTTATTCTGCGTTACGCCTTTTACCATCTCATCGATCTGCGCCTGCGGCATGTTGCCCGCGCTGACTTTATCCAGCGCGATCAGCACCACATTGCCCTGCATATCTTCGCTCACGCCCCACGACGGTTTATTGTCGGCAGGTTGTGGCAGATTGAAGGCCGACTGAGCAACAGGATCCTGCGCGTTGCGATCGAACGATTTGCTGGCGCTGAGCGTCAGGCCTGCAGCCTTCAGTGCATCCGCTTTACCGGCTTTCAAATCGGCCAGCAGCTTATCTGCTTGTGCTTTCGCCTGCTGCGTCGCTTTATCATGCTTCAGCGAGTCTACGATCTGTGCTTTTACCTGATCCAGCGGCTTCACCGCTTCCGGTTTGTGCTCGCTGATACGCAGTACAAAGGCACGATCGCCATCCACAGAGATGATGTCGGAGTTGTTACCCGGCGCACCATTCTGGCCTACCAGACCACCGTTGAAGATCGCTTGTTTAACCTGATCGAAATTCAACTCGTCTGGCAGGTTATCGCGGGTGATCCAGTTGGTTTCTACCACTTTCAAGCCGGAAGCCTGCGCGGCGCCCGCCAACGATTCGTTGTCGTTGCTGGCTGCTTCGCTGACTTTCTGCTGAATTTTGTAGAAGGCATCAACCGCTTTCTCTTGTTTTACTTTATCGGCAACGATGTCATGAACATCGGCCAGCGGCTTAACCTGCTCCGGCTGGATATCATCCAGACGCACCACCAGGAAGCCAACCGACGATTTGATAGCGCCGGAAAGCTGGCCTTTCTGCGTCAGATTGGCGTTTTTCAGCTCGTCTGGCGTAGTGCTCGGCTCCAGCCAACCCATGTCACCGCCTTTGCGGGCTGAGATTGGGTCGATGGATTTGCTTTTTGCCAGCGCAGCGAAATCTTCGCCTTTCTTCAGCGCGTCAACCACGGCATTAGCGTCAGCTTCCGTCCTGGTCTGGATTACGCTGTAGCGATTACGCTGTGGCTGTGAATAATCCGCTTTATGTTGATCGTACCAGCTTTGAATGTCCGCTTCGCTGGCCGTTTCCTGCATGCTAGCGGCATCCATTTTGATGTAGCTCACGCGGAACTGTTCAGGCGCCATGAAGCTATTCTGATGCTGCTGGTAATATTGGCTGACTTCGTCGTCGCTGACCGTCTGCTTAGCCGCCAGCGCGTTGACATCAATCACCGCCTGACGCACTTCACGCTGCTGAGACACCAGATCCACCAGCTTGCTGGTTTCGCCTTTTAGCATGAAATCGGTGTTAGCAATTGCGTTAATCAGCTGCTGCGTCGCCAGCTGCTTGCGTAGCGCTTCGGCATACTGATCGGCAGTGAAGCCCATGCTGGTGATCAGGCCGCTGTATTTGGCGTTGTCGAATTTACCGTTGGTCTGGAAAGCTTTCTGATTGAAGATCGCCTGTTTCACCTGATCATCGCTGATGCCGATGTGCAAATCTTTGATGTACTGATCAAGTAACGCCTGATCGATCAACTGCGACAGCGCCTGCTGGCGCATCTGCTGCATGTAGCCTTCGTTGCTGGCTAACTGCGAGAACTGATCGCCCAGCATCTGCTGCTGACGATTGCGCTCGTTGTTATAACCCTGCTCCAGCTCTGCACGGCTGATCTCGTGGCCGTTAACTTTGGCAGCATAATCACCGCCGCCACCGATCAGGTAGTTGCCCACCCCGGTGAGTACGAAAGACAGGATGATCAATCCCAGAATAATCTTGAGCACGACATGATTCGACGCCGCGCGTAAATTGTCCATCATGGTATGACAACACTCCGCTGTAGTGTGAATGTAAAGCTCTAACACGATGTCATCATCGTGCAACTGCTGTTCAGGCTGGCAGTTGGCAACCATGCGGAGACAACAACCAAAGGCTATCGCCGCGCATCAAGAATAAAAAAAGCACATCAAAAATGATGTGCCCGTATGTTACATGAGAACGGCTTTTGCGTCCTCAATCCACGGAAGAAAATGCTTCAATGGATGTATCAGCGGTCATTAATTGACGGAATCTTTCAGTGCTTTACCAGCACGGAAGCCCGGAACTTTACCAGCCGGAATGGTCAGCTCTTTACCCGTTTGTGGGTTACGGCCTGTACGAGCTGCACGCTCACGTACAGAGAAAGTACCGAAACCAACCAGTGCTACTTCATCACCGCCCTTCAGAGCTTCGGTAACGGAGTCCATGAATGCATCTAAAACACGTCCCGCTGCCGCTTTAGAAATGTCAGCATCTGCAGCAATTTTGTCGATCAACTGTGACTTATTCACTCTCTTCATCCCCTCTTTTATTATTCACATCGCACCCGTGCTTCCCGCCCGGTGCGAACGCGCAGCCAGTTATATCAAGCCTGTGGAGCTGAAACAACGGTATTCATCTTAATCGTTGATCCAGCAGCCCACTAAGTTAGCGGCACAAAAAAAAGCTGGCAAGCACCATTTTGCCTGCCAGCTTCGCTTTTTAGCGGTTTATGCCGCTAATCACTATTTTGCGGTCGCAACCTGCATGCCGTAAGGCGCATTTTCCAGTGCCAGGTTCAGCACTTCTTCAATACGCTTCACCGGATGAATCTCGAGATCAGCAATCACGTTCTGGGGAATATCCTCCAGATCGCGCTTGTTTTCGTCCGGGATCAGCACGGTTTTGATGCCGCCACGGTGTGCCGCCAGCAACTTCTCTTTCAGGCCACCAATCGGCAGAACCAGACCACGCAGGGTGATTTCACCGGTCATTGCGACATCAGAACGCACCGGGTTACCGGTTAAGCATGACACCAGCGCGGTGCACATAGCGATACCGGCGCTCGGGCCATCTTTCGGCGTCGCACCTTCTGGTACGTGCACGTGGATGTCGCGTTTCTCGTAGAAATCACCGTTGATGCCCAGTTTCTCTGCACGCGCGCGCACCACTGTCAGCGCGGCCTGAATCGATTCCTGCATCACTTCGCCCAGCGAACCGGTGTACGTCAGCTTGCCTTTACCTGGTACGCAGGCGGTTTCAATGGTCAGCAGATCGCCGCCCACTTCCGTCCACGCCAGACCGGTCACCTGACCCACACGGCTTTCGCTCTCTGCGCGACCATAATCAAAGCGCTGCACGCCAAGGAAATCCTTGAGATTATCGCCATTGATCACGATGTGCTTTTTCGACTTATCCATCAGCAGCGCCTTCACTGCTTTACGGCACAGCTTGGAGAGTTCGCGCTCCAGACTACGCACGCCCGCTTCACGCGTGTAGTAGCGGATGATGCCAACAATCGCGCTGTCGTCGACGGTGATCTCTTTCTCTTTCAGCGCATTACGTTCAATCTGCTTCGGCAGCAAATGTTGCTTCGCGATGTTCAGCTTTTCATCTTCGGTGTAACCGGAGAGACGAATCACTTCCATACGGTCAAGCAACGGTGCTGGGATGTTCATGGAGTTTGAGGTCGCCACGAACATAACGTCAGAGAGATCGTAATCCACTTCCAGATAGTGATCGTTAAACGCGATGTTCTGCTCAGGATCCAGCACCTCAAGCAGCGCTGAAGCCGGATCGCCACGCATGTCAGAAGACATTTTGTCGATTTCATCCAGCAGGAACAGCGGGTTTTTGACGCCCACTTTCGCCATTTTCTGGATCAGCTTGCCAGGCATAGAACCGATGTAGGTACGACGATGTCCGCGGATTTCCGCTTCATCACGCACGCCACCCAGCGCCATACGCACGTATTTACGTCCGGTGGCCTTAGCAATCGACTGTCCCAGCGAGGTTTTACCCACGCCCGGCGGTCCAACGAGGCACAGAATTGGGCCTTTGATTTTGCTAACGCGACTCTGCACCGCAAGATACTCAAGGATGCGATCTTTGACGCGCTCCAGACCGTAATGGTCGATATCCAGCGTTTCCTGCGCTTTACGCAGGTCTTTTTTCACCTTGCTGCGCGCCACCCACGGAACCTGAACCATCCAGTCGATGTAGCCACGCACCACGGTCGCTTCTGCAGACATCGGCGACATCATCTTCAGCTTCTGCAGCTCAGCTTCGGCTTTTTCACGCGCTTCGGTCGGCATTTTGGCCGCTTCAATCTTACGTTTCAGCGCCTCGTACTCATCCGGCGCATCATCCATTTCGCCCAGCTCTTTCTGAATGGCTTTCATTTGCTCATTCAGATAATACTCACGCTGGCTTTTTTCCATCTGCTTTTTAACGCGGTTGCGAATGCGCTTCTCAACCTGCAGCAGATCGATTTCTGATTCCATCATCGCCATCAGATATTCCAGACGTTCATTGACGTCGGACATCTCCAGTACGGACTGTTTATCAGCCAGTTTCAGCGGCATATGCGCTGCGACGGTATCGGCCAGACGAGCCGCATCATCGATGCTGTTGAGGGAGGTTAAGACCTCAGGTGGGATTTTTTTATTGAGCTTGATGTAGCCTTCGAACTGGTTGATGGCCGTGCGCACCAGCACTTCCTGCTCGCGCTCTTCAATTTCTGGCGAGACAAGGTATTCGGCCTGGGCAACAAAATGGTCGCCATTATCAGCCAGCGTGGTGATGTGCGCGCGTTGTAAACCTTCGACCAGCACTTTTACCGTGCCATCTGGAAGTTTCAGCATCTGCAATACAGAAGCGACGGTCCCTACTGAGAAGAGATCGTTAATGCCAGGTTCATCCGTTGAAGCCTCTTTCTGTGCAACCAGCATGATCTTTTTATCATGATCCATCGCGGCTTCGAGGCACCGAATCGATTTTTCCCGGCCAACAAACAACGGAATTACCATGTGCGGATAAACCACCACGTCGCGCAACGGCAACACGGGGATTTCAATGCGTTCAGAACGCTCAGGATTCATAGAGCTCTCTCTTAGTTTAATGTCCGCCAGGTGATGGGTACCGCGCAATAGAGGTTTTGCAGTTAAACCCACAGGATATTGAGTATATGGGGATGCTTGTACGACATTCAATGTCACTGGCGAGAGAAAAACAAAAGGGGAAAGATTTTTCCCCTTTTTTAAGATAACAACGTGGTGCAATTGTTTATTTATTCACCAGAAGCCTGGGCTTCATGCTTTCCATAAATCAACATCGGCTCGGATTGACCTTCAATGACTGATTCATCAATCACCACTTTTTCAACGTCATCCATCGAAGGCAGGTCGTACATGGTTTCAAGTAACGCACCTTCAACGATAGAACGCAGACCACGCGCACCGGTTTTACGTGACATCGCTTTTTTAGCGATTGCCGTTAAGGCTTCGTCGCGGAATTCCAGTTCTACGCCTTCCAGATTGAACAGCGCCTGATACTGTTTGGTCAGCGCATTCTTCGGCTCACGCAGGATCTGAATCAGCGCTTCTTCACTCAGTTCGCTCAGCGTTGCCACAACCGGCAAACGACCGATGAACTCAGGAATCAGGCCAAACTTGATCAAATCTTCTGGCTCAACCTGCGACAGCAATTCGCCTTCACTCGCCTTCTGGGATTTGCCCTTCACGGTTGCGCCGAAGCCGATGCCGGACCCGGTTTCAACACGCTGGGAAATCACCTTATCGAGACCGGCGAATGCGCCACCACAGATAAACAGAATCTTGGAGGTATCAACCTGCAAGAACTCCTGCTGCGGATGTTTACGTCCGCCCTGCGGCGGTACGGCAGCCACGGTGCCTTCAATCAGTTTCAACAGCGCTTGCTGTACGCCTTCGCCCGAGACGTCACGGGTGATCGACGGGTTGTCAGACTTACGAGAAATCTTATCGATTTCATCAATATAGACAATGCCGCGCTGCGCTTTCTGCACGTCGTAATCACACTTCTGCAGCAGCTTCTGGATGATGTTTTCAACGTCTTCACCCACATAACCCGCTTCGGTCAGCGTGGTGGCATCCGCCATCGTGAAGGGCACATCCAGCAAGCGCGCCAGCGTTTCGGCCAACAGTGTTTTACCGCTACCGGTTGGACCGATCAGCAAAATGTTACTTTTGCCCAGTTCAATGCCGTTGCTGGTATCGCCATTGCGCAAGCGTTTGTAGTGGTTATATACCGCTACAGCCAACACTTTTTTTGCCCTTTCCTGACCGATAACATAGTCATCAAGGTGATGGCGGATTTCATGCGGCGTCGGCAGTGAGCTACGCTCGCGATGCGGCGCAACTTCCTTAATCTCTTCGCGAATAATGTCGTTGCAAAGATCAACGCATTCATCGCAAATGTACACTGACGGCCCGGCAATTAGCTTACGGACTTCATGCTGGCTTTTGCCGCAGAAAGAGCAGTACAGCAACTTACCTGAACCGTCTTTGCGCTTATCTGTCATCAGCTAACCTCTTTTCTTTCTCAGACCAAATTTGTTGTACGGCGCTGGCCGTACATCAACGGCCGATATGCATTCAACCCATCTGCCTGCTACCCGTTAACTATAGCGTAAGGGGCAGACAGATGTGTCTTATTGGCGATGCGTCAGGATTGAGTCAACCAAACCGTACTCAACCGCTTCGCCCGCAGAGAGGAAACGATCGCGCTCAGTGTCGCGTTCAATCTCTTCCAGCGATTTGCCAGTGTGCTCAGCCATCAGCTCATTCATGCGCTGCTTCACTTTCAGGATTTCGCGCGCATGGATTTCAATATCCGTCGCCTGGCCCTGATAGCCGCCCAACGGCTGATGAATCATCACACGTGAATTAGGCAGGCAGAAACGTTTGCCTTTGGTGCCTGCTGTCAGCAGGAACGCACCCATTGAACAAGCCTGACCCATACAGATGGTGCTGACATCCGGCTTGATAAACTTCATTGTGTCATAAATCGACATCCCAGCAGTAATCACGCCGCCTGGCGAATTAATGTAGAGGTAAATGTCTTTTTCAGGATTCTCAGCTTCCAGAAACAGCATCTGCGCCACGATCAGGTTAGCCATATGATCTTCAACCTGACCAGTCAGGAAGATCACACGCTCTTTGAGCAGGCGAGAGTAGATGTCGTAAGAACGCTCGCCGCGCGAGGTTTGTTCGACCACCATTGGCACCAGCGCCATGTGCGGTGCAGTAAATTCACGATCGCCACTGTATGACATTACCGTCTCCTGATAAATTTCATTGGCAACATTCTGTACCGATTTTACGTGAGGCGCGCCGGGAAAACTATGCGCTGCAGTCTCACTCCGCAGTAACAAGACGGTTAATCAGTCATTCTCACTGTTTTCATGCATTCTCCCTATATCTGGGGATGCTGCCCAGTTGTTTCAAGCATAACAACCTTTTGCCCATTCGCTAACACGGAAAAAGAGCTTAGCGAATAATTTGCCGATTAATTAAGCAAATAGAGAGCAAATCGGTGTATTTGGCGCCAGAAACGAAAAAGCCCGCGACTTTTCAGTCACGGGCTTAGCACTAACGGTTAACGAATGAATCAGGCCGCAGAGGTCTGGTTCATCAGTTCCTGGAAGTTAGTGGCTTTATCGGTCACTTTCGCTTTCGCCAGTACCGCTTCAACCGCTTGCTCTTCCAGAGCCACGTTGCGCATGTTGTTCATCAGCTCGCTATTCTTGCTGTAGAACTCGATCACTTCCTGCGGATCTTCGTACGCAGAAGCCATCTCTTCGATCAGCGTTTTAACGCGATCTTCGTCAGCCTGCAGTTCGTTGATACGAATCACTTCGCCCAACAGCAGACCCACAACGACGCGACGTTTAGCCTGCTCTTCGAACAGTTCGCGTGGCAGTTCCAGCGCTTGCTTCTCGTTGCCACCAAAACGCTGTGCAGCCTGACGACGCAGAACGTCAATTTCGCTGTCGATCAGCGCAACCGGGACGTCGATGTCGTTGGCGTTAACCAGACCGTCGATTGCCTGCGTCTTGACGCGGTTACGGATAGCACCTTTCAGCTCGCGATCCATGTTCTTACGCACTTCAGCACGCAGACCGGCAACTGAACCATCTTCCACGCCAAAGCGCTTGATGAACTCTTCAGTCAGCTCTGGCAGTTCGCGAGTTTCAACTTTCTTCAGCACGATTTCGAACTTCGCATCTTTCCCTTTCAGGTTTTCTGCATGGTAATCGTCTGGGAATTTCACGTCGATAGTGAAGGTTTCGCCGGCTTTGTGGCCAACAACGCCCTCTTCGAAGCCTGGGATCATACGGCCCTGGCCCATTGCCAGCACGAAGTCAGAGGCTTTGCCGCCTTCAAACTCTTCGCCGTCAACAGAACCGCTGAAGTCGATGGTCGCGCGATCTTCAGCTGTCGCTGCGGCATCGCTCTCTTTCCAGGTCGCCTGCTGCTTCTGCAGGGTTTCCAGCATGGTATCAACGTCAGCGTCAGTCACTTCTACCACTGGCTTCTCAACTTCGATTGCATCCAGGCCTTTCAGCTCAACTTCTGGATACACTTCGAACTCAACCGCGTAGGTGAAGTCTTCGCCTTCTTTATATTCGCCCGGCACATAGTTTGGTGCGCCAGCCGGATTGATTTTCTCTTTGATGATGGCGTCAACGAAGTTGCGCGTCATCAGCTCGCCCAGCACGTCCTGGCGAACAGAAGCACCGTAGCGCTGAGAAATGATGTGTGCCGGCACTTTGCCTTTACGGAAACCGTCGATACGGACTTTCTTAGCCACTTCCACCAGTTCTTTCTTCACTGCGCTTTCGATGCTGTCAGCTGCAACAGTAATCGAAATGCGACGGCCCAGACCCTGAGTGGTTTCTACTGAAACTGTCATCTTGTTACCTCAAAAAATCACGTGCTCGGTCAACTTCAGACACCACACATAAAATGCGCCGTATCCAACAACCGGGACGGCCTCTGCAGGCAGAACCAAATCCCTGTCACCAGAAGCGTCCCGAAGACATTCCGGAAAAATAGACGCAGCATTATAGCGGCATCGCTGGAATGAGTCGAGGCTGCAAACTCACCACTTTTTAGCGGTTTTGCTGCTTTTTTGCGCCGTAGATCGCGTTTGAGTGTAATAAATGAAAAGAAAACGGCCCGCAGGCCGTTTTTAAGGATGAGTAAAAAGGGAATTCAGGCGAGCGTTCCCGCGCCGCGACAATTCGGCGAGGCCAAAACCGTATCCTGCAATCCATCCCACTCTTTTTGCGTGTAAGTATGCAGTGCCAGCGCGTGTACGCTGCCCGCTAATTCGGTCGCCAGTTCGCCATAAATAGCGCGATGACGTTGCAGAAAGCGCTGACCGGTAAATCGATCGCTGACAATCACCACTTTAAAGTGACTTTCAGAACCGGCGGGCACGTTATGACGGTAGCTTTCATCATGCACTTCAAGATGTGCAGGCTCGAAAGCGTTACGCAACTTTTCTTCTATTTGTTCGCGAATCATGATTAACACTCCTTTCCGGCGAGCGCTGTGCCCATCTGTTTAAATATTAGTAGGTTTTTCACCGCTTCCGCAGGTTGACCGTAAATAAATCCGCCAGCGCTGCGCATAGTAACTCGCTTATCTCTCAGGTCAACTGGCTGGCGTTTCATCCTGTCCGAAAAAAGCCTTTACAATCAATTTCCATTGGCCCGGGGCTTTTTTCACCGCTGCGCAATGCTATGATGGCCGCAGTTTTGCAAACCAACCCATATGCTAACGAGAATGAGTATGTTGAAAAAACTGTTATTCCCTCTGCTGGCTGCTTTTATTTTGGCCGGCTGTGCCAGCAACAACACCACATTGGATATTCAACCGAAGATTCAATTACCGCAGCAAGATCCAAGCCTGATGGGCGTCACCATCAGCGTTAACGGTGCCGATCAACGTTCCGATCAGGCGCTGGCCAAAGTAAACCGCGACGGTCAGTTGATCACGCTGACACCATCACGCGATCTGCGCTTCCTGCTGCAGGAAGTATTAGAGAAGCAGATGACGTCACGCGGCTATATGATCGGCCCGAGCGGTGCCGTTGATCTGCAGATCGTGGTGAATGGTCTGTATGCGGATGTGACCCAAGGCAACGTGCGCTACAGCATTACCACCAAGGCGGATATCTCCATCATCGCCACCGCGAAAAACGGTAACAAGCAGGTGAAAAACTATCGCCAGACTTACAGCGTAGAAGGCGCGTTTACCGCCACCAACGCGAAGATCACCAACGCGGTTAACTCAACCCTGAGTGACGTGATTGCTGATATGGCGCAGGACACCAGCGTTCACAACTTCATTAAGCAGAACGCCCGCTAATTTCCGCAGTATTTTGCCCGGCGACTCTCAGCCGGGCTTCATTTCAGGTTGGCTATGACATCTCATTATCTGCGTATTTTTACCCAACGTAATGCGGCGGTATTGCTGCTGCTGGGTTTTGCCTCAGGCTTACCGCTGGCGTTAACCGCCGGGACGTTACAAGCGTGGATGACGGTAGAGAATGTTGACCTGAAAACCATCGGTTTCTTCTCCCTTGTCGGTCAGGCTTACGTGTTTAAGTTCCTGTGGTCGCCGATGATGGATCGCTATACGCCACCGATTCTTGGTCGCCGTCGCGGCTGGCTGCTGGTCACGCAGCTGGCGCTGATAGGCGGCATTATCGCCATGGGCTTTATGCAGCCTTCGCGTGACTTAACGCTGCTGGCCGCGCTGGCGGTGCTGGTTGCCTTCTGTTCGGCTTCGCAGGATATCGTGTTCGATGCCTGGAAAACCGATGTGCTGCCGCCGGAGGAGCGCGGAAGCGGCGCGGCAATCACCGTGCTGGGCTATCGTCTGGCGATGTTGATTTCAGGCGGACTGGCGCTGTGGATTGCGGATCGCTATCTCGGCTGGCAAGCCACTTACTGGCTGATGGCGTTGCTGATGGTGCCGGGTCTGATCGCCACGTTGCTGGCGAAAGAACCGGTGGCGCCGGCGAGCGAACCACACTCGCTACGCCAGGCCGTGACATTCCCGCTGAAAGACTTCTTCCAGCGTAACAATGCCTGGCTGCTGATCACACTGATTATCCTTTACAAGCTTGGCGATGCATTTGCCGCCTCGCTCACCACCACCTTCCTGATTCGCGGCGTCGGCTTTAGCGCGGGCGATGTCGGTCTGGTGAACAAAACGCTGGGTTTGTTGGCCACCATTATTGGTGCGCTGTATGGCGGCGTGCTGATGCAGCGCCTGAGTTTGTTCCGCGCCCTGATGATTTTTGGCGTGCTGCAAGCGGTGTCGAATTTTGCTTACTGGTTGCTGGCGGTAACGCCACCGCACTTGTGGAGCATGGCCAGCGCGGTCTTCATTGAAAACCTGTGCGGCGGCATGGGCACCGCGGCCTTTGTCGCGTTGCTGATGACATTGTGCAACAAATCCTTCTCGGCGACGCAGTTCGCACTGCTCTCTGCCCTCTCCGCCGTGGGCCGCGTTTACGTCGGTCCCGCCGCCGGTTGGCTGGTTGAAATGTGGGGCTGGCCGACCTTCTATGCTTTCACCGTGTTTGCTGGCGTACCGGGATTACTGCTGTTATGGCTGTGTCGCGGCACTTTACATAGCATGCAGCAAAGCGGGGAGTTTGTGATGCGCAGCTTGTGGCCGCAAGGTTACCGCTGGACGGTGCGTCTGTTTAGCATCGGCTGCGGCTTACTGGCCTTGTGGTTGCTGGCCTTAGCCCTTCACGCCAGTGGCGTTGTGCAGATTAATGCGCTACTTACGCCAATGTTTGAAACCGGCATGGCATTTGCGCTGTTGGCGGTCGCACTCGGGGTTATTTTGGATAGTTTGGCATTAAAAAAAGCGGCGCGGGAAAATCTGGGTTGAGTAAGCCAATTTTCATAACGAAATAATGGGGTAAAAATATCAGTTGCTCATTTTCCCAATAGCATTTTTTTTAAAGCGAATTAGAAACATTAAATTAACAACTGCGAGCGAATATTTAAATCCGGTGCGCAATTACTTTGTATAAAAGTCATCGCCGAAATGATGCAGAAATGTTAAATAAATGAGTATTAAGAGTACGGTTTATACTTTCCCTGATTTTTCTGCGGTTTCTACCATTGGTTTTTGTTATATTGATGCCAACTGCTTGTCGCAGTTAATAATTTGTCACCCTGCGTAACATCTGTGACACCCTTAGCAAAAGGTGTCAACAGCCTTCTGACACATCCTTAAGCTGGTTTACACTGCATAAACCTTCCCGTAAAATGCGCGCACACTTAAACGACAATAGAGCCCTTTGTCATTGAGGTCGTTAAATGAGACTCAGTAAATACAATAAAAGTTTGGGGATTTTGTCATTAATTGCAGGCGCTGTATTACTCAGTGGCTGCGATAGTGCGTTGTTAAATCCCAAAGGACAGATTGCACTGGAGCAACGTTCGTTGATTCTGACAGCTTTCGGCTTGATGATGATCGTAGTTATCCCGGCAGTCTTCATGGCAGTATTCTTTGCCTGGAAATATCGGGCAACCAATACTAACGCAACATATAGCCCTAACTGGTCACACTCAAACAAAGTGGAAGCCGTGGTCTGGACCATTCCGATCCTGATCATTATCTTCCTCGGCGTTTTGACCTGGAAATCAACCCACGCGCTGGAGCCGAGCAAACCGCTGGTTTCTGACGTTAAACCGGTTGAGATCGACGTAGTGGCACTGGACTGGAAATGGCTGTTCATTTACCCGGAACAGGGTATTGCAACCGTCAACCAGATTGCCTTCCCGGCAAACACTCCGGTGAACTTCAAGATCACCTCCAACTCCGTGATGAACTCCTTCTTTATTCCTACTCTCGGCAGCCAGATCTATGCGATGGCCGGTATGCAGACCAAATTGCATCTGATCGCCAACGAGCCAGGAACATTTGACGGTATCTCTGCGAACTTCAGTGGTCGTGGTTTCTCTGGCATGAAGTTCAAAGCCATTGCAACTAAAGACGATGCGGAATTCCAGCAGTGGGTTGCCAAAGTTAAAGCGGCACCTAACGCGCTGAACACCATGGATGATTTCGAGAAACTGGCTACGCCAAGCGAAAATCACCCGGTGGAATATTTCTCAACGGCAAATCCAGAACTGTTCAAGCAAGTAATTGATAAGTTCATGATGAGCCACGGGAAGATGGACATGCCAGAACATAAAGGCATGGACATGAGTCACGCCGCTTCCGCGGGAGCCGAGGAATAATACGATGTTCGGAAAATTAACACTGGATGCAGTGCCATACCACGAACCCATTATCGTGGTTACGGTCGCCGCTATCATCTTAGGTGGTCTGGCGCTGGTTGCTGCGATTACCTACTTTGGTAAGTGGCAGTACCTGTGGTCAGAATGGTTCACCTCCATTGACCACAAAAAACTGGGTATCATGTATATCATCATGGCTTTCGTCATGTTGCTGCGCGGCTTTGCCGATGCGGTAATGATGCGTACCCAACAAGTGATGGCTTCCGCTGGGGAAGCCGGCATACTACCGCCGCACCACTACGACCAGATCTTCACCGCTCACGGCGTGATCATGATCTTCTTCGTGGCGATGCCGTTCGTGGTAGGTCTGATGAACATCGCGGTACCGCTGCAAATTGGTGCTCGTGACGTTGCCTTCCCGTTCCTGAACAACCTGAGCTTCTGGTTTACCGCGATCGGTGTGATCCTGGTGAACATCTCTCTGGGTGTGGGCGAGTTCGCACAGACCGGCTGGTTGGCTTATCCGCCGCTTTCGGGTGCGGAGTACAGTCCTGGCGTCGGGGTCGATTACTGGATCTGGAGTCTCCAGCTGTCCGGTATCGGTACGACACTGACCGGTATCAACTTCTTCGTGACCATTCTGAAGATGCGTGCGCCGGGCATGGACCTGTTCAAAATGCCGGTATTCACCTGGGCATCACTGTGTACTAACGTCCTGATCATCGCTGCGTTCCCGGTACTGACCGTTACGCTGGCACTGTTGACGCTTGACCGTTACCTTGGCTTCCATTTCTTCACCAATGAAATGGGCGGTAACATGATGATGTACGTCAACCTGATTTGGGTCTGGGGTCACCCGGAAGTGTACATCCTGGTTCTGCCGGTGTTTGGTGTCTTCGCTGAAGTCACGGCGACCTTCTCTAAAAAGCGTCTGTTCGGTTACACCTCTCTGGTGTGGGCGACCATCGCGATTACCGTTCTGTCGTTCATTGTTTGGCTGCACCACTTCTTCACCATGGGTGCGGGCGCGAACGTAAACGCCTTCTTCGGTATCATGACGATGATCATCGCTATCCCGACCGGCGTGAAAATCTTCAACTGGCTGTTCACCATGTATCAGGGTCGCGTTGAGTTCCACTCAGCGATGCTGTGGACCATCGGCTTCCTGGTTACCTTCTCTATTGGTGGTATGACAGGTGTTCTGCTGGCGGTTCCAGGTGCGGACTTCATTCTGCACAACAGCCTTTTCCTGATCGCGCACTTCCATAACGTGATTATCGGTGGTGTGGTGTTCGGTTGTATGGCTGGCGTGACCTACTGGTTCCCGAAAGCGTTCGGCTTCACGCTGAATGAAAAATGGGGTATCCGCGCGTTCTGGTTCTGGATCATCGGCTTCTTCGTGGCATTCATGCCGCTGTATGCGCTGGGCTTCATGGGCATGACGCGTCGTATCAGCCAGGATATCGATCCTCAGTTCCACTCACTGCTGGTGGTTGCAGCAGGCGGTGCGGCGCTGATCGCTTGCGGTATCCTGTGCCAGGTTACCCAGTTCTACGTTTCTGTGCGTGACCGCGACCAGAACCGTGATCTGACCGGTGACCCGTGGGGTGGACGTACGCTGGAGTGGGCAACCTCTTCACCGCCGCCGTTCTACAACTTTGCTGTTATCCCGCATATCCATGAGCGCGATGCGTTCTGGGAAATGAAAGAGAAAGGCGAAGCGTACAAGCAGCCAGAAAAATATGAAGAAATTCATATGCCGAAAAACAGTGGCGCAGCTGTTGTTATCGCGGCTCTGATGACTGTATTCGGTTTCGCCATGATCTGGCATATCTGGTGGCTGGCTGGCCTCACCTTCGTGGGCACCATCATCACCTGGATTGTGAAGAGCTTCGATGAAGACGTGGATTACTACGTACCGGTTGCTGAAGTCGAGCAGATCGAGAAGAAGCACTTTGACGAAATCAGCAAAGCAGGTCTGAAATAATGTCAATTGAAACTGCAAAACACCACCACGACGCCCATGCGGAGCATGGGCATCACGATGCAGGAGCCAATAAAGTCTTTGGCTTCTGGATCTACCTGATGAGTGACTGCATTATCTTCGCAACCCTGTTTGCGACCTATGCAGTTATGGTCAATAACACTGCCGGTGGCCCGGCAGGTAAAGACATCTTCGAACTGCCGTTCGTTCTGGTCGAAACCGCGCTGCTGCTGCTCAGCTCCATTACCTATGGTATGGCAGTGATTGCGATGAACAACCAGAACAAGGGCTCGGTCATCAGCTGGTTAGCGTTGACCTTCCTGTTCGGTGCTGGCTTTATCGGCATGGAAATCTATGAATTCCATCACCTGATCAAAGAAGGCTTCGGTCCTGATCGCAGCGGCTTCCTGTCAGCGTTCTTTACGCTGGTCGGCACGCACGGTCTGCACGTGACCTCTGGCCTGATCTGGATGGCAGTGATGATGTTCCAGATTTCTAAACGTGGTCTGACTGCAACCAACCGCACCCGTATCATGTGCCTGAGCTTGTTCTGGCACTTCCTGGATGTGGTTTGGATCTGCGTATTCACCGTTGTCTACCTGATGGGAGCCATGTAATGAGTCATTCTGTTAACGAACATGGCGCTTCTCACGGTAGCGTGAAGTCTTACATGATCGGCTTCGTCCTCTCTATCATCCTGACCGGTATTCCGTTCTGGATGGTCATGGATGGCGGCGCTTCACACGGCACTATTCTGGGTGTGGTTCTGGTGTGTGCGGTAGTTCAGGTGCTGGTTCACCTGGTCTACTTCCTGCACTTAGACAGCAAATCAGAAGGTGGCTGGAACATGGTGGCCATTGTCTTCTCAGCACTCATCATCTTGATTGTTGTCGTAGGCTCACTGTGGATTATGTGGAACCTCAACTACAACATGATGGCCCACTAAAGAGTCGCGTAATGATTAAGCAATACCTGCAAGTAACAAAACCAGGAATTATTTTCGGCAATTTAATTTCTGTGATCGGTGGATTCCTGCTGGCTTCGAAAGGCAGCATTGATTACACCCTGTTTCTCGCCTCGCTGGTTGGCGTATCGCTGGTTGTCGCATCAGGTTGTGTTTTCAACAACGTGATTGACCGCGATATCGACATCAAAATGGAGAGAACGCGGAACCGTGTTCTGGTCAAAGGCCTGATCTCGGCGAAAGTAAGCCTGGTTTATGCAACCGCATTGGGTATTGCTGGCTTTGCGTTGCTGTATTTCGGCGCTAACCCGCTGGCCATGTGGCTGGCGGTGATGGGCTTCGTGGTTTACGTAGGCGTTTATAGCCTCTATATGAAGCGTAACTCTGTCTACGGCACGCTGATTGGTAGTCTCTCTGGCGCTGCGCCGCCGGTGATTGGCTACTGCGCAGTGACCAACCAGTTTGATGCTGGCGCGTTGATTTTACTGGCTATCTTTAGCCTGTGGCAGATGCCGCACTCCTATGCGATTGCCATCTTCCGCTTTAAAGATTACCAGGCTGCCAACATCCCGGTTCTGCCAGTGGTGAAAGGCATCTCGGTGGCAAAAAATCATATTACGCTGTATATCCTGGCGTTCATGATTGCCACGCTGATGCTGACCCTTGGCGGTTACGCGGGCTACAAATATCTGGTGGTGGCTGCGGCCGTTAGCGTGTGGTGGCTCGGGATGGCGCTTTCAGGTTACAAAACCTCAAACGATAAAGTTTGGGCGCGTAAACTGTTTGTGTTCTCGATTGTCGCTATCACCGCTCTGAGCGTGATGATGTCCGTTGATTTCATGACGCCAGCGTCGAAAGATTTACTGACTTACGTCTGGTAATTCAGCTCCGCAAAACCAGAAAGGGCGCGAATTTCGCGCCCTTTCTTTTTGTTACCACTGCTTAAGAACAAATGTTTTACCCGCCCTGCCCTGCTGCCTAAAATGGGCGCAGTATAATTTTGAGGTAAACATGAACGACAATAAAATGACGCCAGTAGAGCTTCGTGCTACATGGGGTTTAGGTACCGTTTTTTCCCTGCGCATGTTGGGAATGTTTATGGTCTTGCCGGTACTCACCACGTACGGCATGGCGTTACAGGGCGCCAGTGAAACACTGATTGGTCTCGCAATCGGTATCTATGGTTTGGCACAAGCCATCTTCCAGATTCCTTTTGGTCTGCTCTCCGATCGCGTCGGCCGAAAGCCGCTGATCGTTGGCGGGCTGCTGCTGTTCGTTTTCGGCAGCGTGATCGCCGCCATCTCCGACACCATTTGGGGCGTGATTTTAGGCCGCGCGTTACAAGGCTCCGGCGCGATTGCCGCTGCGGTAATGGCGTTGCTGTCAGATTTAACCCGTGAACAAAACCGCACCAAGGCGATGGCGTTTATCGGCATCAGCTTTGGCGTCACTTTTGCTATTGCGATGGTAGTTGGCCCGATTGTCACCCACGCACTCGGCTTGCACGCGCTGTTCTGGATGATCGCCATCCTCGCGACGCTGGGCATCGTCATCACCTTATTAGTTGTGCCGAACGCACCAAACCACGTATTGAACCGCGAATCCGGCATGGTGAAAGGCAGTATCCGCGCGGTGTTGACCAATCCAAAACTGTTAAAACTGAATATCGGCATTCTCTGCCTGCACATTCTGCTGATGTCGAGCTTCGTGGCGCTACCGGGACAGTTTGAACAAGCCGGTTTACCGGCGGCCGAGCACTGGAAAGTCTATCTGGTGACGATGCTGGTGGCCTTTGTTGCCGTGGTGCCTTTCATTATCTATGCCGAAGTGAAGCGCCGCATGAAGCGCGTGTTTGTCGGCTGCGTGGCGATCATCATCATTGCAGAAATCGTATTGTGGGGCGCGGCAGGCCACTTCTGGACGCTGGTGATTGGTGTGCAGCTGTTCTTCCTCGCCTTCAACCTGATGGAAGCGATTCTGCCATCACTGATCAGCAAAGAGTCGCCGCCGGGCTACAAAGGCACCGCGATGGGCATCTACTCCACCAGCCAGTTCATTGGTGTGGCGATTGGCGGCAGCATGGGCGGATGGATCTATGGTCATGTTGATGCCCAAACCGTGTTCCTGGTCGGTGCGATTGTCGCAGCTGCCTGGCTGTTTGTGGCGATGTCGATGCAGGAACCGCCTTACGTCAGCAGCCTGCGCATTATGCTCAGCGATGCGGTGCTGGCGGTGCCGAATCTGGAGAAGCGTTTGAAAGCGCAGCCCGGCGTGGCGTCGGTGTTTATCGTGCCAGAAGAGAAAAGTGCTTACATCAAAATCGACAGTAAAGTGACGAGCCGCGTCGAACTCGAAGCGCTGCTCGCCAGCTGCTAAATGACCAGCCCGACCATCGCGTCGGGCTTTTTGTTACAGCGACATATCCACCACGATGCGCCCTTCAATCTTGCCAGCGTGCATCCGCGCGAAGATATCGTTGATGTTAGTCAGCGGTTCTACCGCTACGGTGGCTTTCACCTTGTGACGACCGGCGAAATCCAGCGCTTCCTGCAGATCTTTGCGCGTCCCGACGATGGAACCGCGCACCGTAATGCCGTCCAACACCATATCGAAAATCGACAGATCGAATTTGCCCGGCGGCAAACCGTTCAGCACCATGGTGCCGCCACGACGCAGCGTACCAATCGCCTGTTCGAACGCTTTCGGTGAAACTGCCGTGACCAGCACGCCATGCGCACCGCCAAAACTCTCCTGGAACACCTTGGCCGGATCGACATTTTTCGCATTCGCCACCACGCTGGCACCGAGACGTTTAGCGAACGCCAGTTTCTCATCATCAATATCCACCGCCGCCACGTTCAGACCCATGGCAACCGCGTACTGCACCGCCATATGCCCTAAACCGCCAATACCGGAAATCACCACCCAATCGCCGGGTTTGGTGTCGGTCATTTTCAGCCCTTTATACACGGTGACGCCGGCACAGAGGATTGGCGCGATTTCGTTGTAATCGACGTTATCCGGAATGATGCCGACATAGTTGGCATCGGCGAGGCAGTATTCCGCGAAGCTGCCATTCACTGAGTAACCGGCATTTTGCTGCGACAGACACAGCGTTTCCCAGCTATCGAGACAGTGTTCGCAGTGACCGCACGCCGAATAGAGCCACGGCACACCGACGCGATCGCCCATTTTCAGGTGCTTAACGCCCTCGCCGAGCGCCACAACCTGGCCCACACCTTCGTGGCCCGGAATAAACGGCGGATTGGGTTTAATCGGCCAGTCGCCTTCGGCCGCGTGAAGATCGGTATGGCACACGCCGGTAGCCGCAATTTTCACTAAAATCTGCCCCGGCCCGACCTGCGGCACCGGCACCTGCTCAATCACTAACGGTTCACCAAAAGCCTTCACAACCGCGGCTTTCATGGTGGTTTTGATTTGCATATTCATCTTTCACTCTCCATTTGATCGGATGCGGACTTAGAACAGGCCCAAAGGCGCGGTGCCATAGCTAACCAGCAGATTTTTGGTTTGTTGATAGGCGCTGAGCGCCATTTTGTGCGTCTCACGGCCTACACCCGACTGCTTGTAACCGCCGAATGCCGCGTGAGCGGGATAGATGTGATAACAGTTGGTCCAGACGCGCCCGGCTTTGATGCCGCGTCCCATGCGATAAGCCAGATTGGTATCGCGCGTCCACACGCCCGCACCAAGACCGAACTGGGTTTCGTTGGCGATGGCGAGCGCTTCTGCCTCATCCTTAAAGGTGGTAACACCAATCACCGGCCCAAAAATCTCCTCCTGGAAACAGCGCATCTGGTTGGTTCCTTTGATTAAGGTCGGCTGAATGTAGAATCCATCATTCAGCTCGGTGGCCATGCTGGCGCGATCGCCACCGGTGAGAATCTGCCCGCCTTCGTCGCGTGCGATGTTGATATACGACAGGATTTTATCGAATTGCTGGCGTGAAGCCTGTGCACCAATCATGGTGTCGCTATCGAGCGGATCGCCGCGACGGATGTTCGCCACCTTGGCCATCACGCGATCCATAAAGGGTTGATAGATCGATTCATGAATCAAGGCGCGCGATGGACAGGTACAGACTTCACCCTGATTGAAGAAACCGAGTACTAAACCTTCCACCGCCTTCTCAATAAACTCGTCCTCACCATCCATCACATCAGCGAAGTAGATATTCGGCGACTTGCCGCCCAGCTCGACGGTGCAGGGAATGATGTTTTCAGCAGCGCAGGCCATAATGTGGCGCCCCACCGGCGTTGAACCGGTAAAGGCGATTTTGGCGATGCGTTTGCTGGTCGCCAGCGCTTCACCCGCTTCACGACCAAAACCCTGCACCACATTCAACACGCCAGCCGGGAACAGATCGCCAATCACCTCCATCAGCAGCGTAATACCGAGCGGCGTCTGTTCCGCCGGTTTCAGCACCACACAGTTGCCCGCCGCCAGCGCTGGCGCCAGTTTCCACGCCGCCATTAACAGCGGGAAGTTCCACGGAATGATTTGCCCAACCACGCCGAGCGGTTCATGAAAGTGATATGCCACGGTGGTTTCATCGATCTCCGCGGTGCTGCCCTCTTGCGCACGCAGGCAACCGGCGAAGTAACGGAAGTGATCCACCGCCAGCGGAAGATCGGCGTTCAGGGTTTCGCGAATCGGTTTACCATTATCCCAGCTCTCCGCTACCGCCAGTTTTTCGAGATTGGCCTCAATGCGATCCGCCACCTGCAACAGGATGTTGGCGCGATGCTGCACGCTGGTTTTTCCCCAGGCATCGGCCGCCTGATGCGCCGCATCCAACGCTAAATCGATATCGCGCGCATCCGAACGCGGGAACTGCGCGATATCGCTGCCATTCACTGGCGAGGTGTTAGTGAAGTATTGGCCGCTGAGCGGCTCGACGAATTTGCCCGCAATGTAGTTGCCGTAAATCGCCTGGAATGAAACCAAAGCGCCGGGCGTACCGGGATGTGCATAACGCATCGCAAACTCCTTTATGTAGGGTCAGATATTCTGAAGGCTCAGTCGCCTTCCAGAAAACGTGCTGTCAGAGGAGCTATTGCAGCGGGCGTGCCAGCTTTTTCATCAGACGATATTTCATTAAAAAACCAATATCATCATTAAGTTAAGAGCCGCCGCACAACATAACCTGGCTATGTTGTGCAGAAAAGTTCACCATCTGTGTTGCGTATCGCAACAGTACAGAAACCGACCCGCTACAATGTCGCAACACTTTCGCTTGGGCATGAGGTCATCAATGCAGGGAAATCCATCCGCGTCTGCCGTTAACGCCAATCCGCTGTTAAGCGACTCCTGGTTCCGTAGCCAGCTGTATGGCCTCGATCGCACCGCCGATGATTTTCCGCGTGTTCGCCAGGGTGAACTGGCCGATGTGCTTGCCAGCAATGCCGGGCTGCAGCAGTTCGCGCAGCCGGTGATCAAACAGCTGGCGCAGAAACTGGCCGAGAAGCAATCGGTGGTGATTCTGTCGGATGCCACCGGTTTGGTACTCAATACCTTTGGCGATATGCCTTCGATGGAAAAAGCCCAACGTTATGCGCTGGCGCCAGGCAATTTGTGGAGTGAATGCGGGCGCGGCACCAATGCGATTGGCACCGCGCTGGCGATTGATGATGGCTGCGAGATTCAAGGTCATCAGCACTTCCTGACGCTCAATCAAGGTTTGTACTGTGCGGCGATGCCGCTGCAAATGCCCAACGGTCAGATTGCTGGCGTGCTGGATATTTCCGGCCCGGCGCACTTCCCGCATCCGCAGACCTTTAGCTGGGTGAAAGCGGCGGCGAAACAGATCGAATATCTGTGGGTGAAGCAGAGCCTGCATCCGCAGCAATGGTTGATGAGCCTGCATCTGCAGCCGCAGGGCATCGATACCAGCGATGAACTGCTGCTGGTGTTCTCGGATAACGTCCTGACCGCCGCCAATCGTCTGGCGATGCGCGAGCTGGCGCTGAGCGTCGGGCAACTCGGCAGCGTGACCTTTCAACAACTGTTCCCGCAACAGCAGCAGCACGCCAACAGCATTCCCGCTCCGCTCGATTACGCTACGCAGCGCTACTATTTTCGCCTGCGAGCACCGCAGCGCAGCCATTTTGCCACGCCGAGCGAACCCGCCAGCGAGCTGCCTTTCTCGCTGGGGCGCGATGGCGAGAAGATGGTGCGACTGCTCAATGCCGGCGTTTCACTGTGCATTCACGGCGAAACCGGCAGCGGCAAAGAGTATGTCAGCCGCGCACTGCATCAGCAAAGCCGCTGGCGCGAAGGCAAATTCGTTGCCATTAACTGCGCGGCCATCCCCGAAGCGCTGATTGAATCTGAGCTGTTTGGCTATCAACCCGGCGCGTTCACCGGCGCGAGCAAGAATGGTTACATCGGCAAAATTCGTGAAGCGGATGGCGGCGTGCTGTTCCTTGATGAAATTGGCGATATGCCGCTGTCACTGCAAACCCGCTTGCTACGCGTGTTGCAGGAGAAAGAGGTGGCGCCGCTCGGATCCAGCCGCAGCTGGCCGGTGAATTTCGCGGTGATCAGCGCCACACACCGCGATTTGGCACAGCGCGTGGCCGAAGGTGAATTCCGCGAAGATTTACTCTATCGCCTGCAGGAATTCTCGATGACCATTCCGCCGCTGCGCGCCTGGCCGGATGTGGAAGGTTTTATCCGTCGATTATGGCTGGAGCTGGGCGGCGCGGATCGCGATATTCAGCTCTCACCTGCGCTGTTGACGGCTCTGGCGCAGCTGCCGTGGCCGGGCAACGTGCGGCAATTGCGCAGCTTGTTACGCGTGCTGTTGGCACTGGCGGATGAAGGTGAAGAAGTGACAGAGGTCCATTTACCGGCTGAGTATCGGCGTGCGGCGGTGCAGCCACAGTCCAATCGGCAGAGTCATGATAGGCGGTTGATCAGCGAAACGCTGCAGCGCTTCAATGGTAATATCAGTAAAACGGCGGAAGCCTTAGGCGTCGCGCGCAGCACGCTTTATCGTCGTGCGGCGCGCGACAAACGCGATTAGTCGCGGAAGTTTTTGAACTGGAAAGGCTGTCCGAGGTTGCCACCGCGCACCAGCGCCATCGCACCTTGCAGGTCGTCGCGTGACTTACCGGTTACGCGCAGTTCTTCACCCTGAATCTGCGTCTGCACTTTCAGCTTGCTGTCTTTAATCAGCTTCACCAGCTTTTTCGCGATATCGCTTTCGATACCTTTCTTCAGCTTGGCTTCCACCGACCAGCTTTTACCGCTGTGCACGATCTCTTCTGGCACTTCAATCGCCGCGCCTTCAATGCCACGCTTCAGCAGCTTTTCGCGCAGAATATCCACCAGCTGTTTGACCTGGAAATCAGATTCGCTGCTGAGTTTGATGGTCTCGTTCTTTTCGTTGAGCTCAATGGTTGCACTCACGTTACGGAAATCGAAACGGGTTGAGATCTCGCGGTTCGCATTCTCCACGGCATTTCGCACTTCCGACAATTCGACTTCGGAAACGATATCGAAAGATGGCATCTTTTCTTCTCCTGATACTAAAGTGACATGCATAATACGCGTCTTGTGGCGCTAATAAAACACGATACGCGGAAAGCTATACTTACCCGTAACGTGAAAACAGGAACCCGCCCACGGGGGGCAAAATGAAAATTACCGTGTTGGGGTGTGGCGCCTTAGGTCAAATTTGGCTCGCCGCTCTCGCCCGTCAGGGACATGAGGTGCAGGGCTGGTTACGTGTACCGCAGCCCTATTGCTCAGCCAACGTAGTCGATCCGCAAGGCGAGGTGAGCAATCACACCTTTATTGCCAATGATCCGCTGTTCCTCGCCGAAAGCCAGCTGTTACTGGTGACGCTCAAAGCGCCCCAGGTTTCACCTGCGGTGAAAAATCTGCAAAGCGTGCTGCCGACGCACGCGCCAATTCTGCTGCTGCATAACGGCATGGGAACGCTGGAAGAGCTGAAAGATTTGCGTCAGCCGCTGTTGCGCGGCATCACCACGCACGCGGCAATGCGCGACGGCACGGTGATTAAGCATATTGCGCACGGCATCACCCATATCGGCCCTGCTAATCGTGAGAGCGCCGCACTCAGCGATATCGCTGATATTCTGCATCAGGCGCTGCCGGATGTGGCCTGGCATGACAACATCGCCGCCGCCAGCTGGCGCAAGCTGGCAATTAACTGCGTGATCAATCCGATGACCGTCGAGCACGATTGCCAAAACGGGGCGCTGCGCGCCTGGCCGGAACAAGTCGCGCTGCTGTGCGAAGAGATCGCCTGGGTGATGGAGCGCGAAGGCCAGCACATGGCGGTGGATAATCTGCGCGACATCATTTACGACGTGATCGATAGCACCGCCGCAAATACCTCATCAATGTTGCAGGATGTGCGCGCGCAGCGTCTGACCGAAATTGATTACATCACCGGCTACCTGTTGCGTCGCGCCCGCGCGCAGGGCATTTCACTGCCGGAAAACACCCGTTTGTACGATCTGATTAAACGTAAGGAGTCCCACTATGAGCGCGAACGCATCGGTTCTGGTTTGCCTGGCACATGGAAGTGAAGAGACCGAAGCGGTCACCACTATCGATTTGCTGGTACGCGGCGGATTAAGCGTCACCACCGCCAGCGTGGAGAGCGATGGCACGCGTGAGATCGTTTGTTCGCGCGGCGTGCGGCTGCTGGCGGATGCGCCTTTGGTTGAGGTGGCAGATAACGACTACGATGCGATTGTGCTGCCCGGCGGTTTAAAAGGCGCGCAGACCTTCCGCGACAGCCCGCTGCTGGTGGAAACCGTGCGCCAGTTCCATCTCTCCAGCAAGATTGTGGCGGCGATTTGTGCCGCGCCGGGCACGGTTTTGGTCGCGCACGATCTGTTTCCCGTCGGCAATATGACCGGTTTTCCCGGCCTGCGTGACACCATCCCCGACAGCAAATGGATGGAGCGCCGCGTGGTGTGGGATCCGCGCGTTAATCTGCTGACCAGCCAGGGACCGGGCACCGCAATGGATTTTGCGTTGAAGCTGATTGATTTGCTGGTGGATAAAGAGACCGCGCGTGAAGTGGCTTCACAGCTGGTGTTGGCAGCAGGGATTTATAATTATCAGGAGTTTGAAGAGCGGTAACGTTGTTACAGCACACTGCACATGATTGTAGCGGCGTGATTAATTGCGCATTTCACTGCAACACTGATGCCGCATGAAATACGCGTGATTCATCGCGCCGCTACGGTTTATCGCTTATGGACGATAAACCTTCACGTTTTTGAAGCCCTGCTCATGCAGATAGAGCGCCTGCAGACGACTCATCACACCGCGATCGCAATACAGCAGCCAGGTTTTACTCTGGTCAAGGTCGCCAAACTGGGTGCTGAGTTTGTAGAACGCCAGAGTTTTCACTTCAACGCCTTCGACGATCAGCGGATTCGCCTCCTGCTCATCGGCCGAACGGATATCCAGCACCACGTCGTTGCTGATGAAGGAGTCAACGGTTTCAACTTCCACCACTTCTTCTTCCGTCTGCTCGGCGATTTCACGGATATCGACGTTGCTGGCTTCCTGCACCACGCGATGAAGGATCTCGAAATCGAAGTTTTGCTCTTCCGCTTCGATCTTGCCCTTCACCGCTTTAACGGTTGGGCTTTTCGAAATCACGCCGCAATATTCTGGCATGGTGCGGGCAAAATCTTCGGTGCCGATCTTACGTGCCACATCAATGATGTGCTCTTTGTCATGGGAGATCAGCGGACGCAGAATCAGCGTATCGGAGGCGTTATCGATCAAACGCAGGTTGGTCAGCGTCTGGCTGGAAACCTGGCCCAGCGCTTCGCCGGTCACCAGCGCCTGCACGCCGTAACGTTCCGCCACCATTGACGCCGCACGCACCATCATACGCTTCAGCACCACGCCCATTTGGCCGTCGTCCACTTTCTCCAGAATCTCACCGACTACCGGCTCGAAGTTGATCGCTACGAAACGTACGCGGTGTGAGCGACCAAAGCGCTGCCACAGGTAGTGCGCAACCTGGCGCACGCCAATCTCGTGTGCCGCACCGCCAAGGTTGAAGAAGCAGTAATGCACGCGGCAGCCGCGACGCATCAGCATGTAGCTCGAGACACCAGAATCAAAACCGCCGGAAATCAGTGACAGAACATCTTCCTGGGTACCAATCGGGAATCCGCCTAAGCCTTCATAGCGTGCGGTGATCAGCAACAGGCGATCGTCGTCGATCTCCAGATTCACCGTTTCATCCGGACGATTGAGCTGCACGCGCGCGCTGGCGATGTGTTGATTAAGGCCGCCGCCAACGTAGCGTTCTACGTCCTGCGAGCTGAAGCTGTGCTTGCCGCGACGCTTGACGCGCACGCAGAAGCTTTTGCCTTCAAGACGCTCGCGGTTCAGCACCAGCGTCTGCTCGAAGATGTCGTGCATATCGGTGTAGGCGCGATCTTCCACCGCCAGCACATGGTGAATGCCCGGAATGCGCGTCAGTTCGGTGACAAGGGTCTCGCGCAGCGACTCATTCTTAGAACGCACTTCAATGTGGTCCCAATGGCGCACGACTTTAATCTCTTCATCCACGGTGCGCAGAATATTACGAATGCTACTGGAGAGAATTTTGATAAAGCGCAGACGCACCGACTGACTTTTGATGGTGATTTCTGGAAACAGCTTGACGATAAACTTCATGGCGACAGGGGTTCGTTTGGACAAATAAGTGCTAAAAGCATCGGCACTTAACTGTTAAAATCATATAATTGCGGGTTAATTCAGGAGCCCCCGCATCCGAGGCGCAAAAGTATATCACCTTTGCCGGGTGACTGCTTTAAGCAACCTTCATCACATTCATTATTTTGCTAATTAATCCTCGTCAGCTACCATGACCGATTGCAAGATGATCTCCTAACCTGTGAGTCGACACTGATTATGCCGAAAAAAGCCGAAGCGCCTGCCAGTTTTGAAAGCGCATTAGAGCAGCTGGAACAGATTGTCAGCCGCCTGGAAAGTGGCGAGCTGCCGTTAGAGCAGGCGCTGAACGAATTTGAACGCGGCGTACAATTGGCACGTACCGGTCAGCAAACCCTGCAGCAGGCAGAGCAGCGTGTGCAAATTCTGCTTAGCGATGAGAAAGATGCCGCCCTAGCCCCTTTTACCCCGGAAAATGAGTAATGGATTTCGCTAAACTGCTGAGCGCTTACCATCAACGCGTTAATCAGGCATTGACGCGCTTAATAGATCCACTTCCTTTTCAGAGTTCTCCTCTGGTGAATGCCATGGAGTATGGGGCATTATTAGGCGGTAAGCGTCTGCGTCCCTTTCTGGTGTACGCAACAGGCGAAATGCTAAAGGCCGATGCCGCCAGCCTCGATGTGCCGGCTGCGGCCGTGGAATGCATCCATGCTTATTCCCTGATTCATGACGATCTGCCGGCGATGGACGACGATGCGTTACGCCGCGGGCAGCCAACCTGCCATATTAAATATGGTGAAGACACGGCGATTCTTGCCGGCGATGCTCTGCAAACTTTGGCCTTTTCGATTCTGGCCGATCAGCCGATGCCCGGCGTCAGCGCCGACGCGCGTATTGCGATGATTTCCGAACTGGCGCAGGCCAGCGGCGTGGCAGGCATGTGCGGCGGTCAGGCACTGGATTTGGCGGCGGAAGGCAAAAGCATCAATCTGGCGCAGCTGGAACAGATTCACCGCCATAAAACCGGCGCGTTAATTCGCGCTGCGGTACGTCTTGGCGCATTAGCCGCCGGCGATCGTGGCCGCGCCGCGATGCCGCTACTGGATACCTACGCCAATGCCATCGGACTGGCGTTTCAGGTACAAGACGACATCCTCGATGTGGTCGGCGATACCGCCGTGTTAGGAAAAACACAGGGCGCGGATCAGGCATTGGGTAAAAGCACCTATCCTTCATTGATGGGGCTGGAAAATGCCCGCAGTAAAGCCTGGGATCTTTATCAAGAGGCGCTCGGCGCGCTCGATATTCTGGCGGCACAGTCTTACAACACACTCGCCTTACAAGCGCTGGCAAGCTTCATAATTGAACGCGATAAATAACTTTCATAATGAGTCTCTGATGAGTTTTGATATTGCAAAATACCCGACACTGGCGTTAGCCAACACGGTTCAGGAATTACGTTTATTACCGAAAGAAAAACTTCCGGAGCTGTGTGACGAACTGCGTCAGTATCTGCTGGATAGCGTGAGCCGATCTTCCGGCCACTTTGCATCGGGTCTGGGCGTCGTCGAGCTAACAGTGGCGCTGCATTATGTTTATAACACCCCCTTTGATCATCTGGTGTGGGACGTGGGACATCAGGCCTATCCGCACAAAATTCTGACCGGACGCCGCGATCGTATCGGCACCATCCGCCAGAAAAATGGCCTGCATCCGTTCCCGTGGCGCGGTGAGAGTGAGTACGACGTGCTGAGCGTAGGTCACTCCTCCACCTCGATCAGCGCCGGGCTTGGCATGGCGGTTGCCGCCGAACGTGAAGGCAAAGGCCGCCGCACCGCCTGTATTATTGGCGATGGCGCGATCACCGCCGGCATGGCGTTTGAAGCCATGAACCACGCCGGTGACATCAAGCCGGATATGCTGGTGATCCTCAACGACAACGAGATGTCGATCTCCGAAAACGTGGGCGCACTCAACAATCGTCTGGCACAGATTCTCTCCGGGAAAACCTATTCACGCCTGCGCGAAGGCGGCAAGCGTGTATTGGGCGGTTTGCCGCCGATCAAAGAGCTGGTGAAGCGCACAGAAGAGCACCTGAAAGGCATGGTGGTGCCGGGTACGCTGTTTGAAGAGCTGGGCTTTAACTACATCGGCCCGGTAGATGGTCACGACGTGCTGACGCTGGTGAGCACGCTGAAGAACATGCGCGATCTGAAAGGTCCGCAGTTCCTGCACATCATGACCAAAAAGGGCAAAGGTTATGCCCCGGCGGAAGAAGATCCGATTACCTGGCATGCGGTACCGAAGTTCGATCCCGCCAGCCTGGCGCTGCCGAAAAGCGTGCCGGGCTTACCAAGCTACTCGAAGATTTTCGGCAACTGGCTGAGCGAAATGGCGGCTGACGATCCGCGCCTGATGGCGGTCACGCCAGCGATGCGCGAAGGCTCGGGCATGGTGAGCTACTCACGCGACTATCCGCAGCAATATTTTGATGTGGCGATTGCCGAGCAGCACGCGGTAACGTTCGCGGCGGGTATGGCGATTGGTGGTTACAAACCGGTTGTGGCGATCTACTCGACCTTCCTGCAGCGCGCCTACGATCAGCTGATCCACGATGTCGCCATCCAGAAATTGCCGGTGCTGTTTGCTATCGATCGCGGCGGCATTGTCGGCGCGGACGGTCAAACTCATCAGGGCGCATTTGATATCGCGTTCTTACGCTGCGTGCCAGAGATGGTGATCATGACGCCAAGCGATGAAAACGAATGTCGTCTGATGCTTTATACCGGATATCACTATCAGGATGGCCCGAGTGCGGTGCGTTACCCGCGCGGTACCGGTACCGGCGCAACGCTGGAACCGCTGGCGAGCTTGCCGCTGGGCAAAGGTATCGTGAAGCGTCGCGGCGAAAAGCTGGCGATCCTTAATTTCGGTACTTTGCTGCCAGAAGCCGCTGCCGCTGCGGAAGCGCTGAATGCCACGCTGGTGGATATGCGTTTTGTGAAGCCACTCGATGAAGCACTGATTGCCGAGCTGGCGGCCAGCCACGATTCGCTGGTTACGCTGGAAGAAGGCGCCATCAAAGGCGGCGCCGGCAGCGGTGTCAACGAGTACGTGATGGCAAAACGCCTGCGCGTACCAGTGCTCAACCTCGGCCTGCCGGATGAGTTCATCCCACAAGGCACGCAGGAAGAAGTACGTCAGGATTATCAGCTGGATGCCGCCGGTATTCAGCAGCAAATCACTGACTGGCTCGCCCAGTAATCTGCCCGACTCGCTCACCGCCCGGTGAGCGAGCCTGCTGCTATGCTTAGGGAACGATTTCCCTCAAGCATAAGAGCAGGAGCCCAAATAGATGAAAACCATTCCCCTAGGCCAAACCGACTTACAGGTTTCACGTCTCTGTTTAGGCTGCATGACTTACGGCGATCCCACGCGCGGCAATCACGCGTGGACGCTGCCTGAAGAGAGCAGCCGACCGTTGATCAAGCAGGCGCTGGAAGCCGGCATCAACTTCTTCGATACCGCTAACAGCTATTCCGATGGCAGCAGCGAAGAGATTGTGGGCCGGGCGCTGAAAGATTTTGCCCGCCGCGATCAGGTTGTGGTCGCCACCAAGGTCTATTTTCCGCTGAGTAATCTGTCACAAGGCTTGTCGCGCCAGAATATCTTGCAATCGATTGATGACAGCCTGACGCGCCTTGGTATGGAGTATGTCGATCTGCTGCAGATTCACCGCTGGGATTACGCCACGCCGATTGAAGAGACGCTGGAAGCGCTGCATGAAGTGGTGAAATCCGGCAAGGCGCGTTACATCGGCGCATCATCAATGCACGCATCGCAGTTTGCTCAGGCGCTGGAGCTGCAAAAGCAAAATAACTGGGCACGCTTTGTCAGCATGCAGGATCAGTACAACCTGATTCAGCGTGAGGAAGAGAATGACATGCATCCGCTGTGTCAGCGCGAAGGCATCGCGGTGTTGCCGTGGAGCCCGCTGGCGCGCGGTAAACTCACGCGTCCATGGGGCGAAACCACCGCACGTTCGGTATCAGATAATGTGATGGAGAAGCTGTATACCGGCACCGAAGAGAACGATGCGGCAATTGCTGAGCGTCTGGCTAACGTAGCCGCCGACAAAGGCGTGACGCGCGCGCAGGTGGCGCTGGCGTGGCTATTACATAAACCGGCGGTCACCGCGCCGATCATTGGCGCTTCGCGCGAGCAACAGTTCGCCGAGTTGGTGAAAGCAGTGGATGTTGAATTGAGTGAGAATGAGATTGCCGAGCTGGAAACGGTATATCAACCGCATCCGATGGTGGGGTTTGAGTAAGGTAGACCATTCCCCTCACCCCAGCCCTCTCCCGCAAGCGGGCGAGGGAGCAGTATCTGCAGTACCCACCTAATCGTTCCTTCTCCCACTTGTTGGAGCAGAACGAGCAGTCCCTACCTAATTGTCCCCTCTCCCACTTGTGGGAGAGGGTTAGGGTGAGGGCAATTTACTTCGCGCCGAAGTGATCAAACCCTTTCACATCTACACTGCGCGGCTTGCCGTTCTCCAGCAAACTCAGCCCTTCCGATTCGGGTGCAATCTGCCCAATACAGGTATAAGGCACACCAAAATGGCCGAGCGCCACGTCAATCGCGCCACGGTTCACTTCTGGCACGGTAAAGCACAGCTCGTAATCTTCGCCGCCGCTCAACGCCCATTTCAGCACCAGTTCAGGCTCGAAGTGATCGCGCAGGGCCGCTGAAAGCGGTAACGCGTCGAGATTGATGCGAGCGCCAACGCGGCTGGCGGTCAGCACATGGCCGAGATCGGAAATCAGGCCATCAGAGATATCGATCGCCGAGGTTGCCAGACCGCGCAGCGCCTGGCCTTGCAGCACGCGCGGCATTGGACGCAGATGGCGTTTGATCAACGCTTCGTGCACCGCCGGATCGTTCAGGCGATGGCGATGCTGCAGCAGCGATAAACCGGCCGCGCTGTCACCCAGGGTGCCGGTGACGAAAATCCAGTCGCCTGGCTTCGCGCCCGAACGTTTCAGCGCCCTTCCCACTGGCACTAAACCGTGAATGCCGAGCGTCATGCTCAGCGGTCCGCGCGTGGTATCGCCACCAATCAGCTGCATATCGTAATAATCCAGCAGCTCAAACAGGCTGTCGCTAAAGGCCGCCACCCACGGTTCATCAATTTCAGGCAGCGTTAATGCCAGCGTCAGCCAGGCCGGATCGGCGCCCATGGCGGCTAAATCGCTGAGATTAACGGCGACGGCTTTGTAGCCGAGATCGGCGGGATGGATATCACGTAAGAAGTGGACGCCTGCAACCAGCGTGTCGGTGCTGATGGCAAGTGTCTGTTTTTCTGGCACGTTAAGTAACGCGCAGTCGTCACCAATTCCTTTCTCCACATCGCGGCGGGAGCTGGTGACGCGGTTAAAGTAACGTGCAATCAGTTCGAATTCACCACAAGACATAAGTCAGGTCTCAATGAGAAAAAGGCCGGATAACCGGCCTTTAACGCTATTTTTTGTTTGGTCGAATTTGCGGGGCAGCTTTGTCGAGCACACCGTTGACGAATTTGTGGCTGTCTTCAGCACCAAACACTTTTGCCAACTCGATGCCTTCGTTGATGGCCACTTTATAAGGCACATCAGAACGCTTGCTCAGCTCATACAGCGAAATACGCAGGATGGCTTTTTCTACCTGGCCCAGCTCTTCCAGCTGACGCGACAGGTAAGGCTTCATCAGACCGTCCAGGTACGCGCTGTTAGTCGCCACACCGGCCAGCAATTCGCGGAAATAGCTAATATCGACGTCTTTGACGTCTTGTTCCGCCAGAAACTGGTATTCCACATCGGCAATGTCGTTCTTAGACAGCTGCCAGGAGTAAAGCGCCTGGACAGCGCACTCACGGGCGCGACGACGAGCAGCAGGTTTCACAAAATTCCCCTTACAAAAATCAGGCTTTGATGGCTTTCAATACGTTGATCATTTCGAGTGCAGTCAGGGCCGCTTCGGCACCTTTATTACCTGCTTTCGTGCCGGCGCGTTCAATCGCCTGCTCGATATTTTCAGTGGTCAACACGCCGAAGGTCACCGGGATTTCGCTGGTCATCGCGACGTGCGCAATGCCCGAGCTGGCTTCACCGGCCACATATTCGAAATGTGCGGTGCCGCCACGGATGACAGTGCCCAACGCAACAATGGCGTCGTGCTTACCGGCTTTCGCCAGTGCGCGTGCTGCCAGCGGCAGTTCGTATGCACCTGGAACCCAGACAACGGTGATGTTATCTGCTTTCACCTGGCCGATGCGCTTAAGTGCGTCAATCGCGCCGTCCAGCAGGCTGTCATTAATGAAGTTGTTAAAACGCGCAATTACGATGGCAATGTTTGCATCAGGCGTGGCAACAGGAGCTTCGATAACTTTCATACATATCCTTTGGGTTGTTTTATGGCCCCGCAGAAGGGGGCGGATTCTATCATACTCTTTGGCGACGCGCTCAGGCTTTTCCGCGCGCTTTCAGCGCGGCGTCAGCGTCAGGCGCAGGTCCTCGCCAACCAGGCGCACATCGCTAAAATTCAGGGCCGGCGCATCGGCCAGCTGTTCCAGTCCGGGCAGCGTGCACAGGCCGCGTGCGGCATTCCCTAACAGCTTTGGCGCCATGTAAACAATCAGCTCATCCACCAGGCCCGCTTGCAGCAAAGCACCCGCTAATCCGGCACCCGCTTCCACCCACACGCTGTTGATCTGGCGCTGGCCGAGCAACATCATCATCGCGACCAAATCAAGCTGTTCACCACGCTGGGGCACCGCAATCTGGGTCACGCTGGCAGGCCACGCGTGTTGATCGGGCTCGCTGCGCATCAGCCAGGTTTCGCCTGGCTGGTCAATCAGTCGGTGCTGCGGCGTGACGCGCTGTTGGCTATCAATCACCACGCGCACCGGCTGGCGCAGCTGGCTTTCTTCGAGCTGCGCACGCACCTCTTCATTCAATTCACTCCAGCGTACCGTGAGCGACGGATTGTCCGCCAACACCGTGGCGCTGGTGCTAAGAATAGCTGAACTCTGGGCGCGTAAACGTTGCACATCGCGCCTTGCGGCCGCGGAGGTGATCCACTGACTTTCGCCACTCGCCATGGCGGTGCGGCCATCAAGGGATGCGCCGAGCTTCAGCTGGATCCACGGGAATCCGGTCCGCATACGTTTGAGAAAACCCCGGTTCAGCGCTTCCGCTTCGTTCATCATCAGGCCATGACTGACGTCGATGCCCGCCTGCTGTAAACGGTAGAGTCCACGTCCTGCCACCTGCGGATTGGGATCCTGCATCGCGGCGACCACGCGCGTCACGCCTGCGGCAATCAGCGCATCGCAGCACGGCGGCGTGCGTCCATGGTGGCTACAAGGTTCCAGCGTGACATACGCGGTTGCGCCAGCAGCTCGTTCGCCCGCCATACGCAGCGCATGCACTTCGGCATGCGGTTCGCCGGCGCGCTGATGCCAGCCTTCGCCGACAATCTCGCCCTCGCGCACAATCACGCAGCCGACGTTGGGGTTAGGTGTGGTGGTAAAGCGTCCGCGCCGCGCCAGTTCCAGCGCGCGCGCCATATAGCGTTCGTCAGTCATGGATTAGTCCTGTAGACGGGCGATCTCTTCACCAAAATCGCGAATATCTTCGAAGCTGCGATAGACCGAGGCAAAGCGAATGTAGGCCACTTTATCGAGCTTTTTCAGCTCATCCATCACCAGATTGCCGATCAGTGCGCTTGGCACTTCGCGTTCACCGGTGGCACGCAGCTGAGTTTTAATATGATTGACCGCGCTTTCAACCGCATCGGCGCTGACGGGGCGTTTTTCCAGCGCCTTAATCATGCCGCTGCTGAGCTTGTCTTCATTGAAGGGTTCACGCACATCGTTGCTTTTTACCACGCGCGGCATCACCAACTCTGCCACTTCAAAGGTGGTAAAACGCTCATGACACACCAGACACTGACGACGGCGACGCACCGACGATCCTTCACTAACCAGACGAGAATCAATCACTTTGGTGTCCACAGCGGAGCAGAATGGGCAATGCATGAGGCTTCCTGATGCGAGATAAATAGGCCACACAGTGTAGCGCGATCGCGCCACAAAATGTATGTGTGTGGCACATAATGTGTGAATCCCCGTTTGTGACGTTAAGCCAAATGCAAGACATCACCTACATGACCTCAGGCAAAAAACCACTACGCTTAAAGAGCCGCCAGCAAGGCGGCCAACATCATAAAAATCTGGAGGATGTATGGGTCTGTTTGATTTCGTGAAAGATGCTGGAGAAAAACTGTGGGATGCCGTCAGTGGCGGCGGCGACGATGCCAGCAAGAAATTGCAGGATCACATCAACAAACTCGGTTTGCCCGACAGCGATAAGGTCAAGGTGGATGTCAAAGGCGATACCGTTACTGTGACTGGTGATGGCATCTCTCAGGAGTTAAAAGAGAAGATTCTGGTGGCCGCCGGTAACGTCGCGGGCATCACCAAGGTGGATGACAAGGTCACCGCCAGCGATGCCGCTACGCCCGCGAAATTCTATACCGTGAAAAAAGGCGATACCTTGAGTGCGGTATCGAAAGAGGTCTACGGAAATCCTAATGAATACAACAAGATTTTCGAAGCGAACAAGCCAATGCTGACGCATCCTGATAAGATCTACCCTGGCCAGGTTTTACGAATTCCCGAATAAAGAAAGGACATTGCATGACGATCAGGACGTTTTGGGCTCCGGCAGCACTCTCTTTGCTGGTTCTCAGTGGTTGCAGTTCAACGCCGGTTTCACCGCAGGTCAAAGATTTGCATCAGGAGGTGAGTCAGCTTAATCAGCAGATGCGCAAGCTGACCAATCAGGCAGCGGCGCTGGAGATTCAGGGACAGCTGAACAGCCAATCCACCCAGGGCGCGTGGCTGTTGCCGCAAGCCAATACGCCGGTGGAGTTACAGACGCAGCTAGGTAAATTGCGTTTGTCACTCTCGCAGGTGGCGGGTGAAGCCAGCGGCAGTCGCGCCAATCTGAATATCCGCTCGACCGATGACCAGCCGGTTCCGGCACTGCGCGCGACCGTGGTATGGGGCGAAATGGATCCGGCCAGCGGCAAACCGCTTAACGCGGGCAGCCTGAGCCAGACCATCGAGGTTCCTGCACAGTTAATGCCGCGCAGTTCCGTTAGCGTACCGCTGCGACTCAGCGGGTTAACCCCGGAGCAACTCGGCTACGTGCGCGTGCACGAGGTTGAGCCTCCAGCGGCGAAAACCACGCCCTGATCGACAGGCATAAAAAAACGGGCTGCCAATGGCAGCCCGTTTACTTTCTGACTCCGCGTTACGGCAGAATCGAAGGCTGATCTGCGCCCTCTTTTTCCACTTTCTGTACCAGCATATGTTCACGCTTCATGCCGAGTTTCAGCGCCAGCGCTGAAGAGACATAAATCGATGAAATGGTACCAATGGTGACACCGATCAGCATGGTCAGTGAGAAACCTTTCAGCAACGCACCACCAAACACGAACAGGATCATGATCATCGCCAGCGTGGTGATGGAGGTGATCAAGGTACGGCTCAGCGTCTGGGTCAGCGACACGTTAGTGATGTCGTAAGAAGAACCGCGGCGGATCTTGCGGAAGTTCTCACGAATACGGTCGGATACCACGATCTTATCGTTAAGCGAGTAACCAATGACCGACATCAATGAAGCGACAATCGTCAGGTCGATTTCGACGTGCGCCAGCGACAAAATGCCACAGGTGATGATCACATCGTGCGCCAGCGCCAGTACGGTGCCGAGCGCTAAACGCCACTCAAAGCGGAAGCCGATGTAGATCAAAATCGCAATCAGCGCTGACAGCAGCGCCATCGCACCGGCCTGCGCCAGATCGCTACCCACGCTTGGGCCAACGAACTCGATACGTTTCACGGTAGCGTTCTGCTGCGTGGTCTGGCTAATGGAAGCCAGCACTTTATTGCCCAGTTCGGTGCCGGCATTGCCGGTGGCCGGAGGCATACGCACCATCACATCACGGCTGCTACCAAAGTTCTGCACCAGCGGCTCTTCAAAGCCCGCTTTCACCAAACCTTCACGCAGCGCGTCGAGATCCGCTGGTTTTTCCAGGTTAATCTCAATCACCGTTCCGCCGGTAAAGTCGAGGCCCCAGTTGAAGCCTCGCACACCGACAATGACGATAGATGCCACAATCAGCAGACCGGAGATGATGAAAGCCAGCTTATCCCAGCGCATAAAGTCGACGACTTTACGCCCGTGGTTTAGCTGCTCAATACTATATTCCTGTGCCACAACGCACTCCTCAGATAGACAGCTTGTTGATGCGTTTGCCGCCGTACACCAGGTTAACGATGGCACGGGTGCCGACGATAGCGGTAAACATTGAGGTTGCGATACCGATAGCCGTAGTAATCGCAAAGCCTTTGATTGAACCGGTACCGACCGCATAAAGAATGATCACTTTGATAAGCGTAGTGACGTTGGCATCGACGATACTGGAGAAGGCGCCTTTATAGCCTTCATGAATCGCCTGCTGTACCGAGCGTCCGTTACGCAACTCTTCTTTAATACGTTCGTTAATCAACACGTTAGCATCGACCGCAACCGCCAGCGTCAGCACGATACCGGCAATACCCGGCATGGTGAGCGTCGCGCCTGGCAGCAGTGACATGATGCCGACAATCAGCACCAGGTTACACAGCAGCGCGCTGGTAGCGATGAGACCAAACTTCTTGTAGAACACCACCATGAACAGGATCGACGCAATCAAACCCCACAGGCAGGCTTCGAGGCCTTGTGTGATGTTCTGCTGACCCATGGTTGGGCCGATAGTACGCTCTTCTACAATCTGGATTGGGGCAATCAACGCACCTGCACGCAGCAGCAGCGACAGCTGACGTGCTTCGTTTGCATTATTGATACCGGTGATACGGAAGCTGTTACCGAGGCGCGACTGGATGTTCGCCACGTTAATCACCTCTTCCTGTTTCACCAGAATCGACCGGCCGTTGGCATCTTTCTTACCGCTGTCTTTGTACTCCACAAACAGGGTCGCCATCGGCTTACCGATGTTGTCCTTGGTGAAGTTGGACATCATGTTGCCGCCCGCGCCATCCAGTGAAATGTTCACCTGCGGCTGGTTGTACTCATCCATGCTCGACGTGGAATCAGTGATGTGATCACCGGTCAGAATCACACGCTTGTACAGCACCACTGGCTGCCCGTCGCGGGTTTTCTTCACTTCCGAATCGCCGGGCACACGGCCGCTGGCCGCTGCGGTTGGATCGACACTGGTGTTCACCAGACGGAATTCCAGCGTGGCGGTAGCGCCCAGAATCTCTTTGGCGCGCGCGGTGTCCTGGATACCCGGCAGTTCCACCACGATGCGGTCAGAACCCTGACGCTGCACCAGCGGTTCGGCAACGCCGAGCTGGTTCACACGGTTACGCAGAATGGTGATGTTTTGCTGCACCGCATATTCACGCGCTTCGCTCAGGCGCGCATCGCTCATCACCGCACGCAGCGCATCGCTGCCCTGGCTTGAGATCACCAGATCGCGATGGCGAGTAGACAAGTAGCTGATTGCCGCATCACGGCTGGCGCCGTCACGGAAACGCACTTCTACGCCATAGTTCGCGATTTTATTAACGGTGGTATACGGAATGCTTTTGTCGCGCAGATCGCTGCGCAGGCTGTCGGCGTTCTGCTCTTGCAGTTTGCCCAGAGCCGTATCCATATCCACTTCCATCAGGAAGTGAACGCCGCCGCGCAGATCAAGACCGAGTTTCATCGGTTCCGCGGACAGCATGCTCAGCCAGCGAGGCGTTGCCGGCGCAAGGTTGAGGGCCACAATGTAGTCTTCGCCCAGCGCGCTGGTGAGTGCATCACGCGCGCGCAGCTGTCCATCCTGCGTTGCAAAGCGGGCCAGAATGGCACCATTTTCCAGAGCGAGGGATTTGCTCTCGATATTGTCTTGTTTTAATACGGTCTGGATCTGATCCAACGTTTGCTCACTGGCGGCGCCACCGCGCGCACCAGTGATCTGAACGGCCGGATCCTCACCATAAAGGTTAGGAAGCGCATAGAGCAGGCCGACGAGAATCACGACGACCAGCATGATGTACTTCCACAAAGGATAACGGTTTAACACGGCAGTTCCCTTCGGGAAGAAAAAATTACAGCGCCTTCAAAGTACCTTTCGGCAGAACGGCGGCCACGAAATCACGTTTAACAACTACTTCAGTGGTGTCGTTCAGGGCAATAGAAACATAGCCAGTTTCTGCCACTTTGGTCACACGGCCAACTAAACCACCGCTGGTCAGCACTTCATCACCTTTAGAGATGGAATCCATCAGTTTCTTGTGATCTTTAGTACGCTTCTGCTGTGGACGCAGAATCATGAAGTAGAAGATCAGACCAAAGACCACCAGCATGATCACCAGAGAATACGGACTTCCCTGAGACGGTGAGCCTGCTGCGGCTACGGCGTCAGAAATGAAAAAGCTCATTAAATTTCCCTCATTGATGAATTATCAGACGTTCAGCGGAGGAACCGCCTTCCCCGTCCGTTGGTAGAACTCGCTAACAAAGTGCTCTAATTTACCCTCTTCGATAGCCTTACGTAAACCGGCCATCAAACGCTGGTAATAGCGCAGATTGTGAATGGTATTCAGGCGTGCGCCCAGTATTTCGTTACAGCGATCAAGATGATGCAAGTAGGCGCGGCTATAATTGCGACAGGTGTAACAATCACACTCTGCATCCAGCGTTGCGGTGTCATCTTTATACCGGGCATTACGAATTTTCACCACGCCATCGGTAACAAACAGATGACCATTGCGCGCATTGCGCGTTGGCATAACGCAGTCAAACATATCGATACCGCGGCGAACGCCTTCCACCAGATCTTCTGGCTTGCCGACGCCCATCAAATAACGCGGTTTGTCTTGCGGAATTTGCGGACAGACGTGCTCCAGGATTCGGTGCATGTCCTCTTTAGGTTCACCCACCGCCAGGCCGCCCACAGCGTACCCATCAAAGCCAATCTCTACCAGACCTTTAACCGAGACATCTCGTAAATCTTCGTAAACACCGCCCTGAATAATGCCGAATAATGCATTTTTATTGCCGAGTGAATCGAAGCGATCGCGGCTGCGTTGTGCCCAGCGCAACGACATCTCCATCGAACGTTTGGCGTAATCCCAATCCGCCGGATACGGCGTACATTCGTCGAAGATCATCACCACGTCAGAACCGAGATCGAACTGAATCTCCATCGACTTTTCCGGATCGAGGAAAATCGGATCGCCGTTGATCGGGTTACGGAAGTGCACGCCCGCTTCGGTGATCTTACGGATATCGCCAAGGCTGAACACCTGGAAGCCGCCGGAATCGGTAAGGATCGGTCCTTGCCAGTTCATGAAATCGTGCAGGTCGCCGTGCAGTTTCATGATCTCCTGACCTGGGCGCAGCCACAGGTGGAAGGTGTTGCCGAGCAGGATTTGCGCGCCGGTCTCTTTCACTTCCTCCGGCGTCATGCCTTTCACCGTGCCGTAAGTGCCCACGGGCATAAATGCTGGGGTTTCAACAACGCCACGATCAAAGACCAGACGGCCACGGCGCGCGCGCCCGTCGGTAGTATCTAATTCAAATTTCACATTAACCTCTGATCAGAGAAACAGTCTGATTCAATTATGCGCCGACGCTTTCGTCAGGCGCTTGTGGATTACGGGTGATGTACATCGCATCCCCGTAGCTAAAGAAACGGTACTGCTCTGCCACCGCGCTGTGATAAGCCGCCATGGTGTGCTGATAACCAGCAAAGGCCGAAACCAGCATAATCAGGGTCGATTCCGGCAGATGGAAGTTGGTGATCAGCGCATCGATCACCTGATAGTGATAGCCGGGATAGATGAAAATCTGTGTGTCATCGAAGAAGGGTGCAATCAGCGCATCCTGGCTGGCCTTCGCGGCGCTCTCCAGCGAACGTACTGAGGTGGTGCCCACGGCGACCACTTTGTTGCCGCGTGCTTTACACGCCAGCACCGCATCCACCACATCCTGCGGCACTTCCGCGTATTCGGCATGCATGATGTGATCCTCGATGGTTTCAACGCGCACCGGCTGGAAAGTCCCGGCACCGACGTGCAGCGTGACAAACGCCATCTCGACGCCTTTAGCTTTCAGCGCTTCCAGCAGCGGCTCGTCAAAGTGCAAACCGGCGGTCGGTGCGGCGACGGCGCCGGGACGCACGCCGTACACGGTCTGGTACAGCTCACGGTCAGCATCTTCATCCGGACGATCAATATACGGCGGCAGCGGCATATGGCCGACGCTGTTGAGAATATCCAGCACCGCGCGATCGTCTTCGAAGGCGATCTCAAACAGTGTGTCATGGCGCGCCACCATCGTGGCTTTGACACTTTCGTCATCGCCCAGCAGCAGCGCTGCGCCCGGCTTGGGCGCTTTGGAGGCGCGCACGTGCGCCAGCACGCGCTTATCGTCCAGCATGCGCTCAACCAGCATCTCGATTTTGCCGCCGCTGGCTTTACGCCCAAAGACGCGCGCCGGAATCACGCGGGTGTTGTTGAACACCAGCAGATCGCCCGGATTGAGCTTATCCATCACGTCTGTAAATACGCCGTGGCTTAACGCGCCGCTTGGACCATCCAGCGACAGCAAGCGGCAACCGCTTCGCTGCGCCTGCGGATAGTGGGCGATTAAGGATTCTGGCAACTCAAAGGTAAAATCGGCTACGCGCATGCTTCACTTCTTCAGGACTTAAAATCAGGCGGCATAGTCTAGCGGAAAAGCGGCAAATTCTGAACAACTGGCTGCGCTTCTGTGATTCTGCGAATACACAAAATAATTCGAGGTGCAGGCAGGCGGCAAACGAGAGTAGCTCACGCACCTGTAACTTGAAGTATGACGTGTATATAATGCGCCATGAACTTTCTCGCTCACCTTCACCTGGCGCAGCTGGCTAACAGCTCTCTGCTGGGCAATCTCATGGCCGATTTCGTGCGCGGCAACGTGCAATCACAATGGCCTGCGCCGGTGGTGGATGGCATTGCCATGCATCGTCGCCTCGACGTCCTGACCGATAACCTGCCCGAAGTGCGGATTGCGCGTGCGCTATTTCGTCCGGAAACGCGCCGCGTGGCCCCCATCACGCTGGACGTGATTTGGGACCACTTCCTCGCGCTGCACTGGGATAAATTCCACCCAACGCAGTCGCTGGTGGCATTTACCGCGGCGGCTGAACAAAACATCGTGCCGCAACTGGCGGGCACGCCGGAAGGTTTCATTGAGCTGAACGCAGTGATGTGGCGCGAACGCTGGTTTGAGCACTATGCCGAACCAACGCGGCTGGCACGCGTGCTCAACGGCATGGCGCATCGCCGTCCGCGCTTAGCCGCGCTGCGCGACTCCTATCAGGATTTTGTTGATCACTACGAGCAACTTGAGCCGCTGTTCTTCCAGTTTTATCCGCGCTTAATGGCCGCCGCGCGCGCGCAGGAATTGTAATATTAGGTAATTCAAGACCCGTCTGTTGGACGGGAAATTTCCCATCACCTACCCTGCGTGACCTTAATCTTCGTCACACTCAGGGAAATCTCATGCAGCATCTTATTGCCAACCGGCTCGCAGAAGCCGGTCTTAGCTACACGCACATCCTGGCATTGGGGATAGTGATTGCCATTATCTTTGCCATCTCACTGCTTACTCACGCCATTCTGCACCGCGCTATCTTGCCGCTGCTGCGTCGATACACCGAGAAAAGTAGCCGTCAGTGGCCAAAAGCGCTGATTAACAGTCGCCTGTTTAGCCGCAGCGTCTGGCTGATGCAAGGTGTGCTATTCAAATTACAGACTGAACTCTTCCTGCACGACAGTGCTCAGATCTATGCAGCGCTGCTGATTTTCGCCCAGCTGTGGATGATGATCTTCGCCCTGCTGATGTTGTTCTCCTTGCTGGATTTACTGCAGCAGCTCAGCGCGAACAGCATGCTGGCACAGCAATTACCGCTGCGCGGTATTATCCAGAGCGTGAAATTGATCGCCGCCATTTTAATGGTAATCATGATTATTTCGCTGCTGTTGGGTAAATCGCCCGGCGTATTGATCACCGGTCTCGGTGCCATGACCGCGGTGCTGATGCTGGTATTTAAAGATCCAATTCTGGGTCTGGTGGCCGGTATTCAGTTGGCGGCCAATAATATGCTGAAAATGAATGACTGGCTGGAAATGCCGAAATATGGCGCGGACGGTGCGGTCATCGATATTTCTTTAACCACGGTAAAAGTGCGCAACTGGGATAACACCATTGTTACCATTCCCGCTTACGCCTTAATTTCCGACTCCTTTAAAAACTGGCGCGGTATGTCGGAATCCGGTGGGCGTCGCATTAAGCGCAGCATTCATATTGATACCACCAGTATTGGCTTCCTTGATGATGCCATGATGCAGCAGCTGAAAAGTGCGCATCTGCTGGCACCGTATCTGGATAGCAAAAGCGAAGAAGTGGCCGCATGGAATGCGCAACTGGGCTGTGATTTAGATTCGCCACTCAACGGTCGCCGCCTGACGAATATCGGTACCTTCCGCGTCTGGCTGCAGAGCTGGCTGGAGCAGCATCCGCGTATTCATCAGGAGATGACGTTAATGGTGCGGCAGTTAGCGCCAGGTGAAAACGGTTTGCCGCTGGAAGTGTATGTGTTCACCAACACCACGGTGTGGAAAGAGTACGAGAATATTCAAGCGGATATCTTTGACCATATTTACGCGGTGCTACCTACTTTTGGTCTGCGCGTCCATCAATCGCCAACCGGTAATGACATGCGTCAAATTGGCGTAAGAACCCGCCATTAAGGCTTCATCCCGTATTACCCGCCAGTAAGAAGAAAAATTTCACTGGCGGGCTTTTCCCCCTCTTGTCACGCGCAGCCATCTGCGGCTTAATGAAGCCTTTCTTAACTTTTGTTAACTTCGTCACACAGCCAATACGCCATTTTTGGCGTCTGTTGTTGCTTCGCCAGCCTGAAAATCATAAGAGGGAAAGATGTCATCAGCTTCGCTTACCGAACTCGACGCACGTTATCATTTCGCCTGTGATGTTGCCAAAACCGCCGCCAGCCGGGCTCTATCCTGGTATCAGCAACGTCATCAATTAGTGGTTGAGCATAAGAAAGATCTGCAGGATGTGGTCAGCGAAGCCGATCGCAACGTTGAGGCCTTGGTCAAGCATCTGATCCACGAACGCTTTCCTGACGATGCGGTGTTGGGTGAAGAGAGCGGCGGCAATACTGCTGGCGCACGCTTTATCTGGGTGCTCGATCCGATTGATGGCACCAGCAGCTTTCTTAACGGCTTGCACAACTGGTGCGTATCGCTGGCGATCGTTTGTGAAAACGAAGCGGTGATTGGTGTGGTGTGCGATCCCAATCATCATGAAACCTTTCACGCCTGCCGCGGCAAAGGTGCATGGGTTAATGATAAGCGCATCCAGGCGCACAGCGCGCAGCAGCTTGATCAGGGATTGCTTGGTCTGAGCAGCTCCAACAGCCAACCGATTGAACCGCTGACCACTTTTATCAGCGCATTACTGGCGCAGGGCGGCATGTTTATCCGCAATGGCTCGGGGGCGTTGATGAGCGCATGGGCGGCGGCCGGTCGCTTAATTGGTTACTACGAAGCGCATATGAATCCGTGGGATGGCTTGCCGGGCATTGTGCTGATGCGCGAAGCGGGCGGCATTACCAACGATTATCTGGCTAATCACGGCTTGCAGAACGGCAATCCGGTGCTGCTGGCTAATGCGGTGATTTATCCGCAGCTGAAAGCGCTGCTGCCTGGGCATTTATCGTTATAATTTCCGTAATCGGTTAAGTTCGTTAATTTATGCGAACTTAACCTTCATGCAAAATTACTTAAGCGCGCTGTAAGTAATATTCTATTCCGAAGTGAGAATTTTCTCTTTTTTTCTTAAACATCCCGGCATCAATAAAAATACGATATGCTGCGCAAGTCAAACATCCCTTAGTAATACTTATTTTCTCCTTTTTTGTTGTTCTTTTTCGGCGCCAGGATGCGCCGAGATATTTTTCGGCATTTTATTATTTCGGGATGGCGTGATTATTTTTTAATATTATTTTTAATCGTCATCGATAAAAAAGGTCGCCATCAATGGCGACCTTACAATATCATCAGCTTTTACGCTTTTTCACTAGCGGCCACGCCAGTAATAGCAGCGCAATCCACGCAAAACCAACGTACAGCGACACGCGCGTATCCGGGAAGTAACCAATCAGCCCAATAATGAAGGCCAGGAACAGCACGCCGAACCATGCGGTAGCGCTACCGCCCGGCATGGCAAAATCAAGCTTACCGGCTTGCTCTTTGCCAATCTTGCGGCGGAAGGCGATCTGCGACAGCAGAATCATGATCCACACCCAAACGGTAGCAAAGGTCGCCAGCGAGGCGATCACCAGGAAGACTTTCTCTGGCATCAGGTAGTTGAGATACACCGCAATCAGCATCGCCAGCATCATCACCAAAACGGTCACCCACGGAATTCCGCGATTCGAAACCTTCTGGAATACCTTCGGTGCGTGGCCCTGTTGCGCCATGCCGTGCAGCATACGCCCCACGCCAAACACATCGCTGTTAATCGCCGACAGCGACGCCGTCAGCACCACGAAGTTAAGAATTGATGCCGCCGCCGCAATACCCAAATGCTGGAAGGTCAGCACGAACGGACTGCCAGAAGTGCCCACCTGATTCCATGGATAAATCGACATGATGACGAACAGCGTACCAACGTAGAATACCAGAATACGCATCGGTACGGAGTTGATGGCGCGTGGAATCGAGGTCTTCGGATCTTCCGCTTCACCGGCAGTAATCCCGATAATCTCAATGCCGCCGTAGGCAAACATCACCATCTGCAGTGACAGCAGCATGCCGACAATGCCGTGCGCGAAGAAGCCGCCGTTGGTCCACAGATTGTGAATGCCGGTCGGCTGGCCGCCGTTGCCGATGCCCCAGAAAATCATGCCGAAGCCGGCGAGAATCATGATGATGATGGTGGCGACTTTGAAAAAGGAGAACCAGAACTCCACTTCGCCAAAGACTTTCACGCTCATCAGGTTGATGGCGCCGATAATCAGCACCACGCTCAGCACCCAAATCCAGTGCGGCACATCGGGGAACCACACGCCCATGTAGATACCAAAAGCCGTTACGTCGGCAATCGCCACAATCAGGATTTCAAAACAGTAGGTCCAGCCGGTGATGTATCCGGCCAGCGGGCCAAGATAATCCTGCGCATAGCGCGAGAATGAGCTGGCCTGCGGGTTGTTGACCGACATTTCCCCCAACGCACGCATGATGATGTACGCCACCGCACCGCCGATGATGTACGCCAGCAGCACGCTTGGACCCGCCATTTTGATGGCATCTGCCGAGCCGTAAAACAGCCCGGTGCCAATCGCCGATCCCAGCGCCATAAAGCGAATGTGGCGCGTGCTCAGTCCGCGTTTGAGCTTATTGGTTTCTTGCATAACACTCAGTACCTTGAAAATGAAAAACCACGGGCAAGCCCGTGGTTGGAATTAACAGCAATGTCGCTTACTGATGAACCGCGACCTGCTCACGTCCTTTTGCCCGATCAACTACCGCGGCAATCACCAGCATCGCCAGCGATGGCGGCAACCAGGAAAGTCCCTGATCGGCCAGCGGCAAATGCTGACTGAACAGCGGCAACACATATTTAAAGCTGGTGGTTTTGATGGCATCAACGATACCGAACAGCAGGCTTACCAGCATGGTCGGCGCGATAATACGCGAACTTTTGTTCCAGAACTTCAGCGTGAAGCTCAGCACCACCAGCACGATGCATGGCGGATAAATCGCCGTCAGCACCGGAATCGAAATCTGAATCAGATGGCTCAGACCGAGATTCGACACCACCATCGAGAACAGACCCAGAATAAATACCAGCGTTTTATACGACAGCGGAACATATTGCGCAAAGAATTCTGCACAGGCGCAGGTCAGGCCCACCGCCGTCACCATGCAGGCGACGAAGATCAGTGCCGCAAGGAAGAAGCTGCCCATGCCGCCGAAGGTCTGCTGCACGTAAGCATGCAGAATCTCAGCACCGTTCGCGCTTTGCGCCACCAATGCGCCGCTATCGTTACCGAGTTTGAACAGCGTCAGGTAAATCAGCGTCAAACCGATACCGGCGATGATGCCCGCCAGCATGGTGTAGCGCGTCAGCAGTTTGGCATCTTCAACACCGCGTGAGCGCGCCGCATTGACGATGACGATACCGAACACCAGCGCTCCCAGCGTATCCATGGTCAGATAACCATTAACGAAACCGCTGGAGAAGGCGGCACGCTGATACTCTTCGGTGCCCGGCGAAACGCCACCGGCCGGCCAGATCAGCACGGCAACGCCGAGCACAATCAGCGCCAGAATTTTCAGCGGAGCGAGGAAGTGGCCGACGGTATCCAGCAGTTTGCCCGGATACAGTGAGATGCCAATCACCAGCGCGAAGTAAATCAGGCTGTAAATGAACAGCGGCAGCGTGCCGTCGCCGGTCAGCGGTGCAATACCTACGGCAAAGGAAACGGTGGCGGTACGCGGCGTGGCAAACAGCGGGCCAACAGCCAGGTAACACACGGTCGCCAGCAGCAAGCCTGCGGCTTTACCAATCGGCGAGCTCAGCGCATCAATGCCACCGCCCACACGCGCCAGCGCGATGACGGTGATCACCGGTAAGCCAACAGCCGTAATCAGGAAGCCGAAAGCCGCAATCCAAACGTGTTCGCCAGACTGAATCCCCACCATCGGTGGGAAGATGATATTTCCTGCGCCAACGAACAGGGCAAACGTCATGAAGCCCAGCGCCAGGATATCCTTGGAGGTTAAACGATGTGTCATAAACTTCTGTACTGCCTGTAGCTGATGTTGCGGTGGAAGTTGAGTTCGTGTTGTCCTCTGGATGCGCTAAAACAAGGGCTTATCAGGCAAGACCAGCGTGTTATGCGGGACTAATCGTTAAAGCGCAGGTGATTTAATCTACTTTTCTTCTGTTCGCAGAGGGATAAATCGACAACGGCGCAAATTAGAACGTTTATAGCGAAGAAAGGCAATACAGGATCGAAAAACCAGAAGGATATAACAAGATAGTGGAAGAAAGCAGTGAATCACGGTGGAATAGCGGCAAAACACCTCAGATGATTTGCTAAATGTTTCCTCGATGCGAGAGATCTCTTTGCATAAATCAGCCTACAGATGCACAAAAGGCGCGATTTACGCGCCTGTTTGGCTAACTTTACAGCATTACCAGACTGTTCTTGCTATATCGACCACCAGACGAATCTTCTGCCACTGCTGCTCTTCGCTCAGGCTGTTGCCCTCTTCGGTTGAGGCAAAGCCACACTGCGGGCTGAGGCAGATTTGATCAAGACTCACGAACTGTGCTGCTTCCTGCAAACGCGCTTTCACCTGCTGCGCATCCTCCAGCTCGCCGGTTTTGGTGGTGATCAAACCCAGCACCACTTGCTGATGACCCGGCTTGAGGAAGCGCAGCGGCTCGAAACCACCTGAACGTTCGTTGTCATACTCAAGGTAGAAAGCATCGATATTTACGCCGCCAAACAGCACTTCGGCGACCGGCTCATAGCCACCTTCGGAAATCCAGGTTGAGCGGAAGTTGCCGCGACACACATGCAGCCCAACGGTCAGATCCTCTGGCTTACCTTCCAGTGCAGTATTCAGCACTTCAGCATAAATGCGCGCCAGTTCCTGTGGATCTTCACCACGCTCGCGGATCTGCTGCTGCTGTTCGGTTGAGCACAGATAAGCCCACACCGTGTCATCCAGCTGCAGATAACGGCAGCCAGCCGCATAAAACGCTTTGATGGCGTCTTTGTAGGTCTGCGCCAGATCGGCGAAGTACTCTTTCAGATCGGGATACACCGTGGCATCGATCACCTTACGGCCACCGCGGAAGTGCAGCACGCTTGGGCTGGGAATGGTCATCTTGGCAACCGCATCGCCCGCCACGCTTTGCAGGAAGCGGAAGTGATCCAGCATCGGGTGTTGAGGATTAAAAGCCACTTTACCAGTGACTTTCACGCCGTGCGCTTTGGTCTGCACGCCGTTGAACTGAATGCCTTGCTCCGCTTCGAACAGCTCGACGCCGTGCAAATCGCCAAAGAAATCGAAGTGCCACCAAGCGCGACGGAATTCACCATCGGTAACGATCTGCAGGCCATTGGCACGCTGCTGCTCCACAACATGGCGGATTTCGCGATCTTCAATCTGACGCAGCTGCTCAGCGTTGATTTCGCCATTGGCAAACTGCACACGCGCCTGCTTGATGGCTGCGGGACGCAGAAAACTGCCGACGGTATCGGCGCGGAACGGGTTATGACGTGGCATTTTATCTCCTGGCTGAGCGCATAGTTGCGTCAGGGTATAATTTCGCTGGGTTATCTCAGCCATCTGGACGGCTATATGTCCACAAAGAATGCCACGCTGTTACCCTTTCGGCAACGGAAGAAAATTCAGCTTACATGAAACTATTTCATGTTCAGATGCACGTTCTTCAATTTCCCTCAATTGCCGCTCGCGCTTGCGCCATCTGGCTATCTGACAACGGCAGATAACCCGCTTCGCTCACCCGACGCTGACCTTGTGGCGATAACACCTGATGCAGAAAGGCATTCACCAGCGGCGGCAGCGGTTTGCCGGGGGCTTTGTTGACGTAGATATAAAGCGGGCGCGACCACGGATAGCGGCCGCTGCGAATCGATTCGGCATCCGGCATCACGCTGTCGCCGTTCGCCGTGACCACCGGTAGCATTTTCACGCCGCTGAGATGAAAGCCAAAACTGGCATAACCGATGCTGTTGGGCGTGGCGGCAACGGCTTGCACCACCGCCGCAGAGCCGGGGAATTCAGCGACATCAGCACGGAAATCACCTTTGCACAGCGCCTGCTGCTTAAAGAAGCCCCATGTTCCCGACGCCGAGTTGCGGCCATAGCGCTGGATGCTGCGCGTGGCCCACTGGCCTTCGCTCAGGCCGAGATCGCCCCAGCGCTGCGGCACTTGCTGCCCGCCGCACAGACGCGTGATGGAGAACAGCGCATCGAGTTGTTGCGGCGCGATGCGCGACAGCGGATTGTCCTGATTAACCACTACCACCAGCGCATCCATCGCCACCGGCACCGCCAGCGGCGGATAGCCGTAGCGCGCGCTAAAAAGTTGACGTTCGTCGATCTGCATCGGCCGGCTCATCGCGCCCAGCTGGGCAGCACCTGCCGCCAGCGCGGTCGGCGCAGTAGAAGATCCCGCCGCCTGCACCTGAACGTTGACGCCCGGCGACTGGCGGCTGAAATCCTCGCCCCATAATGTCATCAGATAACCCAGCGTATCCGATCCAACGCTGCTCAGATTGCCGGTTAGCATGGTTTGTTGGCCGTGTACCAAAGCAGAGCAAAGCAGCAAGAGGGAGATCAACAGCGATTTCATTGGCGATTCCGCGATTCAGTAAGACGCCTATTCTGGAGCGACGCGATTTATCACGCAATACATTGCGTATGGGTTGTTAATGAGGCGGGAATTGGTCTCCATGAATGGCGTAATGCTTGTCAGTTAAACCAACGACGAGTGCGCAGGCCGGTGTCACTTTTGGTCCGGCGGTCCTCGCGCCGCTTACGCGGTACCTTCACTTCGCTCGTCTGCCTGACGGACCGGCGGAGACGAGACTTCCTTGTCCCGGCTCCGCCTTTCGCCCGCGTCCTGCGGGCTCTCCTGGCTTCCTCGCTTCGTTCAGCGCTGCGGATTGCCGGGCCAAAAGTGCCCCCGGCCTGCTCATAAGCTTCAGTGCGTGTTGTTGAAAAGGACTCATTCGCTTCAGGCGCTGGCGCGTCTGCTGCGGCAAAAGGGCCATTCGCAGCGCTGAGGCTTTTACGTTGGGCCAGGAGCCTCGCGCATGGATGCGCGAGGCAGTTCGGGGTCGGCCAGGGAAGGCCGATCCGCGAACGGTCCGTCGGCACAACGTGGAAGCCGAAGGTACCGCGCTAGCGGCGCGAGGACGGCCCGTGACGCAGCAGATGTGTCAGCGCCCGCACCAAAAAGGCTTTATTAACTGATAAGTATGGCGCCATGAATAGCGATCCTACGACCTTAATTAACCCGCTCTTGCATCACGTTAGCCACAATCAAGCGTGGCGGCAGCAGGAAGCTGAAACAGGTTTCCTGATGCGGCACGCTGGCGATCTCCAGCCGCGCGTTGTGATGTCCCAACGCATGCTTCACGATCGCCAGCCCCAATCCGCTGCCGCCGGTGGCGCGCGAACGCGCTTTATCCACGCGATAGAAACGCTCGGTGAGGCGCGGCAGATGCTGCTCGCTAATGCCCGGCCCGTCATCACACACCTTAAACTGCGCGCCTTGTTTAGTGCGCAGCCAACTGATGTCGATGCGCGTGCCATCGGGCGTGTGATTCACCGCGTTGTAGACCAGATTGGAAATGGCGCTACGTAGCTGCTCATCATTGCCGAACACTTTCAGATGCGGATCGGTATGGAAATGGATGGTGTGACGTCCCTGACTCAGCGTTTCCGCTTCACGCTGCAACAGCATCAGCATGCCCGGCACATCCACCGTCTCTTTGAGATCGATGGCTGGCGCCGCTTCGATACGCGACAAGGTCAACAACTGCTTCACCAGGCTGTCCATGCGGCGCGTCTGCTCTTGCATGGTATGCAACGCCTTGCTGCGCGTGCGCTCGTTCATCACCGAGTCGTCCATCATTTCCAGATAACCCTGCAATACCGTTAACGGCGTGCGCAGTTCATGACTGACGTTAGCAAAGAAGTTGCGTCGCGCGCCTTCCAGCTGGTGCATCTGGGTGACATCACGCGCCACCATCAGCCACTGACCTTCGCTGTAAGGCATCACGCGGAATTCCATATGACGCTGATTATTGATGATCTGCGTCAGCGGCATGTCGAACTTGCGCTGACGGATATAGCGGGAAAATTCAGGATAACGCAGCAAATTGAGGATGTTCTGACCGTTATCTTCCGGCCAGCGCAAGCCAAGGTGCTGCTGCGCCAGGCCGTTGCACCAGAAAATAGTGCCCTCTTCGGTGGTCAGCACCACCGCATCCGGCAGCGATTCTGCCCCGCTGCGGAAACGTTTGATCAGATTGCCCAGCTCGCGGCGACGCCGCCGGTTGCGCAATTGCATCTGGTACAGGCCATAAAACAGCGGTTCCCAGCTGCCGCGTCCGGTGGGCGGCGTCATTGAACGATCGACCCACAGCCAGTGCGACAGACGCATCAGATTTCTGAAGTGCCAGAACATCACGCCGGTCACCGCAATCAGCAGCAGCCACGGCAGATATCCGAACAACAGACCCAACACCAGCGCAGGTAAACAGACCAGCGCCAGCTCGGTCAACAATCTCTTCCAGGAGAGTCGTTCCAGCACGGTAAACACTCCGTTTACGTTTAGTAGCGGGCAGAGAAACGATACCCTGTTCCGCGCACGGTTTGAACCATGCGATCGTGGCCGGTTAATTCCAGTGCTTTACGTAAACGGCGAATATGTACATCGACGGTGCGATCTTCGACATACACATTGGTGCCCCAAACATGGTTCAGCAGCTGTTCGCGGCTGTAAACGCGTTCCGGGTGCGTCATAAAGAAGTGCAGCAATTTATACTCGGTCGGCCCCATCTCCAGCGGCGTGGTTTCCGACATCACGCGATGTGAGGAAGGATCCAGGCTCAGGCCCTGCATCTCAATCACCTCTTCCACCGCCATCGGCGAAATACGGCGCATCACCGCTTTGATACGCGCCATCAGCTCTTTCGGTGAGAATGGCTTAGTGATGTAATCATCCGCGCCCACTTCCAGACCGCGCACGCGATCTTCCTCTTCACCACGCGCCGTCAGCATCATCACCGGAATGTCGCGCGTCATGGCTTCACGCTTCAAATGCTTAATAAACTGAATCCCGCTGCCGCCGGGCAACATCCAGTCCAGCAGAATCAAATCAGGCCAGGGTTCGATCAGCTTACCAATCGCGCTGTCATAATCTTCCGCCTCAATAGGCTGGTAATCATTCTGTTCCAGCACGAAACATAACATTTCACGGATGGGAGCTTCGTCTTCCACAACCAAAATGCGCTTAGCCATTGTAACTCCTGCTAGTGTGACACCGTGTCACTGGGATTTGCGGCGCCATTATGCGTCAGTTTTGTGACACTTTTATGAAAACACCGCCCTAAGATAGATAGATAAAAAACAGAAATGTCACAATAAAATTCTGCTTTTTTTCTTTGTGATCTTAAGTGGTTATAATTCGCCTTCGCTAAACAGAGCACGGAGCAAACATGCGCATCATTCACACCGCTGACTGGCATCTCGGTCAGTTCTTTTACAGCAAAAGTCGCGCGCGGGAACATCAGGCGTTTCTCGACTGGCTGCTGGATCAGATTGTGCAGCATCAGGTGGATGCGCTGATTATCGCCGGCGATCTGTTTGATACCGGTTCGCCGCCGAGCTACGCGCGTGAAATGTTTAACCGTTTTGTGGTGGCGCTGCAGCCAAGCGGCTGCCAATTGGTGGTGCTGGCGGGCAATCACGACTCGGTGGCGACGCTGAATGAATCGCGCGAGCTGCTGGCCTGCCTGAATACGCAGGTGATCACCAGCGCCACGCCGCAGGGCGAACAGCAGGTGTTAACCCTGAAGCAGCGTGATGGCGCGCCGGGCGCGCTGCTGTGCGCCATTCCTTATCTGCGTCCGCGCGACATTCTGCGTAGCCAGGCTGGCCAATCCGGCCGCGAAAAGCAGATCTCGCTGCTGGAGGCGATCGAGCAGCATTATCAGCACTGCTTTGCTGCCGCGCAGGCACAGCGCGATGCGCAGGACGTTACGCTGCCGATCATCGCCACCGGTCATCTCACCACTGTTGGCGTGACTAAAAGCGATTCGGTGCGCGACATCTATATCGGCACGCTGGATGCCTTCCCGGCGCAGGCGTTTCCGCCCGCCGATTACATCGCGCTCGGTCACATCCATCGCGCCCAGCGCATCGCCAACAGCGAGCACATTCGTTACAGCGGCTCGCCGATTCCGCTCAGTTTTGATGAGCTTGGCCGCGAGAAAAGCGTCTTCCTGCTGGAATTCAGCACCACGCTCGATACCGTTACGCCGCTAACCATCCCGCACTTCCAGCCGATGCAGATGCTGAAAGGCTCGATGGCGGAGATTGAACATCAGCTGGCGCAGTTCAGCGCGAGCGCCAGCGAACAGCCAGTCTGGCTGGATATTGAGATCACCACGCAGGAATATCTCAGCGATCTGCAACGTCGCATTGAAGCGCTCACCGAAAATCTGCCGGTCGAAGTGCTGCTGGTGCGCCGCAGCCGCGAACAGCGGCAGCGCAGCCTCGAACGGCTGGAGAACGAAACCCTGAGCGAACTAAAAGTGGAAGACGTGTTTGCTCGCCGACTGGCGCAGGAAGATCAGCTGGATGCCGGGCAGGCCGAGCAGTTAACGCAGCTGTTCCGCACCCAGCTTGCCGCGCTGGAGAATCCATCCGCATGAAAATTTTGACGCTACGTTTTAAGAACCTCAATGCGCTGCGCGGCGAATGGTTTATCGATTTCCGTCGTGAGCCCTTTGCCAGCAACGGCTTGTTTGCCATTACCGGCGCCACTGGCGCGGGCAAAACCACCTTACTCGATGCGATTTGCCTGGCGCTCTATCATCAGACGCCGCGCCTCGGCACGCTGTCGCAAACCCAGAACGAGCTGATCACCCGCGACACCGCCGAGTGTCTGGCGGAAGTGGAGTTTGAGATCAAAGGCGAAGCCTGGCGCGCCTTCTGGAGCCAGAACCGCGCGCGCGGCCAAGCCGACGGTAAGCTGCAGGCACCGCGCGTCGAGCTGGCGCGCGTCGCTGATAATCAGATCATCGCCGATAAAGTTGGCGACAAGCTAAAAGCGATTGAGACCCTGTCGGGGCTCGATTTCGCCCGCTTTACCCGCTCAATGATGCTGTCGCAAGGCCAGTTTGCCGCCTTCCTGAATGCCAAACCCGGCGAACGCGCCGAGCTGCTGGAAGAGCTGACCGGCACCGAAATCTACGGACAAATCTCGGTGCAGATCTACGAGCGCTGGCGCACCGCGCGCAGCGAGCTGGATACGCTGCGCGCCCGCGCCGGCGGCATGTCGCTGCTCGATGAAGCGCGCCGGGCAGAATTGACGCAGCAGCTGGCAGAACTTGGTGCGCAGGAGAAAATTCTCAGCGAACAGCTAACGCTGGCGCAGCATCAGCAGCAATGGCTGGTGCAGCAGCAACAGCTAACGCAAGAGCAGCAGCAGGCCGAACAGACGCTGCTTGCCGCGCAACAGGCCTGGCAGCAGGCGGATGGCGATCGTCAGCGGCTGGCGCGCGCCGAACCGGCAGAAAAACTGCGCGAGAAGTTGCAGCAGCGCGAACAGTTGCAGGGCGATCTGCGCGTGCTGGAACAGCAATCGCAGCAGCTGCAGGCGCAACGGCAGCAAGCCAAAACCGCGCTGCAACAGGGCGAAAATCATTATCAGGCCGCGCAGCAGGCGCGCGAACAGGCGTTACAGCAACAGCAGCAGCTTGAAACGCTGCTGACCGAGCAGGTTATCCCGCTCGATCAACGCATCACCACCCTCTCGCAGCAGCTGGATGAACAGCAGCGATTGCATCTGCAGCAGCAACAGGCGCTGCAATCCAGCCAAACCGCACTCAGCCAGCAACAGCAGGTAAGTGAACGTTTACAACAACAGCTGGCGCAGCAGCAGGAATTCCGTGCCCGCGAAGCCGCTGTCGCCGATTGGGGCGCGGAATTAACGCGCTGGCAGGCGGAGATTGCCCGACTGGATGAGCGCGAGCAGACGCTGACGCAGCTGATCGCACAGCACCAACAGCAGCGCAGCCAGCTGGAGCAGCATCAACAGGCGCAGGCTCAACGTGAACAGGCGGCGCAACCGTTGCAGCAAGCCGAAACGCAGGCCGCGCAGCAGCGTCTGCAAGCGGAGCAAGCACTGACTTCACTTGAGGCGGAGATCGGCAGCGCACAACTGCGCGACGCCCTGACGCAGCATCAAACCCAACGCCCTGCGCGCCAGCAGCTTAACCTGCTCGCCGCGCAGTGGCGCGCGCTGCAACCGCAGCGGTTGCAGCGTCAGCAGAAACTGGCGCAGCTCCAGCAGCAGCATCAGGACGCGGAACGGACGTTGCAGGCGCTGCGCGAGGAGTACAAACGGGAACATCACGCGCTGCTCGATGTGCGCAAAATCTGCGAGCTGGAGCGCACCATCGCCCAGCTGGCCGACGAGCGCGCCAAACTGCAGCCGGATCAGCCCTGCCCGCTGTGCGGCTCTTGCCAGCATCCGGCGATTGCGCAATATCAGCAGCTTGAGCCCGGTGCCAATCAGCAGCGTTTAAGCGCGCTGGAAACGCGCGTGGCGCAGCTAAAAGAGTCCGGCACCGCCAAAGGCGAACAGCAGAAACTGTCGCTGCAACAGCAGCAGGCGTTGCAGCAGGAGATAAGCGATTACGATCAGCAGCTGGCGACGGTGAACACCCAATGGCAAGCGCTGAGCGGTGAGCTGGCACTTACCTGCACGCTGGAGCAGCAGGACGATTTTGCGCAGTGGCAACAGCAGCAGGATGCGCAGGAACAGTTGCAGCAACAGCAGCTGCAGACGCGGGAAAACGCCGCGCGTGCGCTGCAGCAGGCAAAGGACGCGCATCTGCAACAGCAGCAGCTGTGGCAGCAGCATCAGAATCAGCAGCAGCTGGCGCAGCAGCAGATCGCCAGCACGCAGCAGACGCTGGATGAAATCAGCCAGCGCGAGGCCAGCGAACGCAGCGCCATGCAGCAACTGGCGCAGCAGCTGGAACAGCAGCTGACGCAGCATCAACTCGTCCTGCCAGATGTCGCTGAGCGGGAAAGCTGGCTGCGCACCTTACAACAACGCTGGATCGCATGGCAGGAAAATGAACGGTTACACGGCGAGTTGCAGCCACAGCTGGCGAAAGCCGAAAGCGAGCGCAGCAGCCTGCAGCAGAATCTGGCGCGTGAACAGCAGCGGCTGGATGAGCTGCAGCAGACGCTCAGCGCTTTGCAGCAGCAGCGCCAGCAGCAGCAACAACAGCGTCAACAGCTGTTTGGCGATCGTCAGGTGGCAGAAGCCCGGCAGCAGCAGCATGTTGCGCTGCAACAGTGTGAACAGGCGCTGGCGCAGCAGCTTCAGCAGTGGCAACAGGCGCAAAGCTTGCTGCACGGCCTGAATGGCCAGTGCGAGCAGATCGCGGCGCAGCAAAACACCTTACGTGAGCGCGCTGCCGCCGCAGAAAGCGCCTTCCTCGCCGCGCTGCAGCAGAGTGATTTTGACGATGAGCGCGCGCTGCGTGCCGCCCTGCTGGAGGAGCGCGAGGTGCAGCAGCTGCGCCAGCAGTTGCAGACGCTCGATCAACAGCGCCAGCAGCAGCTCACCCTCAGCGAACAGCTTATGCAGCGCTGGACGGCGCATCAGCAGCAGCGGCCTTTGGAACTTAGCGACGAGATCGCCGCCACGATTCAGCAGCAGCTGGAACAGCTGCGCGTGACGTTACGTGACAATGCCCGTCAACAGGGCGAAGCGCAGCAGCAGTTACACAGCGATGCACAACAGCGTTTGCAGCAGCAATCGTTGCTGACGCAAATCGCCACCGATGAAGTGGAACTGGCGCAGCTGGGCCGTCTGAACGATCTGGTGGGTTCGGCCAAAGGCGATAAATTCCGCCGCTTCGCACAAGGTCTGACGCTCGATCATCTGGTGTGGCTGGCGAACCGTCAGCTCGATCGCCTGCACGGCCGCTATCTGCTGCAGCGCCGCATCAGTGAAGAGCTGGAGCTGGAAGTGGTTGATACCTGGCAAGCCGACGCCACGCGCGATACGCGCACGCTATCGGGCGGCGAGAGTTTTCTCGTCAGCCTGGCGCTGGCGTTAGCGCTGTCAGATTTGGTGAGTCATAAAACGCGCATCGAATCGCTGTTCCTCGACGAAGGCTTCGGCACGCTGGATGCCGAGACGCTGGATACCGCGCTGGATGCGCTCGATGCCCTCAACGCCAGCGGCAAAACCATCGGCGTGATCAGCCATGTCGAAGCGATGAAGGAGCGTATTCCGGTGCAGATCCGTGTCCGCAAGATGAATGGCCTGGGTTACAGCAAGCTGGAGTTGCCGGGCGATCTCGCTTAAAAACGCACAATTGGTAGCGGCGCGATAATTCGCGCCGCTACGATTCACTGCGTTCTTTTATCGCGTACTCACCAACTTATAACGAGGGCCGGCCAGCAAACCGCCCTGCTCGTTCTGCGCCAGCAGACGGGCGCTGGTCACACCGGCGATGGTATGTGCCTTATCCGACACATTGCTGGCAATCTGCTTAATCGCAGCAGAGACCAACATGCCAATAATACCGCCATTATTGTTGTTGCCATCTTCCGCGTCGCTGGCGGTGGCAATGCCTTGCCACAGCTCTTTACCGCTGCGCAAATCCACCAGACGCGCCGTCGCCGACACCCTGGTCACGCTCTGGATCACCTGATAGCTGCTGCCGTAATCGGTCACTGAAATGTACAGCGCGCTGTCGGCGTGGAAGATGTCATGCAGACGCTGCGGGCTGACAGCCTGAATTTCATGGCCGTTGGTCAATCCGTTCTGCTGGAAGGTTTCATCCACCACCGCCACCGGGAACACGTAATAGCCCGCTTCCGCCAGCGGACGCGTCACCAGCGAGGTGAAGCTGTTCGCCGCGTTCACATCCGGCGCGCGGTTATCCGCAGGCAACACCAGAATTGAGGCCGGCTTGCTGGCGCGGAAGGCGCTGTAATCGTACGGTTTTTTATGCGCGCAGCCGGTCAATAGCAGCGTGGCCAGCACGCCCAAAGACACAATCAGCTTGTTCACTGGGCAACTCCTTGTTTTTTCTTCATCAGAAAGTCCATATAGGGCGCCGATTCCGGGAACAGCTGCTTCTCGGTGGCAAACTGGCCGAAGGCTTTATCGGTAGCACCGGTTTTGGCGTACAGCAGGCCGAGCTGCGCGTGCAGGCCCGGCGCGACCGGTTTGTTGACCGATTTGGCTTTTTCAATATCCAGATTCAACGCTTCGATCTGCTTCTGCGGATCGCTATCTTTTTTGTAATAGCTATAGATCTGCTGCTGGTAATCGCCCCAGTAATAGATCGGTTCCGGCCCTTTTGGCGCACAGCCAGCCAGCACGCCTGCAGCGATCAACGCCGCACTCAGTTGTAACCCTTTCATGCTCAATATCCTTATTTCGCCGGACGCCATGCGCCGCTGTTAATGCCATCCACTAAATGATCTACCGCTTCACGAATCGCCAGATCCATCACTTTGCCGTTGAGAGTGGAGTCATAGCTGGCGGTGCCGCCGAAACCGACGATCTCACGCGCTGACAGCTTGAATTCACCCGCGCCCTGCGCGCTGTACACCACTTCTGAGGTGGTGACATCCACCACATTCAGGTTGACTTTGGCATAGGCGATCTGGTTCTTACCGCGCCCCAAAATGCCCCACAGCTGCTGATCGCCCACTTCTTTGCGACCAAATTCGGTGATATCGCCGGTGATGATGTAAGTCGCACCTTTGATGTTCTGCTCGCTCTTCTTAAAGCCGGCTTCCTGCTGCAACTCTTTCAGGTTGCTGCGATCCAGCACGTTGAAGCGATTGGTCTGCTGCAGGTGCGTGACCAAAATGGTTTTCGACTGATTGCCAAGACGATCCACGCCATCGGAGAAGATGCCGTTCATGTACGAGGAGCGATTATCAAACTGGCCAACCGCAATCGGGCTGCGCACGCCCTGATACGCGGGCTGGCTGGCCGCACGTACCTGTGGCGCTTCAATGGCGCGTGACGATTCGGTCGCGCAGCCGCTGAGCAGCGTGGCGCTTAACAAGGAGAGTGCCGCAAGGGCATATTTTTTCTGCATTTCTAATCCATGAATCAAAAGGAGATAAAGCCGCGAGGCTGCGGCAAATTCTGGTTCTGCCGATAGTCAGAGTAATGCCATAGCATTGGTTGAGTCGGTCTGTAGACTGTCGGCAGTGAGAGAGAGGAACTTTAGTGAAAATACAGGCATATTAATGAATTTAATTAATCAAATGGCGGGATTATTGGGCGGATTAATGATTGTTATGGGCCTCAGCGCTTGTCAGCATTCTCAGCCAAAGCAACAGGATAGCATCGCCAACCTGTGTCAGCCGCAAAGCGCGCCGGGCAGCGCATCCTGCAAGTGGGCTGATGAGATGCAGCATCAGCTCAACCAGCATTTCCGCGATGCGCGCCGTTATGCCGGTCAGCAATGTCTGGTGCGGCTTGAGTGGCAAAACAGCGGGCGCTACGCGGTGACGCAGACGCAAGGCGACGAAACGCTGTGCCTGCGCGCCTGGCAGTTGATTGGTCAAAGCAACCATTTACCGCCGCCGCCGGACGCTAACCAGCCAGCGTGGTTCGGTTTTGCCCCGGCAACGCCGAGCCATCCTGGCGCCACTGGCGCGGGCTGATGCCAAACCAGCGGCGGAAGGCGCGGGAGAAGGCGCTGACTTCGGAATAGCCGAGCAGCAGCGCCATCTCTGAGATTGGCAGCTGCTTCTGTTGCAGATAGTGCGTCGCCATCTCGCAGCGTACCTTGTCCACCAGCGCCGTGAAACTGATGCCCTCTTCACGCAGCCGCCGTTGCAGCGACCAACTCGACAAGCCCATTTTTTCGGCAATCTCTTCCAGCACTGGTTCGCCCTGCATCAGTGACAGATTGACCTGCGATCGCGCCTGCTCCACCACGCTTTGCAGGCTGGCACAACTGTTCAGGCGGCGGATAGCATCCTGCATCACCATCAGCAACATCGGATCTTGTTCCGGCATGCTGCGCAGCAGATCGCGTTTCGGGATCAGTAATGAGTTGAACGGTTGATCAAACCACACCGGCGCATCAAACACTTTGCAGTGCTCGTGCCACTGCTCCGGGCGCGGATGTTCGAAGTGCACTTCACGCGGTGCCCAGTTTTTGCCGGCAACGTGGCGGATCAAGTTGAGGAACATGCCGAGCGTCAGCTCCGCATCCTGACGTCTGGAGAGGATCGCACCGTGGCGCACCTGATAATCGAGCCGCCAGCACTCGCCTTTATCCACCAGCCGCGTCAGCGTGTCGTGCTGATGCCACGGAAAGGCATTCACCACGTTGTGCAGCGCCTGCTCAAGCGTGGGCGAACAGAGGCCGATATACCCAATCAAGCCTAATGACTGCGGTTTGAACTGCTTGCCGTAATGCAAACCGAAGTTATCAAAACCGGAATGACGCGCTGCCTCTTCCATCACGCGGCAGTAGTTCACCAAACCCAGGCTTAGCGTGGGGCTCGCCAGCAGTTCGGAGTTGATGCCGCTGATGCCAAAAATACGATCGACATCGCCGCCTTTGTCAGTGATAAACCCGCTCAGTCCGGTGGCCGCCGCCGCCAAAACGCCGCGGTTGCTGGCGCTGACGGACAAGGCGCTAAAGGCTTCAGTGGGTGTTATGAGTGATTGCATCGGAACCTCTGCGTGTGGCGCGAGTGAAACAGGTTGAGGATTCCAGCAATATTCGTACCAGGCGGATGATATGCGGATTTTGTCGCAGGGTCGCCATGAATGGCGACCTTTGCTGCGCCGCGACAGCGCAAAGCTGCTCACTGCTGGTGCATCAGACGCCAACCGGCAGCTGATTGGTTTCCAGATAACGTCGGCAGAGGCGCACCGAGTGATCGGCCCAGCGCGGCCCAAGGCTCAGTGCCATTTCCGTTTCCGCGTGCGATCCCATCCACGCCGTCATCTGAATGCGGCGCTGGATCAGCAGCGTCGGCACCAGCGCCATCTCGTCATCACTGATGTGCGCCACTTTTTCGTAACCGAGGATCCAGTTATCCACCCATTCGGCGGCGCGCGGATGGTGCTCAACAAAACTGATCGCCGCCGCCAGATCGTGCAGATACCAGCCGAGTCCGCAGTCATCAAAGTCGATCACCCGCGTTTCGCCTTTATGCAGCAGCAGGTTGGTCAGACGCAGATCGGCGTGGATCAAACCATAACGATCCGCCCCTTTGCCAAAGCCCTGCAGCTCCTGCCCGACGCGCGCTACCGCTTCGGCGACGATGCCGTGATCGGCCGGATTGAGGTTCGGCGCATCCTGCCAGCGTCCCCAATGGCTATGATCGCTGACCATAGTGTGATGATCCCAGATGATGCGCTGGAAACCGGCCGGTTTCTGCCAGCTGCGGCTGTGCTGGTGCAAGCGCGCGGTGATGTGACCAAGCTGCTGAAACGCTTTGGGATCGACATCGGTGGTGGGCATGTCACCCTCAATCCAGTGGAACAACACGGCATAGCGCTCGGCGCCGTTTGCCATCGGCAGCGTCAGCACGGTCTCACCCTCGCTGGCCGGGATCGCCTGCGGCACCATGATGCCAATGTCACGCAGCGCATCCAGCCACAGCAGCTCGCTCTGAATGTCCGCTTTGCTGTGATAGTTAGGACGATGCAGACGCAGCGCGTAGCGTTTGCCCGCCGCCTGCAACAGGAAGGTGGCATTTTCCGACCGGCACAGCAGCTTGAGTTCGCCGCGCAGTGCCGCGGGATAACGGGCCAGCGCCTGATGCGCCAGCAGGGTGATTTCAGTATCAGTTAAGGTATCGGACTGTTCGGCACTCATTCATCAATCTCCAGCATCAAGCAAGTGGTATCAGCATGGGATGACGTCGTCCTGACTGCTTGACCGCAGACAACCCAAAGTTGACCGCAGCGTGCATCTGGCACTTTTCTTGCCTTAGAGTTGACCGTGGAGGACAAAACTCACTGCGCCCGCGTCAAGTTTTCCCGCGTCCGGCAGCGGCATTATCACTTCACTGTAGCGCAAAGATAAAAAAGCGCGGTGAAGCTGCCGCACCAACAATGACGACGGGGAGAAGATGATGACGAATAAGCTCAAACCCACGCTGGGCACCCTGCATTTGTGGGGCATTGCGGTTGGACTGGTGATTTCCGGGGAATATTTTGGCTGGAGTTACGGCTGGGGCGTGGCGGGCACGCTAGGGTTTCTGATCACCACCGCGATGATCGCCACCATGTATACCTGCTTCATTTTCAGCTTTACCGAACTGACCACCGCGATTCCGCATGCGGGCGGTCCGTTTGCCTATAGCCGCCGCGCGTTCGGTGAAACCGGCGGCTTGATCGCGGGCCTCGCCACGCTAATTGAGTTCGTGTTCGCACCGCCGGCGATCGCCATGGCGATTGGCGCTTACCTCAACGTGCAATATCCCGATCTCAATCCGAAAACCGCCGCGGTCGGCGCCTATATCGTCTTCATGACGCTGAACATTCTCGGCGTTAAGCTGGCGGCGATGTTCGAATTGGTGGTCACCGTGCTGGCGGTTCTGGAGCTGCTGGTGTTTATGGGCGTGGTGTCGCCGGGCTTCAGCATCGCCAACTTTGCCGCTAACGGCTGGGCGGGCAGCGATCATTTCGGCATGCCGGCGATGTCTGGCATCTTTGCCGCGATTCCGTTCGCCATCTGGTTCTTCCTGGCGATTGAAGGCGCGGCGATGGCGGCCGAAGAGGCCAAAGATCCCAAACGCACTATTCCCAAAGCCTATATCACCGGCATTTTGACGCTGGTGGTGTTGGCGATTGGCGTGATGCTGCTGGCCGGTGGCGCTGGCGACTGGCGCAAGCTGTCGGACATCAACGATCCGCTGCCGCAGGCAATGAAGATGATTGTCGGTGAAAATTCCAACTGGATGCACATGCTGGTGTGGATCGGTCTGTTTGGTCTGATTGCCAGCTTCCACGGCATTATTCTCGGCTATTCGCGCCAGTTCTTCGCCCTCGCCCGCGCCGGTTATCTGCCGCAAAGTCTGGCGAAGCTGTCGCGCTTTCAGACGCCGCACCGCGCGATTATCGCCGGCGGTTTGATTGGCATCGCCGCGATTTACAGCGATGGTTTCATTAATCTGCAAGGCATGACGCTGACCGCTGCGATGATCACCATGGCGGTGTTCGGCGCGATTGTGATGTATCTGATGAGTATGCTGAGCCTGTTCAAACTGCGTCGCACTGCGCCAGAGATGGAACGCAGCTTCCGTGCGCCTGGCTATCCGATTGTGCCGGGCATTGCGCTGGTGCTGTCGCTGGTGTGTCTGGTGGCGATGCTGTGGTTCAACCCGGTGATTGGCGGCTTGTTTGTGGCGATTATGGCGGTGGGATATGTCTACTTCCTGGCGACGAAAGCCCAGCGCGATAACGCGCCGCAGGATTCGATGTTAGTGGGTGAGTGAGTGGGTTAGTGCTGGCTGTCCCCCATCCCGGCCTTCCCCCGCAAGCGGGGGAAGGAGACGCTGCCACATGCAGCTTCCTCACTGACATGTGGCAGCATCTTCCTCCCCCATTTATGGAAGTGTGCACGCTGTCCCCCATCCCGGCCTTCCCCCGCAAGCGGGGGAAGGAGACGCTGCCACATGCTGCATCCAAACTCACATATAGCAGCATCTTCCTCCCCCATTTATGGGGGAGGACCGAGGAGGGGGAAAGCGAGCACAAACCGAGGAGGGGGAAAGCGAGCACATACAGAGGTGCGTAACAGAAACTACCCTTTCAACGGCCACAACCATGCCGCCCCGCGCACGCCGCTTGAATCGCCATGTACCGCCTTCAGTACTGGCGTTTCACACTCGCGGCCAAACACCCACTGCTTCATCAGCGCCGGCACGGTTTGGTACAGGCGATCGTTGTTACTCATGCCGCCGCCCAACACAATCACATCGGGATCCAGCAGATTCACGACCTGCGCCAGTGATTTCGCCAGACGCATTTCGTAGCGATTCATCGCCAGTTCCGCCACCGGATCCTGCTGCTCAATCAGCTTGATGATCTCCGCGCCTTTCAGCGCTTTACCGCTCAGACGCTGATAATCGATAGCGAAGCCGGTACCCGATACAAAGGTCTCAATGCAGCCCTGCAATCCACAATAACAGGGCACTTCCGCACGATGGCGCAATTCATCCTCATCCATCCACGGCAGCGGATTGTGGCCCCACTCACCGGCATTGCCGTTACCGCCAATGCGCGACTCACCGCCAATCGCTACGCCCGCGCCCGATCCGGTGCCAATAATCACCGCAAACACCAGCGGCTGACCCGCGCCCGCGCCATCTACCGCTTCGGAAACCGCCAGACAATTCGCGTCGTTGGCAATACGCACGTCACGATTCAGCGCCTGCGCTAAATCCTTATCCAGCGGCTGACCGTTCAGCCAGGTGGAGTTGGCATTCTTCACCCGTTGCGTGTAGGGCGAAATCGTGCCGGGAATGCCGATGCCGACCGTGCCCTGCTGGCCGGTTTTCTCCTCCGCCAGCAGCACTAAATCGACAATCGCCTGAACCGTGGCAGCGTAGTCGTCACGCGGCGTGTTAACGCGATGACGGAACAGTTCCTGACCCTGATCAGACAGTGCAATCACTTCAATTTTGGTCCCGCCTAAATCAATCCCGATGCGCACGATTTATTCCTCATTATTCGTTCTGGTGACCAATACAGTAGAAGGCTGAATCGGGAAAGGCAATGAAACCAATCCGATGTTTCGCTATCATGCGCGCTGACTTTGAGACTTGTGCGCCCGATCGCACCCACGGTAAGGAATCCCGATGTTGTGGTTTAAAAATATGATGGTTTATCGTCTGAATCGTGACATTCCGCTGTCCGCAGACGATCTGGAAAAACAGCTCGACGCCTTTACCTTTTCGCCATGCGGCAGCCAGGATATGGCGAAAACCGGCTGGGTTTCACCGATGGGCAACCGCAGCGAAGCGCTGACGCACGAAATCAACGGTCAGATGGTGATTTGTGCACGCACCGAGCAGAAGATTCTGCCGTCGCCGGTGGTGAAGCAGGCGCTGGAAGCCAAAATCGACAAGCTGGAAGCAGAACAGAGCCGCAAGCTGAAGAAGACCGAGAAAGATTCGCTGAAAGATGAAGTACTGCACAGCTTGCTGCCACGCGCGTTTAGCCGTTTCAGCCAGACGTATATGTGGATCGACACCGTTAACAATCTGATCATCGTCGACTGTGCCAGCGCCAAAAAAGCCGAAGACACGCTGGCGCTGCTGCGTAAAAGCCTCGGTTCGCTGCCGGTGGTACCGCTGACGCTGGAGAATCCGATCGAGCTGACGCTGACCGAATGGGTGCGCTCAGGTGAGCTGCCAGCCGGTTTTGCCCTGATGGATGAAGCCGAGCTGAAAGCCATGCTGGAAGATGGCGGCGTGATCCGCTGTAAGAAGCAGGATCTGATTTCCGACGAAATCGCTACACACATTGAAGCCGGCAAAGTGGTCACTAAGCTAGCGCTTGACTGGCAGGAACGCATTCAGTTCGTTATCGCCGATGATGCTTCAGTGAAGCGTTTGAAGTTCAGCGACACGCTGCGTGAGCAGAATGATGACATCGACCGCGATGATTTCGCCCAGCGTTTCGATGCCGATTTCATTCTGATGACCAGCGAACTGGCCGCACTGATCAGCAATCTGGTCGAAGCGTTAGGCGGCGAAGCGAAGCGTTAATCCTCTCGATCCTGGTCGCCATTAAGGGTGACCCTACGACAAACCAGCAGGATTTTCGTGGGGTGAGCAATAAAAAAACCTGCGCTTCAACAGAAGTCGCAGGTTTAAGATGTTCTAAAGCTTGAGTTTAGAGGTAGCGGCACAGATAAGAAGAAGGCTCTGCCACCTGCAGATGGAATTCGCTTTGGCCTGGCACGTTGAAGCTGGTGCCGGCTTCGTACCATTTCCACTCGGTTTCGCCCGGCAGCAGCACTTTCAGCGCGCCGCTCACCACCGTCATCTCTTCCGGTTGATTGGTGCCGAAGGTGTATTCACCTTCCGCCATCACGCCAACGCTGGCACGGCCAATGGTCACGCTGTCGAAACCAATGGATTTCACTTTTCCGTCGAAATACTCACTTGTATTGAGCATATTACTTCCTCACAGCACATTATCGTGACTGGCAGATTACTAAGGAACTCGCTGATCTGTCACGCGAATTAGCGCCACAGATCGCAACTTGTGATCTCCCTGCGTTAGACGATCAATTCTGCCGCCAGCTTGGCCACCAGCACGTTCGACAGCAGTACCGGAATGCCCAGCATTTTCTGCAGGAAATCGCGGTGCTGCTGGTGATAGCCGATGCAATCCAGCACCACCACATCCGCGCCCTGCTCCTGCAGCGACAATCCCGCTTCCACCAAATCGGCCTGCTCCGCCAGATACGGGCTGGCAACGGCAAAACATGGTGGAGTGATCAAGTTGCGCCACTTGTTGGCCTGCTCGGCAATCTGCTCTTCCACCGGCACCACAATCCCGACTTTATGATCTTGCACAATCGCGCGTACCAGCGGTGGGATGATGCGATCGGGCTCCAGCAGCAAAGCGGATTGGGTTTTCAGCGCGCCAAACTCGCCGGTGCACAGCAGCAAAATGGTGTCATAGCCCTGCTGCTCCAGCGCGTTAATCTTACGTTGCAGTCCCAGCTCCACTTTTGCTACGGACAGGCGCACCTGCTCGCCGCTGGTCATACGCGATACCAGCACCTTGTCACCCGGCGCGGGCGCATACTGCAGCTCAACTTCGGCTAGCGTCAGGCCGTCGAGTAAACCGGCATGCGCCACCTGATCGGCGGGCAGATGTTCCAGCAGCAGCGGCAGAATGTCGCTACGCGGTGATTGACCAATCGTCAGTGTGACCAGGGAGATGTTCATCATCAGGCTTTCCGGGTGCGCAGATGGCTGAGACTACCATACAAAGAGAGCAGCAGCGCGTACTCTTGTGGGTCGTAGAAGTGACAGGTTTCACGCCCGAACTCTTTCGCCACTTCGACCGCAAACTTCACGGCTAAAGCGATATCCACTTCGTGGCTGGCGCCGGTGCCGCAGCCCGGCACCACCGATTCGGCACAGATCGCCACGCCGACCACCGGCACATCCGTCGCGGTGGAAGGTTGCAAAATACTGTTGAGGTGATAAACCCCGTTGCCGTATGGCGTGATGTCCTGCGTGGTGATCGGGAAGGTAACCGCCGGTTTGCCGCTGGTCATCTCCATGATGCGTAACAGATCTTCTGACACGCGCAGGATGTAGCCCTCTTTCACCGTCGGCGACAGCGCGTAGCCTTTGTGATTGAGAATGCGGTTACCTTTGGTGGTATCGATCGACAGAATCGCATCAACGCCAGCGATCACTTCATTGTCATTCATGGTGATGTCGTCGCACGGCGAATCCATGAAATCGACTGGCTCGTGCGGACGGGTTGGCGCATCCGGGCAGATGTGGGTGGTGATAATCACATCACCGGCCAGCACGTCGCCTTTGGTCTGCATCTGCGCCAGCTTCAACGCACTGCTCACCGCCGCGACGGCGCCATCGGCATCCGATACCATACCAATGCGCGTTGGACGCGCACCAATACCGCCGAGACGGCCAATGATGCCGAGTGTTGGCGCACTGCCGCCGTTGCTTTTGCCCTGCGCACCGGGGATATCGATGCGGACGAAATCGGTCCGCCCTTTTGGGCCGCTAACGCGTTTCGTGCTGGCGGTGACGCCCGGATAGGCCGCGAACAGATCGACCACCTGTTGACCATCAATGTAAGCGCTATCGAGTAACTCAAAGACCTGCAGTGTCTGCTGTAAACTCATCATGAATTTCCTGGATTATTTTTTGCTGCCGCTGGCAAAAAGTGAATGGAAGAAGCTGTAGAGCGCATCGCCCGCGATAAATCCGGCGGCCATCACCTCCATCGGTGAACGTCCACGCTCGCCCCACACGCGCAGGATGATAATGCGCAGCGCGATGCCCACCATCACCGCCCAACCTGCCGCGGCGTTGTTGATTAACAAGCCGGTCGCCAGCAGGACGCCAAGCTGACGCTTCGGTCCGCCGATCAACTGAATAATCGCGCCCGGAATCGCCCACATCAGCAGGTTGCCGGCAATCCCCGGCTCCGCACCGGCCTGAATAGTTTTGGCATAGACGCGCGCCACCGGCGGCAGCAGATTCTCGGCAAAGAAAATGGTGTGCGCGTACCACACCACGGGAATACAGATCACAAAGGCAATCATCGCGGCGATCAGCTGGATACGGCGACCCCACAGCTCTTGCTGCACATCGGCACCGTTACCGCGCAGGATAAAGCCGGCTTTCAGGTCATAACCCATATCGGCAAACGCCGGACCGGTAGCGGCGGTAAAACCACACAGCAGGCACAACGCCAACGGCGGGAAGCCGAGCAGAATACCGAGAATCAGGGTAATCAGCGCCACCGCAAAGGCCGGGAACCAGCCAGAGTGCATGGCGGCGATACCAACAATCAATTCATGCACGAAGGCAGCAAAGGCGGCGTAAAGGATAAACAGCACCAGCATCGGCAGGCCCATCTGGCTCCACAGACCGCCCGCCAGCGCCAGCAGCGTGGAGATGACGATGTAACCGACGGTGCCGAAACCCAGCGAACGTTTGACTTCGCTGTCGCTACGGCTGACGTTGACCTGATCATTGCGGCGGCTGCGAATCACCTGCACCACCTGAATTAACGCCACCAAACCGGCACCGACCATCACGCCGTGCGGAATATAGAGTGCGTTGATATCAATGCCAGCAACCGGTTGCGCGTAGGCGCGTAGCAGGAAACCCATACCTAGCATGCTGAGCGCCCAGATATTACCGATAAACGCGGTACCAAATGCCGACATCGGGATCTTCAGCATCGAACCCACGATGCCGCCAACAATCCCCACCACCAGCAGCCAAGCCTGACGACCGCCTTTGTCACCGGCTTTGATCGCTTCGGCTGCCGCCACGCCCGGCGGCCACGCATTGCTGGCCGGGAAGACGCGGGTATCAAATAGACGATAGAGTAAATAAGCATCGAGCAGCATCGCCGCGCTGACGCCAACAAACAGCGGCAGCACCAGCTGCGGCTCACCCAGCGCCCACGGCACCGCAATCGGCATTAACAGGCTGTTGGCCGCACCGAAGGTGGCCGAGGAGATGGCGGTTTGCGCGAGGTTTTGTACTTCAATGGAGCGATAGCGACGAAACCATTGCAGCGGAATACGCGCCAGCAGCATGGCAAAAAGTGCGCCGATAATAGAGGTATTGGGTGTTACCCCAATGGTGGTAATAAGCTGAACCCCAATGATGGCGCCGGCAACGGACAGCAGAACCAGCATTAAGGCAACGCCAACGCTTTTTATTGGATTATTTTGACGCATGAGATCCCCGTATTTTCACCCTGTAGAAAACGCTTTAATTCGAAGTGCCCGACACGCGGGACATCAACGTTTTTATATTAATCGTTCCCTGATTATTGAAATAAGCAGGTCCGAAGACCTGCTATTTCCCTGGTGTGGCGCGAATAAACGCCTTCAAAACTAAAATAGGGTTTCCTGTTTTGGACAGGATTATGCGCCGTATTTTTCGGCCATCAGTGCAGCCGTTGCGCGTAGTTCGCTGAGCAGCCTCTCCGGATATCCGGGCGCCGCTTCTTGCGATAAAAACGAGAGACAGAGCGCGGCACTTTCACCGCGATGTTTATTGGTTACCGCGACCGCCAGCGAACTGATGCCCGGCAGCGTCTCATTGCGCGCCAGTGCCCAGCCTTGCTGGCGAATTACCGCTAACTCTTTGCATAACGCATCGACGCTCAGCGGCGAGTTCATCGAAGCCGCCTGCCAGTTGCTGGCAAAACGTTCGCGAACCTCGTCATCACTGAGCTGCGCCAGCAGCACGCGTCCGGTCGAAGTGCCGGTCAATGAAACGCGCGTGCCCGGCGGCGTCACCAGCTGGGTGAAGAAGCGGCCGTGATACATGCGCATTACCAGCACATCGTCGCCATCCAGCACCGAGATATAACCCATGCAACCGCTGCTGGCCGCCAGGCGCGCCATCGGCGCCGACGCGCTATCCACCAGCGGCGTCGACAGATAGTGACCCGCCACCGACAGCAGCACGCGACCAATCTGGAAGCAGCGACTTTCAGTGTCACGCTCAAGTAAGCCTTCACTCTCCATGGTCGCTAACAGGCGCGAGACCGTGCTTTTCGGCATGCCTAACGCATCCACCACCTCGGTAAAGGTCAAGCCGGGATGGCCCTGCGTCACGCCAAAGCGCTGAAACAGCTTCAGTACAGCGGAGGCATTTTCAAGTGTGGTCATGGCGTTGGTTTCACTATATGGAACACAGTTCCTCTTTCGATAACCAGAAAGTAAAGCGCGACGCTTTGACGGTCAAGCGCAAATTTTAAGCCGGACGTTTCTGAGGGAATTTAAGGCAGAATAAAATACGGCGTGAAGTGGGAAATAAATGACGTAATTAGGTGAGTTAAATATTCCGCAGGAAAGTGTGTAACTTTTTTGGAATATTGCAGTTTTTCGGCTGAATTCTTTACCCTATAGAGTTCAAGTTGCAGGGAGGCGGCAAATGGGTGAATCCCCCAGGAGCTTACTTAGGTAAGTGACTGGGGTGAACACATGCAGCCAACGCACCTGCAGCTTGAAATATGACGGGTGAACTTAATCTTTTTCAGCGTCTTCGTAGCGCTCTTTGGCATCTTGCGCTTCGGTTTCGCTTTTGTGTTCGCTTATTAATGTATCGGGTTTGGGATGGTCGGCACGTAATTCATACCAGGTGACGGTTTGATCCGCCGAACCTTTTTCAACGGCGACAATACGCGCGACGCGCGGATAGGGTGGTTTCGTTGGCATTGTTTTCCCTCTTCTATCAGTTGTCCACAGACAGCGGTGATCCTCTGCCTAACGCTAAGTATAGACAACTGAGGATCGCTGCAAAGAAACAGAGAGAAATCTGAGGGTTTAGCTGGCGCGCGCTAAAGAGAGTGATTTCAGAATTTGCTCTACTACGCGATCGGGCGATTGCATCGCGTTGACTTCATGATGCGCGGTTTGGCGATACAAATGAGCACGCTCACGCAAAATATCGCCCATCTCTTCGGCAATCGGGCGGCCGGTTAAGGTGGGACGCTGCGCGGCTTCCGGCTGATGTTCCAGACGATCGGCCAGCACGTCTGAAGGCGCGTTCAGCCAAATCACCTGGCCGTGTTCGCGCATAAAGCGACAATTCACTTCCGCCAGCACCATGCCGCCGCCGGTGGCGATGACCGTATTCGGAGCGGTGACCGCGCGCAGCGATTCCGTTTCGCGGGCGCGGAAGCTATCCCACCCTTCAGATGCCACAATCTCCGCCACGCTGCGTTGCGTAGTGAGTTGCAAATAGTGATCGGTATCGTTAAAGGCATAGCCCAGCGCTTGCGACAGCGCCTGGCCAACCGTGGTTTTACCGCAACCGCGTGCGCCGATCAGATAGATGGGTAATGACATCCGGGCTCATCCTCCGCCGTAATGTGCCGCACGGGCAACGTCATCAGGTCAATAATGCGTCGCATAATACCTGGATTTTATTTTATCAGCCACCCGCGAGGCACGATTTACGCGTATTTCAGTCACATCCTAAGCTAGTCCTTTGATTAAGCTGCAAAAAACAATGCATGAATCGTGCATCGGGCCAAATGTAACAGCGGCCAACATTTCCTTACCAGGCCGCTGATTTACTTTCTTTGGTCGCGCCCTCATATATGAGGCATACCTTAACGGAGGGTTCCCCATGCAAAGCGAAGAACAACAACTTATTGAAAACCTGTTCAGCCGACTGAAACAGGCTGAGACGCAAAGCGGCCCGCGTGATGCTGGCGCAGAGCAGTTAATCAAACAGCATCTACAGAATCAGCCCGGCGCGCCTTACTACATGTCACAGGCGATCCTGATTCAGGAAGCGGCGCTGAAAAAGCTTAATGCGCAGGTTACGGATCTGGAAAATCGTCTGGCGCAGGCGCAGCAGCAACAGGCACCGCAGCAGAGCAGCGGCGGTTTTCTTTCCAGCCTGTTTGGTGGCGGATCGCGCCCGGCGGCGCAACAACAGCCAGCGTGGGGGAATCCACCGCCGCAGCCACAACAGCAATATGCGCCACCACAGCAGCAATCTGCTGCGCCGGCGGCACGCGGCACCGGCTTCCTCGGCGGCGCATTGCAGACGGCCGTTGGCGTGGCGGGCGGCGTGGTGATGGCGGATATGCTGACCAGCATGTTCCACCATTCGCAGCCGGAAGAGATCGTTAACATCATCAACGAACCGGCGCTGCCGCAGGTCGATAACAGCCTCGACACCTTTAACGGCAACGACAGCAACAATGCGTTCCTGAATGATAACTCGGGCTGGGATAACAACCTGGCGGACAACAATGATTTCGGTGACTTTGGCAGCGGCGGCGACTTTGACGACGATGATAGCTTCGTCTGATCAGCGCTGACGTAACCACTTATCTAGTTCATTGGCGAACAGTTGGCGGTCGCGTTGGCTTAAGGTCGACGGGCCGCCACTCTGAATCCCGCTGGCGCGCATCGTTTCCATAAAGTCACGCATGGTTAAGCGCTGACGAATGGTGTCTGTCGAATAACGCTCTCCGCGCGGATTCAGCGCCGCAGCGCCCTTCTCCAGTACTTCTGCCGCCAGCGGAATATCGCCGGTGATCACCAGCTCGCCGGGTTGCACCCGTTTCACAATCTCGTTATCCGCCACGTCAAACCCGGCAGCAACCTGCAGCGTTTTCAGCCACGGCGACGGCGGCACGCGCAGCGGTTGGTTGGCGACAAAGGTCACGGTAACTTTGGTGCGCTCAGCCGCGCGGTACAGCACTTCTTTGATGACATTGGGACAGGCATCGGCATCAACCCAAATCGACATGATGACTCCTTTTTCACAGACAATGAGGCTGATCTTGCCGTGCTACGGCAGAATGGCAACTGTTTTTGCTGGCCGCCCGCCTTGTTATTAATCCTCGCTGACGTAAGCTTACCCCCACAGAAAATGAACCACTTAGAGGATAAAGCGATGCTGGATAAAAAAATCGGGTTTGTCGGCTGCGGCAATATGGCGAAAGCCATCATTAGCGGACTGGTCAACAGCGGGCAGATCGCCCCCGCCAATATCTGGGTATTCGACCGTAAGCCCGCCACCAATCAGGCGATGGCGCAGCAATATGGCGTCACCGCCGCAGACAGCGTGGAAAGTCTGGCGCGCGAAGTGGATATCCTGTTTGGCGCGGTGAAACCCAATGTGATTCTCAAAGTACTGAAAGATCTTGCCGGCCAGCTGAAGAAAGATGTGCTGGTGGTCTCGATTGCCGCAGGCGTGACGCTGGATTCTCTGGCATCGGTGCTCGGCCACGATCGCAAAATCATCCGCGTGATGCCCAATACGCCATCACTGGTGAACGAAGGTATGACCTCGGTGACGCCAAACGTGCTAGTGGAAGCGCATGAAGTGGATGAAGTGGTGGGGATTTTCGAAAGCTTCGGCAAAGCGGCGGTGGTAAATGAATACCTGATTCACGCGGTGGTTGGCGTGAGCGGCTCAGCGCCAGCCTATGTGTTTATGTTTATTGAAGCGATGGCCGATGCGGCGGTGCTCGGCGGCATGCCGCGTGCGCAGGCATATCAGTTTGCGGCACAGGCGGTCAAAGGTTCGGCGCAGATGGTGCTGGAAACCGGCAAGCATCCCGGCGAGCTGAAAGATATGGTGTGCTCGCCAGGCGGCACCACCATCGAAGCGGTGAAAGTGCTGGAAGAGAAAGGCTTCCGCGCTGCGGTGATTAATGCGATGCAGCAGTGTATGGCGAAGTCAGAGGCGTTGAGTAAGCAGTGATCGGTGCGCTTTGCCCCTCACCCTAACCCTCTCCCGCAAGCGGGAGAGGGAACTGATCGAGCATGTGGCAAACTCGCGCATGCGGGAGAGGGGTCCGATCGGGCATGTGGCTGCGTCTCCCTCTCCCTGTGGGAGAGGGCATCAGGCCGCTGCGTACGCCTCATACAGCGCAATACCCTGCGCCAGCGTCATGGGCTGCTGCATCTCCTGCACCAGCGCTGCTGTCAGCGTATATAACCCGGCAGAACACACCGCCGTAATCATCCCCTCCTGACAATAGAAAGCGATAAACTGCTTATTCTGCAGCGATCCCAGCAGCCGGTAATCGTCCCACTCTTCCGCATGCCCCAGATACTCATAGCGGGTACCGTAATGCGCGGTCCAGAAGAACGGCACGCGGTCATACAAGACCTGTTTCCCTAACATATTCAGCGCCGCGATGCGCCCTTGCTGGTGCGCCACGCGATAGTGCTCAATGCGTTGTGGGCCCTGCACCGACGGATAACTGGCGATATCACCGGCCACCCAGATGTTATCGGCCACGCGCAGCTGGCTGTCGGTGAGCAAGCTGCCATCTTCTTCCAGCGGCAGGTCGTGGATGAATGAGGTCGCCGGCACCACGCCCGTGCCAAACAGCACCAGGCTGGCATCAACTTTTTTGCCACTCTTCAGGCGCACGGCAGTGACTTTGCCCTCGCCTTCCAGCGCCACGGGATCACCTTCGACAAACTTCACGCCGTTGCTGCGATGCAGATCGTAAAAGTGGCGGCCAATCTCTTCGCCAAACTGTTTAGCGAACGGCAGCGGCTGGCGCGCAATCACCGTGACATCAACATCACGATTACGCAGCGAACCTGCCATCTCCATGCCGATAAAGCTGTTGCCGATAATCACCAGCTGTTCGGTTTTATCCACCTCTTTGAGTAACTCATCGGCCTGATTAAGCGATCGCAGCAGATGCACGCCGTCGAGATCTTTACCCGGTATATCGAGCGGTTGCGGCACGCCACCGCTGGCAATGAGCAGTTGGTCAAACTTCACTTGCTGACCGCCTTTAAGGATCAGCGTTTGCTCAAGCGCTTTGAGCTGCTCGACATCGCCCTGAATCCGCTCCACCGTACCCAGCACATCCTGCTGCAGCAGCTTAGGTACATCCTCAATCGCCATTTTGCCGGACGGCACGAATTTGCTCAGTGCGGTGCGATCGTAAGGTGCGGCCGATTCCCGCTCGATCAACACAATATGCCCTTTAAAACCTTCATCGCGCAGCGTCCAGATCGCCGCACTCCCCGCCGCGCCCGAACCGAGAATCACGCATACCGGTGACTCACCTTGTGCGGAGGGCGCACTGGCGGGCGACATCGCCTGCGGGCTGACCAGCACTTTGCCTTGTTCGATGCGCACCGGATAACGCTTGAGATTCGCCAGCGCCAGCGGCTCGCACATCTGCCCATCCTGCAGCTGAAACACCGCTTTGTGCCACGGACAGATCAGCTTGTCGCCACACACCGCGCCCTGCTCTAACGGCGCACCGGCGTGCGGGCATTTGGCCTGAAACGCCTGCACCCGCTCATCGTCACGTATCAGTACCACATCGGTGTCGCCGACGGTAAATTTGGTAGGTTTGCGCTGTGCCAGCGACTTGAGTTCCACGACAGTTTGATAGCTCACGTTAGGCCTCCTTTCTTGTGGTTTTTGAGGTATTCAGCAAATCCCTACAAAGAGTAAGCCTGGCAAAGCATGGTGATTTGTCCGCATCAACAACGCGCTGAGGTAGGTAAGTTATTGTTTATTCGCTAAAGATAATCTTCACCATCCCGCCACACGACAGCGCCTTGCTTCACACAGCCGCGTAAAGCCACGCCGCCGTCCGCCTGAGCAGCCAGCAGCAGCACATCGGCGGGTGCGCCGCACGCCAAACCTTGCTGCTGTGGCAGATTGAGCTGCCGCGCCGGACGAACAGACGCCATCTCAATCGCCTGCGCCAGCGTCGCCAGCTGATGGCGCAGCAGGAAGTTCACGCCCTCCAGCAAACCACGCGCCGATCCCGCCAGCAGCTGCGGCGCATCGGCGATGCTCAGGCGTCCGCTGGCACTAAGCTGCACGCGGCCGCCAATCGCGGTGTCGTAGATGCCAGGCGGCTGCCCGGCGAACGAGGTGACGTCACTGACCAGCAGCGCTTGCTCGCCTTTGGCACGCAGGAACACTTTCAGCACGTCCGCCGGCAGGTGATCGCCATCGGCAATCAACGTGGCCGTCAGCGCATCTTCCGCCAGCTGCTGCCAGATGTAATTGGGATGACGCGGCAGTTGCAGATGCGCGCCGTTGCCGAGATGGGTGGAGAGCGTGGCGCCCGCGTCAACCGCCGCGTGAATTTGCGCTGGCGTGGCGGACGTATGCCCAATGGCGACGCGCACCTGCTGCGCCACACAATGTTTGATCAGCGCATCGCTGTGCGGCCATTCCGGCGACAGCGTGAGCAGGCGAATATGCTGCTGCGCGGCTTGCTGCCAGCTGTCGAACAGCGCAATATCCGGTGCGCGAATCGCCTCGCGCGGATGCGCACCGCGCGGCCCATCTTCAGGCGACAAAAAAGGTCCTTCCAGATGAAACCCCGAAACGGCGCGTGCCACGTCAGGATGCTGCTGGCGGGCGCTGGCGAGTCGCTGCATCGCCTGCGCAATTTCCTCCGACATGGCGGTGATCACCGTTGGCAGAAAGCTGGTGACGCCCTGCTGCCACAGCGCGCGCGTGGCGTGCAGCACATCCTCTTCGCTAAAAGGAAAATGGTTAAAATCGACGCCCTGAAAACCGTTGACCTGCAGATCGACCAAGCCCGGCGCGAGGATAATCTCCTCTTCCAGTTTATTCAGCGCGCGCACATCACTGATGGTGCCGTGCTCAATCTCCAGCTCAATCGGTTGCAGCGTGCGGTAATCGCGACCGCGCAAAATGAGGTTAGTCAAAGGTCACCTCCGGGCAGGCATCGCTGTCGGTATAGAGCGTGCAATCGGCATGCTGGCGCAGACACGTCGCCGGACACGCGGTGGAGATCGCATCCTCAAGCGTTGCGCGCACCGCCGCGCGTTTGCTGGCACCCGGCACCATGCAGAACAGCCGCGCACCACTCATCAAGGCTGGAATCGTGAGCGTCACGGCATGCGTCGGTACCGCCTTGAAACTGGCGAAACAGCCATCGTTGACCTGCTGCTGGCGGCAGGCATTATCCAGCTGCACCACCTTAACGGAGAAAGGATCGTTGAAGTCGGCCACCGGCGGATCGTTGAAGGCTAAATGGCCGTTCTCGCCAATGCCCAGACACACTGCATCAATCGGTGCAGCGGTAAGTTTTGCCGCGTAATCCGCACAGATCGCGGTAGGATCGCCGCAAGAGGGAAGCAGATGGACTTCACCAGGCTGCACCCTATCAAACAGCTTCTGGCGTAAAAAGTGGCTGAAACGCTGCGGCGCATCCGTCTCCAGCCCGATGTACTCGTCCATATGGAAAGCGTGAATACGCGACCAGTCGATATCCCCAGCCGCAATCAGCGCGGCGAGAAACTCGTTTTGCGAGGGCGCGGCGGCAAACACCATGCGCACCACATGCTGTTCACTCAGCCGTTGACGCAGAAACGCGGCCACATCCTGCGCCGCAGCCGCACCTAATGCCGCGCGGCTGGCGAAGCGTTTGATCCGTAAGCGATCTCGGGTTCCCTGTTGTAAGAGCGTCATATTATCCCTCCTGAGAGACGTTGCTTTTATGCGCCCAGCGCTGTGCGGCAGGCGCATCCTGATCCTGATTGAGTGCGTTCAGCAGCTGATCTACTTCCGGGCGCACCGGCGCGCGGCGTAACCAGCCCATCACCACAAACAGCACCAGCGAGGACATCACCGGCGCAGCCACCACGGTGGCGGTGCTGACATCGGTAAAGACAAATTTCACGCAGAAGAAAGTGCCGACGCCGATCGCCCAACTCACCAGCGCGGCGGCGCTGCCGCTGCGACGAAATGCCGGCAGCAAACCCAGCAGCATGGGAATGGAGATCGGGCCGACTAAGCCGCCAAACCAGATGATCAGCAGCGACAGCACGCCGCCGAAGTGGCTGGCGTTCATGGCAATAACCAGCGTGGTGATAATGAAGATAAAAGCGGTGAGCCGCGCCACCAGCAGCGAGCTTTTACCGCGCTGAAAGTGTTTCGGCAGCATGCCGGGCAGGATATCGCGCGTCACCACCGCCGTAATGGCGTTGGCATCCGACGAGGTCATCGACAGCGTGTGAGTAAACATCGCCACCAGCACCAAACCCACTAGACCATTCGGCAGCAGCTCCATCGCCATCATCGAATAAGAGCGCGACGGATCGCTGAGATTGGGAAACAACAGCGGCGCTGCCCACATCGGCCAGAACAGAATCAGCGGCCAGATGAGATAGAGCGCGGCGGAGAGGCGCGCCGCTTTGCGTGCATCGCGGCCGGCGGGCGCGGCTATAAAGCGCTGCGCCAGATTCCAGGTGCCGCCGTTGTAGCTCAGCGTGTAGATGACGAAATAGGCGAGAATAAAGCCGATGCTGTACGGCTCCTGAATGATCTGGGTGTGGGTTGGCGGCAAACGCTGCCAGATGGTGAACAGCTCAGCAAAGCCGCCGAGATGCACCGCCACCGCGACCACCATCACAATCGCGGCGACAAACTGCACCACGAACTGGCCGAAGTCGTTGCAGGCATCCGCCCACAATCCGCCCATCACGGTGTAAAACAAACTCAGCGCGCCGGAAACGCAGATGCCAATCAGCGGATCGAGTCCGGTGAAGACGTTGATGATCACCGCAATCGCCGCCCACTTCGCGCCGACGTCAAAGGTTTTCAGCAGCACCCCGCTCCACGCCAGCACCATTTGCGTTGGCAGGTTGTAGCGCGTGGCGAGATATTCCATCGGCGATTCGATGTTCATATAGATACGCAAGCGCGCCCAGCGCGGCGCAAACAGGCGTGAACCTATCAACACCGCGATCGCGATGGGAAACGCCCACCAGAAATAGATGGTGATGCCCATGTTGTAAGCCACCGCCGCATAGGCGACAAACACCGCCGCGCTGTAGCCTGACATATGATGCGACACGCCCGACAGCCACCACGGCATTTTGCCGCCAGCCGCAAAGAAATCACGCGTGCTGCCTACCTTGCGCATCGCCCACAAGGTTATAGCCACAATCATCAGCGCATAAAGCGCCATCACAGCATAATCAAGCACATTCATAGCAGACTCCACAGGTAAAGGCTGCCCAACGAACGCTCTGGCTTCGCGGGGATTGAGCGGATGGAATAATTAGTCATCATTTAGGACTAAAGCATCCTGACAGCGTTATCGGTGCGGTTTTGTGATGAGGATCCTGATATGAGTTTTTCCTCTGACGTGATAAGTAAAATTGAATATGTCTGCGCCGCAGCTTACAGCAATAAAAAAAGGGTTCACGCTAAACATGAACCCTTATTCCTTTTCACGCATGAGTGATTTAAAAACGGCGACGATTTATCGCTAATTAAATCAGCTTTTCTTCAGGCACGAACTCATAAACGTTTTACGTGCATCGCCGGTGAGCTTTTTATCGCTCGCATCAGCATTACAGGTTTTCATCTTCATTTGTTGCGGCGTCATACTGCCTATTTTGCTGTCTTTTTTCAGACAGTCACTCATAAAGCTTTTACGCGCATCGCCTTTCAGATTTTGTGTACCGGCGCTCTGGTTACACTGGGTCATTTTTTCCTGCTGTGCGGTTTTCTCTGCCGCACTCGCTCCGCCTGCAATCAGCAAGCCTGCTGTCATTATTGCCAAAAGACACGATTTCATTACCGGATTCTCCGTAGCATTATTGCTCTCTAAGCATGGCACGGAATAAGCAAATACGAGAAATCGATAATGACAATTGCCTGCAAAAACAGGCGATAGCCGTTATACGCGCGGATGATGCAGCAACTTCTCTACGTAATTACGCAGCATGGTGGTATCGGGCGTTTCAGCCGCGGGGGCGACGGGCGGCATGGCTAATTTAATAGCGGCCTCAATGTCGTGGAATTGATCAGGATTCAGTTTGCGCAACATCGCGGTTAACACGATTTCTAATGCCTCAACCTGAGCCACTAATTCTTTAGACTCTTCTTCTTTTTCAGCCAGCTTTAGAAGGAGTTCCGCAATCAGGTTTTTCATGCGACAAGCTCAATGAGAGAAGAAAAACAGACGTTAGCATTGCGCTGAATAAAACAACAAGGATTTTTAAGCCGTTTTAGAGAAAAAACAGCCAAACGGCAGAATAAAAAAACCGGCTAGATTTCAATAGGTAATAGCGAAACGTTTCACTGAACGCCTAAGGGTTAATTGAAACGTTTCGCTCACCTATATCCTAAATAATTCGACTGCAGGAAGGCGGCAAGTGCAATCATCCTCAGGAGCTTACTTCAGTAAGTGACTGAAGGTGAATGCACGCAGCCAACCCACCTGCAGCCTGAAGTATGACGGGTATTAATGCGGTCCCATAAATCCGCGTCCCGGACCGCCGCCACCATGACCGCCACCCCAACCGCCGCCACCCGGAGGTGGGAAAATACAACCGCTCAACGCGGTGACCAATGCCACAACTGCGGCGATTTTAATCATACGGACCATAATTACCTCGGAATGGTGAAATCGGGCTGAGTGTATGAGGCCGCATCGAGCACGACAATACAGAATTCTCCGCAACCCGGCGCTATTCATCTCTGCTCACCACGCTTAACAATTTACTGGCACTAAAGCGGCAAAAACATTGCACGGGTGGCATAGATTGCTGCCAACGCGCTGCGCAAAATCGTTGTTGAACGCTTTACAGCCGGTGCGATTTCACGCAATGTGAGCGCATTACAATAAATGAGATCTCATCATGAGCTTATCTGCTGTCTCCCTGAGTGAAATTCTGGCGCGCCGTGACTGGGAAAATCCGGTGATCACCAGCCTTAATCGACTGGATGCGCATCCGCCGTTTGCCAGCTGGCGCGACGAAATCAGCGCGCGCGACGATCGCCCTTCGCCTTCGCGCCAGCTATTGAACGGCCAATGGAGCTTCAGCTACTTCACGCAGCCGGAAGCGGTACCGCAAAGCTGGCTGCTACAGGATTTGCCTGGCGCCGATGCGCTGCCGGTGCCCGCAAACTGGCAGCTGCACGGCTTTGACGCGCCAATTTATACCAACGTGCAGTATCCGATTCCGGTCACGCCACCTTTGGTGCCGCAACAGAATCCTACTGGATGCTACTCGCTCACATTCAAAGTGGATGCTAGCTGGCTACAACAGGGCCAGACGCGCATTATCTTCGACGGCGTAAATTCGGCCTTTTTCCTGTGGTGTAACGGCCAGTGGATCGGCTATTCGCAGGATAGCCGCCTGCCCGCCGAGTTTGATCTTACTCACGCCTTGCAGCCCGGCCAGAACCGCTTAGCCGTGATGGTTCTGCGCTGGTGCGATGGCAGCTATCTGGAAGATCAGGATATGTGGCGCATGAGCGGCATCTTCCGTGATGTCAGCTTGCTGCATAAGCCGGAGACGCAGTTGGCCGATGTGCAGATTGAAACCGCGCTGAGCCCGGAATACCTGCGCGGCGATCTGCGTGTCAGCGTCAAGATCCACGCCGGCGATCGTCAGCCCGCGCAGTGCCGATTGCGCGTCAGTTTGTGGCGCGGCGACAGCTGCATTGGTGAGCAGGAACAGGCACCCGGCAGTGCGATTATCGACGAGCGCGGTCATTATCCCGAACGCGCCCTGCTGATTTTGCCGGTCAACCAGCCGCAACTGTGGAGCGCCGAAACGCCGCATCTCTATCGCGCGGTGGTGACGCTGCTGGATGAAAACGGTGCCGTGCTCGAAGCCGAAGCTTACGACGTCGGTTTCCGCCGCGTCAGCATTGAACAGGGCCAATTGTGCCTCAACGGCAAGCCGCTGCTGATTCGTGGTGTGAACCGCCATGAACATCACCCGGAACACGGTCAGGTGGCGGATGAAGCCAGCATGCGCCGCGATATCGAGCTGATGAAGCGCCACAACTTCAACGCGGTACGCTGCGCGCACTATCCCAATCATCCGCTGTGGTATCGCCTGTGCGATCAATATGGTTTGTATGTGGTGGATGAGGCGAATATCGAAACGCACGGTATGCAGCCCATGAATCGCCTCTCCAGCGATCCGCGCTGGTTCGCCGCCTACAGCGAGCGCGTCACGCGCATGGTGCAGCGCGACCGCAATCATGCCTGCATTATTATCTGGTCGCTGGGCAACGAATCAGGTCACGGCAGCACGCACGATGCGCTCTATCACTGGGTGAAAAGCAGCGATCCGACGCGTCCGGTGCAGTACGAAGGCGGCGGCGCCAACACCGCCGCCACCGATATCGTCTGCCCGATGTACGCGCGCGTCGATCAGGATCAGCCTTTTCCGGCGGTGCCAAAGTGGTCGCTGAAAAAGTGGATTGGTTTGCCGGGCGAGACGCGGCCATTGATTCTGTGTGAATACGCCCACGCGATGGGCAACAGCTTTGGCGGTTTCGCGAAATACTGGCAAGCCTTCCGCCAGTTCCCGCGCTTGCAGGGCGGCTTCGTCTGGGATTGGGTCGATCAAAGCCTGACGCGCTACGACGACAACGGTGAAGCCTGGCAAGCCTACGGCGGGGATTTTGGCGATACGCCAAACGATCGCCAGTTCTGCATGAACGGGCTGGTTTTTGCCGACCGCTCACCGCATCCGGCGCTGTTTGAAGCCCAGCGCGCGCAGCAGTTCTTTCAGTTTCAGCGGGATGCTAACGAGCCGTATCGCTTTACCGTCAGCAGCGAATATCTGTTCCGCCGCAGCGATAACGAAGTGCTGCGCTGGTCAATCGAGCAGGATGGCGTTGCCATCGCCAGCGGTGAATTGCCGCTCGATCTCGCCGCTCAAGGCAGCCAGACCTTTACGCTGCCCGCCAGTGAAGATTTGCAGGGCAACGCGTGGCTGAATCTGGCGGTGCATCAAATCAACGCCACGCCGTGGTCCGAAGCGGATGCGCGCGTCGCCTGGGATCAGTGGCCGCTGCCCGCTGCGCTGCCGGTGCGCGTTGTGGAGATCGGTGCCACCGCGCCGGAACTGATCGCCAATCACGATTTGGTGGCGGTGGTTGTGCCGCAGCAGCGCTGGCACTTCTCGCGCCGCAGTGGCGAGCTGGTGCAATGGTTTGTTGATGATGAAGAAACGCTGCTCACGCCGCTGCAGGAGTGCTTTATTCGTGCGCCGATTGATAACGATATCGGCACCAGCGAAGCTGCCAATGTTGATCCCAATGCGTGGGTCGAGCGCTGGAAACGTGCGGGCTACGATGAGTTACAAGCGGTGCTGGTGGATATGCAGGTCGATAGCCTGAAACACAGCGTGCTGATTGAAACCTGGCATCAGTGGCTGGCCAACGGTCAGCTGGCTTTCACCAGCCACAAACGCTATCAAATTAATGCTAACGGTGAGTTGTCCATTAGCGTCAATGTGGAACAGGCGCCCGGTCTGCCGGCGCCGGCACGCATCGGGCTGCGCTGCCAACTGGCGAAGTCGCCGCAGCAGGTGAGCTGGCTCGGTTTGGGCCCGCACGAGAACTATCCGGATCGCCAACTGGCGGCGCAGTTCTCGCGCTGGCAGCTGCCGCTGGCAGCGCTCAGCACCGCGTATGTGTTCCCCGGTGAAAATGGTTTGCGCTGCGGCGCGCGTCAGTTACAGAGCAATGGCTTGCAGGTGAGCGGCGACTTCGCCTTTTCGCTCAGTCGCTTCAGCCTTGAACAGCTGCGTGCCACCTCGCATCGCCACTTATTGCAGCAAGAGGAGGGCTGCTGGCTGCACCTCGACGGCTTCCACATGGGCGTCGGCGGTGATGATTCATGGAGCCCAAGCGTTAGCCCGGAGTTTTTGCTTTCTCAGCAGCGCTGGCACTACGCGCTGACGTTGCGTCAGTAAGTTTTTCTGCGGTTTCACGCTGGCTCAAAGGTGGAGTCAGCGTGGTTTTCGGCCGACGATAGAAGCGGCGCAGGAAGATCACGTTAACCATCACCACCATCGCCGTGGCGAAGAACACCCAGCGATAGCCGGTTGCCGCCGATACCGCCGCGCCCAGCAGCGGACCCGCCACGTTACCCAAGTACATAAACGATTGGTTGTAGCCGAAAATGCGCCCGGTGACGTTATCGCGTGAATGCCGCACCAGCAGCGTTTGCACCGCCGGCATCATGGCACCATCGGCAAACCCCAACAGGAAACGCAACACGCCCAACTGCGTCGCGCTGGTGACGAACGACATCGCCACCAGCAGCAATAATGAAACCATCATAGTGGCGAGCAGAATGCGTTGCGTGCCAATACGATCGCCGAGTTTACCCAGCCGTGGCGCGGAGATCAGCGCCGATACGCCCGGCAGCGCGGCGATCACCCCGCTGAGAAACGCGATGTTCTGCGCATTCGGTGCCAGCTCGCGCACGAACAGCGTCAGGATGGGGTTCACCGAGCCGTTGCACATCTGAATCACCATGGTGGTGAAGAACAGGCAGATCATTAAGCGCGGATTATCGAGGGTGAGAAACACGTCGCGCCCGCTCAGCTTGTCCTGCTTGCTAACCGGCGTATAACCGGTCTCTTTTATCAGAAATAAGGTGACGAGAAAGCTCACCATCAGCAGCACGGCGGTGACGATAAACACCATGCGTAAACCGAGCCAGTCCGCCAGCAAACCGCCAATCATCGGCCCGAGAATGACGCCGCTGATCTGCCCGGTGGAAACACAGCTGAGCGCCCAGCCGCTGCGCTCGCGCGGCACCTGCGCCGCCACCAGCGCCATCGCATTGGGAATGTAGCCGGACGTAAGGCCCATCAGCGCGCGCAGCAGCAACAGCTGCCACGCCTGAGTGACAAACGCCTGCAGCAGAATCACCGCGCCCATGCCGAAAGAGGCGCGCAGCAGCATTAGCTTGCGCCCTTTACGGTCAGCAAGGCTGCCCCATAACGGCGCGACGGCGGCAGAAACAATGAAGGTGACGCTGAAAGTGAGTCCAGACCAGACGCTGAGCGCGTTACCGCCACGAATCCCGAGTTCTTCCACATACAGCGGCAGGAAGGGAATGATCTGACTGATAGCAAGGCCGGTAAAAAAGCAGCCAAACCAAACAGATATCAGATTAACTTTCCAGGACTCGATGGAGCGTAACATGGGCGTGGGCATCAGCAGAATGAAACGAGAGTTCAGTCTAACAATCTCATAACATTACCGGACGGCAAAACATGGCATGGGCGAAAAAACGCAGTTTTACACTGTCGAGCGTGATTTTGCTCACAGCAAATCATGTCTGAAAGCCGTTTTTTAGTGTCTTTATGTGCTGAAACCCAGCCTGCCGCAAGATAAGCGCATCGCAATGGCAGGCAAACGTGAAAAAATATGTCTACACGTTACTGACAATATTCCACACCGCATCTATGTTTAAAAAACCACCAGTTATCACTGGCGACGCGCTGTCTGTTCTGGACAGTCCGCATGATTAAACCCAATTTCCCCATGCTGCCATTATCCGGCGGTGGGCATCGTTGTCTCTGCGGAGGTCAGCTATGAGAACCCAGCCAAACAGCGCCAGTCGGGCGATTACCGACTACTTCAATAGCCCAGCCTGGCATGCACCGCATGAGAGCGACCTGTTAGCGGCGATCATGCGCGAACTGATGGATGACGGACAGCCTGCCACCAGCAAAGCGATTATTGCGCGCGTGATTGATAAGCTGGAATTTGAAGGGGATGAACAGCAGCTGCAGAGCTACCGCAACTTACTGGCAAAACTGCTGGAATCGGGGCCGCAGAAATAGCGGCCCACGCCACTATTTTACCGCACGCAGATGGTCGGCTTCGCTGACAAATGCCTTGCCGCTTTGACGCTGGTACAGGCAGAGTTCGCGTCCGACCTGATTTTTCATGTGCTTTTGCGGATAGCGACCTTCCAGCAGCAGCGCATCAAAGCCCACGCTGTCATCATACTGAATCGGCTTACCCACCACTTTCGCTGTCTTCAGGCCGCTGGCCTTGAGACAGCTTTGCTGCATATTTTTGTCGTTCTGCTGCCATGCGGCTTCGCTCGACGCCTGCGCCAGCGGACTCAACAACAGCGTTAACAGCAGCAATTTTCCACGCGTTCTCATCATCACTCCTCCATCAGCCTTGCAGGCCGAAAGATAAAAAAATTCCCGCCGCAGCGGGAAGAAATAAGACGAACATTGCATATTCGAGAGTGACGAGGAAATCTCCGTAGTGCGCAGTTATCCTCGCCCGGCGCTGTGACAGCCCGATGACAATGCAATGTCGTTTTTTTGTTATCCGCAGTACACCCGGGAAATTTTACCGCTTTGATCCGCCGCGAAATTTATCCGACGCAGATTGAAATCCATCGTTACCGCTGAATTCCACGGAATAGCACGCACGGGCACCGCGAAGCGTTTGTTGTCGAGCGTCGATAATGGCTGACCAACGTAGTTTTGGTATTGCGATGCGCCGCACTGATCGGTTTCCGGATCGTGGCTGGCAGCCGCGCTGGCGTCAGGTTTGCTGGCTGACTGGCACGCGGTCAGGGCAAAAAAGGCCGTTACCAGTAGCGCTTTTCCATAATGGGTCACAAGTTTCTCCTCCTGGATAAATAGACAACCGGTTTTTGAGAGTAGCAAAGCGTGACCGTGAAACGGAAATTTTTACAGCAGATTGGTCGCACTAATAAGCTCAAAAGGGCGATCTTCCTCTCAAAAGTTAGGATTAATCGCACGCACTGTCTAAAAATCAATCCGCCAGCCACTACAATTAACTAAGAATTTTCTTAGCGAGGAGGCAATGATGGAACTGGTGATTTTTGTTGGCTTCGCCGCTCTGATGACGTTTGTTGCGATCAGAGTGCGTTAAAAAGCCGCGCACATTTCGTAGCCGCGCGATTTATCACGCAATGAATTGCGCCGCTACAATGTGTGCAAAATCAATTGACGGTTTCCTCTTCCTGTAACCGCGTATTAAAGGCGGCCAGCGACATGGGTCGGCCAAGGACATATCCCTGCCCTTCTTCACACGACAGCGCTTTCAGCGCCTTTAGCTGTGCTTCGGTTTCAATCCCTTCAGCGGTAATGGTCAGCGCAAACGCGCGCGCCAGGCCGACAATCCCCGCCACCACCGATTGCGCCTGCTGCGATTCCGGGAACTCCTTCATCCATGAACGATCGATCTTCAAGCCGTTGAACGGGAAAGTTTTCAGATAGCCCAACGCCGCATAGCCAGTACCAAAATCATCCACCGTCAGCCGCACGCCGAGCGCGCGCAGGCCTTGCATGATCTCCAATGCGCGATCCGGATTCTCAAAAGTGACGTTTTCGGTGATCTCCAGCTCCAGACGTGTGGCCGGTAATCCACTCACCTTCAGCGCATGCGCCACGCGCTGCACCAGATCGTTATTACGAAACTCCACCGGCGAAATATTCACAGAAACATAGCGCTGTTCGCCCCAGTCGCGGGCGTCCACGCATGCGCGCATCAGCACCCAATCGCTGATCGCAGCGATCAGGCCGTTCTCTTCCGCTAACGGAATAAAGCGATCGGGCGTGATCCATTGGTCGTCGGCTATCTGCCAGCGAATCAGCGCTTCAGCGCCAGCCAGCTGCCCGCTTTGCAGCTGATAGCGCGGCTGGTAATGCAGCGTGAAGGCGTGATTGTGCAGCGCGCCTTCAATCGCCTGCACCATGTCGCGTTTTGACTGCAGATGGTTCGCCATATCGGTGGAGTACCAAACCCACCGATCGCGTCCGGCACTGCGCGCCTGAGCCAGCGCAATATCGGCCAGGCGTAACAGCGCTTCCGGCTGAGCCGCATCCTGCGGTGCTGATACAATGCCCATGCTGGCGGTGAGGCTGATTTGATGCGAGCCGCTGATGATCGGTTGATGCACCATGCGCTGCAGCGCACGACAGCGATATTCCACACCCGCCCGCGTGCTTTCGCGCAGCAGCAAAATAAAGGCATCGCCGCCGAGCCGGGCCGCCAGTTCATTCGGCGCCAGCAAGCTTTTCAGCCGTGTCGAGATCTCATTCAGAACGTCATCACCGACCGCGTGGCCCCACGTATCGTTGATCGGTTTGAACTGATCGAGATCGAAACTGATGACAAACAGCGGATCATCCGCGCTGACGCACTCCAGATACGCGGTTAAATACTCCTGCAGCTGCATGCGGTTCGCGAGGCCGGTCAGCATGTCATGACGTGACAGAAACTGAATGCGCGCTTCGGCGTCCACTTCATGAGTGATATCCGACACCGTGCCGCGAAAACCCGAGCGCAGGCCGTTACGCCGAATGGCTTTCGCCATTAACTGCCCAATGCGGCGCTCGCCGTTGGCCGACATAAACTGGCAGCGCAGCGGCACAGGTTTCACCTCTTCGCCTTGACGCATCAGCCAGGAGACCAGCGAATGGCTGGGATGGCTCAGCAGTTGATCGAGCGGACGTCCAATCCAGCTTTTCACTTCATGGCCGGTCACCGCAGCAAAGCGCGACGAGAGATAACAGAGGCGGCCCTGTGCGTCGACTTCCCAAATCCAGTCCGACGCGGCTTCCGCCAGATCGCGAAAACGCTCTTCGCTGTTGGCCAACTCACGCTGACTGATCGCCAGCATTTCAAAGCGACGATCGGAGATCACCGCGTTGTGCAGTGCATGCCGCAGCACGCGACGCGTCACCAGCGCCACCGCCAGCGCGGTGAACAGCAGCAGCGGCATCATCAGCCACATCACGCCGAAGCCGGGATTTTTCGGCTGCCAGCGCAGCACCAGGGGTTCGCCCTGCAGCACCGGCTCCACCAGCCGTGGCTCAAACAGCGCATCGTTTAGATCGCTGGCGATGCGCGGCTCAATCACATTCAGGGATGTGCCCAGCGTTTGCAGTTTTTGTGGCGTGAAAATGTTAACGAACACCATGACCGAAGCGGGGCCGGGCATCGTCGGCAAATCCTGTCCTTTGCCCGGCGTAATCGGTGCGGCCACGACGATCGCCGGGTTACTCTCCACCAGCGCATTGCCTGCAACGGCGTCATGCCGTGAGCGCGCCTCGCTTAGCAGTACGTTGCTTTGTGCGCCTAACAAGCTCTCAATCGAAGCATCTGATAATTCACCGTTAATCACCGCATAGCGGGTTTTCCCATTGCCATCTACCACGAACACGCCGTCGTAGTGATACTCCTTGTAAAGCCCCGGACCAAAGTTCTCTTCGTCCCACGCCCAAACCTTATTGACCGTCAGATGCAGGTTCTTCCAGCCTTCGCCCCAGTTAGCATAATCGCGCGCATCGACGAGCATCTGTTGCTGCTGTTGCTGCCACGCCTGACGCATCAGATTGGCATCCTGCTGGATTGAGTCGATGTTTTGTCGATGGGCGATAACTAACACCATCACCACAGAAAGAAGTAGCACGCCAAACAGCAGCGAGGATAAGGTGCGCAGAATGCGCCGCGTCAGCCTTACCGTATGTGCTTCCATATTGGTCCTGGCGGCCAGTGCCGTGTGCCGGTGAAACTCAGAATTCATGCGCATTGCTCGTAGAATACAGGCAGCAAAAAAGGCGGATGACAACGCAGACTGCGCACATCTCCACCCTGTAGGGTTTGATCGGTTATCGGCCCCGAGCGCCGCAGATTTAGTCTTGTTGGTGGAATATTTGAGCAGCGCAAATGTGCAGCACGCCACCTCGACAGGGATGATCGGCGTTGCTACTATGCGCTCTCCTCTGCTCGCTGAGTCGCCTATGGACACCCAATCCGACAAAGTTACGTTAACGCTGTTCTACGTGGGTAGCTTTGTGGTCTATTACCTTGTGACCATGCTGGTTACGCTGTTTCCCAATTACGGGATGCTGCGTACCAACGGCTTGCTGATGCCGGTGCTATGCCTGGTGGAGTTTGCGGTGATCTATCCGCTGTACCGTTTTTACTGTCAGCGTCGCAGCGACATTCCGCTGGGCTTTGTGCGGCCGATGCAGGCGCTGCTGTTTATCGGTTTACTGTTTGCTTTGATGGTGGCGCAGACGCAATTTCTGCAACCCGAAGGCTGGCTGATTGCGCAATCGCAGCAGGGACGCAGCTCGATGTTGATTCTGCTGCTCACCGCCGTGCTGCTGGCGCCGGTGTTTGAAGAAGTGCTGTTCCGGGGATTTTTACTGCAAGGTTTTCTGTTGTGGGCGCCGAGAAGCCGTTTGGCCTGCATGCTGCTCACCTCCCTGCTGTTCGCCGCGATGCATACCCAATATGTGCACTGGGAAACGCTGGTTGCCTTAACGCTGTTTTCCATGCTGCTGTGCTACGCGCGCCTGCGCAGCAACAGCCTGGCGCTACCGATTTTCCTGCACACGCTGAACAATTTAATCGCTATCCTGCCCGCCTGGTATTTCGCCTGACCAAAGCAAAACAGCCATCCTGAGATGGCTATGTATGATGCTTACACCTGTGTCAAACCGCCATCCACACAGATTTCTGCGCCCGCGATGTAACTGCTCTCGTCACTGGCGAGGAACAGCGCGACGTTGGCCACCTCTTCGGGCTTGCCCATTCTGCTGAGCGGAATAGTGCTGGTGATGCCGTTGCGCACCTCTTCAGAAGCCGCCCGCATCATATCGGTATCGATCGGGCCAGGCGCCACCACGTTAATGCGGATGCCGCGCGCAGAGAGCTCACGCGTCCAGGTACGGGCAAAGGATCGCAGCGCGGCTTTACTGGCGCTGTAAACGCCGTATCCTTCGGTGCCAATCACATCGGCAATCGAACCAATCAATACCACGCTGGCGCCGGGCTTCAGCAGCGGCAACGCGGCCTGCAGGGCAAACACCGGCGAGCGCACATTGAGGCCGAAGATGTGATCAAAATGCTCAGCGCTAATCTCATCAATGGTGGCGTACTCCGCCATCCCCGCGTTGATCACCAACACATCCAGCTGGCCGGATTCACGCGTGATCGTTTCAATAATGCGCGTCAATTCACTCTGCTGGCTCACATCGGCACGCAGCGGATGCGCGTTGCCGCTGATGCTGCTGCTAGCGGTCTGTAACTCCTCGTCACGGCGCGAGGTAAACCAAGTGGTAGCGCCCTCACTGGCAAAACGCTGGCTGATTGCCAGACCAATTCCTTTTGCGCCGCCCAGTACCACTGCCACTTTGTTATCCAGTCTGCTCATCTGCTCTCTCCTGTTTGGGTAGAAAGCTGATGGTATATATTTTATACTTAATAACAATTACGCACTTTGTTTATACCAGATATCGCGGAGTATATCGCCATGGCAGAGATCGACGGTAACAGCTTGAGAGATGTAGGAAAAACCCGGCCGGTGCTGGAGCACATCACCAATAAATGGTCGATTTTAATTCTCACCGTGCTTTGTACTAAGCCGTCGCGTTTTAACGAGATTCGTCGTCGGCTGGATGGCATCACTCACAAAGCGTTGGCGGATGCGTTAAAGCGGCTGGAGCGTAATGGGCTTGTGAATCGCGAAGTGCTGAACACCGCGCCGATCGGTGTGGAATACAGCCTGACGCCGCTGGCACAGACGCTGCAACAACCGTTTGTCGCGTTGTATGACTGGGCGCTGGAGCACGGTCCATCACTGGAACGCGCGCAGGAAGAGTACGACCGCACCCACACGGATGAGATCGCATAGGGCCGCCATTCATTCATGGCGACCGCTGGCAAAAAAATTACTCTTTTTCCGCTTCGAAATGGGTTTTGAACTGTTCGTAGATAGAAATCATGTTGGAAGCATCACCGTGCAGCGGGCTCAGTTTTCCCGCGCGCACCAGTTCAATCACCAGTTGCAAGGCAGCTTGTTTTGGGCTGCTGGCTGGTTGGGCAATTTCGTTCGACATGTTAACTCACTCATCGTTTTTATCAGGGCCGCATAGTTTAGCCCAGATTGAGCTACGGTTGCGCACTGCGATGCGTATAATCTTGCGAGCCGGACAAGAAAGCCGCTCAGGGTGATAATTGACTCTCAACGCGTTTAGCTATACTGGATCAAAAAAGGGAACGACCAGCCACACATTCCGTACCAGCGAGAAGGTGTTAAAGGAGTCTGATTATGCTGATTGGTTTTGTTTTATTAGTGAGCGCATGTGGGCATGATGCCTGTGATGCCTTACCGGTTTCGGAGCGTATCTATCCGACCAAAGTGGCCTGTGAGCAGATGGCCGATCGCATCCATAAAGTGCGGCCAAATGTGGTCTTACTTTGTGGCGAAGTGCACCGTTAATTCGGTGCCAGCTTGATTAAAGTTGCGCAAATAGTAGCCAAACGGCATTGCAAGAATGGGTTGTAGCGTTCAAAATATAAGCTGCTTTTCACTATCATCGTTGTGAATCCAATGAAAACATCTCGCCCCCGTCGTCCAAACGGACGCTGGGTTTATTACATTTTGTATGATGGCATTCTCTGGCCCTGCCCCGTACGTTGGGAATGGGAAAGCGGCTTCGGCGGCTGGCTGCCATTCTATTTCTCGCCCACGTTTGAGTTCGTGGCGGGCGATCCACGCAAGGCGTATCGCATTGCGCGCAGCAGTGCGCGTAACGTACGCCAGACAGACGGTGAGTACGCCTGAATGATTAGCCAATCTGCCATGGGAACCATGACGCCGTGAGCAGGTAGTGCAGTAACTCCAGCACCAAAATCACCATCACCAACACGCCAAGCTTGTGGCTGCTGATCCACTCTTTCATCCCCATATCATCGCTGCCCAGCGAATCAGCATCAGCGCCCCGCAGATGCACAACAGCACCACGATCATTTTCCAGTGTTTGGTTGCAGCCAGTTTTTTTGCCACGCATCCTCCAGACGACAGAAAGCAACGGTGCGCCCTAAGGCGCACCGTTGATTCTAACGCTGGTCACCCATTTGGGCGATTATTTATTCAGCGTGTAGTCGAGCGTGATTTCAGCATTCAGTACCTGAGAAACCGGGCAGCCCGCTTTGGCTTTCTGGATGATCTCATCAAACTTCGCGTCATCAATGCCCGGTAAGACGATGGCGCTGGTCAGCGCGATTTTGGTGATGGCAAAACCGTCGCCCTTTTTATCCAGCGACACATCCGCGGTGGTATCAATGCTTGTTGGCGGATGCCCTTCATTGCCCAACATCAATGACAACGCCATTGAGAAACAAGCGGCGTGCGCAGCACCAATCAGCTCTTCCGGGTTAGTGCCCTTCTGGCCTTCAAAACGGGTATTGAAACCGTACGGTTGATTGCTCAACACGCCGCTTTCGGTACTTACCGTACCTTTGCCTTTAATGTCGCCTTCCCAATGGGCCGATCCTTTCTTATGAATGGTCATGTCATTCCTCCTGTTGTGTTCGACAGCTATTGAGTATAGACAACATGACTCATTCTGCTGGATTAGCTCACGGCGCGTGGACGCGCGGGACTCAAGCCCGCCTCGCTCAACAGCGCGTTAGCCTGCACCAGCGAAGCCTGCGTAATCTCTTTGATCGATTTCGCGCCGGTCAGCGTCATCGCCACTTTCATCTCTTTCTCAATCAGGTTGAGCAGATTTTCAACGCCGCGCTGACCGTGCGTTGCCAGCGCATAGACAAATGCGCGTCCCAGCAGCACGCTGTCGGCACCGAGGGCGATCATCCGCACCACATCCAACCCGCTGCGAATCCCGCTGTCGGCGAGAAGGGTAATATCACCTTTCACCGCATCGGCAATGGCCGGCAACGCGCGCGCCGACGACAGCACGCCGTCCAGCTGACGCCCGCCGTGATTCGACACCACAATGCCATCGGCACCAAATCGCACCGCATCGCGCGCATCTTCCGCGTCGAGAATGCCTTTAATCACCATCGGGCCATCCCAGAATTCACGAATCCACTCCAGATCTTTCCAGGAAATCGACGGATCGAAATTGTTCGCCAGCCAGCCGATGTAATCTTCCAGCCCGGTCGGTTTGCCGAGATAGGTAGAGATATTGCCGAGATCGTGCGGACGGCCATGTAAACCAACGTCCCACGCCCATTGCGGATGGGTTGCCGCCTGCCAGTATCGACGCAGCGGCGCATTGGGGCCGCTCATGCCGGAGTGCACATCACGATAGCGTGCGCCCGGCGTCGGCATATCGACAGTGAACACCAGCGTGGTACAGCCGGCGGCTTTGGCGCGCTCCAGCGCGTTGCGCATAAAGCCGCGATCGCGCAGCACATAGAGCTGGAACCACATCGGACGATTAATGGCCGGCGCCACTTCTTCGATGGGGCAAACCGACACGGTTGAGAGCGTAAACGGAATCCCTTTCAGCGCCGCCGCGCGCGCCGCCTGCACTTCACCGCGGCGCGCATACATGCCACACAAGCCGACCGGCGCCAGCGCCACCGGCATCGACAGGGTTTCGTTGAACAGCTTGGTTTCGAGGCTCAACTCCGACATGTTTTTCAGCACGCGCTGGCGCAGCGCCACGTCGGAGAGATCGGCGACATTGCGCTTCAGCGTGTGCTCGGCGTAAGCGCCGCCATCCAGATAGTGAAACAAGAACGGTGGCAAGATGCGTTGCGCCGCGGCGCGATAGTCACTGGCAGCAGAAATGATCATCCGTTATTTTCCTTGTGCTGAGGTTGGTGGCCCGGCAGACGCGTAATACGCGCCTGGCGCGCCTCATCTTCATGCAGGGTTTTCATAGTGGTGTGAACAAAGCCGAGATGATCCATCGCCGCCTGGCGCGCCGTTTCCGCATCACCGGCCATCACCGCATCAAACATCGCCTGATGCTGTTCGTTAAGACGATTAAAAATCACCGGATGGGTATACATGCGCTGACGGCTGTGCAGCACCGAGGATTGCAACAGATCGAAAAAGCCGCGCATGGTCTGCAGCAGCACCACATTGTGCGAGGCTTCGGCGATGGCGAGATGAAAACGCAGATCGGCCTGCGCCGCGAGATCGGCATCGTCGCTCTGCTTAATCTTCAGCAGCGCATCAAAGGCGTAAGCCAGCCGCTCTTTATCGGCTTCGGTGGCGCGCAACGCCGCATGCCACGCCGTGCTGGCCTCTATTGCGTGACGCGCTTCAAGGATGTCGTAGCGATAATCGGGATCTTCAGCCAGCAGTTGGCGAATCGGCTCTACGATGCGCTGTTCCGACCACGGTTGCTGCGGCTGACGTAGCCAGGTGCCGCCACCGCGTTTACTGATCAACACGCCGCTGCTGATCAGTTGCTGGATCGCCTCGCGCAGTGACGATCGCGATGAACCGAACTCGGCCGCCAGCGCGCGTTCGGACGGCAGCCGCATGCCCGGCTCCAGCTGATGCTCGGTAATCCAGGCGCAGAGCCGCGCCCGCAGCGTATTTTCGGTCATCGCATTATCCTGAGAAAGGCTCCCCCACCATGCTGCATTGGTAGGACCAAAATGCAGCGTGGCGGGCTTAATGGAGGAGAATGGTTAATGCTTTGTTACTTCGATGCAACGAAACAGGCGGGATTTTTCAGGTTATGTGACGACGCGGCCACATTTGAATCTTTTGGTAGGACCAATTACGCCGCAGTCCGGCCAAAGGCCCGACCATAACTGCGCGGATGAAAGCGCAGGTTCAGCAAAATCAGCCCGACCGTCACCGCCGCCTGCATCAGCCAGACGCTGGAAAAACTGTGGGTTAATGCCTGCAGCTGACCGCCGATAAACGGCATGCAGCCGGCGATGATAAAGCCCGCGCCCTGCATAAACGCCACCAGCCGTGCACCGGCCTGCGGATGCGGCAGGTGATCAAGCGCCAGCACCATCGCCAGCGGGAATGCCGCGCCCAGTCCAAATCCGGCAATCGCCGCCCACAGCCACGGCGCGAACAGTGGAGCAAACAGAAAGCCGCTCATGCCGATCAGCTGACAAACCAGGCTGATAATCAGCTGCGGACGGCGATCCGCCTTACGCGCCAGCAGCGGCATCAACAGCGCACCCGCAACCTGACACAGAATCATTGCGCCGAGCAGCGATCCGCCGGCCTGCGCCGACCAGCCAAGATGATGATAGGCATCCGGTAGCCACGCAACACAGGTAGCGTAACCACCGTTCACCAGTCCAAAACTGATTGCCAGCGTCCAGGCGCGCGGCGTGCGCCACAGCGACGGCAGCGCAACGTTTTCCGTACTGGCGACGGTTGGCACCCGCACATATAACCACAATCCAATCGCCAGCAGCACCGGCAGCGCCCAGCCGCTCAGCGCCAGCGGCTCGCCCAAATGATCGCTGAGCCACGGCGATAACGCCGCTCCTAAACCGCCGCCGCCCATCAGCGCACCGGCCCACAATCCGGTGACCGGCGCGCTGCGCTGTGCAAAGCGCTGACGAATCAGGCCCGGCATCGCCATCTGTACCACGCCCACGCCAAGGCCGCCAAACAGCGCGCTGATTACCAGCCAACTGCCGTCGTGGATCACGCCACGCGCCGCCAGCGCCAGCAGCAGCAGCGTCAATCCGGCCAGCAGCAAGCGTTGCAGCGGCACGCGCTGCATCAGCGAAGCGCTCAGTAGCGCGACCGCGCCCATCATCACCATCGGTACCGCAGGCAGCAGCGAAGCCGCCAGTGAAGAGAGGCCCATCATCTGCCGAAGCTGGCCGAGTAATGGACTAAGAGAAGTGAGTAACGGTCGCATATTCAGCCCAGCCAATACCAAAGCGGCGAGCGTTAATCCGTTGAAATGTCGATTCATACACAATCCAGCTGCAAAGAGGTTGTCAGCATCGCAGCAGTTGTTACTATTTGGAAATGAAATAACACCATAGTGATCAGTGGAAAAATGAATCGTCAACCGATGTTCACCCCGCAGCAACTGCTGAGTTTTGTCGCGGTGTGCGAAACCGCCAGCTTCACCCGCGCCGCCGATCGCGTGCATCTGTCGCAATCCACCGTGAGCCAGCAGGTGCGTCGGCTGGAAGAGATGATCGGTAAACCGCTGTTGCAGCGCACGTCGCATCAGGTGGCGCTCACCGAAGAGGGCGAAAAGCTGCTGGGCTATGCGCGCCGCATCATCGCGCTAAACGGCGAAGCGCACGACGTGCTGAGCGATAAATGGCGCGACGGCGTGCTGCGCCTTGGCGTGCCGGAAGATTTCGCCGCGCCGACCGCCGGTTTGCTGGCGGAGTTCAGCCGCGATCATCCGCAACTGCGCCTTGATGTGATGAGCGGCATGTATGTCGATTTGCATCGCGCCTGGCAGCGTGAGGAGCTGGATATCATGCTGATCAAACAGCCGGGCGGTGAACGTCCGCTGGCTGCGCGCCCCGAGCCGCTGCTATGGCTGGACAGCGCCGCACATCCCTGTTTTGAGCAAACGCCGGTGCCGCTGGTGGTGTTCCCGCAGCTCGGTTTATATCGCGAGGAGATGGCGCAGACGCTGGATAGCCTCGGACGCAGCTGGCGCATCAGCTACAGCAGTGCCAGTTTGGTGGCGCTCGCCAGCGCCAGCGCCGCCGGATTAGGCTTAACGCTGCTGCCCGCCAGCTGCCGCTTGCCTGAGCATCGCGTATTAGGGGAAGCCGATGGTTTACCCACCATCAACCATTTTGAACTGGCGCTATTTTGCCGTGCGCCGCAGGACGAACTGCAGCAGGCGCTGGCCGCCGCGCTGGTGACCTTTTGTCAGCTACAGTGGCAGTGATTTTTCCACTGCTAACCAGTGGCAAATATCGCAGCGCGCTGCGTTGAGTTTTGCCAGATTAAGCGTTTCTCATTTGATGGAACCTCTGATGCAACTGACCTCTCCCAGCCGTCGTGAATTTCTTAGTCTGACCGCCGCCGGAAGCCTGCTGGCCGCCGGCATCAGCTACGCTGCGCCCGCTTCACCGCTGCTCGCCAACAGCACACAGCCGCACACGCCGCCAGCGCGCGTTGCGCACTACCAGCTGCTCAATGTCCGCCTCGAAGAGGGCTTTGAGCGCGACGGTAAAGAGGTGATCGCCACGCGCACCGCGCTGTACGACATCACTATCAAAGACGGCACTTTCGCGGCGATTGATGCCGCAGGCAAAGCGCGCAACGCCGCCCTGCCTCAGTGGGATGCCAACGGCGCCCTGCTGCTGCCGCGCACCCGTGATATGCATATCCATCTCGACAAAACCTTTTACGGTGGTCCGTGGGAAGCGCCACGTCCGCGTCAGGGCAAAACCATCATGGATATGATTGCGCGCGAACAGGTGCTGATCCCGCAACTGCTGCCGACGTCGCAGGCGCGTGCCGAAGCGATCATTGGTTTGCTGCACAGCAAAGGCACCACCGAAGCGCGCAGCCACTGCAATATCGATCCGGTTAGCGGCCTGAAAAGCCTTGAGCATCTCAAGCTGGCGCTAGCGAATCATGCGGAATTCCCGTGTGAAATCGTTGCCTTCCCGCAGCACGGTTTGCTGCACTCGAATGTTGATGGCTTGATGCGCGAAGCGATGCAGATGGGCGTGCAGTTTGTCGGCGGGCTCGATCCCACCAACGTGGATGGCGCGATGCAAGCGTCGCTGGATGCGATGTTCCAGATCGCCCTCGATTTCGAGCGCGGCGTGGATATCCATCTGCACGAAACCTCGCCATCCGGCGTGGCGGCCATTCAGTACATGATCGATACCATCGCGAAAAACCCGCAGCTGAAGGGTAAAGTGACGCTGAGCCACGGTTTTGCGCTCGGCACGCTGGAAGGCAAAGCGCTGGATCAGATGATTGCGGGCATGGCCGAGCAGCAGATGAGCGTGGCGTCGACCATTCCGATTGGCAAGCTGACCATGCCGCTGCCGCAGTTGCAGGCGGCGGGCATCACGGTGATGACCGGCACGGACAGCGTGATCGATCACTGGTCACCGTTTGGCACCGGCAGCATGCTGGAGAAAGCCAATTTGTACGCGCAGCTGTATCGCGGTTCCGATGAGTTCGGTTTGAGCCGCGCGCTGCATATCGCCACCGGCGGGATTTTGCCGCTGTCGAATCAGGGCGAACGTCAGTGGCCGAATGTCGACGATGAAGCCAGCATGATGCTGGTCGAGGCCAGCTGTTCCGCCGAAGCCGTTGCCCGCATCTCCCCGGTCCGCGCCACCTTCCACCACGGATTGCCAGTGTTCAGTGCGTAAGCCCAAAAATCGCACATTCCCGTAGCGGCGCGATTTATCGCGCGTATTAATGGCGGCACCGCGCCCTTCACGACATAGCGCAATAAATTGCGCCGCTACAATGGTATGCAGCTTGTGGCTGAAGGCACCCAACAAAAAAGCCTCCGCAAGGAGGCTTTACGTACGACATAAACAGGCAGCATGCGCACACCCGATGAGTGCTGGATTTTACGAAAGCATCTGAATCGCCAGCGCATACAGCCGCTGGTTTTCATCGTCGCTGACAGGCTCTTCTTCCGCGTAACAGGCAATCATAGAGCTGACTTTATCCGAAGATAAGGTTTCCCCATGCAGATGCAGCGTTAACACGGCGCGGCCGACGATTTTCAGAATGTCTTCGTTTTGTCCCTGGACATAATGACTCAATGAAATGACCTCTGAAATATTATGGGTATTTACTGATTAGCCAAACGGCGGGGTAAATATAAAGCAAATCGGCTATTCGTTTTAATCAGAATTTTACCTAAGCGAAGCCATTCATTAGCACAATACTTATAAGTAAGCATTAACAAACCCTGATAATGGTTGTTTAATAACGCTAATTCTCCTTTTTCGTTGAATATGTCGAGGTTTAGCGCCTTCATTGCAGAATAAAATCAACCATAAAAGCATTAGAACTTCGCAACAGTATGCGTATAAAAACGAGACAAGCCTGCTATAACGCTAACGGTTTTCAGGCAGGCAGTAGAAGCGCTTTTGCCATTGCCGATCACGCCCCTTTCTGCCAGACTGACCGCCGCCATCCTACCCGCAATTAGAGACTTTCCCGTGACTGCTTTTTCTACCCTGACGCAACTGCCCGCCAGCCAACTCGATAACCTGCGCGAGATGGGTTTCGACGCCATGACGCCGATTCAGGCCGCTTCCCTGCCCGCGATTCTGGAAGGGCGCGACGTGCGTGCGCAGGCGAAAACCGGCAGTGGCAAAACCGCCGCCTTTGGCGTGGGTTTGCTGAACCGCATCGATAACAGCCAGTTCCACACTCAGGCGCTGATTCTGTGCCCGACGCGTGAGCTGGCCGATCAGGTCAGCAACGTGCTGCGTCAGCTGGCGCGTTTTACCCGCAACATCAAAATTCTGACGCTGTGCGGCGGCCAGCCGATGAGCGCGCAACGTGATTCTTTAGTGCATGCGCCACATATCGTGGTGGGCACGCCGGGCCGTTTGCTCGATCACCTGAAGCGCGACAACCTTGATCTCAGCCAGCTGCAAACGCTGGTGCTGGATGAAGCCGATCGCATGCTGGAGATGGGCTTCCGCGACGACATGGAAGCGATCATCGGCTTTACGCCAGAAACGCGCCAGACGCTGCTGTTTTCTGCCACCTGGCCGGATACCATCGCCAGTCTCAGCCAGCGTTTTCAGCGCGATGCGCTGGCAGTCGCCACCGAAGATAAAACCGAGTTACCGACCATCGAGCAGCAGTTTATTGAAGCCAGCGCCAAAGAGCGCCACAGCCTGCTCGGCGCGCTGCTCAGCCAGCAACAACCGGCCTCCTGCGTGGTGTTCTGTAACACCAAGCGCGAATGTGACGACGTTGCTGCCGCGCTGAACGAGCGTGATATCAGTGCGTTAGCGCTGCATGGCGATCTGGAGCAGCGCGATCGTGAGCGCGTGCTGATTCGCTTCGCCAACGGCAGCATCCGCGTATTGATCGCCACCGACGTCGCTGCACGCGGTCTGGATATTAAATCGCTGGCGCTGGTGGTGAATTTCCAGCTGGCGTGGGATCCGGAAGTGCACATTCATCGCATCGGCCGTACCGGTCGCGCCGGTGAGAAAGGGTTAGCGGTAAGCTTTGTTGCCCCCGACGAAATGGTGCGCGCCAATGCGCTGGAAGAGTATCTGCAGCAGAAGCTCAATTGGGTTTCCTCCAGCTCGCTGAAAGGCACCAGCGCCAAATCGCTGCCGGCGACCAAAATGACGCTGTGCATTGATGGCGGCCGCAAAGCCAAAATCCGTCCGGGCGATATTCTCGGCGCGCTGACCGGTGAAGCCGGATTCAGCGGCGACCAGATCGGCAAGATCGATATGACCGCCACCCACGCCTATGTTGCCATCGACGCCGCTCAGGCGAAGAAAGCGCTGATCAAGCTGAAAGAGGGCAAGATCAAAGGCAAAAGCGTACGCGCCATTCTGCTGAAGTAAAGGGTACCCGCGTGAGGGCGATCGCTCTCACGCTAAAATTTCCGTTATCTCCCCCTTCATTTTTTTTCTCTTCTGCCGATAAGTTAATCATGGCGATATTGCCCTGCCCTTTACTCAGCCCAGATCTGCTCCGAGGCCATGATGGATAATTTTCAGAAAGAGATCGATGAACGCGCCAACCTTGCGCTTTCCAATAAATTCGAACTGCTGTTGTTCCGACTGGGTTCCGATCAGCTGAAAGGCAAATCTGAGCTGTACGGCATCAACGTATTTAAACTGCGTGAAATCGTGCCGATGCCTACCATCACCCGCGCCGCTGGCATGCAATCGCCGCTGCTTGGCATGGCGAGTATTCGCGGCCAGTTTATTCCGGTTATCGATCTGCCCGCCGTCACCGGCTGCAAACCAGAAACCGGCCTTAACCTGCTGCTGGTGACCGAATATGCGCGCAGCACTCAGGCGTTTGCGGTGGAATCGGTGGAGAACATTGTGCGTCTCGACTGGAGCCAGGTGCACACGGCGGAAGCGGGCATCGGTAGCCGCAACATCACCAGCATCGCCTGTCTGGATACCGACGGCCAAAGTAATAATCTGGCGATGGTGCTGGACGTTGAGCAGATTCTGTATGACATCATTCCTTCAGTGCGCGGCGTTGAGCCAAGCGCGGAGACCGCCAAAGACTTCAATCTGAAGCCTGGCCAGGTGGCGATTGTGGCGGAAGATTCCAAAGTGGCGCGTCAGCTGCTGGAGCAAGGCCTGAAAAGCATGGGCATCCCGGCGATTATGCACAACACCGGTCTGGAAGCCTGGATCAAAATTAACGAGATGCAGAAAGAAGCGGCTGCAAACGGTGAGTCGATCCACGATAAGATCGCGCTGGTGCTGACCGATCTCGAAATGCCGGAAATGGATGGCTTTACCTTAACGCGCAACATCAAACGCGATAACAACCTGCGCCAGATTCCGGTGGTGATCCACTCTTCACTCTCCGGCAGCGCCAACGAAGATCACGTGCGTAAAGTCGGTGCCGATGGTTACGTGGCGAAGTTCGAAATCAACGAGCTGTCGAATGTGATCCACGGCGTGCTGAAAAAGCCGCGTTAATTATCGTAACGCCACCGTTCATAGCGTAATGCTTGTCAGTTAAGACCTGAAAACCCTTAATTACCGAGAGCACACAGTGTAGCGGCGCAATTCATTGCGCGATAAATCGCGCCGCTACGGAATGTGCGGTGATTTGATAAGGTGCTTAACTGATCGGCATTACGCCATTCCTGGCGACCCTTCAACCAGGATCCTCCCGCCTCACTTTCCCATCCAGTCAAAAATCAAGGTTAACGTCATTAACCAAACCGTGACGCATCTCTAAAAAATTAAAGTTAAAACATTAACAACCGATAACTGATAGCGCTTGCGCTGGTGCTGCCATACCAGATCTGTCACGCTGCGTAACCATTTTTACCTTAGAAAACATCAACCTGATGCGGGCACCTTGCCTGCTTTTCCGTCTTGAAAACATCAATTTTTGGCATTACGGGGAGAACCAATGTTGAGCTTAAAGAATATGAAGGTCGGCGTCCGTTTGGGCATCGCCTTTGGTTTAGTGGTGGCACTGTTAGTCATTGTCGGCATCACGTCGATTACCAAAATTAACAACATCAAAACCGGTATTACGTCGATTGTGGAAGACCGTTACGTAAAAGTGCGTCTCGGTTTTGACGTCCGTGACGGTGTTAACGATCAAATTAAATATCTGCGTGGCATCGTGATTGATACCACGCGTCCGGAAAATAACGTTAAACGTTATCAGCAACTCGCCGAAGCCACTGAGCATACCAACAACGCGATGAATAAAATCAAAGCGATACAGGTTACCGAAGTGGGTAAAAAGAAAATCGCCGGGCTGCTGGCGGCCAGTGACAAATTCGAGGCCGAGAAACATCAGCTGATTGAGCTGGTACGCGCTGGCGATGCAGACGCCGCCAGCACCTATGTACTGAAATCCATTACCGATACGCAAAACGCTTTCCTGGCAAGCGCGGTGGCGTTTGCCGATTCGCAATCGCAGCAGTTACAGCAAGAAGGCGCGAAGATTATTGATAACGGCTCATCCGCTATTGAGATGACGCTAATCTTCTCCGCTCTCGCCATTGCAGCCTCCATCGTCTTAGGCTTTATGCTAACGCGTTCAATTGTGCGTCCGCTGAATGAAGCGGTGGAAATCGCCGGGAAAGTCGCGGCAGGCGATCTCAGTTCGCACATTGAAATCAGCGGTAAAGATGAAACCGCCGTGCTGATGCAGGCGCTGCAGGCGATGAACGACAATCTGCTCACTATCGTTTCCGATGTGCGCGCCGGTTCCGATACCATCGCTGTCGCCTCGAATCAAATCTCCAGCGGTAACATCGATCTCTCATCACGCACTGAACAGCAGGCCAGCTCGCTGGAAGAGACCGCATCGGCGATGGAACAGATGACCGCCACCGTCAAGCACAACGCCGAAAACGCGCGGGAAGCCAATCAGCTGGTGGCCAACACCTCCAACGTGGCGAAGCAAGGCGGCGTGGTGATGGAACAGGTGATCGAGAAGATGGAAGCCATTACGCTCTCTTCGAAGAAGATCGTCGATATTATCAGCGTGATCGACTCCATCGCCTTCCAGACCAACATACTTTCCCTTAACGCCGCGGTCGAAGCCGCACGCGCCGGTGAGCAAGGCCGTGGTTTCGCCGTGGTAGCCACCGAAGTACGTAATCTGGCGGCACGTTCGGCATCTGCCGCGAAAGAGATCAAGGTGTTGATTGAGGATTCGGTCGCGCAGGTGGATGAAGGTAGCCGTCTGGTGACGCACGCCGGTTCAACGATTGGTGAAGTGGTCAACAGCGTGAAGAGCGTGGCGGATATTATGAGCGAAATCACCATTGCCAGCAGCGAGCAAAGTAGCGGGATTAGCGAGATCAACTCAGCGATTACGCAGATGGAGGCGGTGACGCAGCAGAATGCCGCGTTGGTGCAGGAAGCCTCAGCGGCGTCGCAGGCGTTGCAGGAACAGGCAGATCGCCTGGCGCAGTCGATGAGTGTGTTTAAAACGGCTGCGGTGTAATGATGACAAGGTCGCCATGCCTGGCGACCTTTCTGATATATATGCTTAGCTGACCAGCGAATAAGCAATCGACGAAATCGCCAGCACGCCAACGATCACCACAAACACGTTACTGATTTTCCCGCTGTACTGACGCATCGCCGGCACTTTCTGAATGGCATACATCGGCATCAGGAACAGAATCATCGCAATAATCGGCCCACCCAGCGTTTCAATCATGCCCAGAATACTGGGGTTCAGCGTTGCCACCAGCCAGGTGGTCAGCAGCATAAACGTGGTGGTCAGGCGATTCAGACGCTGCGGCGTGACGGTTTTACCGCGGCTGCGCAGCGACTTCACAACCATGCCGTTAAACCCTTCACGCGCCCCCAGATAATGCCCGAGAAATGACTTCGTGATCGCCACCATCGCCACAATCGGCCCCATCCACGCAATCATCGGTACATTAAAGTGGTTGGCTAAATAGGACAGAATAGTGATGTTCTGATCTTTCGCCGCCTGCAGATCGGCGGGCGACAGGCTCAGCACGCAGCTGAACACAAAGAACATCACCGTCACGACCATAAGCAGATGGGCGTTCGCCAGGATGCGCGAACACTTCTTCTCCGCGCCTGCGCCGTACTCATCGCGCTTGGCAACAGCAAAAGAGGAGATAATCGGCGAATGATTAAAGGAGAACACCATCACCGGAATCGCCAGCCACAGCGTCATCAGAATGCCGTGGCCGCTTACATTCGCATCTAACGACAACGTTTCCAGCGCTGCACCATGCCAGTGCGGTACCAGATAAGCCGCCAGCAGCATCAGCACCGCCACAAACGGGAACACCAGTATGCTCATCGCTTTCACAATCATCTGCTCGCCAAAGCGCACCACCGTCATCATGCCGATGATCAGAATCAGCGACAGCAGCGCACGCGGCGGCGAAACCAGGCCTAGCTGATGCACGATAAAGCTATCCACGGTGTTGGTGATCGCCACGCTGTACATCAGCAGGATCGGATAGATAGCAAAGAAGTAGAGCAAGGTGATGATCTTGCCAGCGCCCACGCCAAAGTGCTCTTCCACCACTTCGGTAATGTCTTCGCCGGGATTTTTACCGGAGAGCACAAAGCGCGTTAACGCGCGGTGCGCGTAATAGGTCATCGGGAAGGCAAGAATCGCCATGATAATCAGCGGAATCAGCCCGCCGGCACCGGCGTTAATCGGCAGGAAAAGCACGCCCGCACCAATCGCCGTACCGTACAGACCCAGCATCCACACGGTATCACTCTTACGCCAGCCCTTAGCCGCCGTTTCTACGGTGCCAAGCGTACCGGTTTGTGAGTTGTCCATCTGTCTCTCCAGAATTTCAAGCTTTATCAACATGCAGCCACAAAGATGGCTACCAATCATGGCGTGGGCTGCTCCGCCCGGCCGGAACGCAAAGGATGACGCTTCATGAGATGAAATTCACGCATCCTGATGTTTTGCGCCGCAGTAAATGCACGAAACATGCGCGCAATCGATTGCATGGGGCGCTATTTGACATGAGACGCGGAATGAGTGCAAGAAGGAGTAACAGGGAGCCAGCAGAAAGGCGTGAGGAAAGTGGAAAGGTGTGGCAACGCTGGGCTGTTACCACGGGTAGTGCAAATGACACAAGAGCAACTCCCCCGGCCACTAGCCTCTGATACAGCAAATGCGTCCAGAGGCTAACGCCGGGAGAATTTAATTAGAATGCGCGCATTCTGTAGAGTGCATAAAGAAAATAGTACGCTGTGAGTGTATTCAAATTCATAATCATGTACTTCAATTTTTCATTTTTATTCAGCAGGATGAAAATACCTTTTGAGTATTTACCCCGCTTTATTTGATCAATTTCCTGGGCAATATCCGCAGGTGAAAACGATGAGTGATACATTGCGGTCACGATTTGCATATCCAGCGCCAGCACACGTTTGGAGATGCCTTTAAGGAAATAGTCGAGATCGCTGGCCTGATATTTACTGATGATCGAATCATACAGTGCGGTGAGAAACTGTTTACGTACTTTCAGTTCACTGTATTGCACTTTACGCTTCGATAATGAACCCGCCACGTCTTCATAATGATAAGCCGCACCCGGCGTGACCAGAAAATTGCTAATGCAGCTGAAGAATTTAAGGTTAAATAGCAAATCTTCGCTCATGGAGATACCTTCCAAAAAGCGCAGGTTCAACTCCTCAATAATCTGACGGCGATAACATTTGTTATGCAGATAACCGATGTTATCACTCATCTCCAACTCACCGAGCACATAAGGAATGTCCTCCTGACTGAAGAAGCCCGCCTGCGACACTTTGCCCACGCGGTTGTCGTTGAGGTTGCCCACCATCAAATCGACAGATTCCGCTGGCCAGGCATCGAGATTCTGTTTGAAGATCATCAGGAAGTTATCATCCACCCAATCATCCGCATCGAGGAATAACACATATTCACCGCTGGCTTGCTGCATTCCGCTATTTCGAGCGGCGCTGACACCGGCATTAATTTGGTGAATTACCGTGACCTGCGAATAAGCACTAAACTCCTGCAGAATATTCGCGGTTGAATCGCTGCTGCCATCATTAACCACAATCACTTCGTAACTGCTGAACGTCTGTTTAAGCACGCTCAGTAAGGTACGTTTAATGGTTTTTTGTGAGTTATAGACGGGAATGATAAGACTAAACAGGGGTTTTTCATTCATGATAAACTCTCTTTACTGTCTGAGGTTTTGATATTGTTAAATAACAGCCATAGTTTCCTGGGATTGATAAAAATTTGATGAATACGCATTACGGGTTGAGCAGGGAAAAAGTAATTAAGCAGGGAGAAAGATAAAAACTCGGTTAATACCACGCTCATGGCCGCGCCATTTAAACCGAAATAAGGAACCAACAATAAAGAGGAGGCCACGCAAATTAATAACACCACGAAGGTTTTCTTCACTAAATAGCGATATCCGTTGTACTTAATAATGAAACGATCCATCACGCTGCTTAGCACCGCGCACATCGCACCCACGCTGAGTAACAGCGTTGGCGCTACCGCATCGAGATACTCCGCACCGTAAAAGTCACGGATAAACCATCCGGACAATAACCAAATCGCCAGAATCACCAGCGACGAGACACCTATCACCAGCAGATGTAATTTCTGCGCTTTGATAATCGATTGCCGATCGTCACGTTCGGCAAAGAACGCCGGGAAAAAGGAAGCCAGCAAGGCATTGGGTAAAAATACCCACGCGGTGGCGAGCGTCAGCGCGACAGAGAAAATCCCCGCCTCTTTCACGCCAAGGAAATACGACACGCTGATTTGATTAACGCGGGTATAAATCGCCACCGCAATCACGGAAAACACCAGAGAAATACCGGACGCCACCATATAGCGTGAATATTTCTTCATCTGGCGCAGTGCCGGAATCGGTACCTGACGATGGTATTTCAGGAATATCGTCAGCTTGATGGCAAACGGAATAAAAGTCGCCAGCACGATGGGAATCGACAACAGTTGCGGATCCAAACCGTAATACGAAATAAAGAAGCGCACGGTTAAACTGATCGCCAGCCCCGCCAGATTGGCGATGACATTCAGGCGCGCATTAAGCATCGCCTCGTTGTAGATATTGACCAGATCGAGCGAAGAAAACAGACAGGCAATCGCCGCTGCGCAGACAAATACCCGCGCTTCAGCACTCCACTCTTCGCCCATAATCAGCATGCCGCTGGCTGCCAGAATGCCGTAAATCACTAACACCAGCAGAAAGGTCGCCATCATTAAGCGCATGCCGGAGTGATGATTTTGCGATAAGCGTTTCAGCAGAATCACATCGCTGCCCATCAGCGCGATGCTTTGGATGAACTGAAATACCAGCATCGAAATCGAGATAATGCCGAAGGTGGTGGGCCCCACATATTTCGCCACATAAGAGGTGACAAATATCAGGCCGAACACCGCAATCAGCTTTTCAGCGATCATCCACATAGAATTTTTTAATTTATCTTTCACAACTCAACCTCAGCGTTTATTTCTGTGCCAGGCGGCGCAGACGCGATACCAGTCGTGGACTGACAAAAAACAGCGCAAAGTACAGGCTCCACGGATTGAGCATCAATCCTGATGTGAAATAGGACTTGAAGCTGCGACGGTAGAGCGAAATATATTCATCAATAAAGGCGCGGCTGAATCCGTCGCTGTGCAGCGCTTTATAGATATAAGACGAGGTCACTTTTAAATAGAGATGGTAATAACAGCGGCTATGCTGCGCGGATAAAAACGCCTGCATGCCATTAAACGAACGCGCAAAGGAGAAATGCTTTTCGCGTAACGCCGATCGCGTGGCGGAGTTGGTGGATTCCACATAGTGATAAACCACCTGCTGGGTGAAGATCACCTGACGATCCTGTTGCAGGTGCAGGTAATTGACCACAAACAGCAGATCTTCGAAGTTATAAATCTCTTCGTTAAAGGTGAGCTGATGCTGACGAATCACATCACCACGAAACACCTTGTCGCAGATGCCGTGACGCGGATTGAAATAGAGCAGATCGTTAATCGCCGCCGAAGCGGTCAGCTGGCGCGCGTCACTGCTGTTGGCCGGGAAATCGAGCGGATCGCCTTGCGGCGTGATGTGCTGCGATTCCCCACCCACCATGGCGATGTTGTTTTGCATCAGCCGCACATAGGTGGCAAACGCGCTGGCCGGCAGAAAATCATCGGCGTCTAAAAAGCACAGCAGTTTGCCGCGCGAGGCGCGAATGCCCTGATTGCGCGCCGACGAAACGCCGCCGTTGGTTTTGTCGATAATGTGAAAATGTGGGTAGTGGGCGTAATTCTGTAATATCGCGAGCGAGTTATCGCTGGAGCCGTCATTAATAAATATCGCTTCAAAACGGCTTTCTTCCTGCTGTAGCAGGCTGTCAATGCATCGCTCCAGATACGCCGCGGCGTTATACACCGGCACGATGACGCTGATCAAAACGTCGTTAACGGGATTTTGCATATAACCTCTGGACTCTGTCGGAGTAAAAGTTGCGGACGGAAAAAGTATTCGCTGAACATTGCAGTGATTAACAGTGCACGTTGCTTGCGCCCGGCTTAACATTTATTGCCTGTCTATTTCAGAGTTTCCTCAGGTCAAATAAAACTGGCCTTTAATTCTCTGTAAAAAGATCGCTAAATAAGATAATCGCCAAATAAACCGTGCAGATTTATTCTGCTTTCGTCAGGTAAAACAGGCAGGCTACCGCCCCAGGCTTGCAGCTACCTGTTTACTGACTACGCATAAACCCACTTTTCAGGCATAAAAAGGCTGCGCTGCGCTCGCGAGAGTTCAGTTAATTTTCAGCCAGTTACGTTTTATCTTGCGGTGATTTGGCTTAATGGCGTCACCACGTCATTCACGGCGTACTTAAATTAAATTTTTATCTGTCTGGTAATGAGCGAAAAAAACGCTGACGTTTTTATCGCGCTCATCACCAAAAAAAGAAATGCCGACCGGGGCTGAGTAGGTGCATCAACAGACGGGCCTTCTCAACGAACGTCACGACATTAACGATATTTGCTGTGTGCCCTGCACTTTTATTACTTCGGCGCGTCTTTTGCGTTCCGATGAGTGCAAGTGGCGTTAATTCAGTGCGGCGTTTGCGGTCGCACTGCAACGGGCTTAATGCCCAAAATTTGCGATCTAATTCAAAACTTTTCCCGGCATTCTCACCACTCAGGGTTATAAGGTCAATGGTTGCCAGGCCAAACCGGAATTTACTCAGAGAAAGGCTGGATTAAATAATGGCGCATAGATTAGCCGTGGTGAATTGATTTTTTGCTGATTGATTAGCGCCACAGCAGGCGAATACCAGGAATAAGATGGGAATATCGCTGACATGGTGCCAACAGTAACCAGCGCCTAAGCCGCGCCGGGATTGAAGCCAGCTCACAACTCTGAAGATAGCGTGTCACGGCACGCATTTTCGCGTGCTAGTCTCCAGCCATGCCTCTCTCCAGTTTCTCTTTACTGCAGGTTGTATGAAACGCAGATTATCTTTCCAGGTAAAACTCTTCCTGTCGCTGGTGCTGTTTTCCTGCCTGCTACTCGCCCTGCTGGGCACCATTCTGTTTCATTTTATCGATCGCCAACTGCATCACGATTTGGGACAGCGCGCACGGGTGCAAGCCAGTGAAATTGCGCTGATGCCCGGCCTGGCAGAGAAAGTAGCGCGCCGCGATTTCGCTGGCATCGCCGCGCTGATTCAGCCGCTGCGCAACCAAAGCGATGCCAGCTATATCGTGATTGGCGACACGCAAGAACACCATCTCTACCACTCGGAATCACCGGAGCGCCTCAATTTACCGATGATTGGCGGTGACAATGCCGAGGTGCTGCAGGGCAAAACCATTATTTCGGTGCGCAAAGGCGGCATCGGCGTGTCACTGCGCAGCAAGGCGCCAATCTTAAATGCCCAGCACCAGGTGATTGGCATTGTCTCGGTGGGTTATCTCACTTCCTATATTGCCAATATCAACGTTAGCCTGCTGTGGCAGGCCAGTTTGTATGGCGTGGCGCTGCTGTTGCTGCTGTTTATTTTTTCCTGGATGTTTAGTCGCAACCTGAAAAAACAGATGTTCTGGCTGGAGCCAAAGGATATCGCCCTGCTGGTGCTGCAACAAAAGGCGCTGCTGGAAGCGATGTATGAAGGCGTGTTTGCGGTCAACGCGGAGCGGCAGCTGATTCTCATCAACCGCGCCGCACGCGAGTTGCTGGATATTCAGCAGAGTGAGAGTGAACTGCTGGGAAAACCGCTGGATGCAGTGTTGCAGATTCCTGCGGCTTTTTTGCGCCAGCATGAGGTGAAAACTCACGATCACGTTACCGTGCTCAATCAGCGTCAGGTGATCGTTAACCGGGTGGCGATCGAGCTGGAACCCGGCGAGCCTGGCGGCTGGGTATGCAGCTTCCGCGATAAAAACGACATCAATACGCTGAGCAGCCAGCTGAGCCAGGTGAAACGCTATGCGGATAATTTACGCATCATGCGTCATGAACAGCTGAACTGGACCGCCACGCTGGTCGGCCTGTTACAGATGCAGCGTTACGACGACGCGATGCGCTACATCCACGCGCAATCAGCTGGCGCGCAGCAGGTGCTGGATTTTGTCTCGGCACGCTTCACCTCACCCGCGCTCTGTGGGCTGCTGCTGGGGAAATATGTCAGTGCGCGGGAAAAAGGCGTGGAGCTGAAATTTGATCCGGCCTGCCAGCTGAGCCGCATTCCTGCCGCGCTGAGTGAAACGGCGTTGATGTCGGTGATTGGTAATCTGCTGGATAACGCCGTCGACGCCACGCTCAATGCCACAACGCCCGCCGCCCCGATAGAATTGTATATTTCTGGCCGTAATCAGGAGCTGTTAATCGAAGTGGCCGATCAGGGTTGCGGCATCGATGACAGCATTAAACCGCATCTGTTTGAGCAAGGCGTCACCAGCAAGCCGTCCAGCAACGACGATATGTTCGGTGCTGAGCACGGCATCGGCCTCTATCTGGCGGCAGGTTATGTACAGCAGGCGGGCGGCAGCATTGAGATCAGCGACAACTCACCGCAGGGCACCATCTTCTCGGTGTTTATTCCGTTCCAGCCCGCCGCATTAACAGGACTTTCCCATGAATAATGCTAAGCCGCTTGATGTGGTGATTGTGGAAGATGAGCCGCATCTGGCCGATCTGCATCGTGAATATATTGAGCAGAACTTTCATCTGCGCGTGGTCGGCATTGCCGCGACGCTGGCGCAGGCGCGCGCGCTGATTGCTGCGCATCAGCCACGGCTGCTGCTGCTCGACAACTATTTGCCGGATGGTCAGGGCGTAACCTTGATTGACGATCCGCTGCTGAAGCGTTTTGAGTGCTCGGTGATTTTCATCACCGCCGCCAGCGACATGCAAACCTGTAGCCACGCGATGCGCAGCGGCGCCTTTGACTACCTGCTGAAACCGGTTTTTTTCCATCGCCTGCGCGCGTCGCTGGAGCGCTTCATGCTGCTGGTGCAGACCCTGCGTCAGATGAAGAATGTCGATCAACAGGCGCTGGATAAGCTGTTCAACCTGCCAGCCAGTGACGCGCCTGCCGCGCCATCCACCAAAGGCATTGAGTCGATTACGCTGGAACGGGTGAAAGGCTTTTTTAACGCAGCACCGCACAGCAGCTGGTCGGTTGAACAGGTGGTAGAAAACATCGGCATCAGCAAAACCACCGGCCGCCGCTACCTCGAATATTGCGTAGAGATCGGATTTATTGGCGTCGAGATGCAGTACGGCAATATCGGCCACCCGCGACGGCTGTACCGCAAAATCCTGTGATCACGCGCAAATTCCGCGCGCGGCCACTTGCGGTTTTTATGGTGTTAATTGCCTAAACGACGCCAACAATCACACTTCGTGAAGATAACAATCCGTCACCTCTTGTGTGGAAAAGGCGATCGGCTATGTTGACCTTTAGTTCCTCAAATGTAACTAAAAGGTTAATTATAATGTCGAACACTTTTCCTCTGTCTCTGATTGCCGCCACTGTGTTTGTTTCCATGTCAGCCGTAGCGGCTCCGCCGCAAGGTTACCCTTCGGACTACCAAAGCGTGATTGATGCCGCCACCAAAGAGGGCAAAGTGGTGGTCTACTCCACCACCGACATCAAAGCCGCCGGACCGCTGGTCAAAGGCTTTGAGGCCACTTATCCCGGCATCAAAGTTGAATATAACGATATGAACAGCACCGAGCTGTACAACCGTTTTATCAGTGAACAAGCTTCGGGTGGCACCAGCGGCGATGTGGTGTGGAGCTCCTCAATGGATACCGGCCTGAAGCTGGCGACCGACTACGCGCAGGAGTACAAATCTCCTGAACTGGCGCAGCTGCCGAAGTGGGCGGTGTGGAATAACAAGGCGTACGGCACCACCTACGAACCGGTGGTCTTCATCTACAACAAGCGCATGATCCCGGCCGGTGACGTGCCCGATTCGCACGCTGCGTTAGCCAAGCTGATCGCCAGCCAGACCGACAAATTCAAGAGCAAAGTCACCACCTACGATATTGAGAAATCGGGCCTCGGCTTCATGCTCTCAGTACAGGATGCCAAAGCCGACCCCAACTACTTCAAAACCCTGGCCGACGTGGCGAAAGGCGGTTTAGCCGTGCAGTCTTCCACCGGCACCATGATGGAAAGGGTTTCATCCGGCGAAAACCTGATTGGCTTTAACATTTTGGGTTCTTACGCCGAAGCGCGCGCCAAAACCGATCCGTCGCTGGGCATCGCTTATCCGAAGGATTACACGCTGGTGCTGTCACGCGTTTCGTTCATCAGCCAGCAAGCGCAACACAGCCATGCGGCTAAGCTGTGGCTCGATTACGTGCTGTCTGAAAAAGGGCAAAGCATTCTGGCCAATCAGGCCGACATCCCTTCCCTGCGCAACGATATTGAAGGCAAAAATGACATTGATGGCCTGACCAAAATGTTAGGTAACGCGCTGAAACCGATCCCGGTTGATGAAAGCCTGCTGGAATATCTGCAACCGAAAAAACGTCTGGATTACATCAAACAGTGGCGCACAGCCGCCGGTAAATAACGGCAGTACCGAAGCGCGGCCGCTGCGTCGCGCTTCTCTTTCTGTTATCTGATTCGCCATTCAGGGTCTCAATATGCGTGCATTGCAGAGAAAGTGGCAAAGCCTGCCGCGCGGCGTTGTGGTGCTGATAACCGCGCTGGTTATCTACGTTCCGCTGTCGTTTATCGTGATACAAAGTTTCTTGTCCGCCCCGTTCTTTTCGCCGTCGAAAGCGTGGAGCCTCGAGTCGTTTGAATTTATTTTCACCGATCCCGACTTCTATAAAGCGCTGCGCAGCGGATTTATTCTCGCCTTCGGGCTGGTGATCATCGCCATTCCGCTGGGCGGTATTCTGGCGTTTCTGATGGTGCGCACCGATCTGCCCGGCCGACGCATCATTGAGCCGCTGATCCTCGTGCCAATTTTTGTCTCGCCGATGGTACTCGGCTTTGGTTACGTGGTGGCGGCGGGCCCGGTGGGATTCTTCTCGCTGTGGGCACAATCGCTGTTCGGTTTTGTGCCGTGGAATATCTACGACATGTCGAGCATTGTGGTGATCGCCGGGCTAACGCACGTCCCGCACGCCTATCTGTATATCTCTTCTGCACTACGCAGTGTGGGATCGGATGTGGAAGAAGCGGCGCGTATTGCGGGTGCGACACCGCTGCAGGTGATGACGGCGGTGAGCTTGCCGATGGTGCGTCCTTCGATGCTGTATGCCACCGTGCTGCTGTTCTTCCTCGGCCTGGAGGTGTTCGGCCTGATGCTGGTGCTGGGCGATCCCGAAGGCAACATGGTGTTGGCCACCTATCTCTACCAACTGACTAATAAACTCGGCACGCCTTCTTATCATCTGATGGCTGCCGTGGCGGTGGTGCTGATCTGTATCACCATCCCGCTGGTGATGCTGCAACGCCGCCTGATGCGCACCGCCAATCGCTTTGTCACCGTAAAAGGCAAAGCCTCGCAGGCGCGTGCGCTGCCGCTGGGCAAATGGCGTTGGGTGGCGGGCGCGGTTGTCGCCTTCTGGCTGACGGTGACCATTGGCGTGCCGCTGCTGGGCGTGGTGCTGCGTGCGTTTATCTCAAACTGGGGCGTTGGCGTCTCAATCTGGGATGAGCTGTCGATCAAAACTTTCCAGACCATCTGGGCGCAGCCTAACCTGCTGCGCGCCATCGTCAACTCGATGGCGATTGGGGTAATTGGCGGCGCGCTGGCGGTGGTGTGTTACCTGTTTATCGGCATCGCCATGCACCGCAAACCCGATAACACCACGCGCTTTCTCGACTACAGCGTGCTGGTACCGCGTGCGGTGCCGGGCTTGCTGGCAGGCCTGGCGTTTCTCTGGGTGTTCCTGTTCCTGCCGATGTGGCTGGATAACTCGCTCAAATCGGGCTGGCTGTCTGATTTCGTCTGGTCGCAGTGGCTGCGCGATAACCTGATCGTCTGGCTGCGGTCACTGCGCAGCACCATCTTCAGCGTCTGGCTGGCGTATACCGTGGTGTGGATGGCGTATGGCCTGCGTCTGATCTCGTCCACGCTGCTGCAGGTCGGGCCGGAACTGGAAGAGGCGGCGCGCAGCACCGGCGCCACGCGCGGACAGATCACGCGTCACGTCACCATTCCGTTATCCCGTTACGGCCTGATTGGCTCATGGCTGCTGATGTTCCTGATTTTCGAGCGCGAATATTCCACCGGCGTGTACCTGCTTTCGCCCGGCACGGAAACCATCGGCTCCATGCTGGTTTCCCTGTGGGCGGCGGGCGCGATAGATATCGTCGCCGCACTCTCGTTTATTAACATCCTGCTGGTCGTGGTCGGTTTGGGTATTGCCTTGCGATTTGGAGTCAAATTACATGATTGAATTATCGGTCGAAAACCTGCACTTAACTTACGGCGACAATCCGGTGCTGAAAGGCGTGTCGATGAATTTGCAGCGCGGCGAAGTGGTTTCTCTGCTTGGTCCGTCCGGCAGCGGCAAAACCACGCTGCTGCGTGCGGTCGCCGGGCTGGAGAAGCCAACGCAAGGCACGATTGTGATTGGCAACAACACGGTTTACGCCGGCACGCCGCGCAGTGAGATCCCAGCGGAAGAACGTAATCTGGGGTTGGTGTTCCAGTCCTACGCCTTGTGGCCGCACAAAACCGTGTTCGAGAACGTGGCGTATCCGTTAAAGCTGCGCAAAGTGGCGGCAGCGGAGATCACCCAACGCGTGCAGGATGTGTTGGTGCAGTTGGGGTTAGGCCACCTTGGTAAACGCCATCCGCACCAGCTTTCTGGCGGTCAGCAGCAGCGCGTGGCAATTGGTCGTGCGCTGGTCTACAACCCGCCGGTGATCCTGCTGGATGAGCCGTTGTCGAATCTGGATGCCAAGCTGCGCGAAGAGGCGCGCGTGTTCCTGCGTGAGCTGATCATCAAACTGGGCTTGTCGGCGCTGATGGTGACACACGACCAGAATGAGGCGATGGCGATTTCCGACCGTATTTTGCTGCTCAATAACGGCAAAATCGAACAGCAAGGCACGCCGCAGGAGATGTACGGCTCGCCAAAAACCCTGTTCACCGCCGAGTTTATGGGCAGCAACAACCGGCTGCACGGCAAAATCACCGAGCTGCGCGACGGCAAAGCGCGCATCGAGGGCAAAGGCTGGGCGTTGTGGGGATTGGCGGGCGCAGGCGTGCAAAACGGCCAGGAAGCCACGGCGGTGATCCGCGTCGAGCGGGTGAAACTGGTCGAGGGGCCGGGCGAAAATCAGCTGGAACTGCCGCTGCTCACCAGCATGTATCTGGGCGATCGCTGGGAATATTTGTTCCGCACCCAGGGCGATGATTTTGTCATTCGCGCTTATGGCAGTGAGGTGCGCGATCCGCAGCATTGCCATCTGGCTTTGCCGGAAAACCATGTGTGGATCTTCCCGAAATCCTGATGTTTAAGGGGGCGGCCAGCCGCCTCCTTTCTTCACTGATAATCCTCATTAAAAATAATTTTTTTAAAAATAGAATACACAGCGACACATCACCTCCTGCTATTAAATACACCGCTCAATAATTAAATTCTTTCTGTACTTATCTTATTCAAGACATGTCTTAGCCGGTTTTTTATCGCACCTTTCATATTCTCTCTGCCATCAAGTTATATCCATCCCTCAATCATCCCGCGCGCGAATCAACGTTTTATTTCGGCGTGAGATATTTTTTACAGGCAGAGAGTCAAAATGAATAAAAACTATCGGGTTATCTGGAACCACAGCCAGGGTAATTATGTTGTCACCTCCGAACTGGCACGCGGTAAAGTAAAATCATCCCGCTCCAGCACAGCACGTCGCCTCACCGCAGGCTGCGTGGCGACGGCCTTCATGGCGGTTGCCAGCGTCGGAATTATCCAGCCAGCGCTGGCCGACCCCGCCTACGGCGAATATGCTTCTGGCGCGGGCAATATTATTAATATTCAGGATAAGGACGTGGCTACCAGCGATGACAGCGCACACGCCTTATTTGTTGAAAAAGGCGCCACCGCGCACAGCAATAATATGAACTTCACGACCAGCGGTAAAAAAGCGTTCGGGGTTAATGTTGATGGTGCGGGATCGAATATTGATATAACCGGCGGTACGATTACCACTACAGGTGCACAGGGATATGGTTTAGTGGCTGGCAATGGCGGCAAGTTAATGGCTAGCGATATTACCTTGAATACTTCCAGCGTGGGCATTTACGCCGATAAATCCAAAATTCTGGCCAAGAACCTGAGCGTACAGGCCAACGCCTATGGCGTTTACGGTTTGGGTAAAGGTACTGAGCTTGTCATTGCCGACAGCAACGTAAACGTGAACGGTAATAGTGCCTACGTGCTGCTGGCTGAAAATGGCGCTAAAGTCACCAGTACCAACAGCCATTACACCACGTCAGGCAGTAACGTTGATGGCGGATGGGTGAACAATGACTCAGAACTCAATATTTTTGGCGGCAGCATTACAAATACCGGTAAAGGTAGCAAAGGCATTCTTGCTAAAAGCGGCGGCATTGTGAATGTTGATGGGGTGACCGTGGTATCTACTGCCCAGGGAATCAATAGCTATAGCGCAAACACGGTAGCCAATGTGGCTAACAGTCATGTCACCGTTACAGATAATGGTGCATATGGATTACTGGCTGAAAATGGCGGAAAAACCACAAGTCATAACAGCCATTACGTCGCGACGGGTGATAATGCCTTCGGTGCGTGGGTAAATATCGGTTCGGAACTGAATATTTTTGGTGGGAGCATCACTACGACGGGAAAAAACAGCACCGGCATGCTTGCTAAAAAAGGTGGCGTCCTGAATGCTGAAAATATACAGATTGATGCAAGAGGACGTGGCGTCGTGGCACAAAGTGAGGGTACCCGCGCAAATATAAATAATAGCAAAATTTCTTCTGGGGCTTATTTTGGCGGCGCAGTTACTGCCAGTAATAAAGGGTTAGCCACCGTTCGAGATAGTAAATTAATTGCCGTGGATAGAAAGTCTGCTGGTATTTACGCCGATTTTTCAGGACAAGTCGATGCAGAAAATGTAGATATTGAGATCATCGGTGCCGGGTTTGGTGCAGCCTCAAGTTTTAATGGAAGGGCAAACATAATTAACTCAAGAATAAAAAGCCAAAGAGGTGGCACTGCTTTCCATGCTGAAAGTGGCTCCGTATTAACAGCTGACAATGTTTTTGCTGAAATAGATAATATTAGCAATCCTGAAAAGTTCGCTAATGCGATTAATGTTAAAACTGAATCCACACTTTATAATGGCCCGACCGTTAACATTAATAATTCATTTTTACACATTAAAGGAAATAACGCCGCAGGAATTTTGACTGACAGTACTGAAGGCCAGGCCAACCTTAATAACACCGTCTTGACAGTGGATAACGGGCCAGCAATCATCGCTTATAATAATGCCCTTTCAACAGTGAATCTTGATAACAGCCTGTTGTCCGGCACAACACTGCTCGAAACCGGGTTAGACCCGTACGGCGAAGATGCAGGAGCGGATGTGCGCGGTATTACGGTTAACGCCAGCAATCATTCTCAACTGCAGGGTGATGCCAACATTGATCGCAGCAAAACGCAGGCCAGCAGCGTCAGTCTGGATTCCGGTTCGCGCTGGCAGGGTGCCGCGCATGATTTACAGGATTTGAGCTTAGCGGGCAGCAGCGAGTGGAATATGACCGGCAGCTCCACCGTCGACAACCTGACGGCCAAAGACAGCACCATCATCTTCGATCACGGTGCAGGCGATTTCCACACCTTAACCGTTAAGGGCGACTACCACGCTGACAACGCCAAACTGGTGATGAACCTTGCGCTGGCGGGTGACGATACGGCTAGCGATAAACTGCATATCGCCGGCAACGCCAGCGGCACCACCAAAGTTCAGGTGCACAATGCGGGCGGTAAAGGTGCTGCCACGCTAGAGGGCATTGAGTTGATTCGCGTTGAGGGCACGCAAAACGGTGAGTTCCTGCAGGATGGCCGCATTGTCGGCGGCGCGTGGGATTATGCGCTGGTGCAGGATAAAAACGGTAAGTGGCGCCTGGTTAGCGATCCGATTCCCGTTGATCCAACGCCTGTCGATCCCATTAAAGACGAGGGCGGCGATACGGGCACCGTCATTGCACCGGAGGTGCCGCAACCGAAACGTACCCCGCGTGCCCGTCCGGAAGTCGGCAGCTATATTGCTAACCTTGCGGCGGCCAGCAACCTGTTTACCCTGAGCGCAGCCGATCGTCCGGGCGTGACAGAATACCGTGATGCGCTGACCGGCAAAGTGGAAAAAACCACGCTGTGGCTGCGCAACGAAGGCGCGCACGGGCGCTTCAGTGACAGCACCGCGCAGCTGAAAAGCATCACCAACAGCTACATGACGCAGCTGGGTGGCGACATCGCACAATGGAGTTTGAATGGCAGCGACCGTTTCAGCCTCGGCGTGATGGCGGGTTACGGCAACGCCAAAAGCAATACGCTGTCGAAAACCACCGGCTACAGCGCCAAAGGCCAGGTTAACGGCTACAGCGGCGGTATCTATGCCGGCTGGCAGCAGGACAGCCAGACGCGCAGCGGCGCCTTTGTCGACAGCTGGCTGGCCTACAACACCTTCAATAACAGCGTGAAAGGTGAAGGTCTCGGTCAGGAAAGCTACAAGTCGAAGGGGATGACCGCGTCACTGGAAGGCGGCTACAGCTTCGCCTTCGGCGAGCAGCAGCAGTATCGCCTGCAGCCGAAAGCGCAGGCGGTGTGGATGGGCGTAAAAACCGGCGATTATACCGAGCAGAACGGCACCCGCGTCAGCGCCACCGGCAAAAATAACGTGCAAACCCGCACCGGCGTTCGGGCAACCATGCACACCGCCACCGCGCAGCCTTACGCTGAAGTGAACTGGCTGCATAATACGCAGCGCTTCGGCAGTAAACTGGATGGCGTGAAGATTGAGCAGGCGGGTGCGCGCAATATCGGCGAAGTGAAACTGGGTCTGGAAGTGAATCCGAGTCAACACGTCGGCATCTGGGGCGGCATCGCGCAACAGGTTGGCGGTAAAGGCTTCAGCGATTCCAGCGCCGCGCTGGGTATTAAGGTACATTTCTGATCAATGCGCCGGGCGCCATTCAGGCTGAGTTTCGCGCCGGATTGCAGGTTAAGCTGACGGATCACCACGCGCGCATTGTTGAGATTCAACTGAGAACCGCAATCTGCAATGTTCAGCGAATCCACCGTCCAGCCGCCGTCGGAGAGATCGCCCGGATTACGCGTGTGCTCAATGCAGACGTTGCGAATAACCTTGGCGATCGCTGGGAACATTTGTTCCGCAGCATTGCCATCTGGCGCTGCCGGAAAACCATGTGTGGATTTTCCCGAAATCCTGATGTTAAGGGGGGCGGCCAGCCGCCTCCTTTCTTCACTGATAATCCTCATTAAAAATATTTTTTTTAAAACAGAATAAACAGCGACACATCACCTCCTGCTATTAAATACGCCGCTCAATAATTAAATTCTTTCTGCACTTATCTTATTCAAGACATGTCTTAGCCGGTTTTTTACCGCACCTTTCATATTCTCTCTGCCATCAAGTTATATCCATCCCTTAATCATCCCGCGCGCGAATCAACGTTTTATTTCGGCGTGAGATATTTTTTACAGGCAGAGAGTCAAAATGAATAAAAACTATCGGGTTATCTGGAACCACAGCCAGGGTAATTATGTTGTCACCTCCGAACTGGCACGCGGTAAAGTAAAATCATCCCGTTCCAGCACAGCACGTCGCCTCACCGCAGGCTGCGTGGCGACGGCCTTTATGGCGCTTGCCAGCGTCTGGATTATCCAGCCCGCGCTGGCCGCCCCCGCCTACGGTGAATATGCTTCTGGCGCGGGAAATATTATTAATATTCAGGATAAGGACGTGGCTACCAGCGATGACAGCGCACACGCCTTATTTGTTGAAAAAGGCGCCACCGCGCACAGCAATAATGTGAACTTCACGACCGACGGTAAAAAAGCGTACGGCGTTTATGTTAATGGTGCGGGCTCGAATATTGATATAACCGGCGGTAGTGTCAATACAGCGGGAGCATTCAGTCACGGAGTTATTGCTGGTAACGGTGGCCGCATTAAAGCCGCCGATGTGGTCATTAATAGCGCCGGATTTGGCTTATATGCAGATAAGGCCACTATCAACGGTAAAAATTTAACCGTCAACTCTCAGGAATATGGCGCAAATGCTATAGGCTCGGGTGCAGTTATCGACGTTTCAGATAGCCGTTTCACTGTTGCAGGGGCAAATAGTTACGCGGTACTTGCTGAAAATGGCGGTAAAACCACCAGTACTAATAGTCACTATGTCACTACGGGAAAAAATTCCTCCGGCGGCTGGGTTAACGGTAAATCCGTATTAACTATTTTTGGTGGCAGCATTACCAATACAGGCGGCGGCAGCACCGGCATTCTAGCTAAAAGCGGTGGCGTGTTGAATGTCGACGGGACGACCGTAGAATCTACAGCCCAGGGCATTAACGGTTATGGTGTGAATACCGTGGCAAATATCGCCAACAGTCATGTCACCGTATCGGCTAATGGCGCATTTGGATTACTGGCTGAAAATGGTGGAAAAACTACAAGTCATAATAGTCATTATGTCGCGACCGGTGATAATGCCTTCGCGGCATGGGTCAACACCGGTTCGGAACTGAATATTTTTGGTGGCAGCATCACTACGACAGGAAAAAACAGTACCGGCATATTTGCCAAGCTTGGCGGAATAGTCAATGCCGATGGCGTCAGCGTAGCATCCACCACCAAGGGGGTTCACGCCTTTGGTTTAAATAGTGTGGCAAATATCGCAAATAGCCATGTCACCGTAACGGCTAATGGCGCATATGGATTACTGGCTGAAAATGGCGGAAAAACCACAAGTCATAATAGCCATTATGTCGCGACCGGTGATAATGCCTTCGGTGCGTGGGTAAATATCGGTTCGGAACTGAATATCTTTGGTGGGAGCATCACTACGACAGGGAAAAAAAGTACCGGCATGCTTGCTAAAAACGGCGGTATTATTTCGCTTAAAGATGTTCAGGTGAAATCGGTAGGACACGGCATTTATGCCAATGAATCTACGATTAATGCTGAAAATATTCAGATTGATGCGTCAGGGTACGGTGCATGGGCAAAAGGTAAAAACGCAATATTATCTATTAACGACAGCTTTATTAAATCCAATGCGAGTGATGGTGGAGCAGTAACTGCTACAAGTAAAAGATCTTTAGCCAAAGTCAGTAACAGTACTTTAATATCTGCTGGTAATAAAACAGCGGCATTATATGCAGATTACTCTGGTCATATTGATGCAGAGAATATAAATGTTGAGATAACGCATGGCGGTCAAGGCACTTATTCTTGGTATGATAGCTCGATAAATGTCAGACATTCAAAATTCAATAGTTTTAGTGGTGGCCATGCATTTGACATATCTGGTGGTTCTGTCTTAACAGCGGATAATGTATGGGTAGAAATGGATAATAGTCTAAACCCAGGCACTTTAACTGCTGCGATATATACTTCAAATCCAAATGTGTTGTATACAGCTCCAATTGCAAACATCAGCAACTCATATTTATACGTTAAAGGAAATAATGCTGTAGGGATCAGATCTAATTTCACCGATAGCACTATCAATCTAAACAATACTGTTCTTGAAGTTGAAAACGGGGCTGCAATACTTGCTTATAATTCTGCACTACTTACTGTCAATCTTGATAATAGCAAATTGATCGGTAGCACGCTGCTGGAATCAGGTAAAGCTCCTGAGGGGCAGGAAGCCGGAGCGGACGTGCGCGGCATTACGGTTAACGCCAGCAATCATTCTCAACTGCAGGGCGATGCCAATATTGATCGCAGCAAAACGCAGGCCAGCAGCGTCAGCCTGGATTCCGGTTCGCGCTGGCAGGGTGCCGCGCATGATTTACAGGATCTGAGCTTAGCGGGCAGCAGCCAGTGGAATATGACCGGCAGCTCCACCGTCGACAACCTGACGGCCAAAGACAGCACTATCACCTTCGATCACGGTGCTGGCGATTTCCACACCTTAACCGTTAAGGGCGACTATCACGCTGACAACGCCAAACTGGTGATGAACCTTGCGCTGGCGGGTGACGATACGGCTAGCGATAAACTGCATATCGCCGGCAACGCCAGCGGCACCACCAAAGTTCAGGTGCACAATGCGGGCGGTAAAGGTGCTGCCACGCTGGAAGGCATTGAGTTGATTCGCGTTGAGGGCACGCAAAACGGTGAGTTCCTGCAGGATGGTCGCATTGTCGGCGGCGCGTGGGATTATGCGCTGGTGCAGGATAAAAACGGTAAGTGGCGCCTGGTTAGCGACCCGATTCCCGTTGATCCAACGCCTGTCGATCCCATTAAAGACGAGGGCGGCGATACGGGCACCGTCATTGCACCGGAGGTGCCGCAACCGAAACGTACCCCGCGTGCCCGTCCGGAAGTCGGCAGCTATATTGCTAACCTTGCGGCGGCCAGCAACCTGTTTACCCTGAGCGCAGCCGATCGTCCGGGCGTGACAGAATACCGTGATGCGCTGACCGGCAAAGTGGAAAAAACCACGCTGTGGCTGCGCAACGAAGGCGCGCACGGGCGCTTCAGTGACAGCACCGCGCAGCTGAAAAGCACCACCAACAGCTACATGACGCAGCTGGGTGGCGACATCGCACAATGGAGTTTGAATGGCAGAGACCGTTTCAGCCTCGGCGTGATGGCGGGTTACGGCAATGCCAAAAGCAATACGCTGTCGAAAACCACCGGCTACAGCGCCAAAGGCCAGGTTAACGGCTACAGCGGCGGTATCTATGCCGGCTGGCAGCAGAATAGCCAGACGCGCAGCGGCGCCTTTGTCGACAGCTGGCTGGCCTACAACACCTTCAGTAACAGCGTGAAAGGCGAAGGTCTCGGTCAGGAAAGCTACAAGTCGAAGGGGATGACCGCGTCACTGGAAGGCGGCTACAGCTTCGCCTTCGGCGAGCAGCAGCAGTATCGCCTGCAGCCGAAAGCGCAGGCGGTGTGGATGGGCGTAAAAACCGGCGATTACACCGAGCAGAACGGCACCCGCGTCAGCGCCACCGGCAACCATAACGTGCAAACCCGCACCGGCGTTCGGGCAACCATGTACACCGCCACCGCGCAGCCTTACGCTGAAGTGAACTGGCTGCATAATACGCAGCGCTTCGGCAGTAAACTGGATGGCGTGAAGATTGAGCAGGCGGGTGCGCGTAACATCGGCGAAGTGAAACTGGGTCTGGAAGTGAATCCGAGTCAGCACGTCGGCATCTGGGGCGGTATCGCGCAACAGGTTGGCGGCAAAGGCTTCAGCGATTCCAGCGCCTCTCTGGGCGTCAAAGTCAGTTTTTGATAGCGCAATCGGCCTCTTTTGATCAGAGCATCGCTGGAAACAGCGGTGCTTTTTTTATGGCCAGTGCGCTTTCCCCACAAACAAAAAAAGGCGAGGCCGAAGCCTCGCCAAACAGGTGCTGGACCTCAATCGTAATAAGGAAGTTTACGATCGACACCGTTAATGTTGACCAGCACAAAGCCCGTAGGCGCGGTTTTGTTGGTCGGCGTACCGGCCGCCGTCGCGACGGTCAGCACCCCTTTCTCGTTCGCGCCAATACCGGCCAAACCGTTATGCAGCCCGAAACGCGCCGCCGGTTTGAAACCGCCCAGTTTGGTGGTATCGGTCACGACCGAGAAGTCCTGCTGGAACAGCGAGCAGGAACCGGTATCGAAACGCGTAGGGCCGGTGCATTTCAGGTTCATCATGGTGTCACCGCTGTTGGCGCGCAGTTTTATCCACACCGCCGCATAGGTGGTGCCGACGCGGCTGTAGCGGATATCCAGCACCGCAGGTTGTCCCATGTGATAGGCATCAGCCCACACCGTTTCCAGACGCTGCAGATTGACCCAGGTTTTGCCGGTCGCCGCCACGTTGACCGGTGAACCGGCAGTGCCCGTTGGCTGAGTGGCATCCGCTTTACCAATAAACTCCATTACCCACTGCTGGTTAGCGTTCGGGAAGAACAGCTGCCCAACGCGATACCAGTTATCGGTATCGGTGTTATTAGTAATTTTGTAGCCGCTGAAGTAGCCCGCGCGCAGCGATCCGGTCATAAAGGTGCCGTAGTTCTCGTCACGACGATAGCCATACTCAAAGGTGGATAACCAACGTCCGGCCACCGCATCCAGGCTGAGTTTTGCGCCGGATTGCAGATTGAGCTGACGAATCACCACGCGCGCATTGTTGAGATTCAACGGCGTACCGCAATCCTCAATGTTCAGCGTATCCACCGTCCAGCCGCCGTCGGAAAGATCGCCCGGATTACGCGTGTGCTCAATCCACACGTTGCGAATAATCCCCTGCGTTACGCGCGGCATGTAAAGCGTGGCGTCGCCATAACCGGTCTGAAAGTTACAGTTACACAGCTCAATCGCCGTGGAGTGATCCCACGCGCCTTTGGGCGAGTTTGACCAGCCGACATCAAACACGCGTCCGTAGGTATACAGGGTGTAAATCTGGTCGAATTTACTGTCGAGGGTATCCAGCACTTTGATCACCGTACCGCCGTTATTCTGCGCGCGGAAACAGTAGATATTGACGGTGGTGCCTTCGATACAGGTGTTTTCGAAGAACGGCTGCACGTTGCTGCACATATCGGCAGTGATGGTGCTTTTGTTGGTGGTGATATCGGCGGATGCCTGGCCGTTCCACGCAATACCGCGGATTGAGGTACGACGCGCCTTCACCTTAAACACCGTGTTGGCGCTTTTGTCGGAAATGATGGTGGTGCGCGGCAGCGAACCCAGCTCGACATCATCCCCCTGCAAGCCGAAGAAGGCGCGCTCGGTACCGCTGATGTCGATGGGGCTAATCAGGAATCGACCGCCAGGAAAACGCACCGGTAATGCGGTGATGTTGCCTGAGTAGCTTTGCGTCCACGCCAGCATACGGTTAAACGCCTCGGTATCGTTGGCGTAACCGTCGCCTTTGGCACCGAAGTGATAAACGTTGATTTCGGTGGGATCGTTAATCACGCGTTTCCAGTAAAAACCGTTACCGATCACCAGCGTACCGCCATCTTCTACCGCCGTGGTGGTGCCGATAAAACCGGTAAAATCACCGCCACCGTGGAAGGTGGAGTCCGCGTTGTAACGACGTAAGAATGCCAAATCGCCGTTTTTGGCCGGTACAGTGGTGCGCAGTTCTGCATAAGAGTTAACTTCGATCATCATAGCCTCCTCGGCTTTTCGGGTAGGGAATGCAAATGCATGAGAGCAACGTTACTGAGCCGGTTGGCCGCAGTGCTGATCCCAAAGATCGTTGTGGTTGTTGATGGCGCGCACGGTGCGAACGTCCATGCGCTCGGCGTCATTGCCGTGGGTGTAAATCGGGGAAAACAGGGTGCAGGCTGAGTCGATGACGACGGGAGATTCAGGGCTGGTGGTACTTCGATTGCTGCAACTTGTCACGAGCAGCAGCGTCATCAAGATTAAGGTTGCTGGCTTCCACACGTTTGGCCTCCTCGCGCAGCAGTTGCTGCTGTTGGTTAACCGCTACCGCTTGCGCCGCGGCTTTATCGGCGCGCTCGACGGCGGCCTGGGATGCTTGCTGCACCTTGCCGATTTTCTTGCCACCGAAGTAGCTGGCAACCAGCGCAGCGATGACGCCCGCCAGCGCGGCAACCCAGTGCCAGCTGGCGCCGAATAATGTCATGAGCAATGTCATACTTTTTCCTCCATCGCATTTTTCTGCTGGTTGAGGCCTTTCTGGCGGATGAATTGGGCAATCACGCCCATCGCCACCATAAAGGCGCCAATCAGCCCCAAATAGTTGTGCGGCAGAATCGCTTTCACGTCGGGCGGCATGCTGTTCCAGGCATCAAGCGCAGCGGTGGGAAATGATTGCACCCACGCGCTGAGCATCGAACCGAGCGACGCCAGCCATACCGACCAGGTTTTGAATAACAGCCGCGCATGTTTCACGAACTCCAGCGTGGTGAAGCGCTGCATCACCAACACCACCACAATCACTGCCAGCACCGCGGTGACAAAAATCAGCAGTTTCAAATTCATAGCAGCCCCCGATAGATGTCGTAGGTGCCGCTGCGCATCACTTCGGCATGGCGCCGTGCGCGACCCGACGTTTGTCTTGCCCACAGGCTGTCGAGCATGGCGTTGGCCGCGCTGTTGAAATCGCCCTGCGTAATGGCGGTGAGCATGCCGCGAAACATCGCCAGCCCATCCACCCCCAGCTGATATCCCATGCTGATCAGCACATCGCTGCGCGCCTCATTGCATTTGGCCAGCGCCTGCTGCACCAGCGCACGCTGATGCATCTGCTGCACCTTGCCCTCGACAATGCACTGCTTCCACACATCGCCGACGGGACGCGGCACCTGGAAGATGTAGTTGCTAAGCGATGCCCCTTTGGGGCCGATGCGAATGCCGCCAGCGACCGTGGGGAAACCCAGCGAGTCGAGGTAAGGCGCTTCGCGATAACCCTCTTCGAAATTCAGGATGGCAATAATCTGGCTCATAGAAATTCCTCTTTGACGGGGCGCAACAGCCTGTAAATGGCTGCGCAAAACGGCAAAAAACATAAATCCTGCTGATCGTTTACGACATTGAGCGCGTTTTCATATAAGCGAAACGCTCAAGAATGGTTAAACAGTGAGCAACAATGGAACGTTCCGTTTAAAACTGGGGAAAGTGATGCAGGGTTAACGCACGGCATACAAATAGACGTGGGGCAGACAGCAGTTATCAAAGCTGGGTTGTGCCTGCTGAACACGAACGGGCGCTAGCACGGCGCTGTCAACGCGCGACAGCGTCTGGCGCTGGCAGATGCGTTCAGCGGTGCGCAAGGTGACGTTTTCGTATTCGATGCCGAGTGCGCTATCGATGCTGCGCTTAAGGCTGAGGGACTGGCGTCGCCGATGGCGGCGCGTGCGTGCATTACCTGAAAATACTGACTTCCCGTACTGGATAATCGCCATAACTCCTCCTGTTAATGAGTCTTTGGCGATGGGGTGGCAGGCACGGCAATTCGGCTGAGGCCGACGCGTTCGTTATTCCTCTGGAAAATACCCGACGTCAACTCGCCCGGCTGCTTTCGCGGCCAGGGTGAAGTAGAGGAGAGTGAAAATCAGAGGGCAACTGACAACGCTGCAAAGTGCGTATCCACCCCATCCCAAAGTTCACTAACTTTGGATGGTATGTATCGCGCTTGTGCAGCGCCTCAATTGTTTAAGAGCGGGCTCATCCGTGAGCAGGTATGTTGTCCATCCATGCTCAAATTATTAACAGGTTCTAATGCATTGGCAAACACCAATGGTTAATTTTTTATTTACCGTCAGTTAAATTAATGATTTCAGCCAAAATATTTTTTTGCCGCAATCTGGCGTTTTGTGATCAGCCCAGGATTTGGTAATCCCGCGCCTGGCTCATGATCACCCGCGCCACCACTTGCAGCGTCCTGGCTTCTTCCAGCGTGAGGTACCAGGTTTCATAGCGCTTGTTATCGGAGATCACCGCGACCTTTTTGTGCTGAAGTTGCAGGCGTTTGAGATAGAGCTGATCGTCAAGCGTGAACAGGTAAATACCATCGCCATCGAAGCGATGCACGCTGATATCGACAAACAGCTGATCGCGCGGCGCAAAAGTGCCGGCCATCGAATCGCTGTTCAGCGCGATGAGGCGAATATTTTCTGCCGGGCGGCCGTTAAACAGCACCCGCGCCTCTTCCAGCCCATATTCAATGGCTTGAATGGTTTCCACCAATTCATCGCGCGAAGAGCCGCTGCGCACACCGTGCTGGCCAATATCCAGACTCTCCACGCGAAACAGATGTTTTGGGTTCACCAGACTGCGCTGCGTCAGCAAGGCGGCCGGTTTTTCCATGCCAAATTGCAGCCACTCCACGCGCACGTCGAGTAACTGGCTGAGCGCCAGTAAATTATTATCATCGGGGATCGATTGCCCGTTAAACCATTTCCACACCCCCGGCGTTGAGATCTTGCATCCCCTCTCTTGCAGAGCAAGCGCAACCTGTTTATTCCGTCCATGTCCGACAATTCCCGCACTTTCGCATGCGGCAATCAGCCTGGCAGTGAATGCTTGTCTCGTACTTTCTTTTTTAACCATCAGTTAATAATCTGCCTTCAGTAAAAGACTGAATGTTATTTTCATTTTTGCTACCAGTTCATTTTATATTACCGGCAGTTTACTACCCAACCGCTTTTATCAATGAAGCTGGACAATCATTATCCCCTTCGGTTAGGGCGAAACCAGTGTTCAGTGCCATATCGCTTGTTCTGACAGGGGTTTTCAGGATTGTTCTGTAGCAATAAGACCAGCATCTAAAGGAAAAAATGGGTGAAAAGCCGCGAGCCCGCCATAGATGACAGAAATAAATCAAAAAGCTCTTGGAATAACTGGATCGAAAACGAAAAAAATGGGCACCGTTTTCGGTGCCCATTGTCATGCAGGAGCGAACATTAGCGACGTAGCGTATCGTCGCCCCACCCTATCCATTTGTAGGTGGTCAGCGCTTCAAGTCCCATTGGACCACGCGCATGCAGCTTCTGCGTACTGACCGCCACTTCGGCACCGAGGCCAAACTGGCCGCCGTCAGTGAAGCGTGTGCTGGCATTAACGTATACCGCCGATGAGTCAACCTGGTTGACGAAGCGATTGGCATTGCCAATGCTGCGCGTCAGAATGCCATCAGAGTGCTGCGTGCCGTGCTCACGGATATGCGCGATGGCTTCATCAATATCCGACACCAGCTTGACGTTCAGATCGTTGGACAACCATTCGTCATCATAATTTTCCGCTTGCACCGCCACCACCTCGGCAGCACCGTTTTGCAGCAGCGCCAGCACATTTTCGTCGGCGTGCAGCGCAATCTTCTCTTGCGCCATACGTTGCAGGAATGCCGGAATGAATGTGTCCGCCTGATCGCGATGGATCAGCAGCGTTTCCAGCGAGTTGCAGGCGCTTGGCCGCTGCTTCTTGGCATTGACGATCACCTCCAGCGCGGCCTCGGTCTCCATGGTTTCATCGAGATAGAGATGGCACACGCCGATGCCGCCGGTAATCACCGGAATGGTGGAGTTTTCACGGCACAGCTTGTGCAAACCTGCTCCGCCGCGTGGGATCAGCATATCGACGTAGCGATCGAGCTTCAGCAGCTGATTCACTAGTTCACGATCCGGGTTTTCAATCGCCTGCACCGCGCCCGCCGGTAAACCGTGCTGGGTCAGCGCATTTTGGATCACGCGCACGGTGGCGGCGTTGGTGCGATAAGTCTCTTTGCCGCCACGCAGAATCGCCGCGTTGCCAGTTTTCAGGCACAGCGATGCCACATCAACAGTGACATTAGGACGCGCTTCATAAATCACGCCAACCACACCCAGCGGCACGCGACGGCGTTCAATGCGCAGGCCGCTATCAAGCTGGCCGCCATCCATCAATTGCCCCACCGGATCGGCCAGGCGACACACCTGACGCACATCATCGGCAATGCCTTTCAGACGCTGCGGGTTGAGCGTCAGTCGATCGAGCAACGCTTCGCTCATGCCATTTTGGCGTGCATCCGCCAAATCCTGCTCGTTTGCCGCCAGGATGTCCGCGCTTTCCGCTTCCAGACGCTCGGCGATGGTGAGCAGCACCTGATTTTTTTGTTTGGTGGAGAGTTCTGCCAGTTTGTACGACGCAGCGCGCGCCGCTTTACCCATCTCTTCTAACATTATCTGCTCCTTAACTGACGATCATATCGTCGCGGTGCACCGCTACCGGGCCATATTCGTAACCGAGAATCTCGCCGATTTCCTGGCTGTGATGACCGGCAATCATGCGCATGGCATCGCTGTTATAGCGCGTGACGCCGTGGGCGATATCGCGCCCTTGCAGGTTGCGAATGCGGATCACTTCACCGCGCGAGAAGTTGCCCTGCACGTCACGAATGCCTTTTGGCAGCAGCGAACTGCCGCGCTCCAGCATCGCGGCCAGCGCACCATCATCGATGGTGATTTCGCCCGCCGGCGGTGCGCCGAAGATCCAGCGCTTGCGGTTTTCCAGTGGCGACTGCTGCGCGTGGAAACGCGTACCGACCGGTTTGCCATACAGCACATCGCTGATCACATCCGGACGACTGCCGGCGGCGATGATCACATCGATCCCCGCGCGACAAGCGACGTCCGCCGCCTGCAGCTTGGTCGCCATGCCGCCGGTTCCCAGGCCCGATACGCTGCCGCCCGCGAGGGTGCGTAACGCATCATCGATCTGGTGCACGTCGCTGATCAACTCCGCTTCCGGATTGGTACGCGGATCGGCGGTGAACAACCCTTGCTGATCGGTCAGCAGCAGCAGTTTATCCGCGCCGCCCAGCATCGCCGCCAGCGCCGACAGATTGTCGTTGTCGCCCACTTTAATTTCAGCGGTGGCCACCGCATCGTTCTCGTTGATCACCGGCACGATGTGGTTGTCGAGCAGCGCGCGCAGCATGTCACGCGCATAAAGGAAACGTTCACGGTCTTCCATATCAGCGCGCGTCAGCAGCATCTGCCCGATGTGAATGCCGTAGATTGAAAACAGTTGTTCCCACAGCTGGATCAAACGGCTCTGCCCCACCGCAGCCAACAGCTGCTTTGAGGCGATGGTAGGCGGCAGTTCGGGGTAACCAAGGTGTTCGCGTCCGGCGGCAATGGCGCCAGAGGTAACGATAACAATGCGATGGCCCGCGGCGTGCAACTGCGCACACTGACGAACCAACTCCACCATGTGCGCCCGATTCAACCGGCGTGAACCGCCGGTGAGGACGCTAGTACCCAACTTGACCACAAGGGTCTGACTGCCACTCATGTTTTTCCTGCCATGTAAGAAAAAAATCTGCGAAGGGACGTTTTATCAGGAGTGAGCAAGGAAGCCAACAACAGCAAGGGGAAAAGCACAAAAATCCCCTGACAATGCGGTAGACCAAAAGTTCGCGATTAACAAGAAAGCCGAAAAACTGTCATAAAACGTTCATCACCAACCGGTAAAAAGTCGGTGTTTTACAAAACCTTTCACGGGTACAACAAATTTTACTCATTGGGATTGATAGCAAAATGAAGAAGAGCACACTGGCATTAGTTGTATCAGCGCTGGCACTGGCTTCCACCGCAAACGCCGCAGAAGTGTATAACAAAGACGGTAATAAACTGGACTTCTACGGCCGTGTTAAAGCTGAACACTACTTCAGCGATAACGCGTCAAGCGACGGTGACAAATCTTACGTGCGTATCGGTTTCAAAGGCCAGACGCAGATTAATGACCTGATGACCGGTTATGGTCAGTGGGAATATCAGTACAACGCGAATAACTCTGAAGGTTCTGATGCCAACGCAGGCAACAAAACCCGTCTGGGCTTTGCTGGTCTGAAATTCGGCCAATACGGTTCATTCGACTACGGTCGTAACTATGGCGTGTTGTATGACGTCGAGGCCTGGACTGACGTATTCCCAGAGTTCGGCGGTGACGGTACCGCGCGTACCGATAACTTCATGACTGCGCGTGCAACTGGCGTAGCCACTTACCGCAACAGCAACTTCTTTGGCCTGGTTGATGGCCTGCGCTTCGCGCTGCAATATCAGGGCAAAAACGACGCCACCAGCGCCAACGCCCGTGGCAGCATCACCGATACTTCTCGTCAGAACGGCGACGGTTACGGTGCGTCACTGGGTTACACCATTGCTGACACCGGTATCAGCCTGATGTCGGCCATCACCTCTTCAGACCGTACTAACCAGCAGCAGCTGCAGGCGCTGGGTAGCGGTGATAAAGCGGAATCATGGGGCGCCGGTATCAAGTATGATGCGAACAGCATCTACCTGGCTTCTATCTACACCGAAACCCGCAACATGACGCCAATCGGCACCCGCGGTTTTGCTAACAAAGCGCAGAACTTTGAAGTGGTAGCGCAGTATCAGTTCGACTTCGGCCTGCGTCCGTCCCTCGGCTATATCCAGACCAAAGGCAAAGACATCGAAGGGATCGGTGACGAGGATCTGGTTAAATACATCGACGTGGGCATGACTTACTACTTCAATAAAAACATGTCGACCTTTGTGGATTACAAAATCAACCAGCTGGATGACAACAACAAGCTGAACCTGAACAACGATGATGTTGTGGCCGTTGGCTTAACTTACCAATTCTGATTGAGCTGTACCCTCGTTGTGTCTATAAAAAAAGAGCCGGCTCATCACCGGCTCTTTCCTTTTTAAACCCTTAAAAGTCTATCAGGCGCTCAGTTTCACTGGCTCTTCTTTAAAGCCTTCCGCCGGGCGCAGATCGAGTTTCTGTTCCAGCAGCATCGCTTTCAGACGCTCATGGAAATTACGCAGCGTGCTTTCCACTTTGGCATTGTTCTCTTTGCCTTTGATGGTCGCAGCGCCCCAATCACCCGCTTTATCAAACAGGCCAAAATGATATTCGTATGTGAAGTGATCTTCATAGGCTTCCAGCGTCATCCACCACCCCCAAAACTCACGCAGCTCAGGTGCAGGCTTGACGTTGACACACGCTGCCAGGCAATCGAAGAAGAAGCGTGTCTCTTCACATTTGCCTTCACGGATATACGGCCCCAATTCGGTGAAGCGCTTAAGCAGGCGACTACGGGGGTGACCACTCGGTAATGTCATCTCTTTTCCCTTAACCCTTTAAATTGCACTTCCAGCTTTCCATTAACATAAAAATGGAAAATCCCGGATATAAGTAGTAGCAGAGTTCAGAGATTTCGCCAGTTAGCCTTTCAACTGTTTTTCCAGCCAGTCACAAATTTGATTGAGCGCTTTGTCAAAACTGGCAAAAACCGGTTTGGCGGGGATCGCCAGCGTCTTGCCCTGCGACGAGGAGTTGGCGATCAACTGCGCGTCTGTTTCCGGACCGAAAATATCATCCGGCCAATAAGCCGCCAGCATCGGCGTTGGCGTGCGGCGGCCGAGTAAGCCTTGCACCTTCAACGAGTAGCGGTTGAGTTCAATACGCAGATTGCTGTCGGAAGTTGAGGACATACCGAGACGGCTCGCCAGCATATCCATGTACATATCCGGCAGCTGTTGCTGCTGTTGCGCATCTACAAACACGCTGTGCACCATGGCTCCCAGCGTCGCTACCGCGCGTACTCGCGGCACTTCCAGATAGGCCAGACGTGTCGCCACGTTGGCTCCGAAGCGGTAGCCCAGCAGCGCCACGCGGGTGTGATCGATCCATGGCACATTGCTCAGTTCACGCAGCACCTGCTGATGCACCTGGCTGGTGTCCTGATTCAGCAGCCATTTGCTGCTGAAGCCTACCGATGGCATATCCAGCGTCAGCATGGCGATGCCGCGCGGCGCGAGATAGTCGTGGAACAGGCGATAGTGATCGCTCTGCAGCGAATCAAGGCCGCCGCACAGCAGCACGGTGGGATACGGCGCTTCAGCCTGCGCCGGCATATGCAGGAACCCCGTCACCGGACTGCCGCCGCTCATCGGGAAGGTCAGGGATTTTAGTTCGCCCGGCAGACGCTGCGTGGCCTCTTCGTAGGCGCGATTGGCCAGCACCTGCGCCTGATCGGCCAGCTCGTCGCCTTTGATGTAAGGGTAAGCCGCGAGGCTGAACAGATTGGCGGCATGCAGCCAATGCTGACCGGCATCGTCATGGTTTTCGCTCTCTAACGCGCGCTGCTGCCAGATCGCCGCCTGCTTCGACCACTCGTAATTCCAGTTGCCGCCGCGATAGCCAATCACGGTATCGAGCAAGGCTTCATTGGTGCGTTCGAACTCGCTCACCGCGATACGCGCCAGCACTTCGCTGATCTCCTGCGGCGACAGACCGCGCCACGTCCACAGCAGCTTGTTCAGCATGCGATACCAGCCGCGCTGCGTATCCCCTTCAAGGGCGTTATGCACCTGCACAGCGGCATGATGCTGGCGATGCACTAATGAGGAGGTTTCCGGGTGTTTAAAACGCGGTTTGAACAGTTCTTCGCTCAGGTTTTTATCAGACATCTCAGCTATTCTCCTGCCAACAACGTGGCGATGGCTAAGAGTGTACTGCACCCGCCATACGCGCGCGAGGCGCAGAAAGCACAACGCCCGGCATAACCGGGCGTTGTTTGCGATGCATCAATTAGCTTTTGACGATTGGCGGGATGTAGACCACGCCCATGTCCCAGGGCTGCTCGATCCAGGTGTTCTGCGGGATATCGACAATGTAGTCGTCCACCAGCGCACGGCCAGCTGGCTTAGCGAAGATGGTGCAGAAACGCGCTTTAGGATACATGTCGCGGATCGCCTGCGCGGTGCCGCCGGTATCCACCAGGTCATCAATCACGATGAAGCCTTCACCGTCGCCTTCGGCACGCTTCAGCACTTTCATTTCGCGCTGATGATCGTGATCGTAGCTGGAGATGCACACGGTATCGACGTAGCGAATACCGAGTTCACGCGCCAGCAGCGATGCCGGAACCAGACCACCACGGCTCACCGCGATGATACCTTTCCACTGTTCCACAGGAAGCAGGCGCTGGGCCAGTTTACGGGCATGGATTTGCAACATGTCCCAGGTTACGACGTATTTTTCGCTCATATAAAGGAATCCCGGCCAAGAAACTTGGCTTAAAAAATATGCAAGGGGGAAAAGGTTGCGCGAGATTATAAGGATCTGACGCCTTAAAAACCAGCATCTGTCTTACTGGTTGCAGGTTTTTAGCGCGGCTGATTACGCACCCGGCGAGAAACAGTGATATTCTCAGGCCCATCACGTCAGATCTTCTGACGACGATTTTTACTGGAAACCCGCGTGCGTGCGGTATGTCCGCCACGCTGACACAGGAGATGCATGGTGTCTGAATTGTCGCAACTTTCACCCCAACCGCTGTGGGATATTTTTGCCAAAATCTGTTCCATTCCGCACCCTTCTTACCACGAAGAAGCACTGGCCGAACACGTTGTCGGCTGGGCAAAAGAGCAAGGTTTGTGGGTTGAGCGCGATCAGGTTGGCAACATCCTGATTCGTAAACCCGCTACCGCCGGTATGGAAAAACGCACGCCGGTGGCGCTGCAGGCGCACCTCGATATGGTGCCGCAGAAGAACAATGACACGGTGCACGACTTCACTAAAGATCCGATTCAGCCGTATGTTGATGGCGAATGGGTGAAAGCGCGCGGCACCACGCTGGGCGCGGATAACGGCATTGGTATGGCGTCTGCGCTGGCGGTGCTGGCTGACAACAGCCTGATTCACGGCCCGATTGAAGTGCTGCTGACCATGACCGAAGAGTCCGGTATGGACGGCGCCTTTGGTTTACAGCCGAACTGGCTGCAGGCCGACATACTGATCAACACCGACTCGGAAGAGGAAGGTGAGATCTACATGGGTTGCGCTGGTGGTATCGACTTCATCACCACCCTGCCGCTGACGCGTGAAGCGATTCCTGCAGGCTATGAAACCCTGAAGCTCACGCTGAAAGGCCTGAAAGGCGGTCACTCCGGTGCCGACATTCATCATGGTCTCGGCAACGCCAATAAACTGCTGGCACGCTTTCTGGCGCTGCACGCGCGTGAACTCGATGTTCGTCTGATCGAATTCACCGGCGGTACGCTGCGTAACGCCATCCCGCGTGAAGCTTTTGCTACGCTGGCGATCGACAGTCATAAGGTTGATGCACTGAAATCTGCTGCGGCACATTTCCAGGCGACGCTGTTGAACGAGTTAGGCATTAAAGAGAAGAACATCGCCGTGGTCACCGAAGCGCTGGCGCATCAAGGCCAGGCGCTGAACGCTGACAGCCGCGATCGTTTCCTTAATTTGCTGAACGCTACGCCAAACGGCGTGATTCGTAACTCTGACGTGGCGAAAGGCGTGGTGGAAACCTCGCTGAACGTCGGCGTGGTGACCATGGATCAGGACAATGCCGAAATCATCTGCCTGATTCGTTCACTGATCGATACCGGTAAAGATTGGGTGGTTGAAGTGCTGACCTCGCTGGCCGATCTGGCCGGGGCGAAAAGCGCACCTAAAGGCGGCTATCCGGGCTGGCAGCCTGATGCCGATTCACCGGTGATGGCGCTAACGCGCAAAACTTATGAAGCGCTGTTTGGTAAAACGCCGAACATTCAGGTGATTCACGCCGGTCTGGAGTGTGGTCTGTTCAAGAAGCCGTATCCAAATATGGATATGGTGTCGATTGGCCCAACCATAACCGGCCCGCATTCGCCGGATGAGCAGGTTCACATCGAAAGCGTGGGTCTGTACTGGAAACTGCTGACCGCGCTGCTCAGCGTGGTGCCAGAAAAAGCGTAAGATTGCGCTTTCGCGATGAACCCGACTTCGGTCGGGTTTTTTTATGCCTGCGAAGGATTGCGCAATAAATTGCGCCGCTACAAAAGTGACGTGTGAAAGGTGTGGAAATAAAACGCTGTAAATACCGTAGCGGCGCAATTTATTGCACAAATCTACAAACAGCACATCCCGCTGAATAAATACGATTACACCTCTCGGTTAACCCAAATCTTTCCATCAAACCAGATTTAGCCGCCATAACGTCCAGATGTCTGGATGGCTAATAAGATTTCGTGCTAGCTTATGCCCTTTCGTTCGTTGCCGAGAGTGATGGTTCAGGAAAAAATGCCCCCAACTCAACTAATTAAAGGCCCGGTTCAATGAGTGCGATCAACCGCCTGGAGATGCGTAATATCTCCATTGCCTTTGGCGGTTTCGCCGCGCTCGCGCAGGTGGATTTTCTGACTGAAGGCGGCTCGGTGCATGCGTTGACGGGCGCTAACGGCGCCGGAAAATCTACGCTGATGGCGGTGCTGGCTGGCGCACACGATCATTACAGCGGTGAGATTCTGCTGGATGATGTGCCGGTCACTATTCGCTCACCGCGCGATGCCAAAAAGCTCGGCATTCATCTGGTGCAGCAGGAAGTGGATGTGGCGCTGGTGCCACAGCTCAGCGTGGCCGAAAACATTCTGCTCGATCGTTTAGCCGAACCGGGTCACGTCTACAGCTGGCGTGAGATTCGCCGCCAGGCGCGTACGTTACTGGCGCAGCTGGAAGTGAACATCGACGTCAACCGTTTGGTGGAGCGCTGCTCGCTGGCAGAGAAGCAGCAAATCCTGCTGGCGCGCGCCCTGTCCCATCACTGCCGCTTTCTGATCCTGGATGAACCCACCGCCCCGCTCGATCAGCATGAGAGCGAGCGCCTGTTTACCGTGGTGCGCCGCTTGCAGTCCAGCGGCATTGGCGTGGTGTTTATCTCGCACCGCATTCACGAACTGAAAGCGATTTGCGACCGCTTAACGGTGCTGCGCGATGGTCGTCTGATTGAAAGCAGCCCGATGGCGGCGCTGAGTGGCGAGCAGATCGTGGAAAAAATGCTCGGACATCGGCTGGATGATGTTTTTCCGCCGCGTCGCGCCCGTGCGACTCAGCCGCTGCTGCTGTCGGTGGAAGGCTTACACGACGATCGGCTACTGCAGGATATTTCGCTGCGTCTGCACAAAGGGGAGATTCTGGGCATTGCTGGTCTGGCGGGTGCCGGTAAAACCGAGCTGTGTAAAGCGCTGTTTGGTGCCAGCAAAAGCCGCGTGACAAAGGGCGAACTGCACGGCAAACCGTGGCGACCGCGTTCACCACATGATTCAGTAGAAAACCGCATGGCGCTGGTGCCGGAAGAGCGCCGCAAAGAGGGCATTTTCATCGATGAACCGGTGAGCATGAATCTGAGCATCAGCGCCGATAACAGCTTCTCGCGCTGGAGCCTGTTTGGTCATCGCCAGGCGTGGCGTTGGGCGGAAGCGGTGATTCAGCGCCTGAATGTGCGCACCACCGGACCGGGGCAAATCCTGCGTCGTTTGTCGGGCGGCAACCAGCAGAAAGTGGCGATTGGCAAGTGGCTGCGCAACAACGCCGATGTGCTGATTTTTGATGAGCCGACGAAAGGCGTCGATATCAAAGCCAAAACCGATCTGTTCACGCTGATCGATGGCTTAGCGCGTGAGGGCAAAGGCATCATTTATGCCTCGGGCGAGTTTTCTGAATTGGTCGGTCTGTGCGACCGCATTTGTGTGCTCTGGGATGGGCGCATTGTGGCAGAGATGGAGGGCAACACCGCCACAGAAGAGGCACTTTTGCTTTATTCCACCGGAGGAACACCTGCGTGAGCAGCAAAGAACTATCCCTAAACTCGCAGCCTTCTCTGCGCCATCAGCTGTTTGATTTCCTTTATAAGTGGGGCATGTTGCTGACCGTGGTGATTTTGATTGCCGCATTTGGTCTCGCTTCGGACAGCTTCCTCGAACCGACCAACATCATTAACATCCTGCGCTCGATTGCCATCGTCACGGTGATTGCGATTGGCGTGTCGATTTCGCTGACCATTGGCGGCTTTGACCTGTCGGTGGGATCCACCGCCTCGCTGGCCAATGCGCTGGTGATTTCGCTATTCGTCTGGCACGGCTTTGGCACCACCGAAGCCATCATTATTACGCTGCTGCTGTGTACGCTGGTTGGCTTGTTCAACAGCTTCCTGATTGTGGTGCTACGTATTCCCGACATGCTCGCCACCCTCGCCACGCTGTTTGTGATTCAGGGCGTGGCGATGACCTACAGCTTTGGCGGTTCCATCACCGAGAATATGGTGCTGCCGAGCGGCGACATGGCCGAAGGCACCATTCCTGCCGCCTTTGGTCTGCTCGGCCAGGTGCCGACTATCGTGATTATCATGCTGGTGGTCACCATTGTGGCGCAGCTGGCGCTGTCGCTGACCAAGCATGGCCGTCGTATGTATGCGCTGGGCGGCAATCCTGAAGCGGCGCGTCTCTCCGGTATTCGTACCACGCGCTATCGCGTGCTGGCGTATGTGCTGGCCTCGCTGCTGGCTGGCTTGGGCGGCATTTTGCTGGCATCACGCATCGGCTCTTCGCAGGTGAATGCCGGCGGCGGTTATCTGATGGATGCCGTTGCCGCAGCGTGGATCGGCTTCTCGCTGGCCGGTTCGGGCAAACCGAATGCGCTGGGTACCTTGGTGGGCGCCATCATTCTTGGTGTGTTGCAGAACGGGCTGGTGATGTTATCGGTGCCCTATTACGCGATGGACATTATTAAAGGTCTGGTACTGGCGCTGGCGCTGGCGATGACTTACATCCAGCGCCGTTAAGGCGCGTTTAATCAGAAAGAGATCATAATGAAAAAAATTACCCTTTCGCTGCTGGCGGTTAGCCTGCTCAACGCCAGCGCCGCCTTCGCCGATGCCGCAGTGCCTGAGGTTATCGCTAACCATGAAGGCCCGCTACGCATCGCCATCATCCGCAACCTGGGTTCGGACGATAACACCACGCAGTTTGTCGCCGGTGCGATTCAGCAAGGCCGCCAGCTTGGCTTTAAGGTCAGCACTTTCCTCAGCAATGGCGACGATGCGCGCTTCCAGGATTTCGTTAACCAGGCGATTAGCCAGAAATATGACGGCATTATCCTGTCGCACGGTAAAGATCCCTACTCCACGGCGCTGGTGCAGCGTATTGCCGCAGCGGGCATCAAGCTGTCGGTGTTTGATACGCCGGTTAATACGCCGGTAGAGGGCGTCACCGTGACGGCGCAGAATGATGCTTCGCTGGCGCAGGAATCACTCGGCAGCTTAATCAAAGACTTCAACGGCAAGGCGAATATCGTCAAGCTGTGGGTGGCCGGTTTCCCGGCGATGGATCGTCGTCAGGTGGTGTATGAGAAGCTGCTGAAAGAGAATCCGGGCATTCATCAGCTGGAGTCGATTGGCGCGGTTTCATCTGATGTACAGGGCGATACCGCCAACAAGATTGGCGCGATTCTGGCGAAATACCCGAAAGGCAAGATCGATGCGATCTGGGGTTCGTGGGATGCTTTCAGCCAGGGCGCGTATAAAGCCCTGCAGGAGAATGGTCGTACCGAGATCAAACTGTATAGCATCGACGTATCCAATCAGGATCTGCAGTTGATGCATGAAAAGAACAGTCCTTGGGTACAAACCGTAGCGGTGGATCCAAAAACCATTGGCGCAGTGAATATGCGTTTGGTGGCGAACAAGATTGCAGGCGAAACCACACCGGCGACTTACGAGTTTAAAGCGTCATCGATTTCTCAGCAGCAGTTGAACAGCCAGCAAGGCGCGGTCAACGTGGCGTCGCTGAATAAGATCATTCCAGGCTGGGGCGAGAATAACGATTTCATCACGCCGTGGTTTGCAACGCTGGAAGCGAAGTACGGTAAGAAGTAGTTTCCCTCACCCTAACCCTCTCCCACGAGTGGGAGAGGGAACCGATCGGCGTTGTCTTCTCGCTTTCATGCTGGCGGGAGAGGGAACCGATCGGCGCGGTTTGTTTTACTCCTTCTCCCGCTGGCGGGAGAAGGCCGGGATGAGGGGCAGCGCGCACAATCTCACAACCCCAACACCAACTGCCGCTCCAGCTGCGGATCCACCATCGTGACATGCAATCCCACCAGCCGCACGCCGCGCCCTGCTCTGCGTTCATCCCACGCCTGACGCGCCACCGCGATCATGTCGTCTTTATTCAGCACCGGCCAAACGTGCTCCTGCGTGGTTTGCTGGAAATCATTGAACTTCAGTTTCACGCCTTGTCGGGCGATCTGCCTATCCGGCTTGATGGCGGTTAAGCGGCGATCCAACTCCGCATAGAGAAAATCAATAATCTCCAGACACTGCTCCCAGCTGTGAATATCTTCCATCAGGGTACGTTCAACGCCGAGCGATTTGCGTTCGCGCTCAACCACCACATTGCGCTCATCCACGCCGTTGCTGCGTTCCCACAAAATACGGCCAAACTTGCCAAAGCGTTTAAGCAGCAGCGCCAAATCGGCGCGCTGCACATCCGCGCAGGTGCGCAAGCCCATCTCTTCCAGCTTTTTAGTCGCCACTTTACCCACGCCAGGAATTTTACTGAGCGGCAGCGTCAGTAGAAAATCGGACATCGCGTCCGGCGTAATCACATATTGCCCGTTGGGTTTGTTGAGATCGGAGGCAATCTTGGCGAGAAACTTGACCGGCGCGATGCCGGCGGAAGCGGTCAACCCGGTTTCACGCAGGATATCGGCGCGAATCGCCTGCGCCATTAATGTCGCCGAGCCCTGACAGTGCAGGCTGTCGGTCACATCCAGATAGGCTTCATCCAGCGACAGCGGTTCAATCAGCGAGGTGTAACGTGAGAAGATGTCGCGGATCTGGCGGGAGGCTTCTTTATAGGCATCAAAGCGGCCGGGCAGCAGCCGCAGATGCGGGCAGAGTTTCAGCGCCATGCCGGTCGGCATCGCGCTGCGCACGCCATATTTACGTGCCGGATAGTTCGCGGTGCTGATCACGCCACGTTGCACGCGGCTGCCGCCAATGGCGATAGGAATATCACGTAAAGAGGGATCGTCGCGCATCTCAACCGCTGCATAAAAGCAGTCCATATCGACATGAATAATTTTGCGCATACGCCCTCCCAGATACTGGATAAGTATACAGCAGCGAAAAATATCGGCAATATTTGTTGAGAGCGAGATTAAAGTTTACAAATTAGTGGTCGTATTCCTTTTAGGAACGCGCCATTTTCTCGGACACTGGCTTGATTAAAAGCCAGACAATGTTAATGTTGCGCTGCGATAGCGGATATTTCCGATAATGCAATACCCGGACGCACAGCGTCATCGTCTCTCTCCACATCAAGGTATCTACAGAATGGGCAGAATCGCATTAACGCTTGCGATGATTCTTATGCCGCTCCTTAGCTGGGCAATGAACCCCGAGCCTACGCAACCGCTGGCTCCGGTGAGCAAAGAGTTAAAGAAACAACTAATTGGCACCCCCGTTTTTATTCAGATTTTCAAGGAAGAGCGTACGCTGGAACTGTACGGCAAAATCGGGAATGAATATCGTCTGCTGGACAGCTATCGCATCTGTAATTTCTCTGGCGGTTTAGGACCTAAACGTCGTCAGGGCGATTTCAAAAGTCCGGAAGGCTTTTATAACGTTAAGCTGAACCAGTTAAAACCGGATAGCCGTTTTTATCGCGCTATTAATACCGGTTTTCCCAATCAGTACGATCGCGCTAAAGGCTATAACGGTAACTATTTAATGATTCACGGCGATTGCGTGTCAGTGGGCTGCTACGCAATGACGGATGCATCGATGGATGAGATCTTTGCCTATACCAACGCCGCGCTGCGTAATGGTCAGCAGGAGATTCAGGTCAATATCTATCCGTTCCGCATGACAGACAGCAATATGCAGCGTCATAAATACTCGACGTACATTAACTTCTGGCGTGAACTGCAGCCGGGCTATGCGTACTTCGCTAAGTACCGTGTGCCGCCTACCGTGAACGTGACGGCCACCGGCCAATATGCGGTGAACAGCACGCCGGTGATCGCTACACCGGATGCTGCCTCGAAATCATTCCTGGCGCTCACCCAGGCAAAATAGTGCCCACTCGCCTGGCACTATCCGGTGCCAGGTTTCATTGCCCGTCAGCGGTTGCGTAGCAATCACCGTTACCACATCTTGCGGCGTCGTCTGCTGCTGAAAATCAATTTCCACATCCTGATCGAGCAACGTCGCTTTGCCAAACGGCGCCCGGCGCGTAATCCAGTAGAGATTGGTCGAACAGAACGCCATCAGATAGCGCCCATCCGATAACAGCATGTTGAACACGCCCTTCTCACGCATTTCTGCTGCCAGCTCGGCAATGTAGCGGAACACCGCTGGCCAGTTGCCCGGCGTGCGTGGATAGCGCTCGGTCAGTTTGTGCAGCATCCAGCAAAATGCTTTCTCGCTGTCGGTTTCACCAATCGGACGAAATGGCCCGGTATCCAGCTGACGATAACCTTTGAGCTGACCATTGTGTGCGTAGGTCCAGTTGCGGCCCCACAGCTCACGCGTGAACGGATGGGTATTTTCCAGCGACACCTCACCGCGATTCGCCTGGCGGATATGCGCCACCACCGAATGCGATTTGATCGGGTATTCCTGCACCAAACGGGCTATCGGCGAGTTAAAGCTCGGCTGCGGATCTTTGAAGGTGCGGCACCCTTTTCCTTCGTAGAACGTGATGCCCCAACCATCTTTGTGCGGCCCGGTTCCACCGCCACGCTGCACCAGACCGGTAAAACTGAAACAGATGTCCGTGGGGACATTGGCGCTCATCCCGAGCAATTCGCACATAGCAACCGCCTTAAGTTAGATCCTCTCGCGCGCGGCGAGAGGAACGCATCATGACTTAACCATCTCTTTTTCAATCAACAGCATCAGAATATGGATCACTTTGATGTGGATCTCCTGAATGCGGTCGGCATAGCCAAAGTGCGGCACACGAATTTCGATATCCGCTGAACCTGCCATCTTGCCGCCATCTTTGCCGGTCAGAGTAATCACTTTCATGCCTTTCGCGCGCGCAGCTTCCACGGCTTTGATGATGTTGGCAGAGTTACCGGACGTAGAAAGACCCAGCAGCACATCGCCTGCACGGCCTACCGCTTCGATATAGCGCGAGAACACATAGTCATAACCAAAATCGTTACTGACGCACGACAGATGGCTGACATCAGAAATGGCAATCGCCGGGTAGCCAGGACGGTTTTCACGGTAGCGTCCAGTCAGCTCTTCAGCAAAATGCATCGCATCGCAGTGCGAGCCGCCGTTACCGCAGGAGAGCACCTTGCCGCCCGCTTTAAAGCTATCGGCCAGCAGAACTGCGGCGCGCTGAATGGCGTGAATGTTGGCTTCGTCACTCAGGAACGTGTTGAGCGTATCGGCTGCTTCATTGAGTTCTGAGCGAATAATGTCCTGATACATAGAGATGTCCTTTAGAGGAAAGATTGACCCGGCAAGTTTAACGGAATGGGGCTAAGCCGCAAAGCGCCTGCCATAAGGAAAAGCGCGGCGTCTCGAGGAAGTTTGGCAGTTGTTGCGCATCGTGCAACGAATTTGTGAGATGTGTTGTAATTGCGATGTAAACAGATTGATAAATTTTGCCCCATATTCTAAACCTACACCCATAACAGGTCAGACCTCTTACTACTTATGGAGTGGTTCATTATGTTGGTTGCCTCAATAGTTGCGACGCTAATCCTGCTTAGCGTGTTGTTGTACCACCAAATTTCGCTTCAGCTGAGCAGCATAATTCTGCTGCTGTGGACCGGCGCACTGGCGGCCGCTGACTTATGGACGCCATGGATGCTGCTGCCGCTGGCGATTATTCTGCTGCCATTTAACCTGCCGGTGATGCGTCGCAGCCTGTTCTCGAAACCGGCGCTGCACAGCTTCCAGAAAGTGATGCCGCCGATGTCGCGCACCGAAAAAGAGGCGATCGACGCCGGCACCACATGGTGGGAAGGCGACCTGTTCCGCGGCAAACCGGACTGGCAGAAGCTGCACAACTATCCGCAGCCGCGCCTGACCGAAGAGGAGCAGGCCTTTATCGATGGTCCGGTCGAAGAAGCGTGCCGCATGGCGAACGACTTCGAAATCACCCATGAAATGGCCGATCTGCCGCCGGAGTTGTGGGCGTATCTGAAACAGCATCGCTTCTTCGCCATGATCATTAAGAAAGAGTATGGCGGCCTGGAATTCTCCGCCTATGCGCAGGCGCGCGTGCTGCAGAAACTGGCGGGCGTCTCCGGCATTCTGGCGATCACCGTTGGCGTACCGAACTCACTCGGCCCCGGCGAACTGCTGCAACATTACGGTACTGATGAGCAGAAAGATCATTACCTGCCGCGTCTGGCGCGCGGTGATGAGATCCCGTGCTTTGCACTGACCAGCCCGGAAGCGGGTTCGGATGCCGGCGCAATTCCCGATACCGGCGTGGTGTGCATGGGCGAGTGGCAAGGTCAGCAAGTGCTGGGCATGCGTCTTACCTGGAACAAGCGCTATATCACGCTGGCACCGATTGCCACCGTGTTAGGCCTGGCGTTCAAACTCTCCGATCCGGATCATCTGCTGGGCGAGACTACAGAGCTTGGCATCACTTGCGCACTGATCCCAACGCACACGCCTGGCGTAGAGATCGGCCAACGTCACTTCCCGCTCAACGTGCCGTTCCAGAACGGTCCGACGCGCGGTAAAGACATTTTCGTACCCATCGACTACATCATCGGCGGCCCATCCATGGCCGGCCAGGGCTGGCGCATGCTGGTGGAGTGTCTTTCAGTCGGTCGCGGCATCACGCTGCCTTCGAACTCTACCGGCAGCCTGAAAAGCATTGCGCTGGCGACCGGTGCCTATGCGCACATCCGCCGTCAGTTCAAAGTCTCTATCGGCAAGATGGAAGGGATCGAAGAGCCGCTAGCGCGCATTGCTGGTAACGCCTACGTGATGGATGCTGCCGCGACACTGATCACCAGCGGCATTATGCTCGGTGAAAAACCGGCGGTGCTATCGGCGATTGTGAAGTATCACTGCACCCATCGCGGTCAGCGCGCGATTATCGACGCGATGGATATCGCTGGCGGTAAAGGCATTATGCTGGGCGAAAACAACTTCCTGGCGCGGGCTTATCAGGGCGCACCGATCGCCATCACCGTGGAAGGCGCTAACATCCTGACGCGCAGCATGATTATCTTCGGCCAGGGCGCGATCCGCTGCCATCCGTGGGTGCTGGAAGAGATGAACGCCGCAGCGAAAAACGATTTGGTGACCTTTGACCGCGCGCTGTTCAGCCACATTGGCCACGTAGGCAGTAATAAAGTACGCAGCCTGTGGCTGGGCTTAACCGGCGGCCGCACTAGCGCCACACCAACCCGCGACGCCACGCGCCGCTACTATCAACACCTCAACCGTTTGAGCGCCAACCTCGCGCTGCTGTCAGATGTATCGATGGCGGTGCTGGGCGGCAGCCTGAAACGTCGTGAACGTATCTCGGCGCGTCTCGGCGATGTGCTGAGCCAGATGTATCTGGCCTCCGCCACCCTGAAGCGCTATGACGATGAAGGCCGCAACGAAGCCGATTTGCCGCTGGTACATTGGGGCGTGCAGGATGCGCTGCATCAGGCCGAAGTGGCGATGGATGATTTGCTGCGTAACTTCCCGAACCGCATGGTGGCCGGTGCGCTGCGACTGGTGATTTTCGCCGGTGGTCATCACTGCCCGGCACCGTCAGATAAACTGGACCACAAGCTGGCGAAACTGCTGCAGCTGCCTTCTGCGACCCGTACCCGTTTGGGCCGTGGGCAATATCTGGCACCAAGCGCACATAATCCTGCAGGTCAGCTGGAGCAGGCGCTGCAGGATGTGATGGCCGCCGAAGTGATTCACGATCGTTTATGCAAGCAGCAGAAAAAGCATCTGTCATTTACCCGACTGGATGCGCTGGCACAAGAGGGCCTGAAAGCGGGCTGGATTGATGAGAGCGAAGCGCAGGTCTTGATCCGTGCGGAAGCCAGCCGTTTGAAAGCGATTAACGTCGATGATTTCGCGCCGGAAGCGCTGGCGGTGCCAAAGCCGCAGACGAAATCCAACCCGCGGGCCAGTGAAGCCGCTTAAAACACAAAAGCTCCGCATGGAGTAATGCCAGTCAGTTAAGCCTGACTGGCATTTTTTCTTTTGGCTGTCGGGTACTTCCAGGGCCTCTCTTTCTCCACTCTCGGCAATGACCTCTCCCGTCGCCCCGCAGTTTGACTATCTGGTTTTTTGCTGCGCAGCGTCAGCCGGTCATTCTGCAGCCCCTGCTTGATTTCCCGATACCGGAGCTCTCTACTTCGGCGACGGCGCGCACGGCGGCTTCACTGCAGCTGAGTTTGGTGGCGGCGTTCTTAAAATCCTGATCGGTCAGCGTCTGCGACATAACGAATATCCTGTTTGTGTCGCACGTCTTGCGCGAAAGGGGGATTGTTCGTTGAGATTCTCTATCTCTCGTTGTTGTTTTAACAACGCCAATAGCAAAGCGTGATCGTAAAAGCTTTATTGATCACCAACTCTAATTATTTCTGGTCCTGACAATCTGAGGGATGTAACGTAAACATCAGTTACTACATGGATTAAAGGTTAGGGATTAACGATGCCAATTATTGGTAAGATGATTTTGAACGGCGCAGATTTCGTGCCGTTGAATCTGTATGGCGTGGGCGTCTTCATGGCGTTTTCCGGAAAAGGTGCCTACAGAAATATTCCTGCATGTATGGCCGTCCCAAACGTTGGGCCTATCCCACCGGGTAAATACTGGATTGTTGAGCGTGGGAGGGGTGGCCTGCTTTCATGGGCTAAGGCAAAGTCACAGGATTTATATAACCGCGTTTTTAACGGTGCTGAATTTGATCGCGACGAATGGTTTGCTTTATATCGTGACGATCTGAGCATTGATGATGAAACGTGGATTAATGACGTCAAACGCGGATTATTTCGCCTTCATCCCGGCCGCGTATCTGAAGGATGTATAACTCTCCACCTTAATTCAGACTATGCACTAATTCGTAATGCCCTTCTGATAACAGCGCCGATCCCGGTTCCTTGCATGAAAAATTTAATGGCGCGCGGATACATTGAGGTGGTTGCCGGTGGTTATTCAAACACTTGCCCGTAGAGCGGCCAAAGTCGCTTTTTTTCTCGCGCTGATGCTCGTTGTCGCCCGTACTCTGGGCCCGCCAGAGTTATGGTTTAACGAACAATTAGCCTTGAAAATCGGCCAAATGATCTACGGGAATGAAGAGATTGGAGCGGATCGTTTTTACGACATCTATTTCTACATGTCCGTATGCACAGTGATTCCCATCACGGTTGTTATTTACATTTTAACAATGAAGTTAATCAAAAAAATAAGGAGCAAATAAATGCCAATTCCTCCGTATATGTGGCTTAAAGACGATGGTGGCGCGGATATTAGAGGTTCTGTCGATGTTCACGAACGTGAAGGCAGCATTGAAATTATCGGCCTGAGCCACGGTATTAACCTGCCGGTAGACACCGCTAACGGCAAAATAACCGGCACGCGCCAGCATTCATCAATGATGATCGAGAAAGAGGTGGATAGCTCAACGCCTTATCTCTATAAAGCAGCGGCCACCGGCCAGACGCTGAAAAGCGCCGAAATTCGTTTCTACAACATCAGCGATGCGGGCCAAGAGGTGTGCTATTACACCGTGCTGATGGAAAACGTGAAAGTCACCGGCGTTAACTGCGGCGTGGCCAACACAAAACTGTCGGGCAATGACAAGCTGAACCACACGGAAAGCGTCAGCCTGCAGTATGAAAAAATCACCTGGCGTATTGTGGATGGTAATATCCAGTACACGGACGCATGGAACGAACGTCCTTCTGCGTAATCCGTTAGTAATTAACTTTCACTCAGCAAATAAAGCTTTTCCAAAGAACTTCGAAGAATTTTAAGCCTTGCCACAGTCTGAACGTGACAAAATGATCGCAAGCGCTGATGTTTTTAGCATCGACTTAAACGTTCACACCGATAAGATTGTGCGTGGCCGCCTGGATGACATCAACGCAGGAAAATTACTGTCATTGAATCGTCCCTTCAGCTGTTACCGAATGAGCCGGGTGTTGAACACATCGTTATGAAGCTAAAAAATCCAGCTTAAACGTGAAATAAAAAAAGCCCCGGAAACGGGGCTAATGCCAGTCAGTTAAGCCTGACTGGCATTTTTTCTTTTGGCTGTCGGGTACTTCCAGGGCCTCTCTTTCTCCACTCTCGGGAACGACCTCTCCCGTCGCCCCGCAGTTTAACTATCTGTTTTTTTGCTGCGCAGCGTCAGCCGGTTATTCTGCAGCCCTGCTTGATTTCCCGACGCCAGCATTAACCCGCCTGACGAATCCGCGCAATCAGCGCATCCACATCAGCAACATGATCGGCAGCCAGAATCAGCGTGCGTCCCAGCGTGATACAGCTGCGAATACACTCGGTGCGCATGGTCTGATCTTCAATCTGTTTGAAATCCGCAACGTGAGACATTCCCACCGTGCGGCGGATCAACTCGGTACCGCAATAACCCAAGGTATCGCGCCACACTTTGCGCAGGAAAGATTCGGCGTAACCGGGATAGGCCAGCGCCACATCGCGGGTTTTCTCTTTCGCCAATTCCAGGAAGCGGCTGGCAAACTGATTACAGATATCCTGCACGTCATTCAGACGACGTTCACGCCCTTCTGCCGCCTCACGCGGTGCCAGCAAGCCCGGCAGGCAGCAGTAGTTGATCAGCAAGTTGCCTATCGCGCTGCCGACATCAAAACCTATCGGCCCAAAGTAACCAAACTCCGCATCAATCACTTTCAGGCTGCCATCGGCGACAAAGATGGAACCGCTGTGTACATCGCCATGCAGCAAGGCTTCCGCATCGGCGAAGAAACGGTGTTTGAGACCGGCCACGGCGATTTTTAGCGCATCGTCGCTGCGCAGGCTGACCACCAGCGATTCCAGCGCCGCAGGATATTTGTTGCGCTCATGGTCAATAAACGGATCGTTGAAGAATAAGTCTTCGGTGATTTCGCACATTTCCGGATTAATGAAACGCGCCACTTCGGCTTTTTTCTTATGCGGATGCAGGAAGAAATCGGAGGTATGGAACAGCGTCTGCGCCAGATATTCGCCAACCTGACGACCGGCCTGCGGATAATACGCACCCTTCACCAATTCGCTCCGCCAGATACGATGACTGGAGAGATCCTCCATCACCATCACCGCCAATTCGGCATCGTAATGAGTGACGTTGACGGTGTGCTGCGGGCAATGTTTGTAGTGCTCAATCAACGTCTGCGCTTCGAGACGCGCACGATCCAGCGTGAGTGGCCAGGATTCACCGACACAACGTACATAGGGCAGCGCCTGTTTTACCACCACGCGGCTGCGGCCTTGATTATCGAAAATTTTAAACACCAGGTTGAGATTGCCATCCCCGATCTCCTCGGCGCTCACCAGCGCTGACGGATCGTCCACGCCGCCAAATTGTTGAGCATATTCCACAGCATCGGCAGCATTGAACGTACGGTATTGCGACATTGCCTGTTCCTCGATTATCGATAGTAATAAGCCGTTCAGACGTCTATACATCCACTACGCATGTTGGCACAATAGCCAGCATTAACGCAACAGGGATTTCACACCATGCAAACACTTCGTACCACCAGCCTTGAGGTTCGCGATAATCAACTGTGGATCCTTGACCAGCAGGCGCTGCCACAACAACAAAACTGGCTACCCGCGCACAGCGTTACAGAGTTGGTCGAGCACATTCATGCCTTGCGCGTGCGCGGTGCGCCGCTGATTGGCCTCTCAGCCAGTTTGCTGCTGGCGCTGCTGGGTGAGCAAGGCGCAGCGCGCGCAGAATTAGTGACGGCGCTTGAGGTGCTGCGCGCGGCGCGCCCAACGGCGGTGAACCTGATGAATAACCTTGATCGCATGAAAACTGCGTTGGCCGAAAGTGATTTCGTCACGGCGCTGAGCCGCGAAGCACTGCGTCTGGTGGCCGAAGATAAGCAACTGTGTGACAACATCGCCCGCGCCGGCAGCACGCTGGTAAAACCGGGCAGCCAGCTGCTGACGCACTGCAATACCGGCGGGCTGGCGACTGCGGGCGTCGGCACGGCGCTCGGCGTTATCGCTTATGCCCACCAGCAAGGTTTGGTAAAAAATGTCTGGGTGGATGAGACGCGGCCGCTGCTACAAGGTGGCCGTTTAACCGCGTGGGAGCTGGGTGAGCTAAACATTCCTTATCAGCTGATTACCGACTCGATGGCCGCCAGTCTAATGGCGCGCGGCGTGGTCGATGCTATTTGGGTCGGCGCGGATCGTATCGCAGCGAATGGTGATGTCGCGAACAAGATTGGCACCTATAGCCTGGCCGTGCTGGCGCACTATCACGGTATTCCGTTCTACGTCGCCGCACCGCACACCACGCTAGATAGTCAATGTCCAAACGGCGACGCCATCCCTATCGAGCAGCGCGCCGCCAGCGAAGTGACCGGAGTTGCAGGCAGTTTTGGTAGCGTGCAGTGGGCACCGGAAAGTGCGGCAGTCTATAACCCGGCCTTTGATGTGACGCCAGCGGCGTTGATTAGCGGTTGGGTGCTGGATACCGGTGTGGTAACGCCTGCGCAGGTAGAGGAAGGGATATTTTTGCCGTAAATAGGCGCAATTTTCCCCTCACCCCGGCCCTCTCCCGCAAGCGGGCGAGGGGGAAAACCATACTTGCCTGTTTGCACGATCGGTTCCCTCTCCCACTTGTGGGAGAGGGTTAGGATGAGGGCAAAAAATCACGCCAAACGCGGATACGCATCAGCAATCTTATCGCCGGTGAAATTCGCGACCCAGCCTTCCTGATTATCGAAAATGCGGATCGCGGTAAAGTGCGGCTCAGAACCCATATCAAACCAGTGCGCCGTGCCAGCGGGCACCGAGATCAGATCATTCTTCTCACACAAAATCTGATACACCTCGCCCTCCAGATGCAGACAGAACAGCCCTGAACCTTCAACAAAGAAGCGTACTTCATCTTCGCTATGCGTATGTTCGTTAAGGAACTTGGTGCGCAGCACCTCTTTCTGCGGATTATCCGCACGCATGCTCAGCACATCCCAGCTCTGATAGCCCTTCTCGGCCACCAGACGATCAATCGCATGTTGATAGGCGTTAATCACCGTCTCTGCATCAGGATCCGCCCCCAAATCGCGATCGGCTTCCCAGCGTTCAAAGCGCACGTTTTTCGCGTTAAGACGCTCGCGAATCGCCTCGGCATCGGTGCTGTGCCACACCGGTTGCTGGGCTTCGGTATCGGTAAAAATGGTCAATGCACTCATGTTAAATCGACTCCGGTTTAATCTGGGAAAAATCGTTGACCTGGTGATGACGACTGGCGTTATCCGCCGCGCCACGAATTAACTGCACGGTATGCCAGCCCGCATCCGCTGCCGCATCCAGCTCCTGATGAATATCCGACAGGAACAGCAATGACGCAGGCGCAAGGCCGATTTTTTCGGCGATATTGCGATACGATTGCGCTTCACGTTTCGCGCCGACGCCGGTATCAAAATAGCCGCTGAACAGCGAGGTTAAATCACCTTCATCGCTGTAGCCAAATAACAGTTTTTGCGCGGCGACCGATCCCGAGGAATAAACATACAGGCCAATCCCCTGCTGCTGCCAGCGCGCAAAAGCCGGCAGCACGTCGGGATAGAGGTGGCCGGTGAACTGGCCTTCAACGTAGCCGGCGCGCCAAATCATGCCCTGCAGGGCTTTGAGGCCCGGTGACTTGCGATCCTCATCGATATAATTCGTGAGTGTGGTAATCAGCTCCTCCAGCGTGGCCTGAGGCGCAGCGGACTCTGCACGCACCGCGTTGAGTGCGGCGGCGACGTTTTCATCGGTATGATTTTCCCGCACGTACGCCGCTAAATGCTGACGCGCATAAGGGAACAATACCTGATGCACAAACTGGATATCGCTGGTGGTGCCTTCAATATCGGTAACAATGGCGCGGATCATTTGGCCTCCAGCAGGCGACGTTGCAGTTCACATTCAAACAGAAATTCCAGACCTTCCAGATGGCGACGCGCTTCGTTCACGTCCTTGCCCCAGCAGGTCAAACCGTGGCCGCGCAGCAGAAAACCATATTGCAGCGGCGTAGCGGCGGCAAAAGCTTCAATGCGCTGCGCCAGCGCCGTCATGTCCTGATCGTTATCGAACAAGGGAATGGCGATGGTGTTCAGATGCGTCTGCTGCCCGGCCAGCGTTTTCTGCATCTCATAACCACTGAGCAGCAGCGCATCGCCCTTCTCCACCCGCGACAGCACCGTCGAGTTGACCGTGTGCGTATGCAGCACCGCACCCGCCTGCGGAAACAGGCGATAAATCAAGGTATGCAGGCCGGTTTCCGCCGAAGGCGTGCGGCCCGATGGCACGGCGTTGGTAGCGATTTCAACCTGGATAAAATCATCGCGCGTCAGGCTGCCTTTATCTTTGCCGGACGCACTCAGCAGACAATACTCCGCGTCCTGCCGCACCGACATATTACCGCCGGTCGCAGGTGCCCAGCCTTTGCCACCAATCCAGTGGCAGGCGGCCACTAAATGTTCCAGTGGAAGAAAATCCGTCATAGCGATATACCGACTCCGCAGGTTAGTTTAGACGTCTAAGCGTCTCGATTGCCAAATGTTAACATCCTGTTTATAGTGGCAGCAACACAGGGTTTCTCCGCAACGACATTCGCGCTTAAGGCCACAAAACAATGACGCAGCACAACCTGATCCCCGAGAGCAAATTACCGGCGCTCGGCACCACCATCTTTACGCAAATGAGTGCGTTAGCGCAGCAGCACAACGCCATCAACCTGACGCAAGGCTTCCCCGATTTTGACGGTCCGCGCTATTTGCAGGAGCGCCTGGCGCATCACGTGAGTCAGGGCGCCAACCAATATGCACCGATGATCGGCGTACTGCCACTGCGTGAGGCGATTGTTGAGAAAACCGCTGCGCTTTACGGCCACACGCCTGACGTCAACAGCGATATCACCGTGACGACGGGCGCGACAGAAGCGTTGTACGCGGCGATCACCGCGCTGGTGCGTCAAGGTGATGAAGTGATCTGCTTTGACCCAAGCTACGACAGCTACGCGCCTGCGGTGCAACTGGCGGGCGGCGTGTTAAAACGCATCGCCCTGCAGCCGCCGGGTTTCCGCGTTGACTGGCGCGAATTCCGCGGCCTGCTGAGCAGCAAAACCCGCTTAGTGATCCTGAACACGCCGCATAATCCGTCCGCCACCGTGTGGCGCAAAAGCGATTATGCCGAGCTGTGGCAGGCGATTGCGGAGCAGGAAATCTATGTGCTGAGCGACGAAGTGTATGAGCACATCTGTTTCACTGAAGAGGGCCACGCCAGCGTGTTAGCGCATGCTGAACTACGTCAGCGAGCCATCGCGGTGTCATCTTTTGGTAAAACCTTCCACATGACCGGCTGGAAAGTGGGTTACTGCATTGCCCCGGCGGCGATCAGCGCTGAAATCCGCAAGGTGCATCAATATCTGACCTTCTCGGTGAATACGCCGGCACAACTGGCGATTGCCGACATGCTGCGTCAGGCGCCTGAGCACTATCGCGAACTGCCAGAGTTCTACCGCGCGCGCCGCGATCGCTTTATCCAGGCGCTCTCCGCCAGCCGTTTCAAGCTGCTGCCGTGCGAAGGCACTTACTTCCTGCTGGTCGATTACAGCGCCATTTCCGATCTGGATGACGTGAGCTTCTGCCAGCTGCTGACCAAAGAAGTCGGCGTGGCGGCGATTCCGCTGTCGGTGTTCTGCGCCGAACCTTTCCCGCACAAGCTGATTCGCCTGTGCTTTGCCAAACAGGAAGCGACGCTCGACGCCGCTGCGGAGCGCTTATGTCAGCTTTGAAAATTACCGTTCTGCAGGAAACCCTGAGCTGGATGGATGGCGCGGCTAACCTGCGTCATTTCGACGGTGTGCTGAAAGGCATTACAGGCCGCGACATCATTCTGCTGCCGGAAATGTTCACTACCGGTTTTGCTATGGAAGCTGCCGAAAGTTCGCTGCCGCAGGATGACGTCGTGGCGTGGCTGCACGCGCACGCGCAAACCAGCAATGCGTTAGTCGGCGGCAGCGCCGCAATCCAGACGGAAAAAGGCGCGGTGAACCGCTTCTTGCTGGTCGAGCCAGACGGCACGTTGCATCAGTACGACAAACGTCACTTGTTCCGCATGGCCAATGAACATCAGCACTATGTGGCGGGTGAAACACGTGAAGTATTTGAGTGGCGCGGCTGGCGGATTCTGCCGCAAATTTGCTACGACCTGCGCTTCCCGGTTTTTTCGCGTAACCACAACGATTACGATTTGGCGCTGTATGTCGCCAACTGGCCGGCACCGCGTGCGCTGCACTGGCAATCGCTGCTGTTAGCCCGTGCAATTGAAAACCAGGCTTATATCGCCGGTTGTAACCGCGTCGGCAGCGATGGCAATCAGCATCAATACAGTGGTGACAGCAGGATTATTTCGCCGCTGGGTGAGATTCTGGCGAGTGGAGAGCCCTTTGCGCGTGCGCGTCTTGATGCGGAACTTTCGCTGGAGGAGTTACAAGCCTACCGCGAACGCTTCCCGGCTTGGCGCGATGCGGATGGGTATACGCTGAAGTAGCCTCTTTGCCGCGTGGACGCTGCGCAGCACATTTTCCCCTCTCTTAAAAACCCGCTAAAATTTTGTTTCCTGCTTGGAAACATGGCATTGTTGCGCTACCATGTTTCCATGTTGGAACATGTCGAGGGAATGATGCACGTTATCTCAAGGAAAGTGTTTACAGAAGCGACACGGAGTTTTCCAAATGATGCAGCAGCATTGGATGCCACTTATCGAACTTTAAATGGCAACGATTTTGCCGATCCAGATGCGCTCAGAGCCTTTTTTCCAAGTCTTGACCGAATGAAATACCGGGCGAAATGGTGGGTGATTAACATAGGCGGAAATAATCTCAGAGTGATGTTTTTTGCTGATTTTATAGCCCAACGAATCTTCATTAAACACGTTGTAACGCATGCCGAGTATGACAAATGGGTAAAGCATTATCGGGAGAACAAAGAATGATTGCCGAAGCCATCCAGGCCAGCAACAATCTGATTAAAGCCGTCCCGCTGCTGGGCGGAAGTAACGCGAAAGCTGATTATGAGCAGGCGTTAGAACTGGTGGAGTATCTGATTGAACATCAACCTGATCATCCGCTGATTGAAATGCTCACCGATAAAGTGGCGAAATATGAAGATAGTGCGCCGGAATTTGCTGCGTTCAACGCGCGTGTCACTGCATTACCTGGCGGTGTCGCGTTACTGCGGGTGTTGATGGATCAACATAATCTCAATCAGTCATCCTTCGTGAATGAAATTGGTCAGCGTTCTTATGTAAACCGAATTTTGAAAGGAGAACGTTCGTTGACAGACAAACACAAAGCCGCGCTGGCTAAACGTTTTAACCTGCCTTTCGAAGCGTTTCGCGAAGATTAAAAGAGGAAGCCGCAGCAGAGAAATCCGCTGCGGCTTTTTAAGCTTACAGCTCGAAGCGATCCAGATTCATCACTTTTGTCCATGCGGCAACGAAGTCGGTCACGAACTTCTGCTTCGCATCGCTGCTGGCGTAAACCTCGGCCAGCGCGCGCAAGATAGCGTTCGATCCAAACACTAAGTCGGCACGTGTCGCAGTGAACTTCACTTCGCCGCTCAGACGATCGCGACCTTCAAACAGCTCTTCGCTCTCATCGGTGGCTTTCCACGCGGTGCGCATGTCGAGCAGATTAACAAAGAAATCATTGCTCAGTACGCCAACGCGATCGGTAAATACGCCGTGCTGGCCGCCGTCGAAGTTGGTGCCCAATACGCGCAGGCCACCGAGCAATACCGTCAATTCTGGCGCGCTCAGCGTCAGCTGTTGGGCTTTATCCAGCAGCAGCGTTTCGGTTGAAGAACCTTTGGCGCTGCGGCGATAGTTACGGAAACCATCGGCCAGCGGCTGCAGGAAGTTGAACGACTCAACGTCGGTTTGATCCTGACGCGCATCCACACGGCCCGGCGTAAACGGCACTTGCGTTGCCACGCCAGCGGCTGAAGCGGCCAGTTCGATACCCACGCTACCTGCCAGTACAATGACATCGGCCAACGATGCTTTGCCTGATTCCTGCTGAATCTTTTGCAGGATTGGCAGCACATCATTGATTACGCTGGCATTCACCGCCCAATCTTTCTGGGGCGCTAACGCCAGACGCGCACCGTTGGCACCGCCACGTTTGTCACCGCCACGGAAGGTGGAGGCTGAAGCCCAGGCCACTGAAACCAGCTGGCTGACGCTCAGACCTGAAGCCGCAATGCGCGCTTTAATCTCGCTGATATCAGCCGGCGTTGGCTGATGAATCGCCTGCGGTAACGGATCCTGCCACAGCAGATCTTCCTTCGGCACTTCCGGACCGATGTAACGCGCTTTTGGTCCCATATCGCGGTGCGTCAGTTTGAACCAGGCGCGGGCAAAGGCTTCGTTAAACGCCTGCGGATCGTTGAGGAAGCGGCGCGAAATCTTGCCGAACTCTTCATCGAAACGCAGCGTCAGATCGGTCACCAGCATAGTTGGTTTACGTTTTTTCTCTGGATCAAACGGATCCGGGATAATCGCTTCGGCATCAACCGCTTCGAACTGGATGGCGCCTGCTGGGCTGCGTGTCTGTACCCATTCGTATTTGAACAGGTTCTCGAAGAAGTAGTTGCTCCACTGCGTGGGAGTTTGCGTCCACACCACTTCCAGACCTGAAGTGATGGCATCTTTACCCACGCCGCTGCCATAGCTGCTGGTCCAGCCAAGGCCCTGCGCTTCAATCGGTGACTCTTCAGGATCAACGCCAACATGGCTGGCTTCTGCCGCGCCGTGGGTTTTACCCAAAGTATGACCGCCAGCAATCAGCGCCACGATCTCTTCATCGTTCATGCCCATGTTGCCGAAGGTGGCACGAATCGCCGGCGCCGCTGATTTTGGATCGCCGCTGGCTTCCGGGCCTTCCGGGTTGACGTAGATCAGGCCCATTTCGGTAGCGCCCAGCGGTGCATTGGCCAGCGCTTCTGGATGGCGATGCGCCAGCCATTCGGTTTCGTGGCCCCAATCCACATCCATATCCGGTTCCCACACGTCTTCACGACCGGCACCAAAGCCGAAGGTGCGGAAGCCGGCGTTTTCCAGCGAGACGTTACCCGCCAGGATATAGAGATCGGCCCAGGAAATTTTTTGACCATATTTCTGTTTTACCGGCCATAACAGGCGACGCGCTTTATCGAGGCTGACGTTATCCGGCCATGAGTTCAGCGGCGCAAAACGCTGCTGACCGCGACCTGAACCGCCACGACCATCAATGGTGCGATAAGTACCCGCGCTGTGCCACGCCATGCGAATGAACAGCCCAATATAGCTGCCCCAGTCGGCTGGCCACCAGGATTGCGAATCGGTGAGAAGTGCGCGGATATCGGCTTTTAACGCGGAGTAATCCAGTTTGCTGAATTCGTCGCGGTAGTTGAAGGTGTCACTAAGCGGGTTGGAACGGTTGGAATGTTGGTTTAACAGATCGACGCGTAACATATTGGGCCACCAGTCGCGGTTGGATGTCCCGCCACCGGCGCCGCGCGCCAGAACACTCTTCTCTTCAGACGCCCCGTGATGAAAGGGGCACTTGCCTGCGGCTGCTGCATTATCGTTATTGTCGTGCGTGCTCATGTTTATCGGCTCCATTGGCTTCATATTGCTTTCTAATATGCGACTAAGATTAGCCGCACTTTCGCCAGGAATATATTTGGATGAACCGAAGGTTTTGATAGTTACTGGCTTTCAAGCGCAGCGCGTGAAGTGGCGCACATTATCAGCTGCCGCGATAAGTCGACCACGACCACGGCGAGATGAGAAACGGCAGATGATAATGGCTGCCTGTGGCGCCAATCACGAAATCAATCTGCGCACTCACGTAGAGCGCATCGCGCCCTTCGGCAGCAAAGTAGTCGCCAATCTCCGCCGTCAAACGGTAATGACCTGGCGCCAGCGGTTCGGGCGTCAGATCTTTAATGCGTCCGTCGCTGTCGGTGTTGCCTTCCACCAGCGGCAGCCAGCCTTCCGGGCTATTTTGCTCGAGCGAAACCGCCACGCCAATCGCCGGTTTGCCCAGCGCGGTATCGAGAATATGCGTCGTAATGGTGCTCATGTGATGCTCTCCTTTAGCCGCAACAGGGTAATTTCACGCAGCTGCGCCAGCGCTTCACGCTGTTCACTCGCTGCATCATTGTTAAGCCGACGCTGCAATTCCGCCAACATCTCTTCGCCGCTGCGCCCTTTGGCACGAATCAGAAACACCCGGCCAAAGCGCTGCTCATAGGTTTGATTGCCCGCCAGCATCGCCAATTGCAGCGCGCCGTCCGCCTGCTGCATCGCCGACTGCTCACTGCGCGACAGCGTGGCCTCTTTGTCCGCGCCCGCCACGTTGTCGCCAATACGTGGATGGGCACTCAGCGCCTGCTCAAGATCAGCGGCTTGCCACCGCTGCGCCAAACGATCGGCTTCGGCCTGTAAAGCCGCAACGTCGGCAAAAGGTCGCGCCGCCACCAGCGCCTGCTGCCAGGCGGGAATCGCCACGCAGTGCGCAATCGCCGCCTGCGCAGCTTGAGGTGAAAGCTGATTAAAGTTGACCAAATCCATCTTTATTCCTTAGCGCGCGCAATATCGCAAACCGCTTGCAGATAAGCCTGCACGCCCAGCGCCACATCAGCGGTTTGTACCGATTCCGCCGGATGATGGCTGATGCCGCGATGGTTGCGCACAAACAGCATGCCCACCGGCCAGCGCTCGGCGATAGCAATTGCATCATGCCCCGCGCCGCTCGGCAGCGACAGGCTGCGCCCTTGCACGGTTTCTACCGCGTGGCTCAGCGCCTGCTGCAACCGCGCATCACAGGCGGTAGCGGCAATGTGGTAATACTCGTTGGCGCTGAAGGTTAAGCCGCGACGCAGCGCAATCGCCTGCGCCTGGGTGAGCAGCGTAGAGAGTAAACGCTCCAGCGGCTCATCCTGCGGACCGCGCACGTCAAGCGACAGCTGCACTTCACCCGGAATCACGTTGACCGCGCCCGGCAAGCAGCTCAGCGTGCCGACGGTCGCCACCAGCTGCGGATCGTGCTCTTGCGTGGTGTGCTCAATAAACACCATCCATTCAGCGGCAGCGGCCAGCGCATCTTTGCGATGCGTCATCGGCACAGTGCCCGCGTGACCCGCTTCACCGATAAAGCTGCAGTTCAGACGACGCGCGCCGTTGATCGCCGTTACCACGCCAAGCGCCAAATCTTCCTGCTCAAGACACGGACCTTGCTCGATATGCAGTTCCAGATAGGCGGCGATGTCATTGACCTGACGCGCCGCGTCGTGAATCTTCGCCGCATCGAAACCGACATCCTGCATCGCTTCCGCCACGGTGATGCCGTTGCCATCCGGGTGCGTCACCCAGCTTTCCGGCCAGCTGCCGGTAATACCACGGCTGCCGAGCAGCGTAATGCCGAAGCGCGTGCCCTCTTCGTCGCCGAAGCCGACAATCTCAATCGCCAGCGGCAAACGCTGCTGCCGATCGTGCAGCCACTGCACGGTTTCAATGGCGCTTAACACGCCGAGCATACCGTCGTAGCGACCGGCATTGCGCACCGTATCCAGGTGCGAACCGAGCAGCAGCGCCTGCGCGCCCGCCTGCGCCGCTTCGTAGCGACCGCAAATGTTGCCTACTGCATCCTGCCACGTCGTCATGCCCGCGGCCTGCATCCATTCGCCGACGCGCGCGTTAGCACGCAGCTGTTCCGGCGACAGATAAACGCGCGTCAGGCCATCTTCGCTTTCGCTGATCTCAGCCAGCGCATCACAGCGCGCCATGACGCGAGCGGCGGCGATCTGCGCCTCGCTGGCGGTCATCAGGCTTTTATTCATGCGCGGCTCCCGTAAAGATCCCACGCCGCCTGCATCCCCGCGCCTTGCGTGGTGCGGAAGCCAACATGATTCAGCACCGCTTCCAGCGCGCTCAGGGTTTGCATCACGCAATCTTTACGCGCGTTGTAGCCCATGGTGCCGATGCGCCACACTTTGCCGTGCAGCGGACCAAACGAAGTGCCGATTTCGATACCGAAATCTTCCAGCACCAGCTTGCGCACCTGATCGCCATTCACGCCCTGCGGGATCACCACGCCGAGCACGTTATTCATTTTGTTTTTTAAATCGCCAAAGGTTTCGAGGCCCATGCCCTGAATGCCTTTCAGCAGCGCATCGCCGTGCAGCTTGTGGCGCGCGATGCCGTTATCTAATCCCTCTTCCAATATCAGACGCGCACATTCACGCGCGCCAAACAGCGCGGTGGTGGCTTCGGTGTGGTGATTGAGACGTTCCGGGCCCCAGTAATCCATGATCATGCCGAGATCGAAATAGTTGGAGTAGATCATCTCGTCGTCGCCATCCTGATGATCGGCGGTGCGGATGCCCTCTTCCACGCACTTGCGCTTGCGGATCACCGCTTCCATCTGCGGGCTCAGCGTGATTGGCGACGTACCGGATGGACCGCCAAGGCACTTCTGCATCCCGGCTGAGACCGCATCCAGGCCCCACGCATCGGTTTCCAGCGCGTTACCGCCGAGCGACGCGGTGGCATCGGTGTAGAACAGCACGCCATACTTCTGGCAAATCGCGCCCAACGCTTCCAGCGGCTGCAGCATGGTGGTGGACGTATCGCCCTGCACCGTCAGCAGCAGGCGCGGCTGCACTTTTTTGATCGCGTCTTCGATCTGATCCGGCGTAAACACTTCGCCCCACGGCACTTCAATGGTGTGCACTTCCGCGCGGCAGCGGCGGGCAATTTCACACAGCAGATGACCGAAACGGCCAAACACCGGCACCAGCACTTTGTCGCCCGGACGGATCGCCGACAGCAGAATCGCTTCGATACCGGCGCGTGACGTGCCGTCGATCAGCATCGTCCAGCGGTTTTCAGTGCGGAATACGCCACGGTACAGCGCCATCACTTCGTTCATGTAGTGCGTCATCGCCGGATCGTACTGGCCGATCAGCTGGCTCGACATGGCGCGCAGCACGCGCGGATCGGCATTGATCGGGCCCGGTCCCATCAACAGACGCTGTGGCGGATTGATTTGCGAAAATTGGCTGATATCCATGTTGTATTCCTTAAAGAAAGCTTAGAGGCGCACGGTAGAGATAAACTGCTTCAGCTCCGCGGTTTGCGGATTGGCGAACAGCGTTTTGCTGTCGCCCTGCTCCCAGACGCGCCCCTGATGCATAAAGACCACGCGATCGCCCACGTCGCGGGCGAAGTTCATTTCATGGGTGACAAGAATCAACGTCATGCCTTCGGCGGCCAGCTGCTCCAGCACTTTCAGCACTTCGCCCACCAGCTCGGGATCGAGCGCGGAGGTGATCTCATCACAGAGTAAAACTTTGGGCTGCATCGCCAGCGCACGGGCAATCGCCACGCGCTGCTGCTGACCGCCCGACAAATTGGCCGGATAGTAATTGATGCGCTCACCGAGGCCGACTTTCTCCAGCATCTGCGTTGCCAGCGCACGGCATTCGGCTTCACTTTTCTTCAGCACGCGGCGCGGCGCCAGCATCACGTTTTCCAGCGCCGTCATGTGCGGGAACAGGTTGAAGTTCTGGAACACCATGCCGACCGAACGGCTGATTTCACGCGCCTGCGATTCGCGGTCGGTAATTGTCATACCGCCGAGTTTGATGCTGCCTTCCTGATAACCTTCCAGCCCGTTCATGCAGCGCAGCAGGGTACTTTTACCCGATCCGCTGCGGCCGATAATCGAGATCACTTCGCCGTGATCGACATCGAGATCGACACCTTTCAAGACGTGGTTGTCGCCGTAGTACTTCTGTACCTGATTAATGGTGATGAGCGGCATTGAATTTTTTCTCCAGGTACTGGCTGTAACGCGACAGCGGATAACACATCAGGAAGTAACCGAGCGCTACCAGGCCAAACACCTTGAACGGCTCATACGTCACGTTATTCAAAATGGTGCCGGCTTTGGTCAGCTCGACGAAACCGATAATCGAGGCCAGCGCGGTGCCTTTAATCACCTGCACGGCAAACCCAACCGTAGGCGCGATGGCGATACGAATCGCCTGCGGCGCGACCACGCGAAACAGCGTTTGACCAAAGGTCAGGCCGAGACAGCGCGACGCTTCCCACTGCCCTTTTGGCAGGGCACGAATGCTGCCGTACCAGATATCCACCAGAAACGCGCTGGTGTAGAGCGTTAAGGCCAGCGAGGCGGCGGTCCATGGCGCCACGTCGATGCCGAACAAGCCGACGCCGAAGAAGGCGAGGAACAGCTGCATCAGCAGCGGCGTGCCCTGAAACAGCTCGGTGTAGGCGCGCACCAGGCGCATCGGCCATTTACGTTTCAGCAGGCGCATAAACAGCAGCGGCAAGGTCACCAGCGTGCCGCCAAAAAACGCCACCAGCGAAAGTAAAATTGTCCAGCGCGCTGCCAGCAGCAGGTTGCGCAGGATGTCCCAGTCGGTAAATTGCGTCATCATGCCGGCTGCGCTCCCAACCATTTACGTCCCAGCGCCAGCAGCAGTTGGCGCATGGCAATCGACAACGCCAGATAGATCAGCGTGGTCACGAAATAGACTTCAAAACTCAAAAAGGTGCGCGACTGAATCAGGTTGGCGGCGAAGGTCAACTCTTCGTACGACACCTGCGACACCACCGACGAGCCGAGCATCACAATGATGCATTGGCTGACCAGCGCCGGATAAATACGCTGCAGCGACGGCGGCAACACCACGCGAATAAAGGTTTGCGTGCGGGTCAATCCCAGCACGCGCCCCGCTTCCCACTGCCCGCGCGGCGTCACCTGAATGCCGGCGCGAATAATTTCGGTGCTGTACGCGCCAAGGTTAATCAACATCGCCAGCAGCGCGGCTTCGCCCGCCGTCAGTTTCAGACCCAGATTGGGCAAACCAAAGACGATGAAAAACAGCTGCACCACAAACGGCGTATTACGAATCAATTCGACGTACAGGCCCCAGATGCGGCTCGCCCAGCTCGGTTTGCCGCTGCGCAGCGCCGCGCCGAGAATACCGAGGCTGACACCGCCCACGGTGGCGAGCACGGTGATCTGAATCGTGACCCACAGTCCGGCCAGCAACTCTGGCCAGTGCGGCCAGAGATCGGCGAAGTTAAGTTGCGTCATACTTTATGCGCCGAGGTTCGCTGGCAGCGGCGCTTTCAGCCACTCTTCCGACAACTTGTTCAGCGTGCCGTCTTTGATGCCCTGCTCAATCAGCGCATTCACTTTCTCTTTCAGCGCCGGCTCATCTTTTTTCAGGCCGATGTAGCACGGTGAATCTTTCAGCATAAACTGGGCAACCGGCGCTTTTTCGGCGTTCTGGCGTGCAATCGCCGCCACCACCAGGTTGCCCGTCGCAACGTACTGCACTTGTCCGGAAAGGTAGGCCGACAGCGTGGTGTTGTTATCTTCATAACGCTTCACCTGCGCCTCTTTCGGGGCGATATCGCTTAACACCATATCTTCCACTGCACCGCGCGTGACGCCGATGGATTTGCCGCTCAGCGCTGCCGCATCTTTCAGCGTTTCGCCTTTCGGACCAAATACGCCGAGGAAGAACGGCGCGTAAGCGCGGGTGAAATCGATCACTTTTTCACGCTCGGCGTTTTTACCCATGCTGGAGATCACCAGATCGACTTTATCGGTCTGCAGATACGGCACGCGGTTGGCACTGGAAACGGGCACCAGCTGCAATTTCAGTTTCATCTGTTTGGCGAGATACTTCGCCATGTCGATATCGTAGCCCTGCGGTTGCAGGTCTGTACCCACGGAACCGAACGGCGGGAAGTCTTGCGGAACCGCTACGCGGATCACGCCGCGCTTCTGGATATCCTGCAGCTGATCGGCCATCGCACTCCCGACCTGCGCCATCAGCAATGCCGCGCCCGCTACCGCTAATAATACTTTTTTCATTATGCACCCCGGTGAGTTTACGTGAAACAAAAGATTCTTGATGAATCATTCTGCAACTAATGTGCCAACCGCAGTGCTGGGAGAAGAAAGGCGAAAAAACGGGGGTTTACCGCGTTGAAGGCAACAAAAACGGGCTTCGCGCCCGTTGGAATTAACGATCAAAAACAGTGCAATGCACCACAATGGCGCCCGTTAACGGTGTTCCAGCTCGTCGAGATGCTGATAAAGATCGGCAATTTGATGGATGCGCTGACGGCCCTGCGACAACATTTCATGCAGCAACGCATTCGCCAGCAGGTTAATCAGGCTCATGGCGGAGGCGTAGCTATCAAAAGCGGAAACGCTGTCGAGCGGCGCACAAAGCTGCCAGCGCGCCAGTGTGATAATGCCCTGCGCCTGCGGCTCACACAGCGCCAGCACGGGAATGTTGCTCTGCTGCAGCTGCTGCATCAGCGGGCGAATGATGCGTGGACGGCGGCGAAACGCCATCACCACCACGACATCGTCGGGCGTGATATCCACCAGCTCTTCACCCAGCGTCTGGCCCGGCTGCGGCAGCACATGCACCTGCGGACGCGCCTGCATCAGCTGCTGACGCAGGTGCAGCGCCACCGGATAGGCGTTACGCATGCCGATGATAAATACCCGTTTTGCCGCGCCCAGCGCGCTAATCACCTCGCCAAACTGCTGTGGATCGATGCTGTTGACCCACTGCGTCAGGTTGGCCATCTCCTGCTTATAGTGGCGTGACAGCAAGGTGTTGCCCTGCACCGCATCGCGGTTATCGGTGAGCGGCATGCCGCTCTGGCGCAGGATGCGCAGCTCGTCGCGCATGTCCTTATATTTCTCGTAACCGAGACGCTTGAATAAACGGCTGACCGTGGCCTTCGACACACCGCTCAGCCGCGCCAGCTCGGCGCTGTTGTAGCTGATCAGGTCATCAAAGTGGTCAAACACGAAGTCGGCAATGCGCTGCTCCTGCGGCGACAGTTGCGGATAGTGACTACGAAGGCGTTCATCAAGTTGTTTCATCATCGGTCCTGTAACTTTCGTTTCATCACAAGCTAGCATAAATCGATCCAGATTGATGTCCGTTCAAAACTGGAACAGCTCTTGCTTCCCATTAACCACGTACCCAGAAAAAGAGTTCTTTATGATACAGAGCAACATGGCGCCGTTAGGCATGGCCGTTACGCCGCACCATCTCGCCAGCGAAAGCGCGTTAGCGGTGCTGCGCGAAGGCGGCAATGCGCTGGAAGCGATGGTGGCCGCCGCTGCCACCATCGCCGTGGTTTACCCGCACATGAACGGTTTGGGCGGCGACGGCTTCTGGCTGGTGGTGCCGCCAAACGGCGATCCCATCGCCATTGACGCCAGCGGCGCAGCCGGTTCGCTGGCACATCTTGATTTCTACCATGGCGAAACGCAGATTCCGCATCGCGGCCCCAAAGCCGCCTTAACCGTGGCGGGTACCGTCAGCGGCTGGCAGGAAGCGTTAACGCTGGCGCAGGAACTTGGCGCGACGCCGCTGCCGTTAACCCGCCTGCTGCGCGATGCGATTCGCTATGCCGCCGACGGCATTCCGGTCACCGCCTCGCAAGCCGCCGCCACCGCCGCCAAACAGCACGAGTTGCAGCATCAACCTGGTTTTGCCGCCACCTTTTTACCGGACGGCAGTGTGCCAGTTGCCGGCAGTCGCTTCACCCAGCCGGCGCTGGCGAATACGCTGAGCATGCTGTGCGATCACGGGCTGGAAAGTTTCTATCGCGGTGAACTGGCGCACCATCTGGCGCGCGAAATGACTGCGCTGGGAATGCCAATCACGCTCGAAGATTTGCAAACGCACCAAGCCCGCCGCTGCACGCCGCTGCATCTGGCACACAGTGAAGGCGATATCTGGAACATGACGCCGCCGACGCAGGGTTTGGTGTCGCTGGCGATCCTCGGCATTACCGATCGGCTGAATATGGCTGACGCAGATGAAGCGCAAACCGTGCACCGCATCGTTGAAGCCACTAAAAAAGCCTTTGCGCTGCGCGACAAGCACATCACCGATCCGCGCCACATCGACATTGATGTGCAGCGTCTGCTGGATGAGGAACACCTCAGCACGCTGGCGGCGCAGGTGGACGATCAACAAGCCGCTGCGTGGGGCACCGGGCGCGGGCCGGGCGATACCGTGTGGATGGGCGTGATGGACAGCAGCGGATTAGCGGTTTCGTTTATCCAGAGCGTTTATCACGAATTCGGCAGCGGCGTGGTGCTGCCCGGCACCGGCATCACCTGGCAAAACCGGGGTGCCGCCTTCAGCCTGCAACCCGATCATCTGCTGGCGCTGCAGCCGGGCAAACAGCCGTTCCACACCCTCAATCCCGCTGCCGCGCGTCTCAAAGATGGCCGCACCATGGTGTACGGTTCGATGGGCGGCGACGGCCAACCGCAAACCCAGGCGGCGATTTTCACCCGTCACGTGATTCAGGGACATCCGCTACAGCAGGCGGTGAGCGCGCCGCGCTGGCTGCTGGGTCGTACGTGGGGACAATCATCCGATTCGCTCAAGCTCGAAGCGCGCATCGCGCCGGAAACGGTGCAGCAGCTGCGTGCGCTCGGCCATGAGGTTGAACTGCTACCCGATTTCAGTGAAGTAGTCGGCCATGCGGGCGCGATCGTCAGACACAACAACGGCATGCTGGAAGGCGCGTTCGATCCGCGCAGCAACGGCAGCGCCGCCGGTTTCTAACGGAGATTATTGATGAGTTCACAACCGGACTGGGCCACCTATATCGCCCAAATGGAGCAGATTCTGGCGCTGGAGCTGGATGATGCGCGCCGCGCCGAGCTGCTGACGCAGTTCAACCGCATCGCCGCCATGGCCGAGCCGCTGATGGCGCTGCCGCTCGACGATCGCCTGGAAGTGGCGGGAGTGTTTCATCCATGAAACTTTCGTCATTATCGATTAATGCCCTGCAGCAGGCGCTGAGTCAGGGCGAGATCAGCGCCCGCGATATCGCGCAAAACACGCTGGCGGCGATTGAACAGCATAAGGCGATCAACGCCTGGACCGAAGTCACCGGTCAGCGCATGCTGCGCGAAGCCGATCAGATCGATCAGCTGCGCCAGCGCGGTGAAACCTTGCCGCCGCTAGCCGGTATTCCTTACGCGGTGAAAAACCTGTTTGATGTCGCCGGACACAGCACCTTAGCCGGTGCCAGCCTGTTCAGCGCACGCGCGGCGGCGCGCGAGGATGCGTGGGCGGTGAGCAAACTGCGCCAGTCTGGCGCGCTGCTCTCCGGCATGCTGAATATGGATGCCTATGCTTATGGTTTTACCACGGAAAACACCCATTACGGCGCAACGCGCAACCCGCGCGATTTAACCCGCGTGGCGGGCGGATCGTCCGGCGGTTCAGCGGCGGCGGTGGCTGCGGGTTTGGTGCACTTCTCGCTCGGTACCGACACTAACGGCTCGATCCGCGTGCCCGCTTCACTGTGCGGCATCTTTGGCCTGAAGCCGACCTTCGGCCGCCTGTCGCGCAGCGGCAGCCATCCGTTTGTCGCCAGCCTCGATCACATCGGCCCGTTTGCCCGTTCGGTTGAAGATTTGAGCCTGGTGTACGACACCTTGCAAGGTGCCGATGCCAGCGATGCCTTCCAGGCCGCGCAGCCCGTCTCGCAAGCTAGCGCAGGGCTCAGCAAGGGCGCAGAAGGCGTGCGCAGCGTGGTACTCGGCGGGTTCTTCTCAACCTGGTGCAGCGATGAAGCGCGTGCCGCCGTGGCGGTGGCAGCTAAAGCGCTGCAGGCAATCGACGAAGTGACCTTGCCGAATGCGGAGATCGCACGCTCGGCGGCCTTTATCATGACCGCCGCAGAAGGCGGCAATCACTACTTGCCGATGCTGCGTACGCAGCCGGAGCAGTTCGAGCCCAACTCGCGTGAGCGCCTGCTGGCCGGTGCAATGCTGCCTTCGGCGTGGTACGTGCAGGCCCAGCGTTTCCGCCGCCACTTCCAGCAGCAGGTGCTGCCGCTGTTTGAGCAGTTTGACGTGCTGATTGCGCCCGCCACGCCCTGCACCGCCACCACCATCGGCCAGGAAACCATTCATATCAACGGCCAGCATTTGCCGACGCGCGCCAGCATGGGCATGCTAACCCAGCCGATTTCGTTCCTCGGCTTACCGGTCTGTACCGTGCCGCTGCAAACCGCCAGCGGCTTGCCGATAGGCTTGCAGCTGATCGCTGCGCCGTTTAAAGAACATCTGGCACTGCGCGCCGCCTGGGCGCTGCAACAGCAAGGGCTGACGCTGCCACAAACCACCTTAATGGACGCCTGAAAATGACACCTGAACATATCGATCGCCCGGCAATTCTCGCCGAAGTCACCGCCGCCTTTTACCGCTATGAGCAAGCGCTGATCGGCAATGATGTTGAGGTGCTGGATGAGCTGTTCTGGCACGACAAACGCACCGTGCGTTTGGGCGCGGGTGAGAATTTGTATGGCATTGATGAGATCCGCGCTTTTCGCGCGGCGCGTCCGTCGAAAGGGTTGGATCGCGAGTTACGTAATACGGTGATCACCACTTTTGGCGATGACTATGCGGTGTGCAGTACGGAATTTACGCGTGAAGGTGTAGAGAAAATCGGACGCCAGCAGCAGACGTGGGTGCGATTACCGTGCGGCTGGCGGATTGTCGCGGCGCAGGTGAGTTTGATGAGTTGAGTTGTTTTTTCCCTCACCCTAACCCTCTCCCGCACGCGGGAGAGGGAATGATTGGGCTACCGCACGCGAGAGAGGGAATGATTGGGTGGAGTGATTTGCTAAACCGGGGCCGGATCGGCGCCTTCTCCCGCTGGCGGGAGAAGGTTGGGATGAGGGGCTAAGCGCTCGGTGCCGGATGCGTCACGATCCAGTGATCGGCGATTTGCTGCCGCGTACACACCCACACATCTTCATGCTGCTGAATGTGATCAAGGAAGCGCTGCAAACCACGGAATTTCCCCGGACGTCCCAGTAAACGACAGTGCATGCCAATCGACATCATCTTCGGTGCCGTTTCGCCCTCTTCGTACAGCACATCAAAGGTGTCGCGCAAATAGGTAAAGAACTGCTCCGCCGTGTTGAAGCCCTGCGGCGAGGCGAAGCGCATATCGTTGCACTCCAGCGTGTAAGGGATGACCAGATGCGGTTTAACCGTGCCGTCCTGACAGGTGACCTGCGTCCAGAACGGTAAATCGTCGCCGTAATAGTCGCTGTCATAGCTAAAGCCGCCCTGCTCGACCACCAGGCGTCGGGTGTTTGGGCTGTCGCGGCCGGTGTACCAGCCGGTTGGCGCTTTGCCGAACAGGTCGGTTAACACGTCCACCGCCTGCTGCATATGCTGGCGCTCGGTTTTGGCATCCATTGCCTGATAGTGAATCCAGCGCCAGCCGTGGCTCACCACGTCGTAATCCGCCGCTTTGACCGCCTCGACGATGTCCGGATGACGCGCCAGCGCCATCGCCACGCCAAACACCGTCAGCGGCAAACCGCGCTTTTGAAACTCATTGTGGATGCGCCAGAAACCGGCGCGCGATCCGTATTCATACAGCGAATCCATCGACATATGGCGATCGGCGTAGCTGGCCGCGCCGATGATATCGGAAAGAAACTGCTCGGAACCGGCGTCGCCATGCAACACGTTGTTCTCGGCGCCCTCTTCGTAATTAAGGACAAACTGCACCGCGACGCGCGCTTTGCCCGGCCACTGCGCATGCGGCGGGTTGCCAGCGTAGCCGATCAGATCGCGGGGATAGTTTTTGTTGAAGCTGTACTCTTTCTTGCCAGATACATCATTCATTCTGTAAGTTCCTGTCGCTCAACCAGTGGTTAGTTTAGGTGCTGAAAGGCTCCGCTGAGCGGTTTTTCGAGTGGATAATCGAGATCGCCGTGCTTGCTGGTACCAAAGCCTAGCGCCACCAGCGACTCCACCATTTTTACCGCAGCGCTGACCCCGTCGATTACCGGCATGCCCAGTTCTTTGGTGAGATCCTGCGCCAGCGTAGCCATACCGCCACAGCCCAGCACAATCGCGCCGCTGCCATCTTCGCGTTTGGCCTGCATGCAGCGCTGACGCACTTTCTCCTGCGCCACGCCGCTGCCGTCTTCCAGCGCCAGCACCGGCAGATCGATGGCGTGCAGCGCGGCACAATGGTGTGTGAAGCCATATTGCTGCAGCAGATGGCGCGCAATCACCAGCGTGCGCGGCAAGGTGGTGACAATCGAAAAGCGCGTCGCCACCAGCGTGGCGGTGTGCATGGCCGCTTCCGCAATGCCAATTACCGGGCCGCTTGCCAGTTCACGCGCCGCCAGCAATCCCGGATCGCCGAAGCAGGCAATGATATGGCCGCTCACGCCCTGCTCTTTGCCGCGTTTCACCTGCTCCAGCACACCAATCGCCGCGATGGCCTCATCAAAATGACCTTCAATCGACTCGACGCCGTGAGTCGGGCACACCGCCAGAATCTCGGTGCCCGGCGCGGCGACGGCGCGCGCGGCAGTACCCATGGTTTCCGTCATCGCTAAGCTGGTGTTGGGATTGATGACCTGAATCAGGCTCATGATGCCGCTCCTTTGTTACCGGCAAATAACCGGGTGAAATCAGGCAAGGTTTCGCCGCTGCGCTCAAAGTGCAGGCTGGCAACAATGTGTTCGAAGTGATGCTGCAGCGCCGCCGTCAACCCCGGCAGATCTTTTTGCCGCAGCAGATCCACCAGCCGATCGTGATGATCGCATCGGCAGCCGCGCTGCCACGGTGCACCGTAAGCGGCAATCACCAGCGACGAACGCTGCGTCAGGCGCGTCACCATATCGGTGAGCACTGCGTTACCGGAGATCGCCTGCAGCTGAATATGGAACGCGGCGGAGAGACGAATCGCCGCGGCACCATCATGCTGATCATGTGCCTGCTGCTCTTCTTCAATCAGCACGCCGAGTGCCGCTAAGTGCGGTGCCTGCACGTGGCTCAGCACCGCCGGCAGATTGGCGCACTCTAATAAACTGCGGGTGGCGAAGATGTCGCGGGCTTCATCCACGCCCGGCGTCGCCACCTGTGCACCACGCCTGGGCGACAAAGTGATCATTTGCACCGCGGCGAGGCGTTGCAGCACCTTACGAATGCCGGTGCGACTCACGCCGAAGACATCCGATAAGGCTTCTTCCGGCAATTTACTGCCCGGCGGCAGTTGATGCTCAACGATGGCGGTAAGCAGCGCCTGATAGATAGGTTCATCGCGATCGTTCAGATCGGCAGCCGTTTTCTGGCCTGTTTCACTTTTCATTACCTGCTCCGGTAAGTGACTGTGTGCTGCACATCGTATACGTGAAATTAATTTTTTGTATACAAGAAATCATTTCTGGCCTGGATCCTGCAATACCGTTTCACGCTGTGATTATTTTTCCATGATGTTGAGAGGAGCAGGTTTCATGCCAAATCATTCTGAAGTGACCTCGCGGGTGGCCTCTGAAGCCAACGCACAATACAGTCCACGTCTGTGTAATGACGATCTGGCGCCGACGCGCGACCAGAACTGGTCGTGGTACAACATCTTTTCGTTCTGGATGTCGGACGTGCACAGCATGGGCGGCTACGTGGTGGCCGCCAGCTTCTTTACCCTCGGGCTGGCGAGCTGGCAGGTGCTGCTGTGCTTGTTAGTGGGCATCTGCATTGTGCAGCTGTGCGCCAATCTGGTGGCCAAACCGAGCCAGATGGCAGGCGTACCGTACGCGGTGATTTCGCGTCAGGCGTTTGGCGTGTTCGGCGCTAACATCCCGGCGATTATTCGCGGGCTGATCGCTTTTGCGTGGTACGGCATCCAGACTTATCTGGCGGCTAACGCGCTAATGCTGGTGCTGCTGAAGTTCTTCCCCACCCTGAGCAGCATGACGCAAAGTAGCTGGCTCGGCTTATCTCAGCTGGGCTGGTGTTGTTTCGGTGTGATGTGGTTACTGCAGGCGATGGTGTTCTGGCACGGCATGAACGCGATTAAACGCTTTATTGATGTCGCCGGTCCGGCGGTGTACGTGGTGATGGTGGCGCTGGCGGGCTGGATTGTATACAAAACCGGTTTCGATGGTATCTCCTTTACGCTGGCCAGCAAGCAGTTGAGCACCGGCGAGCAAACCTGGCAGATGATTACCGCCACCGCGCTGGTGGTCTCCTACTTCTCCGGTCCGCTGCTGAATTTTGGTGACTTCTCGCGTTACGGCAAAAGCATGGGCGAAATTCGTCGCGGCAACCGCTGGGGCTTACCGTTCAACTTCCTGCTGTTCTCGATTGTCACCGTGGTGATTGTCTCCGGTACGCAATCGCTGTTCGGCAGAATGATCACCGATCCGATTGAAACTGTCAGCATGGTGGGTAACGACGTGGCGGTGGCGATTGGCCTGCTGACCATGATTATCGCTACCATCGGCATTAATATCGTGGCGAACTTTGTTTCGCCGGCATTCGACTTCTCGAACTGCTCACCGCAGAAAATCAGCTTCCGCACCGGTGGCATGATTGCCGCAGTCGGTTCGGTGTTACTGACGCCGTGGAACCTGTTCCAGTCGCCAGAACTGATTCACTACACGCTGGATGTGCTGGGCTCGTTTATTGGGCCGCTGTTTGGCATCCTGGTGGCCGATTTCTATCTGATCAAACGCAGCAAAGTCTACGTGGATGACCTGTTTGATGACACGCCGAAAGGACGTTACTGGTATCGCGGCGGCTTCAACCCGAAAGCGATTGCCGCGCTGCTGCCGTCGGTGGGCATTTGTCTGGTGATCAGCTTTATTCCTTCACTGCATGCGGTGGCGAACTTTAGCTGGTTTATCGGCGTGGCGTTGGGTGCGGGCTGCTATCGCTGGCTGGCGCGCGCTGACCGCGAAGAGTCGGTGGCGGCGTATCGCGCGACGGTGGCGGTACAGAAGGATTAAGTTGCGTGCGCGCTGGCCCTCATCCCAACCTTCTCCCGCTAGCGGGAGAAGGGGCAGCTCGCTGCGAGGGTTAACATCGAGCGCGATCAGCGCCTTCGCCCAGTTGCGTGAGAAGGCGGGGGATGAGGGAAAATGACACCATTTAGAAAAAGCAAAAAGCCGATGCATTTCTGCATCGGCTTCTTTAAATAGATTGGCGGAACGGACGGGGCTCGAACCCGCGACCCCCTGCGTGACAGGCAGGTATTCTAACCAACTGAACTACCGCTCCGCGCTTTGTTCCCCGTCGAGAACGAGGCGCATATTAATAGCAGCTTTCACACCCGTCAACGCTTTTTCTGTGGGAATGTTTCGTTTGACGTTTTTTTCAGCTTAACGTCGATTTTGCACGCAAAATCAGCCGTTTTACACGCGCCACAAGCAGCTACCACCCTTCTTCTGCACCAAATCCAGACGACCTTCGTGCGCAGCAATCTCTTCATCGCTGGCGCTGACCACGCGCAGACCTGAACTCGGACGCACAATGCGCTGGATGTTCTCCGCGCCGCCCTGATTGTTCTGCTCACCGTCCAGAGAAAATGCCAGCGAGGTTTGACCGCCGGTCATCATCAGGAATACTTCGGCCAGAATCTCGGCATCGAGCAGTGCGCCGTGCAGCGTACGTTTGCTGTTGTCGATTTCATAACGGTTGCACAATGCATCGAGGCTGTTGCGCTTGCCGGGATACATCTTACGCGCCATCGCCAGGCTATCGGTGATCTGGCAGAAAGTTTCGGTTTTGCCGATATCCCGCTTCAGCATGCCGAATTCATAATCCATAAAGCCGATATCGAACGATGCGTTATGGATCACCAGCTCTGCGCCACGGATGTAATCAAGGAATTCGTCGGCGATATCCGCAAACATCGGCCTATCAGCAAGGAATTCATCGGCGATACCGTGAACGCCGAACGCTTCTGGATCCACCAGCCGATCGGGCTTCAGATACATATGAAAGTTGTTGCCGGTCAGGCGACGGTTGATCACCTCAACCGCACCAATTTCAATGATGCGATGTCCTTCATAATGCACACCGATCATGTTCATGCCGGTGGTTTCAGTATCGAGGACGATCTGGCGGTTATTTGCAGTGCTCATAGGACTCGTTTTATGTCAGACTTGGCGTTTTGTCAGAAGGAAGTCTACCAGAGATGCGTAAACAGGTAGAAATATTCACCGATGGATCTTGCCTGGGCAATCCCGGTCCCGGCGGTTATGGCGCCATTTTACGTTATGGCGCGCATGAAAAAGAGTTCAGTACAGGTTATCGCCTCACCACCAACAATCGTATGGAAATGATGGCGGCTATCGTGGCGCTCGAAGCGTTAAAACAGCCGTGTGAGGTGGTGATCAGCACCGACAGCCAATATGTTCGTCAGGGTATCACCAGTTGGATCCACAACTGGAAGAAGCGCGGCTGGAAAACCGCCGATAAAAAACCGGTGAAAAATGTCGACCTGTGGAAACGCCTCGATGTGGCGCTCAGCAACCATGAAATTAAGTGGGAATGGGTAAAAGGCCACGCGGGGCATCCGGAGAACGAACGCTGCGATGAACTGGCACGCAGCGCGGCGGGAAAGCCCACTCAGGATGATATCGGTTATCAGGTTGAATCCTGATCCTTCACTTCACGAAACTGGCGCGTGACATTAACCGTTTGCCGTAGCTGGCTTTGACTCAGATTCTTCTTCATTTTGGTGGGCGTTAGCGGGAACGTACGTTTACGTGCCACCACAATGTTCAAACAACCGAGCGCCGGTAAATGCGCGCTGATCACCCTGCCGCCCTGCCGATGCCACGGCACCACCTGAAAACGGGTGCGGTAAACCACCTCATAATTCAGCAGGCCCAGCCAGTCGAGCAATCGTACCTGGCTGAACATCCGTCCACTCCACGGCGCGCGCGAGTGCAAACCCGGAATGCCTTTGCTAATCCCTAATAAACTGAAAGGGTTGAAGCCGCTGATGATCATCCAGCCATCATCGATCAATACCCGATCCACCTCACGCAGTACGCGGTGCGGATCCTGACTCCACGCCAACGTGTGCGCAAGTAAACAGGCATCAACGGATTTAGATTCAAAGGGTAATTGCGTGTTATTGGCGATAACCTGTAATTCATCGCCATCAATGCCCACATTCACCTGATGCGATATGGCACACTGGCTGGTGTTGATTTCTGCGCTGAGGCTGCCAATTTTAAGCATATGAAAGCCATACAGCTTGCCGAGATAAGGCTGCAGTTGCTGAGTGAGCGCGTCGCGAAAATAGTCTCCCATTGGCATATCGCGCCAGGAGCGCGGTGCAGTCAGGATTTGGCGTGTTTTAGCCGGCTTCATGCTCTACCATTTTCCTTTTTCTACGACCTGAGAGGTGTTTATGAATCTTACCAGCATTCCCGCATTGCAGGATAACTACATCTGGACACTGACGGACGATGACAACAGGTGTTTGATAGTCGATCCTGGCGAAGCACAGCCGGTGCTGGATAAAATCAGCGCCAATCATTGGCAACCCGTGGCGATTTTGCTGACACATCATCATCACGATCACGTCGGCGGTGTGGATGAGCTGTTGCAGCACTATCCCGATGTGGCGGTTTTCGGTCCACAGGAAACGGCAGATAAAGGGGCGAAGCGTATTGTGGCCGAAGGTGATGAATTTACCCTGCTTGGGCTGAATTTCCGTGTCATCGCAACACCCGGTCACACTTTAGGACATATCTCATATTTCAGCTCCCCTTATCTTTTCTGTGGTGACACGATGTTTTCTGGCGGCTGCGGGCGATTATTTGAAGGCACTGCAGAGCAAATGTTCGAATCATTTCAAAAACTTAATCAGCTCCCTGAAGATACTCTCGTTTGCTGCGCGCATGAGTACACTTTATCCAATATGAAGTTTGCTGCGGCTATTCTGCCCCACGACCCTAAAATTTTGGCAAGGTATCAGCAAATTAAGGACTTACGCGCAGAAAACCGCATCACTTTACCAACAAAACTGGCCTTAGAGCGGGAAATAAATTTATTTTTACGCACGCAAGAGGCTGATTTACAACAGGCTTTAGGCACTAATGTCTCATCATCAGCGTTATGGCAAACTTTCGCCGATCTACGCGAGAAGAAAGACCGCTTTTGATATTTGAGGTTGTGTTGTGGTGGACCGTCACGTATAGTTGCTCGTCTTTTAAGCGAACTATTGACACACACATGAAGGCTAAAGCGATCTTACTCGCCTCGGTCTTGCTGGTAGGATGTCAGGCATCAAGGAATGACGCCAATATCCCCGTACAGCATGCCCAGAGTCTGTCTTCAGCTGGTCAAGGTGAAAATGGAAAGTACGGAGATCGATTGTTGTCGCCGCGATGGCAGGATGATGGAACAAGCCTCGCAGAAGATACTGATCTCTGGAATCACATTAGTGACGAGTTGAAGATGGGGATTCCGGAAAACAGCCGGATCCGCGAACAAAAAACAAAATTTTTAAAAAATAAGAGCTATCTCCACGATGTAACATTACGGGCAGAGCCGTACATGTACTGGATTGTCGAGCAGATACAGAAACGTAAAATGCCGATGGAACTGGTACTGCTACCCATAGTGGAGAGCGCTTTTGACCCACACGCAACATCTTCTGCGAATGCCGCCGGCATCTGGCAGATTGTTGCACAAACGGGCAAAAACTATGGTTTGAAACAGAACCAATGGTACGACGGACGCCGCGATGTGGTGGCCTCGACCAAAGTAGCGCTGGATATGATGCAGCGTCTGAACGGTATGTTTGACGGCGACTGGTTACTGACCATCGCCGCCTATAACAGCGGTGAAGGACGTGTGCTGAAGGCGATGAAACAGAATAAGGCGCGCGGTAAGCCGACTGACTTCTGGAGTTTATCGCTGCCCCGCGAGACCACGGTTTACGTACCTAAAATGTTGGCCTTGAGTGAGATTCTCAAGAACAACAAGCGTTACGGTATCAAACTGCCGACCCCGAACGAGAGCCGTGCTTTAGCTCGCGTAGAGGTGGGACAGCAGATTGAACTGACGCAGGCCGCCGATATGGCCGGAATGTCTCTCAGCAAGTTGAAGACATTTAATGCCGGTTATAAAAACGGTGCCACTGCGCCAAATGGACCGCACTACATTATGGTGCCTAAGTCCAACGTTGCTAAGTTGCGCGATTCACTGGCTTCCGGTGATATCGCTTCCGTGCAGCCTACCGAGATGGCGAAAGTCAGTGCGGCAGGAAACAGCTATACGGTACGCAAAGGTGACACCTTGTCTGGCATTGCCAACAAGCTTGGCGTAAGCGTCAGTGCACTGAAACAGCAGAACAATCTGCGCAGCGCTTCAGTTCGTACCGGTCAGACTCTGACCGTGAACGGCAAAGCGAGCACGCAATTGGCTGATAACGGCAACAGCATCACCTACCGTGTACGTAAGGGTGATTCTTTTGCCAGTATTGCTAAACGCCACGGTGTGAACACCAAAGACGTTATGCGCTGGAACAGTGACGCTAAAGACATTCAGCCGGGCGACAAGCTCACGCTGTTTGTGAATAATAGCGCAACACCTGATACCTAATGCCCCGAAAAGGCTGACTTTTGTCAGCCTTTTTCATTTTCTGCTTCTGCTAAATTCTGCATATAGCCTGTTGAGGCTCTGACTTACCCTATGCTGTAATATTTTCAGCTGAATGTTGTGACGGTTGCGAGGCGGGAGCTCAAGCGTATTGGCTTAACGCTCGATACCGTAGAGAGAGTTGAACTCAACCAGCAGCGGATTGTGATCTGATGCGCGCGTCACCAGCACAGAAGCTTCACTGACCTTCATATCACGGTAGAAGACGAAATCCAGTGGGCGCCCAAAGGCTTTTCGGCGATGGTCATCGGTGAAGTTCACCTCACGCAAAGACATCTCCCGCGCAAAGCGATACAGCGCATTCATGCGCTGGCGGCTCCAGGCGTTGAAATCCCCCGCCATGATCACCGGCCCACGATGATGTTGAATCTGTTCGCCAATCGGCCCCAACTGTTTGCTGTAGACATCGACACCGAGACTGAAATTGACCGCGTGGATATTCACCACCATTAGCATTTCGCCCGTGGGTAATGGATACGCCGTGACCAGCGCAGATTTGGCCAAACGCAGTAGCGGCTCACGTTCCCGTAGTGGGCAACAGTACACAGGGTGCGCAGACGCCAACGTCATGACGCCGGAAGGATGTTGCGGTAAGACAAAGGCTGGCACCTGATCGGCCGCGAGATAGTTACTGGTGGCGAATTTGACCAGTTCAGGCGTGGCCTGCGCCTCCTGCAGCAGAACAAGGTGGGCATCTTTGCCAAAACCCTGGAGCACAGACATCCAGTCTGCACGCTGTTGCTTAAAGATATTCCAGACTAAAACTCGCAGTGTGGGATCAGCTGGCAAAGGTGCGCCAGGCGGTAATGCCTGCCCAAGATGCAGCATTGCCCCCGGCGGAAAAATCCGTTCTGCTGGCTGACCGGCTACATAACGCATTGAATAAGTTTTTTTCCGCACTTTCCCGCCCAACTGGTTTACGACTCGCACTTCACCTGACTGTTATAGGGATTTTAGCGCGGGGTTTCAATTGGTGTTCTTGATTGTCGGAATTCGCCTCACAGCTTACCAATGTAAAAGCCTGCCAGCTGGCAGGCTTTCGTGCGGGTTATTCCATCGCTATCGCAGTCTGAGTTTTATCGGGTTGGCCACTCAATCGCACTAGCAGCAGCGCGCCAGGTACAATTACGGTGCCGATCCACGGGGTTTGCGCCAGTCCATAATATTCAACAATGCAGAATCACGCTCACCGCGGCAGGCAGCGTAATACGGAGTTGTTCAGCGATGGTTGGGCTCAGAACGACAATAACAAATTCTGTCGTTCCGATCGCACAGGCACTGATCTTCAGCGGCCAAAGTGCAATTGGCGTGATTAACTCCCATTAAGGTTTTGATGGGCGTTAATGTTGCCGCATGCTTTAATGACAATAAGATGCAAAGTGAGAGTGGACTTTTGCTTTTGGAGGGATAATGAAAGCATCGTCAGATGAGCTTAAAGTGTTTATCGCTGTAGTGGAGAGCGGCAGCTTTAGTCGCGCTGCAGAGCAATTGCAGATGGCCAATTCAGCGGTGAGTCGCACGGTTAAAAAACTGGAGAATAAGCTGGGTGTCGCGCTCTTAACGCGTACTACGCGTCAGCTAGCGCTCACTCATGAGGGCGAGCATTATTTTCGCCGCGTGCAAAAGTTGATGCAGGAGATGTCAACCGCCGAGAGCGAGTTGATTGAGCGTCAGATGGTGCCTCAGGGCGTACTGCGTATTGATGCTGCCACACCCGTAATTCTGCATCTGTTGCTACCGATGATTAAACCCTTTCGTGAGCGCTATCCCAATGTCACACTATCGCTCATCTCTTCAGAGAGCTTTATTAACCTCATCGAACGTAAAGTCGATGTGGCGATTCGCGCTGGCAATTTGACGGATTCTACACTGCGCGCTCGTTTGCTCTTTATAAGCTATCGCAAATTAGTGGCGACGCCGGCTTATCTGGCGAAATATGGTGTCCCTGCATCAACAGCTGATTTGGCTCAGCATGAATGCCTTGGCTTCGTTGAAACGCCACGCTTAAATCGCTGGCCAGTCGCAGATGAAGGTGGCGATCTTTATGACATCACGCCAGGAATGTCATCTAACAGCGGCGAAACGCTTAAACAGCTAGTGCTAGGCGACCAAGGTATCGCGTGTTTATCAGATTTTATGGTAGATAAAGAGATAGCCGATGGTACTTTTATTGAACTGCTTGCTGAACAGCGTATCCCAGTTGAGATGCCTTTTAATGCAGTCTATTACAGTGACTTAGGAGTTAGCCAACGCGTTAGGGCGTTTATCGATTTTCTGAGTGAATGGGTTAAAGCTCAGCCCTGGCGAGTGCAGGGCTGAAAAGGGATGCAGCGATTAATCCCAGTCTGGCGCCAAACCTTCTGGACCCACTAAGCGCTGATGACGATCCAGCGCGGCAATATTTGCCATATCTTGATCGTCTAGCTGCAGATCAACCGCTGTCATGTTGCTCGCCAGGTTTTCACGTTTGGTTGATGACGGGATCACCGCGTAACCTAACTTCATCGCCCATGCCAAAACAACCTGTGCCGGAGTAGCTTTGTGCTTCTGTGCAATGGTATTAATTACCTCATCCTTCAGCGCTTCTCCATAAGCTAACGTCATGTAAGAAGTGATGTGAAGACCATTCTTTTTAGCAAAATCAACCACCTGCCGATTCTGCAGAAAGGGATGCAGCTCAATCTGGTTAGTCGCTATATTTTCCACGCCAACCGCGTCAATCGCCTCTTTCATCAAAGCAATTGGGAAGTTTGAGATACCAATTTGCCGCGTCAGGCCTGCTTCTTTTGCTGCCATCAATGCCAACATGCTCTCTTTTACCGATACCGCCGATCCGGGAGAAGGCCAGTGGATTAAAGTGAGATCGACATAATCGGTGCGCAGTTTCGCCAGACTTTCTTTCAAGCTGAGAATCAACTTCTCAGCCGAAAGATTCTCAATCCAGATTTTGGTGGTAATAAACAAGTCGCCGCGTACTACACCACTCTCAGCGATCGCCTGCCCCACAGCCGCTTCATTTTCATAGATTTGCGCAGTATCAATTGTGCGATAGCCAAGTTCCAACGCAGTTTTAACTGAATGGATTACAACGTCATCTTGCAGGCGGAAAGTACCTAAACCAAAGGCGGGGATTGTCATAATTTCCTCATCGTATAGCGTTATGTTTCGATGGGAATTATTTTGGCAGGTTTATTGTTGCTGAAAAATCCGTATATAAGCAGAAGAATTTTGATTTTTTATCAACAATAATGACAAAATTGCAGACATGAAAAAGCCCTGACTTTTCAGTCAGGGCTTATCAATTAAGTGGCGGAACGGACGGGGCTCGAACCCGCGACCCCCTGCGTGACAGGCAGGTATTCTAACCAACTGAACTACCGCTCCACCGATTCTGTACTGATATCAGACAATGGTTCTGATTTCAGGTGTTTCGCCCTTCCCGCGTCACGGGGAAGGTCACGACCCGGTAACGGGTCTTAAATTGATGCCTGGCAGTTCCCTACTCTCGCATGGGGAGGCCCCACACTACCATCGGCGCTACGGCGTTTCACTTCTGAGTTCGGCATGGGGTCAGGT